>JABBOH010000026.1 GCA_019351895.1 Pseudomonadota bacterium
TCCGCCTCGCCGGGCCCCGCGCGTTTCAGGAGGCCGGCGCGAAGCTCGCGCTTAAGCCGCAGCAGCACCGTGACGGGCTGCGTCACATCGACATAGATCGGGTCGAGCTGCGTGACGGTGACGAGGACGGTTGTCTGGTCGGCGGTGACGAGCGCCCCCTCGGTCACGGCGGAGCGGCCGGAGCGGCCGGAGATCGGCGAATTGACCGCCGTGCGGGCGAGGTTGATATCGGCCGTCTCGACAGAGGCCAGGGCCGAGGCGACATCCGCCTCGTCCTGCTGTTCGGTCGCCAGGTCATTGTCGAGGTTCTCGCGGCTGACGGCGAGCGCCTGCACCAGCGGGCGGTCGCGCGCCACCGTGAGCCGCGCGGATGTCACGCTTGCCCGGGCCTTGGCGACCGCCGCCCGCGCGCTGTCGAGCGCCGCCTGATAGGGCGCGGGGTCGATGCGGTAGAGCGCCTGCCCGGCCGCCACGTCGTCGCCCTCGGTGAATGGGCGCGAGACGATGAGCCCGGCGACCTGCGGCCGCACATCGGCGATGCGGAAGGGCACGGTGCGGCCCGGCAACTCCGTCGTCAGCATGATCGGTTGCGGATGGATGGTGACGACGCCCACCTGCGGGGGGGCGCGCGGCGCGGCCAGGGCCGCGGCATGCTGTGGCTTGCAACCGCTTACTGTCAGCAGGATGGCGAGCGCGAGCGCGATGGCGGCCCACCCCGCGCGGGCGTGCCGGCGAGAGAGAGTGCGTGCGCGCCTCACGGCAGCAACGGGAACAGGCTGCCGCCGATGGGCTCGCCCACGGCGAAGGGCACCGCGAAGCCCCGCCCGCGCAGCACACCGATCATGGCCTCGCCATGCGGCGCCAGCACGGCGCCGGAGCCCACCCAGCGGGTGACGAAGCGCCGCGCATCGCGCTCGCTCGGGTTCCCCGCCGCGCCATGTAGGGTGAGCGCATCGAAAAGAATGCAGTCGCCGGCTGCCATCTCCCAGCCGATGATGTCGTAGTCGGCGCGATCGGCTTCGATATCGGGGGTCGGCTCGAACCGGCTTGCTTCCGCGACGGCGGTGCCGCGAGCCGCCTCCTGCTTATGATAATCCAAATAATATCGCTCCGTTTCGCGCAGCGCCGACGTGCTGGCGTCACCCTCAAAATAGCTGGGAGGCATGAAGTAACGGTTCCAAAGATGCGAACCGCGAACGAATTCCAGCGATGCCACGCGCGGTATGGGATCGAGCGCGACCCAGATGGATAGAAACGGGCCGAAGATGACGGTGTCATGGTGCCAGGGCGTGGGTTCGACGGTGCCCGCGCGCTTCGCGAACCAGGTATCTTGCAGCAGCCGCGCTTGGGGCTCGCCGAGCGCGGACGCCGCCAGCGTCGCGATGCCCGACTGCGTCACATAGGACTCGAACTCAGGGATTTGCGCCCGGCTCCACATGTCGGTCATGAAACCACCCGGCTGCCCCGGCTGCGAAAGACAGCGAAAGAACGGCCCCGGCTCGCGGATGTTGCGCTCGACGCCATCGCGCAGAGCCGCGATCCAATCCGCCGTCACCGCGCGCCGCAGCACGACCGCGCCGTCTTGCGCGAAGCGCGCGCGATCATCCGCGCTCATCGTGCAGGCATGCGCGCTGCCCTCACGCTGCATGACGGCGCCCTCGTTCCCTGAGCCGATCGCCAACCCACTGACCGCTCCATTGACCGCAAGCGGCGGAGGCGGCATTTTCTTGCGGTATCGAAATTATAGGATGAGCCATGTCCGATCTGGGTGAGCCGCCGTATCGCGTGGTACGGAACGATGAAGACCAGCACTCGCTATGGCCCGCGCATCTCGCGGTTCCTGCCGGCTGGCACGATGCCGGCTTCACCGGGGCAAAGGCGGACTGCCTGCGCCACGTGCAGGAAGTCTGGCCCGACATCACGCCGAAAAGCGCGCGCCTGCCCGTCATAGACCCAGCCTCTCGCTGAGCGCCTGAAGGTCGTCCTTGTCCAGCATGAGACCCGCGGCCCCGCGTGGCTGTAGCTGTAGCTGTGGCTGCAGCAGGCGCTCGCACCAAGCCGACATGCGGTCGGCGATGGCGGCGATCGCGGCCCCATCCACGAGTTCCTGCGGGTAGAGAAGCTCGACCGTGAGCGCGCCGGCAGAGGTGAAGGCCTCGACCACCAGAAGATGGCGGCGCGGTGCAACGGGATCGCGCTCCCCCGCCGCGCCGAAACGCTCGAAGGGCGAGGCCGCATCGCTGTCGAGCGCGCCCAGGAAGTTGAAGGAGACCTCGGGGTCGCGGCCGAGCCCCTCGGTCGCCGCCATCGCGCGGAGCACGCCGTAGCCGAGCCCGCTCTCCGGCAGATCGCGCCAAGCCTCGTGGACCGCTTCGAGCTGCCGCCGCGGCGCGACACCGGGATGGAGATCGAGCGCCAGCGGCGCATGGGTGGTGAACCAGCCGATCGCCTGTTCGGTCGCGAGATCCGCTTCGATCGGCACGCGCCCATGCCCCTCGACATCGATGACGACCGCGCCGCCCGCCGGTTGCAGAGCCGCCGCGAGTGCCGCCAGCACCACGTCATGCAACCCGGCGCCCGCCTCCGCCGCCGCGCGTTTCAGCCCGGCGGTGTCCTCGGCGGACCAGCGGAGCCGGTGCTGCCTGACGAGCCCTTCCAGGTTGGCATCCGGGCGGTCGCGAAGACGCGGCAGGATGGGGACGATCGCGGCCTCGGTCCGCCGCCAGAAGGGGGCTTGTGGTGCCGCCCGCGTCGCGTGGCGGGCCAGCGCGCGGCACCAGAGGTCGAAGCCGATGCCCGCCGCCGGCAGCGGCGCGCCAGCAAGATGAGCGGTGAGTTCCTCGGCGAGGACGCGCCAGGAGATGGCGTCGAAGACGAGGTGGTGGACCACGACGAGCAGGGCCGACGCCGTCCCGGCTCCGCGGTCGAGCAGCACCGATGCGAGCAGTGGCCCCTGCGCGATATCGAGATGCGCCATGGCCTTAACCGTCGCCGCATCCTCCTGCACGCGACGGGCGAAGGGATCGAGCCCCAGTTGATCGAGCCGGGCGGGATCGGCGATGGCCGCGTTCTGCGCGCAGGTCTGGACCATGTCGCCGCGCTTGTTCGGCCGAAACCGCAGCCGGAACCCGGCATGGCGACCGGCGACCGCGCGAAGGGCGCGCCCCACCGCATCGACCGCGGGCCGGCCGCCGAGCCTCAGGACCGCGCTCATGCACCAGTGGTTCGGCTTCGGCAGGCCGAGCGCGAAAAAGTCGCGCTGCACCGGCGATAGCGGAACCGACAGCGGGATCGGCCCCGCGACCGTGATCGGCGGCGGAGCCTCGGCCGGTTGATCGGCGGCAATCCCTTCGGCCAGCAGACGGTTGACCGTCGGGTGCTCGAACAGCGACTGGGCGCTGAAGCGCAGACCCGCCGCCCGGGCACGCCCGGCAAGGCGGATTGCCATGATCGAATCGCCGCCGAGCGCGAAAAAGTCGTCGTCGGGCCCCGCCTCCGGCTCGGCGAGAACCTCCCGCCACAGCGCCAGCAGCCGCGCCGCTTGCCCAACCGGCCGCGCGGGATCGGGTGCGGCGGCATGCAGACGATCCCGATCGACCTTGCCGTTGGCAGTGAGAGGCAGCGCCGCGACCGCCAGAAAACGATCCGGCACCATAGCCGCCGGCAGCGTCGCCGCCGCCCAGACGCGCAGCCCCACGAGATCGGCCCCATCGGCGAGCACGACATGAGCGCAAAGGCTCGGCGCGCCATGCGCCTGCACGCCCGCCAGCACCACGCAGTCCCGCACGCCCGGATACTCCCGCAACCGCCCGGCGACGAAGCCGGGCGCCACGCGATGGCCGCGAATCTTCACCTCGTCGTCCAGCCGCCCGAGGAAGAGCAGCAGCCCATCCTCCGTCAACCGGCCGAGGTCGCCAGTACGATAGAGCCGCGCGCCGAGGGGCCCCAGCGCATCGGTGCAAAACCGCCTGGCTTCCTCCTCCGGCCTGCCGTGGTAGCCGCCGACGCCCGCGCCGCCGATGACGATCTCGCCGCTCGCCTCGCCCGGCCGCGCGTCGATCGTGATCCGCGCATGGGTAAGCGGGGTGCCGAGCGGCACGCTGCCGGGCGACCGCCCGCGCAGCGACGGCGTGAGTTCGATGGCAGTGACGCCGACCGTCGTCTCGCTGGGGCCGTAATGGTTGAAGACGCGGCACTCGGGCGCGAGCGTCCAGATCCGCTCGACCAGTGGCCAGGACGCGGCGTCCCCGCCCAGCACCAGACGATGGCGCGGCAGGATGTCTTGAGGCTCCGGCCAGTCGAGCAAGGCCGCGAGATGCGTCGGCACGATCTTCAGCAGATCGACCCGGGCAGCGGTCATGGCGGCGGCGAAGCTCGCGGGATCGCGCATCTCCGCCTGCCGGAAGATGCGGACACAGCCGCCCGTCCAGAGCGCGCCGAAAAGCGCCGTGTAGCCCAGATCGGCGGCGAGCGAGGACACCACGCCGAAACGCCAGAGCGTACCGTCCGGCACGTCGAGCCGCTCGACCACCGCCGCCGCATAGGCGGCGACCGCCCCATGGCTGACGCACACGCCCTTGGGCGCGCCGGTCGAGCCCGAGGTATGCAGAAGATAGGCGATCCGCCCGGCGGCTGGCGCAGCCGGGCGCGCGTCCGTCGGTTCGGGGCGCGCGAAGGGTGGCTCGGGGGCGATGCCGATGCCGCCCTGGGGCCCGTCGGCTCCGAGCAGGCTCCAAGCCGCGCCGGCTTCAGCGATGAGGCTCCGGCGATAGGCCAAGGGATGCGTGGGCTCGAGCGGCATGAAGACAGCGCCGAGACGCCAGCTCGCCAGCATCGCGACGATCATATCGACGCTGCGGCCGAGGTCGGCCGCCACGATCTGCCCCAGCCCCACGCCCGCTGCCTGCATGCGGCCGGCGAGGGCATCCGCTTCATGCACCAGCGCGCCATAGGTCAGCGCGCGGCTCCCGTCCTCGACCGCGACGAGGCCGGGGCGATCGGAGGCATGGGCGATGATGCGCTCGATCAGCAGCGGATGGATCTGCCGTGTCTCCGGCGCCGCCGCGAATTCATCGAGGAGCGCAATGAAAGCGTCGGCCCAGGCCTCGATCTGCGCCGTATCGAAGAGCGTCAGGGCATAATCCGCCTGCAGCGTCATCCCCTCGGCGTCTTCGACGAGATTGAAGAACAGGTCCCAGCGGACCGCGCCGTGGCCGTTCGCCTCCACGGTGACGGGCACGCCGAAGTCGGGGAGCGGCTCCAGCCGGTCGAGGTTGAAGGCGACCGAAACGAGCGGCGGGCGTGAGGGATCGCGCGGCAGCCCAAGCGCGCGGACAAGCTCCGCGAAGGGATGGCCCTGCCCGTCGAGCGCCGCATCCAGCGCCGCCTGACAGGTGGCGCGCAGCGCGGCCGTGGAGGCGCGGCGGTCGAGGGCGATGCGGATGGGCAGGAGGCTCGCGTAGTAGCCGACGAGGTTCGGCATGCCGTGCAGCGGTTGCCCCGCCGAGAGCACGCCGATCGCCAGATCCTCCGTGCGCGCAAGCCGCCCGAGCAGCAGCCCGAACGCGGCGAGACCGGCGGCGAATAGCCCCACGCCCTCGGTGCCGCAGAGGGTCCGCAGCGCCCGCAGGAGCCGCCCGCCGAGGCGGCGGATCACGCGGCCACCGGCGAAGCTCTGCGCGGGCGGGCGCGGCCGCGCCGTCGGCAGGTTCAGCGGTGCGGGCGGCGGGGTGAACAGGGCCAGCCAAGCCGCCGCGAGGATGGGGTCGGGTCCGGAGGACGCCACCAGACGGGCGTAGGCGGCCGGATCGTCCGGCGCCGAGAGCAGGGCCGCCTCACCTGCCCGCTGAGCGCGATAGAGCGCCGCGAGATCGGCCAGGATCACCGCCATCGACCAGCCGTCGGTGAGGAGATGCGGCATGACGAGGGTAAGACGCGTCCCGCCGCCGCTCTCCGCGACGGCGGCCCGGAGAGGCTGGTCGCGGGCAAGATCGAAGGGCCGCCAGCAGAAGTTCCGCGCCGCCGCTCCGTCGTCGGCGCCCAGCGTCTCGATGGCGACCGCCCCGCCCGGCGCGATGCGCAGGCCCTGGCCATCCGGCAGGACCTTTGCCCGCAGATTGGCGTGGCGGCCGAGAAGCGCGCTCAGCGCCCCCGCCAGCGCGGCACGGTCAAGCGGCGCCGCGAAGGTCAGCTGAAGGCTCTGATTGAAGGCCGCCGATGCCGCCTCGCTCATCTGGCAGGCGAGCCACAGCCCGTGCTGGCCGGGCGTCAGCGGCAGGCTATCCGCCTCCGGCTCGGCGATGGCGGACGCCTGCACCAGCGCGGACGGGCGGCCGGGCAGCAGGCCGTCGCCAGCCAGCGCGTCGGCACTGGCCGCGACCGCCGCGACGATCGCGTCGAGATCGGCGTCGCTGTGGCGCGTCGACAGAAAGCAGGTGCGCCCCTCCCAGACATAGACGCCCTGGTCGAGCAGGTGGTGGTAGAACAGATCGGGCGCGCCGATGAAGCGGAACAGGGAGGCGGCGGTATCCACCCGCATCGCCCCCGTCCGCGCCGCCAGCGCCGCGTTCAGCCGCCGCGTCAGCGCCGCCGTCCGCTGGTTCAACGCCACCTGCAGCCCCGGCCCATCCCGCTCCAGCCGTTCCAGCACGGCGACCGCCGCCGCCATGCCGAGGGGGTTCTTGTTGAAGGTCCCGGCGAAGAAGATCGTCGCCCCCTCGGGGCCGCCGTCCCCCAGCGCCCAGGGACCGCCATCCAGCCTGTCCATGAAGGCCCGCCGCCCACCGACCGCGCCGATCGGCAGCCCGCCGCCGATGATCTTGCCGTAGGTGACGAGATCGGCCTCGACCCCGGACCAGGCCTGAGCGCCACCGAGCGCGATGCGAAATCCCAGCAGGACCTCGTCGAAAATCAGAGCAACCCCTTCTCGCGCCGTCCAGTCCCTCAACCGGCGGAGGAAGCCGAGCGGCTGCAGCCCCGGACGGCGGCTCTGCACCGGCTCCACCAGCACCGCCGCAAGCTCCGTCCGATGCCGGTCGAGCGCAGCCAGCGTGCCCTCCGCGTCCGCGTAGTCGAGCACGAGAAGATCGCGCGCGAAGCTCGGCGGCGTACCGGGGGACTCGCCCAGGACGCCGTCGAAATGCCCGTGATAGGAACCCGCGAAGAGCGCGACCTTGGCCCGCCCCGTCGCCAGCCGGGCAAGGCGAAGCGCCGTCATCACCGCCTCGGTGCCGGAGTTGCAGAAGGCCACGCGCTCGACCCCGGTCAAGCGGTGGAGCCGCCGCGCCGCCTCCCCGGCGAGCCGCGCCTGAGGCCCGAGTTGCAGGCCGCGGCCAAGCTGAGCCTGGATCGCCTCGGTGATGAAGGGCGCCGCATGGCCATAGAGCTGCACGCCGAAGCCCATGGTGATGTCGACATATTCCCGTCCGTCGACATCCCAGATGCGGGCGCCCTCCGCCCGGTCGCCCACCAGGGGCGCGAGCAGGCCGCGCAGGGCGGGCCGGTAGCCGGCGCTGCCCCGGCTGTCGGCAAGCCGCGCGGTGCTTTCGTCGCGGCTGCGGCGGGAACCCGGCATGCGGTCTCGCAGCCGCTGGGTGAGGCGCGCGATATGCGCCTCGGCGGTCGGGGCCACGGCGCCCAAACCCATTTCGCGCGCCACGTCGGGCGCCATGTCGGGCTTAGTGTCGGGCTTAGTGTCGGGCTTAGTGTCGGGCTTAGTGTCGGGCGCCATGTCGCGCGCCATGTTGGGCGCCGTTCCGGGTGGGGCAGCGGGACGCGCGGCAGCGACATGCCGGTGCAGAGCCGCGGCCGTGTTCAGCGTGGTGAAGAGATCCCGTCGCGGCACGGCGATGCCGAACCGGCGCTCGATCCGCGCCGCGACCTGGGTGAGGATCAGCGAATCCGCGCCGAGCGAAACGAAGGGCGTGGCCGGCTCGATCGCGGTCACGGGCAGTTGCATCGCCTCGGCCAGGATGGCGCGGATCGCGTCCTCGGTCGCGATGCCCGCGGCAGCCACCGGCAGCGGGGCCGATGTTTCGATCTCTGGCAGCGCGGCGGACGGCGTCGGCGGTGCAGCCGCGACCGCGTTCGGCGCGTCGATCCAGTGCCGCACCCGCTCGAAGGGCGTGGCCGGCGCGAAGCAGGCGACCCCGGCGCGCGGCCCGTGAACCGCGTGCCAATCGACCGCCGCGCCCGCCGAGAACAGCGCGCCGAGGCTGCCCAGGATCGTGGCGTTCGTATCCTCCCCCGCCCGCAGCGACGGGAGCCGCAGGATCCTGGGCTGGTCGACCAAACCGAGCAGCACCGGGCGCGGCCCAAGCTCGACCGCTCCGTCAACGCCTTCGGCGATCAGCGCCCGCACGGCATCGGCGAACCGCACCCGGCCAGGGATTTGCCGCACCCAGTAATCGGGCCCCGCCATCTGCGCCTCAGCCCGGCAGCCGGTGAGCGACGAGATCAGCGGGACCTCCGCCGGATGCCAGCTGACGCGCGCCGCCGCTTCGGCGAAGGCGCCGAGAATGGGCTCCATCGCCCGGCTGTGGAAGGCGTGCGAGACACGCAGCAACTGGGCGCCGGCTTCGGGATGCCCTGCGGCGAAGGCCGCGAGGTCGGCCAGCGGTCCCGCGATCACCACGGATCGCGCCGCATTCACGGCGGCGAGGTCGAGCGCCGGATGCCCGGCGAGCCAGGGCTGCAGTTCAGCCTCCGAGACCGCGAGGGCCATCATGCCGCCACCCGTCGGCAGCCCCTGCATCAGACGGCCCCGGATCGCGACGAGCCGCGCGGCATCCGCCAGATCGATGACGCCCGCGAGGCAGGCCGCGGCATATTCGCCGATGCTGTGCCCGAGCATGACATCGGCGCGCAGTCCCCAATGCCGCCATAGGCGCCCCAGCGCATATTGCAGCGTGAAAAGCGCCGGCTGGGCGACGCCGGTTTGGTCGAGCTTCCCATCCTCGGACCACATCAGCGATTGCAGGGACGCGCCGAGTTCCGGACGGAAGAGCGCGTCGCATTCCTCGGTCGCGGCGCGGAAGACGGGCTCCTGCCGCGCCAGCGCTCGGCCCATCCCTGGCCACTGGCTGCCTTGACCGGTGCAGAGAAAGGCGATGCGCGGCGGCGCGCCGCAGGTATCAGCCAGAGCCTCGGCCGCCGCGCGCAGAGCATGCCCAAGCGCCGCGCCATCGGTCCCGGCCGCCGCGCAGCGCAGCGGGTAAGGGCGCCGGTCACGGACGAGGCCGCCGGCAAGCGCGGCGATGGGCGCGCCCGGCACGGCAAGCGCGGTTGCCGCGCGCGCGGCGAGCGCGATCAGGGCGCTCTGTGACGGCGCAGAGAGGGCGACGAGATGGACGGCACCGAGCCGGTCCGCCGCGGGCGCCATCCCTGGCGCGGCTTCCAGCACCAAATGGGCGTTGGTCCCGGAGAAGCCGAAGCTGCTGACGCCGAGCCGCGCCGGACGCCCGCCGGCGCCCAGGGCTCGCCGCCCGTCAGACACCCGCAGCGGCAGCCTGGGCCAGTCGAGCCGGGGGTTGAGCGGCCCCAGCTCCGGCTGCGGCGGCATCGCGCCGTGCATCAGGCACAGCACGGCCTTGGCAAGACCCGCCGCCCCCGCCGCCGCCTCCAGATGGCCGATATTGGCTTTGATCGACCCCAGCAGCAGCGGAGCCTCGGGAGCCCGGCCCGCGCCGTAGGCCGCCGCCAGCGCCTCCACCTCGACCGGGTCGCCGAGGGGTGTCGCCGTGCCATGACACTCGACGCCATCGACCTCTGCGGCACTGAGCCCCGCATCGGCCAACGCCGCCGCGATCGCCGCCCGCTGCGCCGTGCCGTTCGGCGCGGTCAGGCCGTTGCTGCGCCCATCCTGGTTGACGGCCGAGCCCCGGATGACGGCGAGCACGGCGTCACCGTCGCGCGTCGCGTCATCGAGCCGCCTGAGCACCAGGATCACCGCGCCTTCGCCCCGGACATAGCCGTCCGCCGCCTCCATGAAGGTCGCGCAACGGCCCATCGGGCTCAGCATGCCGAGCTTGGAGAAGGCGACGGTCAGCTCCGGGGCAATGAGCAGCCCGACGCCGCCGGCGAGCGCCATGTCGCAGTCCCGCGCGCGCAGGCTGCGGCAGGCGAGATGGGCCGCGACCAGTGACGAGGAACAGGCCGTGTCCACGGCGAGAGCCGGGCCGGTGAGATCGAAGAGGTAGGAGAGCCGCCCGGCCGCGACGCTGCCCGCGGTTCCGGTCGCCAGGCGCGGATCGACGGCCGCCGGATCGCAGCCCAGAAAGCGCGCCTTGTAGTCGTCCGTGCTGAGGCCGAGAAAAACGCCGGTCGATCGCGGCCGCCGCTCCGGCAGCGCATAGCCTGCGGTCTCCAGAGCCTCCCACGCAACCTCCGCCACAAGGCGCTGCTGAGGGTCCATGGCCGCCGCCTCGGCCGGGGGAATGCGGAAAAAGCCCGCGTCGAACCGGTCGATCCCCTCGATGAAGCCGCCGAATGGCGGCACGCCATGCCTCGCGAGCGCCGATCCGCTCCAGCGATCCTCCGGCACCGGCCCGATGGCGCTCTCGCCGCGGCAGAGCAGGTCCCAGAGGGCGGCGGGGCTCGCCGCGCCCGGCACCCGAAGCGCCATCCCGATGACCGCGAGCGGTGCACCGATCCGGGCATCGACCGGCGCGTCAATTTGCGCCCGCAAGCCGTCGATGCGGTCCTGCAGGCCGAGCACGAGACGGGCCAACCGGTCCGGCGGCAGACGTCCGAGACGCTCGGCGAGAGCATCGGGCGGCATGGCGTTCATGGACCGGGCCGGCCGATCCGGTTTGTCGCGAAGGGCGCGAACGCGCGCCCTTCCAGGTCGTCCAGCAGCGCCTCGATGTCACGGCCGCGCGACGCGGGAGCCATAGCAGGCTGAATGAGCGGCGCATCCGACAGAAACGCGGCCAGCCGTTTCGGCGTCGGATGATCCCAGACGATCGCCGGGCTCAGGGACCGGCCGAGCCGCTCGCTCAACGCGGCCACGAGCGCCGTCGCGCAGACCGAATCGAGCCCGAGGCTCGCGAAGGATTCATCGAGCTCGACACGATCCTCGGGCAGTTCCAGCCGCTCGGCCAGCCAGCCCAGCAGCCAGGCGCGCAGCGAAGGTGGCGGGGACGAGGGAGGCGGAGACGAGGGAGGCGGGGACGAGGCTGAGATGCGTGAAGCCGGCGTCGCTGAAGCCTTTGGCAGTTCCCAGTCAGCGACCACCGGCAGGCGGCCCTCGAGCAAGGCGGCCCGCGTCGCGCTGCGGCGAATCTTCCCGCTGGAGGTTCGCGGAATCGCGCCCGGCTCGATGAGGACGATCGCATGCGGCGCGAGATCGTGCCCGTTCCAAACGGCATCCCGGATCGCGTCGATCATTGGCTTGGGCGCATCGCGGCGATGCACCCGCTCGACCTCCTGCACGATGACCAGCCGCTCGCCGTCGCCATTCGTTGGAGGCAGCGAAAAGGCCGCGCCGCAATCCGGCCGCAGTGCCGCATGGCTGCGAAAGGCCAGCCGCTCGATATCCTGCGGATAGTGGTTCGCGCCGTGGATGATGATGAGGTCCTTGAGCCGCCCGGTGACGACGAGATCCCGTCCCCGGAGGAATCCGAGATCGCCGGTGCGCAGATAGGCCGCAGCCTCGCTGGGAAGGCGGGCGCCGAAGGTCTCCTGACTTGCGGCGGGCTGGCGCCAGTAGCCAGCGGCGACAGTCGGCCCGCTCGCCCAGATTTCGCCCACCACGCCCTCGGGAAGCGCCTCGCCCGTCACGGGATCGACAATGCGGATGGCCGCATCCGGCAGAGGACGGCCGCAGCCGATCAGCGCCCGCGCGCCGGGCGTCCCGGCAGGGACCTCGACCGCGTGGCCCCTCGCCTCGAGCGCCGCGCCATCGAGATGCAGCAGCACCGGCGGCGCGCCGACCGGCATCGCGGTGATGGCGAGCGTCGTCTCCGCGAGGCCATAGGCCGGGCTCATCGCTGCCGCGGAGAAACCGCAGGCGGCGAAACGCGCGGCAAAGCCCGCGAGCACAGCCGGGTCGATGGGCTCGGCCGCGTTCATGGCCATGCGCAGGCTCGACAGATCGAGCGCGCCCAGCGCCGCATCGCCGATCCGTCGCAGACAGGCGTCGTAGGCGAAGCTCGGACCCGCCGTATGCGTGCCGCGATAGCGGGTGATGGCGTCGAGCCACAGGACGGGCGTCTGCAGAAACCGGGCCGGCGCCATGGCGACCGTCGCGCATCCGCTGAACAATGGCTGCAGCAGCCCGAAGATCAAGCCGAGGTCATGGAAGGCCGGTAGCCATGTGACGACGACGGAGGCTGTGCCGATGTCCCACACCTCAGCCATGCGCCGCAGATCCGCGATGAGGTTGCCGTGGGTCACGACCACGCCCTTGGGCGCGGATGTGGACCCTGAGGTGTATTGAATGAAAGCCGTGTCGCCCGGCCCGATCTGCACCGGCTCGGGGGGCGCGACAGGTTCGGCCGCGATGCGGTCCGTCTCCTGCCAGTCGAGACGCGCGAGCGGCACATCCGCCTCCCGCCACCAGCCCTGATCGGCGAGCATCGCCGAGGTCGTGAGCGCGATGCGCGCGCCGGTGTCGGCAAGGATGCCGTCGACACGCTCGATCAGGCGGTTGCGGCGCGGCGGGTTGATCGGCACCGCCGGGCGATTGGCCGCGAGACAGGCCATCATGCCGATGAGGAAATCGGCGCCCGGCGGATAGAGCAGCAGGATGGGCTCGCCCGGCGCGCTGATCGCGGCGATGCGGCGCGCCACCGCCGAGACCGCCGCCGCGAAGGGACGCATGCCGATCCTCCGCAGATCCCGCTCGCCGTCCAGGAAGGTAAGCGACCAACCGTCCGCCGCCGCCATCGCGCGCCGCATCAGGATCGCGGGCAGGCTTTCGAACTCCTCCGGCATCCTCCGGTCCACGGTCATCAGACCGGCTCGCGCTGCGCTTCGCGCAAGGCCCCCCCCGGCCCGGCCGCACCATCGACCAGACGGTCGAGCTTGGCTTCAAGCTGGGCGGCGATCGCGGCCTCGGTTTCGGCCCGCAGCCCCGCCTCGCCCCGGAAGACGCGCAGGAATGCGTCCCGCCGGAGCGTCAGCACCGCGCACGCCGAACTCGCGGTTGTGGTCTCCACTTGGATCATGTCGGGGAGGAGAGCGAACTCTCCGCATGTGTCGCCCGGCTGCAGACGGCGCGTGATGGCCTGCCGCCCGTCGAGGCCCCGGATGGAGCCCGCAGCGGTGCCGCGAACCAGAATGAAGAAGGTGTCGGGGCGCTTGCCTTCGCGCAGCAGAATGTCGCCCGGCGCGACCGTGGCGCTCTGCATGGCCGCCGCAAGCGCCGCCAACTGCTCCTGCGGGAGATGGGCGAAGAAGCCGATGGCGCGGAGGCGATCGGGGGTGATGCCGAGCGTCCGGCCGTCGTCCGAGATAGTGAGGCCGTTCTGGTTCGCCCACATCTCGGCATAAACGCCGCGCCGCGCGAGCAAGCTGGCGTGATCGCCGGTTTCGGCCACGCGGCCCTGACGGAGTACGACGATCCGATCCATCTCCGCCGCCTCGCTCAGATGATGCGTCACCGCCAGGATCATCCGCCCGGGCCGGAGCTTGGCGAGCGTCGCGTTGATCGCGTTCTGGCTCGCGGGGTCGAGCGCCGAGGTTGCCTCGTCGAGGATGAGCACCGAGGGATTGCGGAGCAGCGCCCGCGCGATGGCGATCCGCTGACGCTGGCCGCCCGACATATGGCCGCCGCCTTCCCCCACCAGCGTGTCGTAGCCCTGGGGCATATGGCGGATGCCGTCGTCGATCTCGGCGGCGCGGGCGGCCGCCACGATGTCCTCATCCGTCGCCTCCGGGCGGGCGAGGCGGATGTTCTCGCGCACCGAAAGGTTGAAGAGCGGATTCTCCTGCGCGACAGTCGCCATCCGCCGCCTGAGATCGACGCCCGCGATGGCCCCGATCGGCGTGCCATCCAACAGGATTTGCCCGTCCGTCGCATCGAGATGGCGCTGGATCAGATTGAGGATCGTGCTCTTGCCGGAACCGCTCGGGCCGACGAAGGCGACCGCCTCTCCCATCCGGATCTCGAAGGATATGCGGTCGAGCACGGGCTCGCCGCCGCGATAGTTGAAGACGACGTTCTGAAACGCGATCGAACTATCCACGCCCTGCCAGCCGCCTGCGGGCACGGCCGCTTCCGCCTCACGCGAGAGCGGGGCGTCGAGCAGCATGTCCACGCGCTGCCACGCGCCGACGGATTGAATGAGCAGGGGAATTGCGTCGGCCAGAACCGCGATGGCGCCGCCCATGTTCAGCAGCAGCCCGATGAAGGCGATGACGACGCCGGCCGAAATCACGCCATGGACGGACAGCACCGCGCCCATGCCGATGACCAGAAGCTGCACGAAGGACGCGCCGATATTGGTGAACCGCCCGGCAAGGGCCGCGAAGATGTTCGCGCGTTCCGAGATGCGGTCGAGGTCGCCGAGCACGTCGCGGAACGCGTCCAGCCTGTTCTGCTGCAGCTGGAACACGCGGATGGGGCGGCTCAGCGCCACATTCTCCTGCACCAGACCTGCAAGTTTCGCGTCTTCCGTCTTGCGCTCGTACGCGGCGCGCGACGCGATCCGCGCGAGGCCGCGCGGCGCGATGAAGGCGGCGGGCAGGAAGATGATCGCGGCGAGCGCCATACGCCATTCCATCGCGAAGGCGATGGTGACGCTGCCGACGAGAAGAGCGACGCGGAACAGCAGATTCGGCAGGATGCGCGTCACCACCGTCTCGATCAGCATGAGGTCGCTCGAGAAGGTTGCGGTGAGTTGACCGCTCTCCGTCTGCTGCAGCACCTCGTCAGCCAGCTTCTGCGTCTTGACGAACAGCGTCTCGCGGAGCCCGACCATGGCGCGCGCCGCGGCGATGGAGGTGGCGTAGTCCTGCGCGATGCCGCCGATCGCGCTGACCGCGTAGCCGAGCGCGAGCCAAATCAGGGTTCGCGTGATGATGGCGGCGTCGCCCTTGAGGATGCCCGCGTCGAAGAGGATGCTGAGGCCGACCGGCATCAGCAGCACATAGACGAGTTGCGGCAGCATGGCCGCCGCCGCGATCACCGCCTCCCGCCGCTCCCGCACGTAGAGCGCGAGACCCTTGGCGACGAAACCGGGCACGCTCAGCGGGCGTCCCTGCACCGCATGGGCCCAACTGTCCCATTCCGTCTGCAGCGCATGGAACGGCTTGCCGTAGGCGGCGCGGCTGGCTTCGCTCGGCGCCTGCGGCTTGAGGTTGCTCGCGAAGACGCCGAGCCGCTGGGGCCCGTACTGGGTCAGCAGGAAAGTGACGAAGGAGGCGGCGACGGCGAGATAGGCGGGCCGTTCCTCGGGCGCACAATGGCCGCCGAGGAAAGGCTGCAGTGCCCGCGGCTCACCATCCGGACCCCGCGCGGAGAGGAAGCTCAGCAGCGGCAGATCGACCCGCCCGCGACGGTGCGGCCGCCCCTCATGCGCGGCGAGGGCCATGAGCACGCCGTCGAGCAGGAAGCGGATCGAGATGCCGGGGGGAATTTTGAGGCCGACATGCAGAAGCTGGCCCACCATCAGCCTTTCGATGACGGCCGGATTCTGCAGCCGGGATGGCACGCGCACCTCCAGGGTGCCCGCATCCGCCGAGAAGCTCGGGCGTTGGCTGGCGGCTCCCGCCACGTCCCCGCCCAGCATGTCCTGCATCAGATCGTCGGCGGCATGGTGACGCGCCACGCGCGCATCCACCGTTTCGTAACGCGCGTGAAACAGGATCGGGCGGCTGGCGAGCGCCGGATCGAGCGTCAGCATCTCGACCAACGACTGCCGCACCTGCTCCAGCCGCCGCTGCAGCTTCGCGCGCGCATGGGTCGACAGGCCCTGTTGCCCGAAGTCCAGCTCTATCGACATGCGTCCGCTCCGCCCCTCGTGTTACTGCCGGCTGGGGTCGCCGCGGGCAGAGTTTGATCCAGAAGCCTTAAGATCGTGGTGGCGAGAGCCGCGAGATCGGGAGGCCGCATCATCGTGACGTGGTTGCCGGGCGTGACCGCGACGGCTACCGGCCCACGCGTCAGCGCCGCCCAACCAAGATCGGGACAGGCAAACCGTCCGGCGCGGTCGATCTCGGCCTCGGCGCCGTTCAGGGTCGCGGCGCGCACCACGGCAACGGGCGTCCCGATGGGGGCCGGGCTGTAGGCGCGGTAGAGGCGGTAATGCCGCCGCCCGACCGCCGCCATGCGCATCAGCAGTTCGCCGTCGGCCGTTTCTGGGAGCAAGCCGCTCTCCCGCAGCCGGCCGAGCACCAGCGCGTATGCGCCGGCTTCGCCCGCCCGCTCGATCTCCGCGAGGGTGAGCCCGAGATCGAAGCCATGGAACCGCTCCCGCACGCGGAGCATGCGCCACAGCCATTGCGCATCCGTATAGTCGTCCTCCGCCGCCGCGCCGCCGCCCGGCGCGGGCGTGTCGATGATGACGACGCGACGGGGCGGCCGCCCCCGCATCGCCATCTGCCGTGCGATCTCAAAGGCGACGACGCCGCCAAAGGAATAGCCGCCGATATCGATCGGCTCGGCCCCCTCGGCGATCAGCCTGTCGACGTAGAGTGCGGCGAGAGCCTCCACGCTTTCGGGCGCGGGATCGCCGCGCCGCAGCCCGGGCGCCTGGAGGGCCACGAAGCGCCGCGTGGGCGCCAGCGCGCGGGCGAGATCGAAGAAGACGCTGACATCCCCGGCGATGGGGTGGACGCAGTAGAAGGAACGAGCCGCCGTGCCGCCGCCCATGGGCACCAGCGGCTGCCAGGGGGTCTCGGATGCGGCCGGCCCCTTGCCATTCTCGCCCGCGACCAGATCAGCGAGCTGCGCCACGGTGGCGCGGCCGATGATGACGGTCAGCGGAACGGCGCGCCCGAAGGCCGCGCGAAGCCGCATGGCAAGCCGCCCGACGGTGACCGAGGCGAGGCCGCAACTCACCAGATCCGTGGTCACGCCGATCGCGTCCAGGCCAAGGAGATCGCAGACGATCTCGGCAACCCGCGCCTCGGCGGTGGTGCGCGGCGGCATCCCGACGGCGGCGGCGGCGATCAGCGGCGGCAACGGCGCGACCGGCCGGGCCGGCCGGGTTGGGCTGGACGCGAGCAGCGCGTCGACCGGGCGCTGCCCCTCGGTGAGGCCCAGCAACAGACGCCGCATCTCGGCCAGCATGTCCTCGGCGGCCGCAGCCTCGAACCGCGCCGCGTCGTAGATGAGGGCGAGACGGAGGCCATCGCCGGGGATCGCCACCATAGTCAGCGCGTAACCCGTCTTGAGTGGCGCGCTCAGCAGCCTCACGCGAAGCGTTGGCGAGGCGGCCCACTCCTCGAGCGACGACGGCAGATTCTCGACCACCAGGAGAGTGTCGAAAAGCCGTCCGCCATGAAGAGGCGGCGCCGCAGCCTCGATATCGAGCGCCGGGACGGCCTCGTGCTGACGCAACTCCATGAGCTGAGTTTGAAGCGCCGCCAGCATCCGCGCCGCCGGCATGGCGGGTTCCACGGCGAGCCGCACCGGCAGGTTGTTGATGAAAAGCCCGAGCATGGTCTCGACGCCCGGCAATTCGGCCGGACGGCCCGAGACGGTCGTGCCGAACACGACATCGCGCCGCCCGCAAAGCTGCATCAGCAGCAGCCCCCAGGCGGCATGCAGCAGCGCGCCCATGGTGAGGCATTCGGACCGCGCGAAGCGCACGAGGCGGGAGACCTCCGCCGCCGGAAACACGAGTTCAACCTGCGTCGGATGGGGGGCGGCGAGACGGTAGGGTCCCGCATCGGGCGTCCGCTGCGGCAGCGGCTCAGGCCCGGGCCAGCCTGTGAGCAGGCCCGCGAAATACCGGCGCGACGCCGACGGATCCTGGCGCTGCAGCCACGCGACATAGTCCGAAAAGGGGCGGCTGGCCCGCACGTGGAGCGGCTGCCCGGCCACCGCAGCCTCATAAGCCTGCCGCACCTCCCGCTCCAGCTGCGGAAGGCACCAGCCGTCGAGCAGGATGTGGTGGTAGCTGGCGACGAACAGGAAGCGCATGGGCGCGAGGCGCACGAGGCTCGCGCGTAGCAGAGGTGGCCGGTCCAGCCGGAAACCCCTGCGCCTATCCTCCGCCAGCAGCGCCGCGCGGCGCTCCGCCTGCACCGCGGTCGACAGGTCCGACCAGTCGTCGAGGTGCGCCGGGAAGGCAAGCCGCGCATGGACCCGCTGCAAGGGCCGGGGAAGCCCGTCCCAGACGAAGGCGCTGCGGAGAATCGGATGGCGATCCATCGCCGACTGCCACGCGGCGATAAAGGCCGCGACCTGCAGCGGCCCCTCGATCTCCTGGCACGCCTGCTCGAAGCCGATCTCGCTCCCGGGCGCCGTCAAGGCATGGATCAACATGCTCTCCTGCATGGGCGACAGCGGGTAGAGGTCCGCGATGTCATCGCCCGCGCCGAGGGCCACCGGCAGCGTGGCCTCGTCGAGCCCGGCCAGTGGGAAGTCCTCCGGTGTCTGTACCGGGTTCGTCAGCGGCCCGTCCTTGCCGAGCAGCAGCCGCTCCAGCCAGAGGCAAACCGCATCGAGGAACGCGACGGGGTCGCCGTCGACGGCGGCGCGCAGGCGGATGCCCTCCGCCGCACGCTCAAGCCGCAGCGTGACGCACGCATCCGCCTCAACCAGCGGCTGGCCCAGAAGCTCCGCCTCCTGCAGCACGTCGAAAGCGGCAGCGATGGCCCGCATGGGTCGAGGTCCGGCGGCCAGACCATCGACCAGCACCACACGGCCGCGCGGCAGGCGGCAAAGATCACGGTCGAGCAATTCGAAGCCCAACCCGGCATCGGGCAGAGCACGCAGCGCCGATTTCGCGCGCGCCAGGCGGCCATGCGCGCCGCTCGCATCGCCCGCTTGCACCAGAACCGGAATACGGCGGCTGAAGCTCCCCACGGTCGCGGCCATGTCGAGGTCGTCGAAGACCGGCGCCCGTCCGTCGCTGACGACGTCGATCAGAAGGTCTTCGCCGGACTCGCCGCCGGACCCGCTCGTGAGGGCTCCGGCGACAGCGGCGAGCACCGCCTCCAACGGCGTGATCCTGCGCGCTGCGAGCGCGGCCGGAGCGAAGGCCGCGCCCAGGGGCCCGGAGAGGGAACGCTCGGCGTGGCCGACTGCTCTGGGCTCAGGCGGCGAGCCGCTGGCCCTGCGGGCGGCATCGCGTCGGCTGGGCGCATCCCAGGTGGCGCTCTGTGCGCCGGCCTCGGGGCTCTCGGCATAGGCGGCGAGCCGCTCGATCCAGCGCACGAACGGCGTCGGCGGGTAGCCGAGGCCGGCGCGCCGGCCCGTGACGATGCTGCGTCCGAGGTCATCCAGCAGAAGGGCGACCGAGGCCTCATCGGCGACGAGCCGATGCGCGACCAGCAGCAGATAGGGCGCGCCCTCCGCGCCCTGCACCAGGGCGCCCCGCAACACCCGGCCGGCCAAGGGATCGAGACCCACCGCGAGCCGGGTGACGATCGCATTCCGCTGCGTCCCCACGTCCCCCGGCAGCAGCCGATGGAGGCTGACCGGAACCGGCGGCGGCTCCGCCATCAGTCCGAGCACGCGCGAGCCGTGCTCGCCGCCGAGGTGAAGCCGCAGCGCATCATGGCGGCGCCGCAGATCCTGCAGCGCGAGGCCGAAGCTGATCGCATCCAGCGGCCGCGCGAGCCGCGCCCAGCCGGCAACCCAGGCGGTGCCGCGGGGCGTGCCGAGAAGCCGCCAGAGCCGGTAGGGCGTGCCGATCAGAGGCAGCGCCTGCGGACTCCGGCAGGGTCGCCCCGCGCCGAGCAGCCCATCCAGCGCGCCCGCGAGCCCGGCGATGGTCTGGTGCTGGAAGACGAGCTTCGGCGTCACCGGCAGCCCACGCTCCCGCGCTCTAGCGGCCAGCCGGATGGTGAGGATCGAATCGCCGCCGAGCGCGAAGAAGTTCTCGCCCCGGTCGATGACCGTGCGCTGCAGCAACCGTGCCCAAATCTCCCCGAGCGCGGTCTCCGTCGGCCCCTGCGGCGGCTGGACGGGCGCCGCAGGATCGTCCGTCCCGGTCAGAAGCAGCGCCTCGCGGTCGACCTTGCCGCGGGCGTTCAGCGGCAGCGCGGGCAGCACGCGGATGGCGCGCGGCAGCATGAAGCCGGGCAGATGTCCGGCCAGATGCAGCCGAAGCTCCGCCGCCGTCGGAGCCGCCCCGGGGCGCGGCACCGCATACGCGACGAGATGCCGCCCGGTCTCGGCATCCTCCCGCACCGCGATGTGGCTGGCCCCGACCGCCGGATGCCGCTCGAGGGCCGCCGCGATCTCGCCGAGTTCGATGCGGAAGCCGCGGATTTTCACCTGATCGTCGCCGCGTCCGAGGTAGGCGATCGCCCCGTCATCGCGCAGCCGCGCGAGATCGCCGGTGCGATACATCCGGCTGCCCGGCGGCCCGAAGGGGTCGGGGAGAAACCGCTCGGCGGTGAGGTCAGGCTGGCCGCAATAGCCGTCCGCGAGGCCCCAACCGGCGACATGAAGCTCCCCCGCCATGCCCGGCGGCAGGAGGTTCAGGCCGGCATCCAAAACGTAGGCGCGGCTGTTCGCAATGGGTCGGCCGACCGGCACCGGACGATCCTTCGGCAGCGCAGCCTCCGCCCGCCACACGGTCGAGAAGGTGGTGTTCTCGGTCGGACCGTAGCCGTTGAGCAGCGCGAGGTCGCCGCCCGCATTCGCCGCGAGCACCGCGCCGAAGGCAGCGGGGCTGGCGGCGTCGCCCCCGGTGAGCAGGACACGCAAGCCCCGGAAGCAGGCGGGATCGCTTCGGACCAGCTGGTCGAACAGCCCCTTCGTCACCCACAGAACGCTCAGCCGCTCCCGCGCGATGAAGCCCGCCAGCGCCGCCGCAGACAGCAGAGTGTCGTGGGGCACCTGCAGCAGCCGCGCTCCGTTCAGCAGCGCGCCCCAGATTTCGAGCGTGCTCGCGTCGAAGGCAGTGTTCGCCGCGAAGCTGACGGTGTCATCTGGCGTGATCGCCAGGAAATCGCTTTCGCGGACGAGGCGGGTGACGGCACGCTGCGGCACCGCCACACCCTTCGGCATGCCCGTCGAGCCAGAGGTGAACATGATGCAGGCGAGACCCGCCGGCATGCCCCGCGCGTGAGGGTTGCCGGGACTCGCCTGTGCGATCTCCGCCTGAGCCTGCCGCAGGTCGATGACCATCCGCCCCTCGGCCAATGCGGCCGGCAGCGTCTCGCCCGCCGTCAGAACGACCGTGACGCGAGCGCTTTCCAGCATCGCGGCGCAACGTGCGGCAGGAAGGTCAGGATCGAGCGGCACATAGGCCGCCCCGAGCTTGATGGTCGCCAGCATGGCCGTGACGAAATCGACGGCGTCCGGAAGGGCCAGCCCGACTCTGTCGCCAGCGGCGACGCCGCGCCCCTCCAGGTGATGCGCGATGCGGTTCGCCGCCCGATTCAAGGTGTCGTAGTCGAGACTTCGCGTGCGCATGCCGTCATGGACGGTCAGGGACGGAGCATGCGGCCGGGCAGCGGCGACGGCCTCGAACAGCGCGGCCAGCGTCGACGCGGACGGAAACGGCCGCTCCGTCCGGTTGAGGCGCTCCCAGAGCGTGCGCATCTCGGGCACCGGCGCCATGGCAAGCGTCGCGAGCCGCGCATCCGGCCGCACCGCCACGCCGCTGCAGAGCATGGCGAAAGCGTCGAGCAGCCGCGCCGCTGCGGCAGCGGGAAGGCACGCCCGGGGGTAGCGCAGCGACAGGCGCCACCCGTCGCGCGTCCGCTGCACCAGGATGGAGAGATCGGCCTTCGCATCCTGCTCGGGCAGCTCGGTCCACTCCGAGACGGCAAGCCCCGTTGCGTCTTCCAGGCCCATCCTCGGCGCGGAAGGCGCAAGCGGGGCATCCTCACCGTCCTCAAAGCCGAACAGCAGTTGCTGGAAGGGACCGCTCTCGGCATGACGCGCAGCCCTGGCGCGCTCGATGATACGCTCGAACGGTAGCGCGCTGTGCCGCATCGCGGCCGATACTCCATCCCGCACCTGATCGAGCAGCGTCTCGGCCGTGGCCGTGGCAGGCACGGCGATGCGGATGGGCAGAAGATCGACCAGCAGGCCGATGAGGCCGGTCAGCTCGGGCCGGCTGCGCTTGGACAGCGGCATCGCGACCACGAGATCCTCAGCCTGCGCCCAGCGCGCCATCAAGGCGGCGAAGATGGTGAGGAACGCCATGGCAGGCGTCGCGCGGCGGGCGCGGGCGACGCCCAGCAGCGCGGCGGCTGCCGCCCCGGGCAGATCGCGCGAGACGGTCGCGCTCTCCCGGGCATCGTCGGCCCGGGCATCGTCAGCCCAGTCGTCATCGGCCTCGCGATCGAGCGGCAGAGGCAGGATCGCCGGCGCTCCAGCGAGGCGCTCGTGCCAATAGGCCGCGTGGGCGGCGGCCTCCGGACCCCCAGCCTCCAACCGCTCCCATTCGGCGAAATCCGCGAACTGGATCGGGAGTTCGGCCAGTGATGGCGGCCGTCCGCGCGCGAGATCGGCATAGGCGGCGGCAAAGGCGTGCCGGAAAATCTGCAGCGATTGCCCGTCGGCGATGGTGTGATGCGCGGCTAGACCCAGCACATGCACATCGGTCGCACAGCGGATGAGGCAGAGCCGCAGCAGCGGGCCCGCCGCAAGGTCGAACGGCGCGGCCGTCATGGGCCCCAACAGGCCGCGCACCGCATCCGGCCAAGTGGCTTCCGGGAAAGCCGAGACGTCCTCCAGCGGGATCTCGATCGGCAGATCCTCGGGCACGAACACGCAGAGGCCCTCGGCGCGGCTGATGAAATGCGCCCGCAAACCGTCATGACGGGCCAGGATCGCCGCGACCGCCTGCCCGACCAGCGGCGGCACCAGCGGCCCATCCAGCCGAAGCGCGTAGCTCATCGCGTAGGCGGACCGGCCGGGCCGCAGCATCTCCGCCAGATGCAGCCGCTCCTGCCCCAATGACGCGGGTGCCTCATAGCCCGCGCGGACGAGAGGCGACTGCGTATCGGGCATGTCAGCCGCCGCCCGTCGTGGAAGCCGGCACAGGCATGCGCGCGCGGTTGCGGCGCGGAATGGCGTCCGCGCCGCTTCCCGCGCCGGCGCGTGCGGCATCGCGGGCGCGGGCGATCGTGGGCGCTAGACCGCCGATCGTCGGGTGGCGGAAGAGGTCGTAAAGTTCGATCGGGGCGCCGAGCCGGGTTCTGATCTGTGCCACAAGGCGCATCCCGAGCAGCGAGGTGCCCCCGAGATCGAAGAAGTCGGCGGTCGTCGCGATCACGGGCCGCCGCAGGACCTCCTGCCAGATCTCCGCGAGCGCCGCCTGCTCGCCCGGCAGCGGCGCCGGTCCCGTTGCCGCTCCGGCGTCCTCGGCGGGGTCGGGCAGCGCCGCGCGGTCGACCTTGCCGCTCGGCAGGCGCGGCAAGCCAGCCAGCACCATCACCGTCGGCACCATGTAGGCCGGAAGCCGTGCGCCGAGGGCCAGACCGAGCGCCACGGGATCCGGTGGGGGCGCTGCCGCGCGGCCGATGACATAGGCCACGAGCCGCCGCTCCCCGCCCGCGCCGTCACGGAGCAGTACGACAGCCTCGGCCACGCCCGGGTCGGCCCCCAGCACGGTCTCGATTTCCGCGGGCTCGATCCGGTAGCCACGCAGCTTGATCTGCTGATCGGCGCGCCCCAGGAAGCGCAGCCGCCCGTCCGGCCCGGCCACGGCGCGGTCGCCCGTGCGGTACATCCGCGCGCCCGCGGCGCCCGACCAAGGATCTGGCAGGAAGCGCTCCGCCGTGAGGCCCGGATTGCCGAGATAGCCCCAGGCGACGCCCCGGCCGCCGATGACCATCTCCCCCGGGACGCCCGGCGGCACCGGCCGCAGATGCGCATCGAGAAGATAGACCGCGACCCCCGGAATGGCGACGCCGATGGACGTGCCGGACCCCGTTTCCGTCTCGGTCTCGGTCTCGCCGTCGTGCTTGCCAGGCGGGCAGCGATGGGCCGTGGCCCAGACGGTCGCCTCGGTCGGCCCGTATTCGTTGACGAGCGCCGCCGCCGGAAGCGCCGCCCGGTGACGCCGAACGAGATCGGGGCTGCAGGCCTCGCCCGCCACGGCGCAGGCGACGAGGCCATCGAGCTGGCCCGGCACGGCCGCGTCGAGCAGCGCCGCATGGAGGCTCGGCACCATCACCGTGTGGGTGACGCCGCACCGCGCGATCGTCCGGCACAACGAGACTGCGTCCATCACCGGCCCGGCATCGGGCAGCACGAGCCGCCCGCCGCGCGCGAGGGTCGCGAACAGGAGCAGCACCGAACCATCGAAGACGAGCGGAAAGGTAAGGAGCGCGCCGCCGACGGGCTCCGGGAAAATCGCCGGCCGGGCGTCGACGATGCCGAGAAGGCTGCGGTGTCCGACGGCCACGCCTTTGGGCCGCCCGGTCGAACCCGAGGTAAAGATGACGTAGGCGAGGGCATCGGGCAGCGGAAACGGCAGGTTTCCGGCATCGGCCACCCTCTCCGCGAGCGACAGGACGAGCATGCCTCCGGGCAGGACGCCATCCGGAACCTCCGCCGCCGGATCGACCAGCAGCGCGGCAAGCCCCGCATCGGCGACCATGCCGCGCAGGCGTGCCGCCGGCATGTCGGGGTCGAGTGGCACATAGGCGCCGCCGGACCAGAGGATGCCGAGCAGACCGACGATGCTCTCGATCGAGTTCCGGCACAGCAGCCCAACCCGCGCACCCGCGCCGACCCTCTGGCGCAGCGCCTCCGCCACGCCCTGCGCCTGCCGCCGGAGTGCGCCGTATGTCACCGTGCGGTCGCCCTGGACGAGCGCAATCGCGGCCTCGGGTGCCGCCGCGATGCGATGCAGCACGGTCTCGCATCCCGCCACCGGAGGCTTGGGCGCGGGCAGCGGAGACGGCTGCAGCCAGGGCGCCACGTCGATAGACCGTATCGGGGCGTCGGGTGTCGCAGCCAAGGCGAGAAGTGCCGTTTCCAGGCTGGCGAGCAGCCGCCCCGCCGCCGCTCCCGCCAGGATCGCGCTGTCATGGATCAGGCGGCAGAGCAGCTCCACCCCCGGTTCGACGATGAGGGTCAGCGGCAGGTCGGGGATGCTGACATCGGCGATATCACTGAGCGCGAGGCCGATGTCGGGCGGCAGGCTGGCACCCTCCAGCGGATAGTTCTGGAAGACGAGCACGCTGTCGAACAGCGCACGCCCGCCGACGGACCGCCCGCTCGCCGGCTGCCCACTCGCCGTCCCGGCGCCCGCGGCGATATCTGAAAGCGAAATGCGCCCATGCCGTCGTCCCGCGGCGGCCGCTGCCTGAACCGCCTGCAGCCAGGGCGTCGTGGACCAAGGGCTCTCCGTCTCGATGACCACGGGCAGCGTCGCGATCTGCGGGCCGATGCAAAGTCCGGCCAGATCGTCGTCGTCGGGGCGGATCGCCTCGGTCGCGCCGAATACCACGCGGTCCCCGGCGCCCTGCCTTGCCAGCACGAGGGCCCAGGCTCCTTGAACCAGCGTGTTGAGCGTGATGCGCTGCGACCGGCAGAAAGCCCGGAGCGCGCTCAGCCGATCGGCCGTGAGGACCCGCGTCACCGTCGCGAAGAGCGCGGGCGCCCCCGCGTCGCGCGTCGTAGGGTCCGGAAGGTCGGCCAGCCGTGCGCGCCAAAATCGTAACGCGGCCGCATGGTCCGCCTCGTGCCACCACCGCACATACGCGCTGAACGGTACCGGCCGCGGCAGCGACGGCCCGCAGGATCGCCGCAAGGCTCCGTAGAGCGTGAACAGTTCGCCGAAGAGCTCGGCCAGGGACCAGCCGTCGCAAGTAAGATGATGGCGCGTCCACACCAGCACATGGCGGTGCGCCGAGAGCCGCAGAAGCGCGAGGCGCATCAACGGTGGTTGCGCGAGATCGAAACCCCGCGCCCGGTCCGCGGCGAGGAATTCGGCGATCCGCGCCTCCCGCAGGGCGCCAGCCTCGACCGATGAGAGGTCGACGACCGCGATCCCGGTCTCGACCGCGCGCAGGACGACCTGCACAGGCTCAGCCTTCATCTGCCAGTCGAAGGCCGTGCGCAGAATAGCGTGGCGTGCGACCACCGCCCTCCATGCCTGCTCCAGGACGCGCGGATCGAGATCGCCCTCCAGCGTGCCGCGCCACTGCCCGAGATAGACGGTTCTCGATTCATCCTTCAGGCAGCCAAAGAGAATTCCAAACTGGATCGGCACCAGCCGCTCGATCGTTTCGATAGCATCAATACTGTCCTCGATCGTGTCCGCGGGAATGTTCGGTTCCGGCCTCACGTCGCTCATGGCTTTGCCCCCTTCGTCGCGCGGCTGAGCGGAAGGCGGCATGCGACGGATGATCCCCGCATGCCGTCCCCGCTCCGGCTCTCAGAGGCTCTCGATGTAGAAGCCTTCTCCCTTGATCTCCCCGTCCGTCAGTTCCTTCAGCTTGGCCACCAGCGTGCCGCCGGACGCCGCTTCCAGGTTGGTCGCGAGCTTGTCGAAATCGCTCTCGCTCTCCCAAACCGTCGCGATGCCGTACATCGACGGATCCTTCTTGGCGCGCATCAGGCCGAAGCCGACCAGCCCCGGAACGACATCCCCAAGCTTCTTGCCGTCGCCCGGGAGCAACTGCGCCTCCAGCAACGAGCGCGCCTCGCCCTCGCTGCCGGCTTTGACGTGGGCACGCGAAATCGTCAGAAACATACCAGCCATATCCAGTCCCTCATTTTTCAAATTGCAGGGCAGAATTCAAGTTCGTCACAAAGATTAATTATGTATTGATTACAGAACGTCTCCGTGCGGCGGAATACCGACACGCTGATCTGCTTCTGTCAATGGCGACGTTGCGCGTTTTTATTGATAGATGGCTACAAACAACAGTCAAGTCGACTTATTTATTGTTCTTTAACTTGGGCTTGTGGCCGCGTTATGGAAGTTTTTACTTGAGCGACCAGCGCGCCCTCCGGAACTCCTGCGATCCCTTGAAGGCACAGCGCCCGGGCAGCGGGGCTGTGACCTCGGGCACAGCACTGGATGACCCGCTCGGTTAAGGAGCGCTTGGACGGCGATCAGGACGGGGCGCGATGCAATCGGCGGCTGGGCGGCAGAGCGAGCAGCGAGGCCATGTCTTCCGTGCGATCCACGATCCGGATCACAAGCGCGGCGGCCCGCCCGCGCAAGGCGACCTCGTGGCGCGGCAAGGCATCGAGCGCAAGGCCGCTCGCCTCGCAGACGGCATCAGAAATCACCGCCTCGCAACCATAGTCCTTGCACAGGCGCTCCATACGCGAGGCGCCGTTGGCGGCATCGCCGAGCGTCGTGAAGACCCGCGTGTCGGCAAGACCGACCTCTCCCACCACAGCGTTGCTGCCATGGACGCCAAGACCGAAACGGATCGGCATGCCCATTTCGGCGGCAAGAACCTGATTGAGCGCCGCGACGCTCCGGCCGATCAGCGCCACCGCCAGGACCGCCTGACGACAGGCTTCGGCGGGCGGTGCATTGAGCCCGAACACGGCGAGCAGACCGTCCCCGGTGAACTGGTTGGGGCGCCCCCCTGCTTCGGTCACCGCCGTGCTCACCGCATTGACGAAACGATCGATGACAAATACGGTGTCGAAAGGAAGTCGCGTCTCGGCGAGCCGCGACGAGTCTCTCATATCCGCCACCAGAACGACGACGAAACGCTCCTCGCCGGATTGCGGCCAGCTGCGGCGGCGCATCATCTCGAAGGAATAGTGTGGCGGCAGCAGCGGCACCACGCGGATGTCGCCCTCAGGCCGGAGCTGGCAGGCGAGGCGCACCAGCGGCCCGGCGCCGACACGTTCCAGCACCGCTCGTTCTCCGGCACTCGGCGCGGGTATGCGCCCGCTCCCGGCGATGACCCGGATCCGGCAGGTGGAGCAGCGCGCGCGGCCGCCGCAAAGCGAGGCATGCGGCACGCGGGCGGCGAGGCTCGCCTGCAGCACGCTGAAGCCGATCGGCACGCGGACGGAGCGGCCTTGCGGATAGGTCACACGGATGCTGCCGCCGCGCGCCTCCCGCAGGTCGCGCAGAATGCGCAGCAGCAGGGTCGCGATGATCATGCCCCCGACAACCAGGATCGCCGCGTTGCGCTCGGTGAGCAGAATGGCGTTCTGGGCGGCGGTGCCGGTCTGCCAGGCGGCGAGGTTGGCGGCCCGCCAAGCGGGATCATGCACGAGGTCCAGAACCTGCCGCCCCGCCTCGAAGAAGCCGAGCAGAGCCAGCACGGGCAGCAGCACGGCGACCGCCGTGAGCCAGGGCGCGATGCGGGTGAAGACAGGCTTGATGCGAAGCCAGAAGTAGACGCCGAGACAGGCATGCGCCCAGGCGACGATCAGAACCGCCACCTGCTGCACCCCGAGGTGCGGCGATTTGACCCAGAAGCTGGTGAGTTCTTGTGGATACCCTTTGAGGATATCGAACTGCGTGAGTGCGATGCGGGTGACGAAGATATGGTTCATCAAGAGAAACGGAACGAGCAGGCCGAGCACGAGCTGCAGCGCCTCGCTGAGCCGCCACCCGTAGTCTCGCCTCTCATAGAGCGCCCGCAATCCGAGCAGGAAATGCACGATCAGCGCGCCATAGAGCGCGGCGGTGCCGATGACGCCCTGCCAGATCCAACGCTGCACGATGAGCCCATCCGCCATCGCCCGCAGCGAAACGTTGCCGAGCGCATGATTGACGAGATGCGTCGTGACATAGGCGAGCAGAATGAGGCCGGTGGAGAGGCGGAGCCGGTGGATCGCGGTGCGGCCCATGCCGCGCCGAGCCCCGCCCCTGGCGGCGTCCATCACCCGGCGCCCCACGGCGCCAAGAAGCCTCCCGCGCCGCATGGCGCCACAAAACCCGAGGAGATCCCGTCATGGGTCTGAGAGCGAAGTTCAACCTGGCGATCCTGGCGGCCTTCCTGGTCGGCTTCTCGGGTGCCGCGGTCCTGCTGCAGCACCTGTTCGTTGATAACGCACGGGCTCAGGTGCTCGAGAACGCCCGCATCATGATGAGCGCCGCCAATGCCATCCGTCATTTCACGGACACCGACATCGGCCCCATCGCCAGCGCGCAGAACGATGTGCTGAACGGCCGTTTCATAGCGGCCTCGGTGCCCTCCTTCGCGGCGCAGACAACCTTCAAGGCGATCCAGGCGGCCTACCCCGACTTCGCCTACCGCGAGCCGACCCTGAACCCGACCAACCTCGACGACCGGCCATCGGATTGGGAGGCCGACTACATCAACGCCTTTCGCAACAGCCCCGCGACGCGGGAACTGATCGGCGAGCGCGACACGCCGACTGGACGGGTGCTCAGCCTCGCGCGGCCGATTGCCGTCTCCAGTCCCGACTGCCTGTCCTGCCACAGCACGCCCGCGCGGGCGCCGACCGCCATGCTGGCGACCTATGGCAGCGCCAACGGCTTCGGCTGGCACCTGCACGAGATCGTGGGGGCTCAAGTCGTCACCGTTCCCATGTCCCTTCCCCTGCAGCAGGCGAACCGACTGTTCATGACCTTCATGGGGCTGCTTCTGGGAGTGTTTCTGTTGATTATCGTTATCCTTAATATCCTGCTCCATTACATGGTGATCAAGCCAGTGGTAAGAGTGGCGCGGATCGCGAACGCCGTGAGCCTGGGGGAGATGGACGTGGAGGAATACGAGAAGCCCGGCCGCGACGAGATTTCCGTGCTCTCGACCGCCTTCAACCGGATGCGCCGCAGCCTCGACAGCGCTCTCAACATGATCGCCCCTTGAGCGTCCAGGGCCTGCGCGCAGCATGAGCGCCGTCCCCGAGAGCATCGGCCGGTACCGCCCAGTAGGGGTGCTCGGCACTGGGGCCATGGGCACGGTCTATCGCGCGCAGGACCCGCTGATCGGCCGCATGGTCGCGATCAAGGTCGTCCGCACGGAGGCGCTGGATGACGAGACCAGGGCCGCCTTCGTCGAGCGGTTCCGGCTCGAGGTTCAGGCCGCGGGCCGCTGCGCCCACCCCGCCATCGTCGGCGTGCACGACTTTCTCGAGGGCGACGGCCACCCTTGCATCGTCATGGAACTGGTCGAGGGCCGCAGCCTGCAGGAGGTGCTGCGCAGCCCGGGCGGCGCCGGCACCGTGCCGGGCATCCTGCTGCAGGTGCTGGCGGGCCTCGGCTACGCGCATGGTCAGGGCATCACGCACCGCGACATCAAGCCCGCCAATATCATCATCACCCAAGGCGGACAGGCGAAAATCGCCGATTTCGGCATCGCGCGCCTGAACGAGACGCAGATGACCGCCGCCGGCAACATGCTCGGCACCCCGAGCTACATGGCGCCGGAGCAGGTCGCCAACGACGATGTGGATCACCGTGCCGATCTCTTCGCGGTCGCGGCCATCCTCTACGAGAGCCTCGCCGGGCGGCCGCCCTTCGCCGGGCGCAGCATGGCCGACACCATCCGCCGCCTGAGCGGCCCGGAAGCCGCCGATCTCGCGCCCGTCGCGGGCAGTCCCTACGCCGCGGTGCTGCAGAAAGCTCTGGCGAAGGATCCCGCCGAGCGGTTTGCCTCGGCCGACGCCTTCATCGCGGCTCTGCAGGACGCGGTCCGCGCCGATCCGCAGGCGACGGTCGTGCTCGCGGGCGGGATGTCGCCCATGCCCGCCCAGGCCGCTCCGTCGCCGGGGCCGCCGACCGCCGCGCGCAAATGGGATCCGGCGCTGCTGCAGCGCGTGGAGCGTGTGCTGGCGCAATCCATGGGACCGGTCGCCCGCATGATGGTGGTCAAGGCCGCCGCGGAATCCGCCGATCTCGAGGAGCTTTACGCGCGTCTGGCGCAGGGCGTGCGGAGCGCTTCCGACCGCAGCGCCTTTCTGCGCTCCCTCGGCGGCGCGCGGGTGGAGCCGAGCCTCACCATGGCAAGGTCCCCGTCTCTGACCACCATGCCGCCGTCGGTGACGACCGTGCCGCCCATGACGGTCTCGGCGCCGGTGACCATCCCAGCAGAGGCGCAGAAGGCGGCGCAGACGGCCCTCGCCTTCCATGTCGGCCCCATCGCGCGCGTGCTGGTGCAGAAGGCGGCGAAGGAGGCGCGATCGCCGCGCGACTTCATCGACATGCTGGCGTCCCATGTGACGAAGCCGGACGAGGCCGCGACCCTGCGCCGCCGGCTGCGCGCGGAGGTGGAGCCGAAGCTCTCCTGAAGGGGCGGGACCCCATGCTGTGACCTGGGTCGCTTCGGCGGGGCAGCATCGACGTTAGGGTGCCGCCCAGCAAAAGGATGTCCCATGTCGAGCACCATCACCCGCGACCACGCCCTGCTCTCCATGACCAGTCCGCTCGGCCCCGACGTGCTGATCCCGACGACCTTCACCTGCGAGGAAGCGCTCGGCGAACCCTACCTCGCCGTCGTCGAGGCGGTGTCGATGCGCGCCAGCATCGATCCGGCGTCGCTGCTGCATCAGCCGGTCTGCATCGCACTGCGTCCGCGGTTCGAAGCGCCGCGCCACCTGCACGGGCTCGTGCGCAAAGTCACGGCGACCGGCGGGCAGGCCCGGCATGCCTACGGCTACCGGCTCGAAATCGTCCCGGCGCTATGGTTTCTGTCGCAGACGGAGGATTGCCGCATCTTCGAGAACAAGGCGACCCGGGACATCCTGCAGACCATCTTCGGCGAGCACCGCCTGCGCGTGTCGTTCCGCGTGCAGTCGACCCAGCCGCGCCCGCTGACCGTACAGTATAATGAAACGGATTTGGCCTTCGTCACCCGGCTGATGGAAGAGGACGGCTGGTTCTACCTGTTTCAGCACGAGGCGGATGCCCACACGATGGTCATTGCCGATTCGAACGCGGCCTGCGCCCGGCTCAAGGACGGAGCTGTCACCCTCCGCCCCGGCATGGGCACCGACGATCTATCCGCGTGGGAATCCGGGCAGGCGACAGCCCTTGGCCGCGTCTCCCTCGCCGACTGGGATCCGGAGCGGCCCTCGGCCCTCGTCACCGGCGTCACCAACACGGCGTTGAACGTGCCCGACGCGCCCAACCGGGACCGCTTCCATTGGCCGGCCAGGACCCTCAACCGCAATACCGCCGAGGGGTTCAGCCGCAGTTCCATCGAGGCGGCCGAGGTGGAGGCGACGCTTTCCCATGGCGGCGGCTTCAACCCGGACTTCCAGCCCGGCGCGCGCATCCAGGTGAGCGCCTCGATCGGCGCGCCGCCCGCGGACTTCATCCTCTACCGGGTCACCCACCACGCGGTCAGCGAAAGCTGGCGCTCCTCCGACGAGGCTGTGGGCTACCGGAATAGCTTCTCGGCCTTCCCCACGGGGCGCCCCTGGCGCCCGGTGCGACGCACGCCGCGGCCCCTCATGGCCGGCATCTGCTCGGCCGAGGTCATCGGACCGGCCGACGAGGAGATCCACACCGACGCCCTCGGCCGCATCAAGCTGCGCTTCCGCTGGGATCATCGCCAGGACGCCAACCCGAGCAGCGGCGTTTGGGTGCGCGTCATGCAGCCGTGGAGCGGTCCGCGCATGGGCTGGAGCTTCATCCCGCGCATCGGCACCGAGGTCGCCGTCGCCTTCATGGACGGCGATCCCGACCGCCCCGTGGTGGTCGGCCAGATGCACCACAACGACCAGAACCCGCCTTTGGCGCTGCCCGACCAGAAGACGCGGAGCGGGCTGCACACCCGCTCGACCCCGGGCGGCGGCTTCGACAACGCCTCCGAGCTTTGGTTCGAGGACAAGAAGGGCGCCGAGGAGGTCTTTCTCCATGCCGAGCGCAACCTCACGGTCGAGGTCGAGCACGATGCCAGCACCACCGTCGACCACGACCGCAGCGTGGTGGTGACCGAAGGGAACGACACCCATACCGTGAAGCAGGGCAACCGCACGGTCGAGATCAGCCGCGGCGACGACAAGCTGACCGTGTCGCAGGGCAACCGCGTCGTCGACGTGCCGATGGGCAACCACACGATCCAGTCGACCGAAGGCGACATTTCGATCAAGACGGCGATGGGCGCGGTCACGGTCGAGGCGATGCAGTCGATCACGCTCAAGGTCGGACAATCGACGATAACGCTGGACCAGACGGGCGTGACCATCAAAGGATTGAATCTGCAATTCGAGGGCACCGCCATGACCACCGTCAAGGCGCCGATCACCCAGATCAACGCAGCCGGAATGATGAAGGCGACCGCCGGCATCATGATGCTGAACTGAGCGTGCCATGAGCGAAACCAAAGCCGTCAGCAAACTCGACGGGGCCGCATTGGCGGCGATCATCCCGCATCTGGAGCTGTCCGCCGAAGCCGCCGCGGCGCTGGGCGACGCCGCGACCCCGGCGGCAGGCCTCGACCGCCTCGCGGCTGAGGGCTTCCTGATCGAGGCCGCCCGGCTCTGCGCCCACGCGCTGCCGCGCCGCGAGGCCGTATGGTGGGCGGCACGTTGTGCCGAGGCGACCGCCCCGGACGCTCTGCCAGAGGCGGACGGTCAGGCGCGCGCCCTCGCCGAAAGCTGGGTGCGCCGCGTCGCGGACGACACGCGCCGCGCCGCGATGGCGCAGGCCGAGCTTGGCGGCTTCCAGTCCCCGGAAGCCTGGGTCGCGGTCGCGGCCTTCTGGAGCGGCGATTCGATGTCGCCGCTGGGCCAGCCCAAGGTGCCGCCCGCGCCGCACCTGACCGGCGTCGCCGTCTCCGGCGCGGTCATCCTGGCGTCGGTGCGCGGCGCGCCCGAGAGGCAGCCGGCGCGGCTCCGACGCTTCATCGACAGCGCGCGGCACATCGCGGCCGGCGGCGCCGGCATGATCGAGACGGAGAGCGCCTGATGGGCCAGCCTGCCGCGAGGATTACCGACATGCACACCTGCCCGATGTGCGACGGCCCGGTGCCGCATGTCGGCGGCCCCATCATCATGGGAGCCCCGACGGTGTTGATCGGCATGCTGCCGGCCGCGCGGGTCACCGATCCGCTCGTCTGCGTCGGACCGCCGGACATGATCGCGCTCGGCTCCTTCACGGTCCTGACCACGAGCCTGCCCGCCGCGCGGCTCGGCGACATCACCGCGCATGGCGGCGCGATCGTGGCCGGCTGCCCGACGGTTCTGATCGGATGACCGCCATGACGCTGACCCTCGCCTTGCTCCGTCAGCCGGCGGGCGGCGCGCTCGCGGGCGCCGGTCCCCTGACGCAGCGCGTCACCCACGGGACCTTCGGCATCGGCCGCGGGCCGGACAATGACTGGGTGCTGCCCGATCCCGAGCGGCACCTTTCCAAGCGCCACTGCCAGCTTTCATGGCAGGGCGAGTTCTGGCAGGTCACCGACTTCAGCACCAACGGCACTTTCCTGAACGGCGAGCCTTCGCCGATCGGCCCCGGGCAGGTGCGTGATCTCCGCGACGGCGACCGGCTGCGCCTCGGCGGCTACGAGATGGAGGTGCGGATCGCGGAGGAACGGCCCGCCGTGGAGGCGAAGCCGCCCCTGCCCGCGCCGAGCCCCTTCCGGCTCGACGATTCGCTGCTCATCGGACTGCCGCCCGTCGAGTTCCACGAGCCGGTCCAGCCCGATCACCGTCCGGCGGTGGAGGACGCCTTCATCCCGCCGCGCCCCATCGCGCTGCTGGGCGACGACTGGGATCTCGATATACCCGGCGTGCCACCTGCGGAGCCCGCGCCGCAACCGGCGCCGAAGCCGAGCTTCGCCCCTGAACCGATGGTGACCCAGCCCCCACAGGGCAGCGGCCAGCGTGATGACCTGATGGCCGCCTTCCTGCGCGGCGCGGGAGTGGGCGACACATCGGCTGGCGATCCGGTCGCGATGATGGAGGGGCTCGGAGCGGCTTTTCGCGCCCTCGTCAGCGGATTGCGGGAGACGATGATCGCGCGCGCCGCCGTCAAAAGCGAGTTCCGCATCGAGCAGACCATGATCCGCGCCCGCGGCAACAACCCGCTGAAATTCGCCGCGAGCGACGAGGACGCGCTGGCGTCCCTGCTCGCGGGCGGCAAGCAGTCCGGTATGGCGCCCGCCGCCGCGATCGCGGACGCGCTCCGCGACCTCCGCCTGCACGAGATCGCGACCATGGCCGCGATGCAGAGCGCGGTGCACAGCCTGATGCGCGAGATGGCGCCGGCGAAGCTGCGCGACGAAGGCGGCGGCGGCGCCCTGTTGCCGGCCCAGCGGAAGGCCCGCGCCTGGGACGCCTACGAGGCGCTGCATGGCCGCATCACCCAGGCGCTCGCCGATGATTTCGACAGCGTGTTTGGCCGTGCCTTCGCGCGCGCCTATGAGCAGACGGTGCGCGACGCGTCCCGTTCCGAAAAGACCGGCTGATGCGACACGGAATGGAAGGCGGAGGCGTATGACCTGGACCAACCGCGTCGTCTGGCAGGAGGGAATGTTCCTCCGGGCGCAGCATTTTCAGCAGCAGGACCGGCATGCCGACCATCTCGTCCGCACGGCACTCCTCGCCCTGCGGCCCTATGGCTGGGGTGTCAGCGACATGACCATCGACCGCGACCTGCTGGCCACGGGGCGTTTCGCCCTCGCCCAGGCGCGCGGCATCTTCGAGGACGGCACGCCCTTCGCCCTGCCGGGGGAAGCCGACCATCCGCCGCCGCTCGACCTCGCGGAAAGCGCGCGGGGCATGGCGATCTATCTCGCGATCCCGGTGCGCCAGGCGGGCGCCGCCGAAATGACCGCGAGCGCGGAGGGCCAGGGCCGCTACGCCGTGCGCGACTTCGAGGCCTATGACACCCACTCGGGTTCGCCGCAGCCCGCGGACCTGCTCATCGGCCGGTTGCGGCTGCGCTACATGCTCGAGCACGAAGATCGCAGCGGCTATCTTTGCATCGGCCTCGCCCGCGTGACGGAGGTCACAGCCGATCGGCGCGTGACGCTCGATGATCGCTTCATCACGCCATGCATCACATCATCCGCATCCCCGCCCCTTGCTGGACTTCTTGCCGAACTGACCGGCATGCTGAACCAGCGTGGAGAAGCGCTCGCTGCCCGGCTCACCGCTCCTGCGGCGAGCGGCGTCTCGGATGTGGCCGACTTCCTGCTGCTGCAATCGGTCAATCGCTGGCACAAGCTGATGGCGCACTGGGCCGATGCGCCTCGGGTGCATCCCGTCGATCTCTATGCCGTGCTGGTGCAGATGGTCGGCGAGTTCGCGACCTTCACCGAGGCGACGCGGCGGCCCGGCAGCTATCCGGCCTACCGGCACGAGGATCTGCAGAAGACCTTTGCACCTGTGGTCGCCGATCTGCGACGGTCGCTGTCGGCGGTGATGGAGCAGACCGCGATCGCCATTCCGCTGCAGGAACGGCGGCAGGGCGTGCGGGTGGGGCCGATCGTCGACCGCAGCATTCTGCGCGGCTCCAACTTCGTGCTGTCGGTGCAGGCCGACATACCGACCGAGACGCTGCGGCGGCTGTTCCCGGCCCAAGCCAAGATAGGCGCGGTCGAGCATATCCGCGAGTTGGTGAACGTCGCCTTGCCCGGCATCGCCATCCGGCCGCTGCCGGTGGCACCGCGGCAGATTCCGTTTCATGCCGGCGCCTCCTACTTCGAGCTGGATCGCAACAGTCCGCATTGGCAGCAGATGCAGGCCTCGGGCGGCTTCGCGATCCACGTCTCGGGAGATTTTCCCAACCTGCGCCTGGAGCTCTGGGCTATCCGAGGATAGCCTCCGCATCGGGCGCTGACGGAGTTCAGCCCCGATGATCGACAACCCTTTCGCCGAACCCGAAGACGACGACCGCACGATCATCCGTCCGGCCGCGGGTCGCAAAGCGCCCACCGCCGCAGCCGCGCCCACCATCGCCACGCCGTCGGACGCGACCGTCGTCGCGGCGCCGGTCCTGAACGCCCGCCCGCCCGCCCGCCCGCGCCTCGCTGGCCGCCGGGAGCGGCCCCCAGCGAGAGAGGACGCCCCCACCGCGGCCGCTTTCGGAGCGCCGCTGCTCGACGCCGCCGCCCCGCTGCTGCAACTGCTGGCACGGCTGCGCAACACGCTGACGCCGCCACAGGCAGGCGACCTGCACGACCGCACGGTGCGCGAAATCCGCGCCTTCGAGCAGCGGGCCGAGGCGGCCGGGGTCGCGCCAGACATGCTCCGCCCCGCCCATTACGCGCTCTGCGCGAGCCTCGACGATGTCGTGCTCAACACACCCTGGGGCAGCGCGGGCGAATGGTATTCCCGTTCGCTGGTCTCGACCTTTCACCATGAGGTGCAGAGCGGCGAACGCTTTTTCGAGCTGCTGTCGGCGATGCGGCAGAACCCGGCGAAGTTCCTGGCCGTCATCGAGTTGATGTATCTCTGCCTGTCGCTGGGCTTCATGGGCCGCTACCGCCTGTCGCCGCGCGGCCCCGCCGAAATCGACAGCCTGCGCGAGGAGGTCTACGCCGCCATCGCGAGCGTGCGTCCCCGCGCCGAGGCCGATCTTTCACCGCATTGGAGCGGGGTCTCCGCGCCCTACCGCCCCGCACGCCCCCGCCTGCCGATCTGGGTTGCGGGCGCGTCGGGCCTTGCCGTGGTCGCCGGCGTCTTCGCCTGGATGTCGATCTCGCTCAACACCGCCTCGGATAAAGTGGCCGAGCAGATGATCGCGCTGCCGCCCCAGACGATGCCGGTCATCGCGCGGTCGGGTCCGGTCATCGCGCCACCGCCCGCGCCTGCACCGGCCACTCCGGGACCGCTCGAGCGGCTGCGCGGCTTCCTGGCGCCCGAAATCGCGGCGGGGCTCGTGCAGGTCCTCGGCACCGAGGAGACGCCCATCATCCGCCTCACCGGCGACAGCTTCGCCTCCGGCAGCGCCGGGCTGCTGCCCAAGGGCCGCACGACGCTCGCGCGCATCGGCGCCGCGCTCAAGGCCGAGCACGGGCAGGTCGAGGTTGACGGCTACACCGACAACCAACCGATCCGTACCGTGCGCTTTCCCTCGAACTATGCGCTATCAACGGCGCGTGCGCAGTCGGCAAGCGCTGTTCTGGCGCAGATCATCGATGCCGGGCGGCTGACGGCCGAAGGCCGCGCCGACGCCGATCCGATCGCACCCAACACAACCGAGCAGGGACGCGCGGCCAACCGCCGCATCGAGATCGTCCTGCACACCGCAGCCTGAGGAACCGTGTCATGCGTCAAGCCATCATCTCGCGCTGGAGCCTCTCGCTGGTCGGCGTCGTGATCCTCGCGGCGCTGGTCTGGGTCTTCGGCCCCTTCCTCGGCGCACTCGAAGGCATCCTGCCGCGCGCCGCCCTCATCGCCGGGCTCCTGCTGGTCTGGGCCGGCGTCAACGCGGCGCTGAGCTACCGCCGCCGCCAGCGCGAGGCGGCGCTGACCACCGGCATCGCCGAGCCCGACCCCAGTGACGTGGCCGTCAGCGAGGAGACAGCGGCCCTGCGCGACAAGCTCGTCCGCTCGCTCGCATTGCTGCGACAGGCGCGCGGCACCCGCGGCTACCTCTACGAGCAGCCTTGGTATGTCATCATCGGCCCGCCCGGCGCCGGCAAGACGACGGCCCTGCTGAACTCCGGCCTGCGCTTCCCGCTCGCGGCCGAGATGGGCGACGGTCCGGTCGGCGGCGTCGGCGGCACGCGGCTTTGCGACTGGTGGTTCACCGACGACGCCGTGCTCATCGACACCGCCGGGCGCTACACCACCCAGGATTCGGACGCCGTCGTCGACCGCGCCGGGTGGCAGGCGTTCCTCGACCTGCTGAAGCGCACCCGTCCGCGCCAGCCGCTCAACGGCGTCATCGTGGCGATCGCGCTGACCGACATCGCCCATGCCTCGGCCGAGGAGCGGATGGCCCACGCGGCCGCCATCCGCCGCCGCCTGAAGGAGCTGCGCGAGCGGCTCGGCGTCCGCCTGCCGGTCTATGCGCTGTTCACCAAGGCCGACCTGATCGCCGGCTTTACCGAGTTCTTCGACGACCTGAACCGCGAGAAGCGTGCCCAGGTCTGGGGCACGACCTTCCCGCTGACCCACGCGCCGGCCGGTCCCGTGGGGCAATTCGGCGCCGCCTTCCAGGGCCTGGTCGAGCGGCTGGACGCCCGGCTGCTCGACCGCATGCAGGCCGAGCGCAGCCCCGACCGCCGCCACCTGATCGCGGGCTTCCCGGCGCAGATCGCGAGCCTGGGCGCGCCGCTGCAGGCGTTCCTGGACGCCGCTTTCGCGGGCTCGCAGCTCGACCCCGCGCCGATGCTGCGTGGCGTCTACCTCTCCTCCGGCACGCAGGAGGGCACGCCGATCGACCGGCTGACCGGGGTGCTCGCGCAGTCCTTCGGTCTCGACCAGCGCCGCGCGCCCAGCCTGCGGCCGGAGCAGGGCCGCAGCTACTTCCTGGGCCGCCTGCTGCGCCAGGTCATCATGGGCGAGGCGATGCTGGTGTCCGAGCCGCCGGGAACGGTGCGGCGGCGGCGGGCGGTCCAGGGCCTCGGATACGGCGCGGTGACGGTCGGCGTGCTCGCGGCCCTCGGCCTGCTCTGGCACTCCGACCGCGCCAACAGCAGCGGGATCGGCCGCATGGCCGGTGCCGTCACGGCCTATCGCGCCGCCGTCACCAAACAGACGCTCGACCCCGTGACCAGCGGCGACCTCGCGGGCGTGGCGCCGCTGCTGGATCAGGCGCGGGCGCTGCAGGATCAGGCGCGCGGCGGCGGCATGGGCCTGTCGCAGGTGGGCTTGTCGGAGGTGGGCTTGTCGCAGTCGGGCAAGCTCGCGAGCGGCGCGCGCGGCGTCTATCGCGACGCGCTCGACCGCATCCTGCTGCCGCGCCTGATCTGGCGGCTGGAAAACCAGATGCGCGCCAATCTCGACAAGCCCGACTTCCTCTATCAGGCGACGCGCGTCTATCTGATGCTCGGCAACCAGGGCCCGCTCGACTCCGATCTCGTGCGCGCCTGGATGCGCCTCGACTGGGAACGCGCCTATCCCGGCCCGGCCAACGCGACGCTGCGCGACGACCTCGCCCGCGATCTCGACGCGATGCTGGCCGAGCCGCTGCCGCAGGTGACGCTGGACGGGGCGCTGATCGAGGCGGCGCGCGCGACATTCAGCCGGGTCTCGCTCGCCGAGCGGGTCTATTCCCGCATCGAAACTTCCGCCGCCGCGACCTACGTCCCGGCCTGGACGCCGGCCGCGGCACTCGGGGCCGCGGGCGCGCAGCTGTTCACCCGCATCTCCGGCAAACCGCTGACCGAGGGCGTGCCCGGCTTCTACACGGTCGCCGGCTTCCGCACCGCGCTGCTGCCGGCGCTGCCGGTCGCGACGCAGCAGGTCGCCCGCGAAAGCTGGGTGCTCGGGCAGGCGGCAGCGGTTCCGCCGACGGGCGCCGCGCTCGACGCGCTGCAGCGGCAGGTGGTCGGCCTCTACCTCGCGGATTACGAGAAGCAGTGGGATGCGATGATCGGCGACCTCGCGCTGACGCCCGAGCATTCGCTGGCTCAGGAGGCCGAGGCGCTGTTCGTGCTCGGCTCCCCGCAGTCGCCGATGCGCATGCTGCTCGCGTCGATGACGCGGCAACTCAGCCTGACCCAGATGAAGCCTCCTGCGGCGCCCTCCGGCAACGGCGCGGTGACGGCGGTCGCCGCCGTGCTCGGGCAGCCGCAGGCCGAGATGGCGCCGCTGGGCGCTGCTCTCGACGCGCATTACCAGACGCTCAGGGACTATGTCGGCCATGGTCCCGGCGCGCCGCTCGACCTCGCACTGAACGCCATCAACGGGCTGCAGCAGAGCCTCGCGCAACTCGCCAGCGCCAATCCGGCGACGCCCGCCGCCGCGCCCGCCGTCGACCCCATGCTGACGCTGCAGGCGGTCGCGAGCCAAGCCCCGCAGCCGGTGCAGCGCTGGCTGCTGTCGCTGACCACGAGCGGCGCTGCTTTCCAGGCCGGGGGCGCGCGGGCGCACGCGGCCGCCGCGCTGGACGGCGCGGGCGGACCGGCACAGCTCTGCGCGCAGGCCGTCGCCGGGCGCTACCCCTTCGCGCCCGGATCGGATGCCGATGTGCCGCTCGACGATTTCAGCCGGTTGTTCGCGCCCGGCGGCGCCTTCGACAGCTTCTTCAACGCCCAGCTTCGGCCCTACGCCGACACCGCGCCGCGCGTCTGGCGGGTGGAGGCGTCACCCGCCGGTCCGGCGCCCATCACCAACGCCGATCTGTCGCCTTTCCAGCACGCGGCGCAGATCCGCGACATCTACTTTCCGGCCGGCAGCACGACGCCCGCCGTGCAGTTGACCTTCACGCCGACGACGGTTGATGCCGGCGCCAAGCAGGTGCAGCTGATGCTGGGCGCCACCACGATCACCGCGACGCGTGGCGTGGAGACGCCGGCGACCGTGACCTGGCCCAGCGACGGCGGCAGCATCGCCCGCCTCGTCGTGACGCCCGCGTCGGGACCTGCCGTGACGCTCGCCGAGGCCAGCGGCCCGTGGGCGCTGTTCCGGTTGATCGGGCAAGGGCGGCTGCTCCGGCTCTCGCAGGACCGCTTCCTGCTGAGCTTCGACGGGGACGGCCATCGCGTTGTCTTCGCGGTGCGTGCCGCCTCGGTGCATAACCCGCTCGCCGAGAACCCGATGCGCGCATTCCGCTGCCCCGCGATCCGGTGAGGCACCGATGCCCCAGGACCCGGTCACTGGCTTCTTCGGCAAGATGCCGGCGCGCGGGGATTTCCTGCGCGTCGGCTTGCCGCGTTCCTTCACCGATCCGCTGGACGACTGGCTGAGCCGGGCGCTGACCGCCGCCCGCTCGGACCTCGGCGAGCGTTGGGAGGCGGTCTGGTCCGCAGCTTCCACCTGGCGCTTCGTCCTGCCGCCGGGCGCCTGCGGGCCGGCCCAGGCCGTGGGCGTGCTGCTGCCGAGCGAGGACCGCGTGGGACGCGCCTTTCCCTTGGTCATCGCCCGCCTCGGACCTGCGTCCGACCCGGAAGACGCGCGCTTCCTGACTGGGGCGGAGCGCGCGGGACGCGAGGCGATCTCGCATGCGCTCTCACCCGACGCATTGCAGGAGCTGCTGACGCCGGTCGCGGATGCGGATGCGCCGCCGCCGCTGCTGCCGTCGCCGGTAGCCCTGTGGTGGACGACGAATGGCCGCCGGCTGGCGCTGCCCGCCTTCCCGGACCCGGAGGCATTCGCGGCCATGCTGCTACCCGGAACCGAGGAGCCATGACCCCTGAGACGCACAAAGCCGCCGGCAGCGGCTTCCGCTCCTCGGCCGCGAGCCATCCCGGCATGCGGCGCGCGGTGAATGAGGACGCATGGCTCAACCGGCCGGACCTCGGCCTCTGGGCTGTCGCCGATGGCGCGGGCGGCCACGAGGCGGGCGCGGTCGCCGCGCGCGCGGCGGTGGAGGCGCTGGCGACGATCCCGCCCGGATTGACCGGCGCCGAGCTGCTCCACCAGCTACGGCTGCGCCTCGGCGGCGTGCACCGGGCGCTTGGCCGCGCCGCCGCAGACCTCGGCGAAGCGGCCATCATGGCCAGCACGATCGTGGCGCTGGTCGCTCGCCAGGGTCATTTCGCCTGCGTCTGGGCGGGGGACAGCCGCCTCTATCGCTGGCAGAACGGTCACTTCGCGCAAATCACGCGCGACCACTCCCTGATCGCCGACAGACAGGAACGCGGCCTTCGCGATGACGGCTCGGTGGAGCGCAACGTCATCACCCGCGCGCTGGGGTCGCCGGCGGATGAGCCGGGACTCGAGAAGATCACCGGCATCGTCATGCCCGGCGACCGCTTCCTGCTGTGCAGCGACGGCATCACCAAGGTGTTCGGCGATGATGAGCTGGCGGCTTTCCTGGCCGCCGATGCGGAAAGCCTCGTCGCCGCCGCTTGCGCTCGCGGCGCGGCCGACAACGTCACCGCCATCATCGTCGTGTCCGAGGATTGACCCGTCCGCCGGCCGGCCCGAACAGAAAGACCCCGATCCGTCGCCGGATCGGGGTCTTTGGCGCGTGGAGATTACGCTGCCGCGGCCTCAGCTGCTGACGCCCGTCGCGAGGTCGAACTGCACGACGCCGCCCTTGACCGGCTTCTTGTCCGAGCCGACCGTGTAAGGCGTAACCTCGATCTTCGTGAAGCTGAGACCAATCGACTCCATTGGCAGGCCTCCGCCGCCCACACCGGAGAAAGAGTAGGAGGACAGGCCGACGCTCGTCAGCTGCACCGTAAGATAGGTGAGGGAGCCGGCGTCGGTCTGGCTCGTGAAGGACAGGGTCGCCGACAGGTTCGTGTCGCCCTTGCAGATGCTCTCGAAGAGCTTTGCGGAGGACACGCCGTCCCATTCCTTCTGGATGGACAGCGCAGCGATGTTGACCTCGGCGATGGCGCGGTTCTGCAGATTCTTGGTCTGCTGGGGGATTTCGCGCGACGCGCCTAACTGCACCGCGTTGAGCTCGATCTGCTTCTCGAACCCCTTCTGCGTCACCGGCCCGTCGATGGTGCTGAGCTTCATGTAGATAGCCATGGCTTTCGTCCTCTTCGTTCGTGTCTGTGGTCTGCGTCCGGCGCTATTGCCTCGGACCACTAAGCAACGGTGTAGTGGAACTGCCCTTCGGCATCTGTGACCACCGTCACCTCGGCAATCGGCAGTCCGTCGCCGAGCCGCGCGAGGATGCGCGCCGAAAGTTCCGGCAGCAGGGTGCGTGCGAGGATGCTTTCGCAATTGCGCGCGCCGGAGCCGGTTTCCGTGCAGCGCTCCGCGATCGCATCGACCACATCGTCGTCGAAGGCGAAGCGCGCCTGATAGGTGTCGGCGACGCGGCGCGCCACGCGGTCGAGCTGCATGCGCACGATACGGCGGATGATCTCGGCCGGCAGCGGCAGATAGGGCACCAGCGTCACGCGGCCGAGGAAGGCCGGCTTGAAGTGGCGCAGCAGGGCCGGGCGCAGCGCCTCGGCAAGTTCCGGCGCATCCGGTGCCGTTTCGGGATCGGCAAACAGCTTGCCGATCACGTCGGTTCCGGCGTTCGATGTCATGATGATGACCGTGTTGCGGAAGTCGATGTCACGGCCTTCGCCGTCGGTCATCGTTCCCTTGTCGAAGACCTGGTAGAAGACATCCTGCACGCCGGGATGCGCCTTCTCCATCTCGTCGAGCAGGATGACGGAATAGGGCCGCCGCCGCACCGCCTCGGTCAGCAAGCCGCCTTCGCCGTAGCCGACATAGCCGGGCGGGCTGCCCATCAGCAGGCTGACCTTATGCTCCTCCTTGAACTCGCTCATGTTGATCGTGGTGAGGTTCTGCTCGCCGCCGTAGAGCGCCTCGGCCAGCGCCAGCGCCGTCTCGGTCTTGCCGACGCCCGACGTGCCCGCCATCAGAAAGACCGCGAGCGGTTTGCGGGGGTCGGCGAGTTTCGCCGCCGCCGTCTGCACCGCGCGCGCGACCGCGTCGATCGCGTGAGACTGTCCGATGACGCGCTTCTCCAGTGCCGCGCGCAGGCCGAGCACGCCGTGGATCGCGTCGCTGCGCATCCGCCCTGCGGGCACGCCCGTCCAGTTGGCGACGACCTCCGCGACCGCCTGCCCGTCCACCGCCGGGTGGATCAGCGGCGTCTCGCCCTGCAGAGCCCGCAACGCCTCGGTGTGGTCGATCAGTTGGCGGCGCAGACCCCTCCGGGCGTCGTCGCCCTCGGCGGTGGTCAACTCTGCCCGGTAGGCGGCGATGGCATCCGCCATGCGCTTCTCCTCGGCCCAGCGCGCATCGAGCGCGGCGAGCGCCGTCTCGACCGCCACACGTTCGGCGGAGAGGGCCGCATCGCGCTCGGCGCGATCGCCGCCCTCGGCGGTCTCACGCGCCAGGATCGCGCGCTCGGTCTCGATGAGCGTGAGCCGGCGGCGCTTGTCCTCAATGGCGGCGGGCACCGTCGCCTGGCTCATGCCGACGCGCGCGCAGGCGGTGTCGATGAGCGACACGGCCTTGTCGGGCAGCTGGCGGCTCGGGATGTAGCGCGCGGAGAGACGCACGGCCTCCACCACGGCCTCGTCCAGGATGCGAACCTTGTGATGCGCCTCGAGCGTGGCGACGAGACCCCGGATCATGTCGATGGCCGCGGGCTCGCTCGGCTCCTCGACCTTCACGACCTGGAAGCGTCTGGCGAGCGCGGCGTCCTTCTCGAAGTAGCGCTTGTATTCCGCCCAGGTGGTGGCGGCGACCGTGCGCAACTCGCCGCGCGCGAGGGCGGGCTTGAGCAGGTTCGCGGCATCGCCCTGCCCCGCCGCGCCACCCGCGCCGATCAGGGTATGCGCCTCGTCGATGAACAGGATGATCGGCTGCGGGCTCGCCTGGACCTCCTCGATCACCGATTTCAGCCGGTTCTCGAACTCGCCCTTCACACCAGCGCCCGCCTGCAGAAGGCCGAGATCGAGCGTGCGCAGCGAGACGTTCGCGAGCGCCGGCGGCACGTCCCCGGCGGCGATGCGCAGCGCCAGCCCCTCGACCACGGCGGTCTTGCCGACCCCCGCCTCCCCGGTGAGGATCGGGTTGTTCTGGCGACGGCGCGTCAGCACGTCGATGACCTGCCGGATCTCGGCGTCGCGGCCGAGGATCGGGTCGATCTTGCCGGCCCGCGCCCGTTCCGTGAGGTGGATGGTGAACTGTTCGAGCGCGCCGCCGCGCGGGACCTCGCTCGATGCAGCGGGCACCGGCGCTGCCGCGGAGACTTCGGCGCTCCCTTCGGTCAAGGCGGCGAAATCCCGTTTCAGCGCCTCGGCCGAGACGCGCGACCATTCGCGCGACATCTCCCGCGCGCGGCGGGCGAGCGCATCGTCGCCGAGCATGGCCCAGAGCAGATGCCCCGAGCGGATCTCGCTCGCGCCCTGCTCGACCGAGGCCAGCAGCCAAGCCTCGCGGACGAGCGCCACGATTTCGGGAGAGAGGCTCGGCGCGCGGGCGTTGCCCGTCGTCAGCCGGTCGAGCGCGCGGTTGAGGTCGGCCAGCAGCCTGCCCGGATCGACGCCCTGGCGGGTGAGGATGAGCGCGAGGTCGCTGTCGCCCGGCTCCATCAGCTTGATGAGCCAGTGTTCCAGTTCGACATTGTAATGGCTGCGCGAGAGCGTGAGCCCTGCGGCGGCTTCCAACGCGCGGCGGCAGTGCCGGTCGAGCCGCGCCACCAGCGGCTTGAGGTCGAGATTGGCCATGATCAGTGTCCTTGCAGACGCGGGAGGCGGATTTGCCCGGCCGCGCAATGTGTTACGGTGTCGGTTCGTGCAGTTCGGAGACGCCTCGCATGCCAGCGACCGCCGCGCCCCTCGATGTCGATACGCTCCTGGTGCCCATTCCCGGCCCGGCCCCGACAGGCCGCGACCCGCGCGCGGATTTCTCCGCGGGCTCGCCCTACCTCCGGCTGCGCGACCTGCGCGCCGACGCACGGACGGCGGAACGCATGGCGGATGCGGCGGCGGACGGAGACGCGGCACCGGGCGCCGACTGGCGGCCCGTGCGCGACCTCGCGGCCGGCCTCATCGCGACAGAGGCCAAGGATGTCGAGGTCGCCTGCTGGCTGCTGGAGGCGCTGGTGCGGACCGAGGGCATGGCCGGGTTCGTCTCCGGCGTCCGGCTGATCGCCGGCCTGACCGAACGCTTCTGGGATACGCTGCACCCGATGCCGGACGAGGAAGATGGGCTCGGGCGGCGTCTCGCGCCCATCGCGGGGCTCAACGGCGTCGAGGGCGACGGCACGCTGATCCAGCCCTTGCGCAAGCTCCGCCTGTTCGAGCGCTCGGACGGCACGGCCATCGCCGTCTGGCAGTATCGCCAGAGCATGGAGGTCGCGGGCATCGGCGATGCGGCGCGGCGGCAGCAGCGCATCGCGGTGGGGGTGATCCCCTTCGATGTCGTGGAGACCGAAGCCCGGGCGAGCGCGTCCGAATGGGCCGGGACGCTCGTGGCGGCGACGGACGCCGCGATCGCCGCCTGGGAGGCTCTGGGCCAGGTGGTTTCGCGCCACGACGGCGGCGACACGCCGAGCAGCCGGGTGCGCGACCTTCTCGTCGAGATCGGCGAGATCGCCGGCCGCTACGCCCCGCGCAAGGCCGGCGATCGCGCGCCGCCGGACCGAGCCGGGATGCCGGCGGGAATGGACGCGGGCACGCCGGACGCCGCGCCCGCGCCGGGCCGGCTCACCGGCCGCGAGGACGCGCTCGCCGCACTCATCGAAATCGCCGCCTATTTCCGCCGCACCGAGCCGCATTCGCCGCTTGCCTATACCTTGGCCGAGGCGGTGCGCCGCGCGCGCCTGACCTGGCCGGAACTTCTCGAGGAACTCGTGCCCGACGGGGACAGCCGGGACGCGATCCTGCTGAGACTGGGTATCCGTCCAAACCCGCAGAGGGAGTGACCTGCGTCACCAAAACGACCTGTCCTGCGCGTTGCCGTGCCGACGGGCAAAATCTAGTTTCTGCGTCAACGGAGGCCGGCCGGACCGTTTCGGTTCCGGCGGACTCCCGCCACACAGGAAGGACACAGACACCATGAGCGCGAGCATCCACGACAAGCTCAACCGCGTGCGCAAGCCGCGCGTGCACATTACCTACGAGGTCGAAACGGAAGGTGCGCAGGTAGAACGCGAGCTGCCGTTCGTCGTCGGCGTTCTCGGCGATTTCTCGGGCGACCCCACCGCGCCGCAGCGCCCGCTGTCGGAGCGCAAGTTCATCCAGATCGACCGCGACAACTTCAACGACGTGATGGGCCGCCTGACGCCGGGCCTCAACCTCCGCGTCGAGAACACTCTGGCGGGTGACGGGACCGAAATGGCCGTGAACCTCGCCTTCAACGCAATCGAGGATTTCGAGCCGGCGCGCGTCGCGATGCAGGTGCCGGCACTCCGCGCGCTGCTCGAGACGCGGGAGCGGCTGCGCGACCTCATGAGCAAGGCCGATCGCTCGGAAGAGCTGGAGAGCCTGCTCGAGCAGATCCTGCGCGACGACGGCGATCTCAAGGTTCTGTCGGGCCAGCTCGGTCTCGACCAGGCGGAGGGCTGAGACGATGTCCGCCACCGAAACCAACGGCAAGCCGCAAGCCGGCGCCGCCACCGAGGACGCCGCCGGCGTCAGCCTGCTCGACCAGGTCGTCGCGGCAACCCGCCAGACCGCGCCGGACCGCGCGCAGGAGCTGGTCAAGACGCTGGTGAGCGAGGCCCTGTCGGGCACAGTCACCTTCGACCGCAATGTGAGCCGCAGCATCGACCGGGCGATCGCCGCGATCGACGCCAAGATCTCGGCGCAGCTCAACGCCGTGATGCATGACGAGCGCTTCCTCAAGCTCGAAGGCAGCTGGCGCGGCCTGCATCATCTGGTGACGAACAGCGAGACGGGGACGAGCCTGAAGATCCGTGTGCTCAACGCGCCGAAGCGGGACCTCACGCGCGATCTGACGCGGGCCGTCGAGTTCGACCAGAGCCAGCTCTTCAAGAAGATCTACGAGAACGAGTTCGGCACGCCCGGCGGCGAACCCTACGGCGCGCTGATCGGCGACTACGAGTGGACCGCTCATCCCGAGGATGTCGAAACGCTGCGGCTGATCTCGAACGTCGCCGCCGCGGGCTTCGCGCCATTTATTTCGGCCGCGGGCGCCGGCATGTTCGGCTTCCGCGACTGGACGGAGCTTTCCAAGCCACGGGACCTCGCCAAGATCTTCGAGAGCCAGGAATACACGAAGTGGCGGAGCTTCCGCGAGACCGAGGATGCGCGGTTCGTCTCCCTCGTCATGCCGCGCGTCATCGCTCGCCTGCCCTACGGCGCGGCGACCGTGCCGGTGGAGGAGTTCGCCTACGAGGAGACGCCGCGTGATGCCGGTGACGTTCAGCGGCCAATGCAGCACAACGACTATTGCTGGATGAACGCCGCCTATGTCATGGGCGTTCGGTTGACGGACGCCTATGCCAAGACCGGCTTCTGCGTTGCGATCCGAGGCGCCGAGGGCGGCGGCAAGATCGAGAACCTTCCCGCGCACGTCTTCACCTCCGACGATGGCGATCTCGACACCAAGTGCCCGACGGAGATCGGCATCACCGACCGGCGCGAGTTCGAGCTTTCGAACCAGGGCTTCCTGCCTCTGTGCCACTACAAGAACACCGACTACGCCGTGTTCTTCGGTGCGCAGAGCACGCAGAAGGCGAAGAAATACGACCGGCCGGAAGCGACGGCGAATGCGGCCATTTCGGCGCGGCTGCCCTACCTCATGGCGACGAGCCGCTTCGCCCATTTCCTCAAGGTCATCGCGCGCGACAAGATCGGCAGCTTCATGGAGGCGACCGACTGCGAAGCATGGCTCAACCGCTGGATCATGAACTACGTCAACGCCAACGAGAATGCCGGGCAGGAGATGAAGGCGCGATATCCGCTGCGGGAGGCGAAGGTCGAGGTGCGAGAGATCCCCGGCAAACCCGGCGCCTACAACGCGGTCGCCCACCTCCGGCCCTGGCTGCAGATGGAGGAGCTGACCACCAGCCTGCGCATGGTCGCGCGCGTGCCGCAGAAGGCCTGACGCGTGGCGCAGGCTGACAACGGTCTGAGGCTGCGAGCCGACCGGTTGATCGCGGAGATCGACCGGCTGGTCGGCACGCAGCTCGACGCTATCCTGCACCATCCGCGCCTTCTGCAACTGCAGGGGCGTTGGACGGGCCTCGCCTGGCTGGTGGCGGGGTTGCCAGCCGGGGCCAAGGTGCGCGTGCGGCTGCTCGATCTGTCCTGGGCCGAGCTTGCCCGCGACCTCGCCCGCGCGCCGGAATTCGACCAGAGCCAGCTCTTCCGCAAAATCTACGAGGAGGAGTTCGGCAGTCCGGGCGGCGAGCCCTACGGGCTTCTGGTCGTCGACCACGCCGTACGCCACCGCCCGACGCCCGGCGACCCGACCGATGATGTGGCAACGCTCGGCAGCCTGGCGGGCGTGGCTGCCGCTGCCTTCGCGCCCACCGTGGTGACGGCGGCCCCGGCGCTGCTCGGCCTCGACTCCTTCGCCGATCTCAGCGCGGCGAGCGACCTCACCGACCCGTTTCGCGGCGCGGACTTCGCCCGCTGGCGCAGCCTTGCGGCGCGCGAGGACATGCGCTTCATCGCGGTGGCCCTGCCGGGACTTCTCGTGCGCACCCCCTGGGCCGACGATCCTCGCCGCGCGGACGGCTTCCGCTACGCCGAATACGCGCCCGATGCCGGATGCCGCGCCTGGATGAGCGCGGGCTTCGCCTTCGCCGAGGTCGTGGCCCGCGCCTTCGCCAACAACGCGTGGCCCGCCGACGTGCGCGGCAGCGAGGCCGACCGTGAAGGCGGCGGTCTCGTCAACGGTCTCAGCGCCGAACGCTTCCCGAGCGCGCCCGGCTGGCACGGCGCCGTGCTCGAAGTCGCCTTCACCGACGCACAGGAGCGCGCGCTGAGCGACGCCGGGCTCATGCCGATCGCGCTGCTGCCCTACGGCGAGGAGGCGGTGTTCGGTGCCGTCCCGAGTCTGCAAGCGCCAGCACGCTTCGCCGGGCCCGATGCCGCGGCGGCCAGCGCCAATGCGCGCCTCTCGACCCAGATCAACGCCATGCTCTGCGTTTCGCGCTTCGCCCACCACATCAAGCTGCGCGGGCGGGCGATGACCGGCTCGTTCCGCACCGCCGAGCAGATCGAGCAGGAGTTGCACGGCTGGCTGCAGAGCTATGTCAACGCCAATCCCGGCGGCGGCAGCGAGATGCGGGCACGGCTGCCGCTGGCCGCGGCGCGGGTGACGGTGCGCGAACAACGCGGCAAGCCCGGCAGCTTCACCTGCACCGCCCAGCTGCAGCCGCATTTCCAGCTGGACGACGTCTCGGCTGGCTTCCGGCTGGTGACCGATTTCGCCGGACCGGCCGCACCATGAGCCAGTCCGCACGGCTGCAGAAGGAGACGCGGCGGCCGCTGCTGTCTCTCCTCGACCGGCTGATCGACGATGCCCCCGACCAGCCGCAAGACCCGCACCTCGGGCAGGCCGAGGCCATGGAGCGCCTTCGGCGTAGCACGCGGCGGGACCTGCAGGCGCTGCTCAACACCCGGCGGCGGTGGCGGTCCTGGCCCACCGACCTCACGGAACTTGCCCAATCCGCCATCGGCTACGGCATTGCCGACTTCTCGACCGGCGCGCTCTCCGACGACGCCCGCCGCGCGCGGCTCTGCGCCGAGATCGAGGAGACCATCCGCCGGTTCGAGCCCCGCTTCGCCTCGGTCACCGTCAGCGAGATGCCGCGCGCGGCCCCGACCGACACGCGGCTGCGCCTGCGCATCGACGCGCTGCTTCATGCCGAGCCGGCGCCAGAGCCCATCGCGTTCGAGGGACTTGTCCACGCAACCACGGCGGAAGTGACGCTGCGGGAGAGGAACGCCGAGGATGTCTGATCCGCTGCTGCCCTACTATAACCGCGAGCTGAGCGCGCTGCGGCGGCTGGCCGCGGGCTTTGCCGAGGCGCATCCGAAGATCGCCGGGCGGCTCAGGCTTTCGCCCGATGCGGTCGACGATCCGCATGTGGAGCGGTTGCTGGAAGGTGTGGCCTTCCTCGGCGCGCGGGTGCAGCAGCGGCTGGATGACGAACTGCCCGAACTCACCGACGCGCTGCTCGGCGTGCTCTACCCGCACTACCTCGCACCCTTTCCCTCCTGCGCGATGATGCAGTTCGACTGCCCGCCCGATCGCGACGGTCCCGCGCATCTGCCGGCGGGACTGTCGCTCGACGCCGAGCCCGTGCGGGGCGAGCGCTGCCGCTTCCGCACCGCCTGGCCGCAGACGCTCTGGCCGATCGAGATCGAGAGCGTGCAGCTGACCGGCCTGCCGCTTGCCTCGGTGCCGCCGAACCCGCGGGCCGCCGGGGCGGTCGCCGTGCTGCGCATCGGGCTGCGCTGCCTCGCGCCGGGTGCCACCTTCTCGGCGCTCGGCCTCGACCGTCTGCGCTGCTTCATCCGTGGCCCGCAATCGGTGAGCCTGCCGCTGCTGGAGTTGCTGCAGGCGCATACGCTTTCCGTCGCCTATGCCGATGGCACGGCCGACGGCGCGCCCGCGATCCTGCCGGCGAGCGCGGTGGCCCCGGTGGGCTTCGCGCCGGAGGAGGCGATCCTGCCTTGGCCGGCCCGCAGCTTCTCGGGCTTCCGGCTGCTCAGCGAGTATTTCGCCTTCCCCGAGAAGTTCCTTTTCGTCGACTTCACCGGGATCGAGCGCAAGACGCTCCTCCAGGCCGGCACCCGCCTGACGATATTCGTCTATCTCGACCGCCAGCAGCCGGAGCTGGAGCGGCTGGTTGGGGCGGAAACGCTGGCGCTCGGCTGCGTGCCCGTCGTCAACCTCTTCCAGCAGCATTGCGAACCGATTGCCCTCAGCCACACCGCCATCGAGTATCGCGTGGTGCCGGATGCACGGCGGCAGGCGGCGCTGGAGGTCTGGCAGATCGAGACCGTGCAGGAGACGAAGCCCGACGGGCAGGCGCGGGTCTGGCAACCTTTCTATCGGCTGTCCCGGACGGAGGACGAGGCCGCGAGCTTCCAGGCCCTGCGCCGCCACTCGGCTCTCGGCGGCTCGGAGACCTTCCTCGCCCCCTATGACGCGCGCTTCGACCCGGATGAGCCGGCGGATTCCATCCTCTCCGTCGATGCGCTCTGCTTCAACCGCGACCTGCCGGCGGAGCTGCCGTTCGGCCAGGGTCACCCGGCCTTCACGCTCACCGAGGGCCATGCCGCCGTCGCCCGCCTCCGCTGCCTCACCGCGCCGACACCGACGCTTCGCCCGCCGCTGCGGGACGGTCGCTTCTGGCGCCTGATCTCCCACCTCTCGCTGAGCCATCTCTCGATGACGGGCGGAGCGGCGGGCGCCGAGGCGCTCCGCGAGGTGCTGCGCCTCTACGATCTGCACGACACACCCGAGACCCGCGCCGCGATCGACGGCTTGGTGGCTGTCACGGCACAGCCCGGCGTGGCGCGGGTGCCCGGAGGCCGCGCGGGAAGCTTCTGCCGGGGCCTGGACGTGACGCTGGAGTTCGACGCCCGGCCCTGGCAGGCGAGCGGCCTGTTCCTGCTCGCCTCGGTGCTCGACCGGTTCCTCGCCTTGCATGCGACCGTCAACTCCTTCGTGCGGACCCGGGCCGTTCTACGCGGACGGACCGGCGCCGCCGCGATCTGGCCGCCACGCGCCGGCACGCGGGCGCTGCTGTGAGTCGGGCGCTGTCGGCTTGGGCGCGGCTGCTGCGGGAGCCGCGTCGCTTCGGCTTCGACGCCGCCCTCCGCCTTCTCATGCATCGTGCGCGAACCCCCGATGCCGCAGAGGCGGCGCGGTTTCGCAGCATCGCCCGCGCGACCTTCGAGCGCGCCGAGGTCGCGAGCATCGCGGAGCAACCGGGCCGCCCGCCCGAGGTCAGCGTGGGCATCATTGGCCTGCTCGGCCTCTCGGGCGTGCTGCCGCCGCTCTATACGGAGCTTGCCGGCGCCCGCGGGCGTCAGACGGGACTACATGCCTTCGTCGACCTGCTGGCCCAGCGCATGGTGGGGGCCTATGCGGCGGCCGGCGCCAAATATCGCCTGCACCGCGCGCGGGAAGTGGCGGCGCTCGCGTCCCCGCCCTTGCCGGACCGGGCGAGCAACGCCCTGCTGGCGCTGACCGGGCATGGCACGCCCGGCATCGTCGAGCGGCTGCAGGTGGAGCCCGATGTTCTGCTGCACTACGCCGGGCTGCTCGCGATGCGGCCGCGCTCCGCCGACCGGCTGGCCGCGATGCTGTCGGACTGGCTCGGCCGGCCGGTGTTTGTGGAGGAATTCGCTGGCGGCTGGCTTGCTCTGCCGCAGGACCAGCGCAGCGCGCTCGGCCGTGGGCGGCAGCCGGGCGCCTGGGACCGTCTTGGCGTCGATGCCGCCATCGGCATCCGCAGCTGGAATGCGGAGTCTCGCATCATCCTGCGCATCGGGCCGCTGGATCGCGCAGGTTTCGAGGCTCTGCTGCCGGACCGGCCCGATCATGCGCGGCTCGTCTCGCTCACGCGCGCATTCCTGGGGCTCGAGACGGGTTTCGCAATCAAACTCGTGCTTGCGCGGACGGCAGCTTTCCCGGCGATGCTGGGCGGCGCGGACGGCGCCCGGCTCGGCTGGAATTGCTGGACGAGCGCGTCCGCGCCAGCCGCCCGCGACCGGGACGAGGCCCTGTTCGAGGTGCCGGTGTAGCTCGCTCACGTCGTCTTTTGCTGCCTCATCATCTATGCCCACCCCAGTTGCTTGAGCGCGTTCCCGGAATTCCGTATTTTCGTCATGTGCGAGATCTTGTCTCCAGAGAATTGCATGACATAGACGTAATCGGTCAGGACCGTCTTATGCGTCGGGGGCACGGGCCCTCCCGCCAGATGCGTTCCCTTGAATACGGCATAGGCGGAGACGTTGCCGCGCTCGTCATCGACGGCAAACGACTTCAGATCGTAGGTGCCATCCGTCAGGACAGTCATCAATCCCTTCATCCAATCGGCATAGCCCTCGAGCGTCCTGACATCAGCAAGCGGTTCGGCTTGAGAGTCGAAGGTCGCGCCAGTCGTACAGAATTCTCGGCAGCCCGCCCAGCCTTCCCCGGCCTCGCACGCAGAGAAGAACCTTGCCGCGGTTCTCTTTATATTCGACATTTCAATCTCCGCCTTCTGTTGTTGCTGGCACGGGAAGAACCTGCGCCGCCGCCGGCATGAAGCCACATGAAACTTCATAGGCCACTCGCACAACCGAGCGTGCGCGACGACCGAAGTTGCCGGATCAGCAGGAGCGGCGCGATCCTAAATAGAAACGATCTGTGCAGTCGAAGGTTATGAGTGATTACAGCGCCGACCGATGCGAAAGGAGTAGCGTTGATTACTACCCTATCGCTGCGAGAGAGATCTCCCCCCCCCTCAGCAAGATCGTGCTAACTACCGAACATAAAGCTGCATGCAAGCAGCCCCGCTGACACGGGGGATTAAAATGCCGAAGTTTGTTATCGAGCGGGAGATGTCAGGAGCAGGAAGCCTCGGCCAGTCCAACTCAAAGCCGCTTCACAGCAATCCTGCAACGTTCTGAGAACGTGGGCCCAGATATCGAATGGGTTCATAGCTACGTGACCGACGACAAGCTTTACTGCATTTACCGCGCGCCATCGGAAGACCTGATCCGCCGGCACGCCGAGACCGCCGGTTTCACGGCAAACAGGATCGCGCGAATCCACGCCACGATCGATCCGACGACAGCGGAGTAGCGAGCAGCAGACCGCGCCGCTCGGCTCTTGGTGTTGTTGCCTGCTGGTGGCCCGGCCTCAGTCGAGCGAGCCGAGGGCTGCCGGCTGCAGGATCAGGATGCGGGTGCCGCTCTTGCCGAGCACGCCCGCCTCCTCCCATTCCCGCAGCTGCTTGTTCACCTTCTCACGCGAACTGCCGACGAGCGTGCTGAGATCCTTCTGCGATAGCTTGACCTCGATGCGCGTGGCCCGGCCGTCCGGCACGCCGTAATCGCGGGCGAGGCGTAGCAGCAGACGGCCGAGGCGGGTGGAGAGATCGAGGAGCGCGATATCCTCGAGCGCCGCGTTAGAGCGACGGAGCCGCCCTGTGAGGATCGCGAGCATGCGAAGGCACAGATCCGCGTTGCCGCGCAACAGCCGCAGGAACTGCCCGCGCTCGATCAGCAACAGGACGCAATCCTCCTGCGCGGAGGCGTCCGCGCTGCAGGGCTCGCCGTCGAGCAGGGACATCTCGCCCAGGGTCTCGCCCGGGCCAAGGACGCCGAGCGTGACCTCCTTGCCATCCTCGGACACCAGGCTGACCCTCACCCGCCCGGCGGCAATCACGAACATGCCGAGGCTGGGGTCGCCGCGATGGAGAATGAACTCGCCGCGCGCGATCCGCCGGACCACGGCGCGGGCGAGCACGGCGTCGAGTTCATCCGGGGTCATCTTCTGGAACAACAGACTATGGCTTAGCACGGCGCGGCGCGCCTCGGCGTCGAACGTCGTCATGTGTTCCCGCAGTCCCCCGCGCTGCCCGAATCCGACCTGAGGGCTGCGTGACTATTTCTAACCGTGGGCGCACCGATCGGCCAGAGCGGCGGGTTCGGGTTCAACCTCCGAGTTCAGAAAGAGCCCGCGCGTCTCGGGGAGCGGTGGCCGCCACGGATCAGGCTAGACAAGAGACCTGCCCCAGACCCTACGGTTGTGGCTATTCCCTCCGATCCCGTTTTGAGTCTCCGGAGGAGAGATATCCCGTGCGCAGTCGGTGCCGGCAGCGGCACAGTTACAATGTCCGGCCCGCAGATTGATGATCGTTCAACCGACGGATTGCTCCAGGCCTCAGGTATCCGGCGCCGAGGCGAACCTCTGCGCCGGATACCTCCGTGCCATTCGCCAGCAGGACGGCTAGGACTTCGCGACCGGCGAAGCGGGTACAGGAAACCCCCATTTGCCGCAGAAACCCACAGGCCCCGGCACGCAAATCATGGGATAAATGCCTGAGGCGATCCGTGCCGGACAGGACACGGCCGACAGTGCCATAGCCCAGAAGGGTGCAGCCCGAAGGGATATCGCGCGAACGTGAGCAAAGACATCCGTTCCGTGCTTGATTTTCATTTCATCCCGCGCTTTCGCCGGGAGCACGTCCCGTCTTCTGCTCTCTGACGTGAAACTATCCGAGCCATAGGGCATAATCCTAATTCTCACCCCTCCTAAAAGACTCACCCGGACGACTTTTGGCTAAGGCGACACCCGCGCGCGCGAAATCCTATCGTCATGTTAACAGACCAGACCACGATGGTGTCCGGTCATAGGCTCTGGTGAGGATGCTATCGTTGACAGATTCGCTGATAATCGGTGCGGGCCCGTACGGCCTGTCGCTCGCCGCACATCTTCGTGCACGCCAGCTTGACTTCCGGATCGCGGGAACGGCGATGGGGGCCTGGGTTTCGGCGATGCCTCCCGGGATGCATCTGAAGTCCGAGGGATTCGCCTCCACGCTTTTTGAGCCGAGCGGGCGCTTCACGCTCGGCGCTTATTGCGCGGAAGCCGGCATTCCCTATGCCGATACGGGCGTCCCGGTGAAGAAGGATACCTTCGTCGCCTACGGACAGGAGTTCCAGCGGCGGTTCGTCCCGAACCTCGAGGACCGCACGGCGGTATCGGTAACCCGCGACAAGCGGGGCTTTACCACCGTCTTCTCCGACGGCGGCAGTATAACATCCCGCCGCATCGTGGTCGCCGCCGGCGTCTCGAGCTACGCGGAGATTCCCGAGAATCTACGAGGCCTCCCGTCGAGCATCTGCAGTCACAGCGCCCACCATGGTGACTTCACACCCTTCGCAGACCGCGATGTCGTCGTGATCGGCGGGGGTTCGTCCGCAATGGATGTCGCGGCGGCGCTCCGTCGCAACGGCGCCCGCGTCACGGTTGTCGCCCGGCGCGGCTCGGTGCGGTTTCAGACGCCACTCGGAACGCGAACGCTGCGGGATAAGATCCGGGCGCCGATGACGACGCTCGGGCCGGGATGGAAGTCCGTGCTCTGCACGAAGGCCCCTCTGCTGTTCCATCTGATGCCCGCGGATTTCCGCACGACCGTCGTAAAACGGTACCTTGGGCCGGCGCCCGCGTGGTTCGTACGCGATCAGATCGAAGGACATGTGCCGATTCTCACAGGCACGGTCGTGACCTCGGCGGAGCCCGAGGGTGGCCGGGCGCGCCTCGGCCTGCGAAGCGCTGATGGCACCGAAAGCACCATCTTCGCCGACCACGTGATCTGCGCGACCGGATTTCGTGTCTCCGTCAACCGCGATAGCTTCCTCGCCTCCGACCTTGTCTCAGCCATCAAGAATGTGGAGGGTGCGCCGAAGCTCTCACGCCATTTCGAGAGCTCTCTCGCGGGCCTCTATTTCATCGGTCCCGCCGCAGCGAACAGCTTCGGGCCCATGCTGCGCTTCGCGGCCGGAGCAGGCTTCACCGCGCGCCGCGTCTCGCGCCACCTCTCGACCACGAGCCCGCGCCGGAGCGTGCGCCAGATCGAGGACAAGCACGCGGCCGCCGTTACGGCAGACGCCTGAGCCATGTTTACCGCGGGGGCTGGTGGACGACCTGAGCGCGCCTCGGCTGCGCGCATCCTGTTCGTGGCGCTCACGAACGATCTCGGTATGGACAGGCTGCCGGCGACCTTGGCGGCTCATGGCGTTGGTTGCGCCATCCTGGCGCCGCCCGGCTTTTACTGCACGGCGAGCCGCGCGATCCAGCGCCACTTCCGCCTTCCGCCGCATTGCGGGATGTGGCTCGGCATCACGTTTTTGCGCCCGTTGCTGGAAAGCGCGGCGCGGGAATGGCAGGCTGATCTGATCATCCCCTTGGACGATGTGGCCGCGCGCTGCCTGCGCGGCCTTGTATCGACCCCCGCGACGAGCGCTGCCCTCCGGGCTGTGCTGCAGACGTCGCTCGGCGCACCCAGTGGCTATGCCGATTCCTGCAGCCGCTCGGGCTTGATGCAGCTGGCGGAACGGCTCGGCGTCCGCGTGCCGCGCTTCACGGTCACTCCCGATCCGGCCAAACGCCTGGAGCAGGCGGCGAGCTGGGGCTACCCCGTGGTACTGAAGGTCGAACATACTTGCGGCGGTCATGGCGTGACGATCGCGACAACACCGGAGCAACTCGCCGCCAGCGTCGCCGCTGCGGCGGGCGCGCCCCTCTGGCTGCGGATGAAACACAGGCTCCGCAACCGCGTCTGGCGCCTGACCGGCCGCGAGGAAACGGCGAAAGCGCCGCCGCTGGTTCAGTCCTTCGTGCAGGGCGTGCCGGCCATGCGCACGGTTTCCGCCTGGCAGGGTGCGGTGCTGGACGGTATCAGCTTCGTCGCCGACAAGACCCATCCCGCGCCCACCGGCCCCAGCACGATCGTGCGGCATGTCGAGAATGACGAAATGGCGGACTCCGCCCGTCGTCTGGTGGCCGCTCTGGGATGCTCGGGCTTCGTGAGCTTCGACTTCATGCTGAACGAAGCCACGGGCGAGGCCGCGCTGATCGAGATGAACCCACGGCCCATCGGCACGACCCATCTGGCGGCGTTATTCGGCCACGACGCCTGCGTCCCGTTGCTCGCCCGCCTTACCGGCGGCCGCTTCGCGGAGCATGTCGCGGCTGCCGCCCACCCTCAGCAGGTGGCGCTGTTTCCAAAGGAAATCGAACGCGACCGCCGGGACCTCGGGCGCCTCTGCAGCCCGGGTATCTACCACGACATGCCAATCGACCAGCCCCGGATCATGGCGCTCTATCTACGGCGTCTCCAGAAGCTGTATCCGGCCGAGTTTCCGGAAATCGTGGAGGGCCTTCACGCGTTGGGGGCTCATCTCCCTCTGCCCGCCTCCGGCAATCAACAACTGGCCGAGAGTAGCCCAAGGCCCGCTCTCCGCAGCTGGATAGACCGCCTCTCGGATGGCCAGCCCCCGGGTCTTCCGCGCCTTTAGGTTTTTCGTCGCCGATCACATCTTGCTGCACGGCACCGCCTCGCGCGCTCGTCAGATGCGCCGCAGCGCGAGGCATTGGAAAATGTCCCAGCACCAACAGGGGACTTTGAAGGATGAAAGCTGTCGTATGGCATGATGTCGGGGACATCCGCATGGATGACGTACCGGACCCTAAGGTCGAGAAGCCGACCGATGCCGTCGTCCGCCTGACCCGCTCGGCGATCTGCGGCACCGATCTGCACTTCGTGCGGGGCACCTTCTCGGGCATGAAGGCCGGCACCATCCTGGGTCATGAGGGCGTCGGCGTCATCGAGGCGCTGGGCGACGACGTGCGCAACTTCAACATCGGCGACCGCGTCGTGATCTGTTCGACTATCGCCTGCGGTACCTGCAGCTATTGCCGCGCGGGATATACCGCGCAGTGCGACAAGGCCAATCCGAACGGTCCCGACGCAGGCACCTGCTTCTTCGGCGGCCCCGCCGAAACCGGCCCCATCAACGGGCTGCAGGCCGAGCGCGCGCGCATCCCCTTCGCGGCTTCCACCCTGGTAAAACTTCCCGACGAGGTCAGCGACGATCAGGCGATCCTGATCTCGGACATCTTCCCGACCGGCTGGTTCGGCGCGGTGCTGGGTGAAGTGACGGACGGCGACACGGTCGCGGTCTTCGGCTGCGGCCCGGTCGGGCAATTCGCGATCGCGAGCGCACTGCTGCTCGGCGCCGGGCAGGTCATCGCCGTCGACAAGCACGAGGACCGGCTCGCCATGGCGCGCAGCCTCGGCGCATTCCCGGTGAATTTCGAGCAGGAGGATCCGGTCGAAGCGATCAAGCGCCTGAGCGGCGGTGTCGGCGTCGACCGCGTCATAGACGCTGTCGGGGTCGATGCCATGCATGCGCATCACGGCCCGGCTGCGGAAAAGGCCGCCGAGAAGGAGGAGACCTTCGCCCACGAGGTCCAGCAGGTCGCCCCGAAGCAGCACCACGATGACGGCAACTGGGTTCCGGGCGATGCGCCTAGTCAGGCACTGCTGTGGGCGGTGCAGTCGCTCGCCAAGGCCGGAACGCTCGGCATCATCGGCGTCTACCCGCCGGCCGCCGACAGTTTTCCCATCGGCATGGCGATGAACAAGAACCTGTCGATCAACGCGGGCAACTGCAACCACCGCACCTATGTGCCGAAGCTCGTCGAGATGGTGCGGATGGGGCGCATCGATCCGCTGCAGGTGCTGACCAAGGTCGAGCCGCTCACCAGCGTCATCGACGCCTACAAGCACTTCGACAAACGCGAGAGCGGCTGGGTGAAGACCGAGCTGACCCTGCCTCAGGCCGCGGAATAGCCCGGCACGGCGAGCCGCGTCATCCGCCGGCATAACGGATGACGCGAAAGCCCTGCCCTACAGTTCGCCGCGCGCGGCCAACGCCTTGATGCGATCGGCGGTGCGGAGTGCAATCGCGCTGATCGTGAGCGACGGGTTGACCCCGCCGGTCGTCGGAAAGATGGATCCGTCGCACACCCACAGATTCGGAATGTCCCAGCTGCGGCAATCCGAATTGACGACGCTGCTGCCCGGGTCGCTGCCCATTCGCGCGGTCCCGGCAAGGTGGTTCGTGTCGTCCTCCTGCCGGAAGGTGTCCCGCACCCCGGCAAGTTCCAGGCTCGTCTGCATTTCCCCAAGCGCGTGCTGGATCAGCACCTTGTCGTTGTCTCCCCAACTGTAAGTGATGCGCGGGATCCGCAGCCCGTATTGATCCGTCTCATCGGCAAGGGTGACGCGGTTGTTTTCGTTGGGCAGCATCTCGCCCACCATCTTCAGGCCGACCTGATGGTTGTATCGCGTCATGCGCTCGCGTAGTGCCTCGCCCCAGAGGCCCAACGAGCCGGTGAGTGCCGTCGCCCATTCGATCGGCAGCGGCCCCTGAGACATCCAGCAGTAGCCGCCGAAGAAGTCCTTCCGGTCCTCGTAGTTCCAGTGCTCGGTGACGGCGAGTGAGGGCGGCCCCTTGTTCCAACGCACCTCGTCCTTCAGCGAGCCGTACACGCCCTGATTGGATTGCGTCATCAGGTTGCGTCCGACGAGCCCGGAGCTGTTGGCGAGGCCGTCCGGATAACGGTCGTTCGCCGAGGCCAGCAACAGCCGTGGCGTCTCGATCGCGTAGCCCGCGACGACCACGTTGCGCGCGCGCTGGAACCGCCAGCGCCCTTCGCGGAAATAGTGCACGCCCGTCGCCCGGCCATCGGCGCCCGTCTCGATCCGGCCCACCATCGCCAGATCGCGGATCTCGGCGCCCGCCGCGAGAGCGCGGGGAATGAACGCCACCAGCTGGCTCTGCTTCGCGTTGGCCGAGCAACCGAAGCGGCAGAACCCGCGATAGACGCATGGCGGCGAATCCCCTCGCGGCGCTGAGACCGTCGCAAGCGGCGTCGGCGTCCACTTGTAGCCCATGGCCTCGGCGCCGCGCGCGAGCACATGGGCCGCGCCGTTCATCTCATGCGCGCGGTAGGGGTAACGGGGCCGCTTCGGCCCCCAGGGGTAGTTGATGGGACCCGAGATGCTCAGCGCGCGCTCCGCTTCCCGGTAGTAGTCCCACATTTCACGCCAATCGAGCGGCCAGTCCGCGCCGTAGCCCAGCAGACTGCGGGATTTGAACCACTCTGGCCTGAAGCGCAGCGAGACCATGGCGAAGTGGACCGTGCTGCCGCCGACGGCCTTGCCGCTGTTGTTGCCGCCCATGTGCATCGGGTTGTCGCCATCGACGATCCGCTCGTCGAGCCAGTAGAGCTGGTTCTGCGTCGTCTCGTCGGAAGCGAAATCCTCGAGCGGCCGGAAGTACGGGCCTGCATCGAAACCGATGACGGAGAAGCCCTGCTCGGCGAGGCGCGTGATCAGCGGACCACCGCCTGCGCCGGTGCCGATCACGACGAAGTCGACCGCCTCGGTCTCGGAGAACTGGCGCATCTCGACCCAGCCGCCTTCGCGGAACACGTCGGGCGCGCGGCCGTTGATCGCGCGGGGAGCCGTCATGGGGTCAGACATGCTCGTTCTCCCACCGCACGCGATCTTCCTCGCCCGGCTTGGCCTCAGCCGCTTCCCACGGGTCGCGCCGGTTCAACTGCATGCGGACATAGCCGCGCGGGCTCGCCGGTCCGCCAAAGCCCATCTCGCTCCAGGCGGTCGGATGGGCGTAGTAGGCGGACACGGCATCGATGAGGAGGCGATGCTCGAAAAACATCTTGCTCGGCATTCCCTGCCACGCCGGTCCGTCCAGTTCGCCCTTCTGCGCCGAGGCCAGGATTTGATCCTGCGCCGCCGGTTCCAAACCCGCGAACCGCCTGCCGTGCAGGGACTGAGCCGCATCGTCGAAACCCCGCAGGCCGCGCCGATAGGCCTCTCCCTGCTCCGGCATCGACGCGAAACGGTACCCGTCGCGCTTGCTCTCGAACAGTTTGGTGTCGACCATGGCGGCGACCGGCACCGGAGGCCGGTCGGGCGGTTGCGGGATGATCCGTCCGCATGCGGCGGCAAGGATCGCGAACAACTCGGGCGACAGGAACCGCGGCTCGCGCGGCACCGACAGCCGGTCGTTGATCGCCTGCCGCGTCCGCTCGTCCCAGGACGGCGTGCGGCGCTTTCTTAAAACATCGTAGCCAGGAAAATGATCAGTCATCGCGGTGATCCTCCAGCAGCGCCAGCGCGGCGAGACCGGCCATTGCGAGACCGGTGAAGCTCGGCGGTGCGGGTATCGGCGGGCCGTTGAGCAGGTTCTGCTTCCAGTTGCGCCAGCCACCATGGTTGCGGGCGACGCCGATCATGTGAAAGCCGCTGCCGACGAAGCCGAGAAGTGCGGTGAAGCGCAGCCACCACCGGGTCAGCGGCTTCCGCTTGCCGGTCTCGCCCATGGAGCCCGCACCGAGGAGCGCCGCGGCCATGGGTGGCATCGTCACCGGCAGATACATCGCCGGGTTGTGGTAGGCACCGCGGAAGTGCAGCAGGCCGGCCTCGCCGACAGTGCCGATCAGTCCGAGGCTGGTGAGCAGCCCGATGACCCGTCCCGCAGGCCGTCCGAGGACCCTTGGCCGACTGTCCGAGACATTCTCACGCAGGCGCTCCGAGAGGAAGCCGAGCATGCCGGACAGGGAAATCGCGGCCGGCGCGCCGAGCGGCGCGGAATAGAACAGGTTCTGCCAAGTGAACCCGCCCGGTTTGCGGCTGATGTTGTAGATGTGGAAGCCGGTTCCGACCACGCCGGTCAAACCGGCCGCCGCATAGACGAGGTCGCGGGCCATATGCGCGCTGCGCCGGTCATCCGCGGTGCCATGCGCGCTCGCCAGCAGCGACAATGAGGCGGCAATCAACGGCGTGACCATCGCCTCGTTGTGGAAAGCCCCCCGATAGTGCTCGATCGCGCTGTCGGCGAGTACGGAGGCGGCGATCGTGCCTGCCGCCCGGTTGAGCCGTCTCGCGGCGCGGACGGTCGCCTTTCCGTCCGTCGGCGACACAACCAGTTCCCTGCCCTTCTCCGCCCATCGAAGGGCGGGCAGCGCGGGCCGGCCTTCCCCTGCGGGCGCACGGGGCTGCGTGAGCGCAAGCGCCACGCCCCCCAGCACCGTCGCCCCGCCCAATGCGGCGATCGCGACCGCGATATCGCCCGTCGGTCTGCTCGAGCCCATAGCCGCTCAGCCCCGATGCGGCAGAACGCCGGCCAGAACCTCTTTGGCGCTGTTGACGATC
>JABBOH010000027.1 GCA_019351895.1 Pseudomonadota bacterium
GGCTGGAGAGCATGGGGCTGGCGACCGAGGTGGAGGTTGGCCGCTGGTCCATCTCCGCACAGGCCGAGCCGACGTTCGCCATGCGCGCGGACGGACTCGGCTTCCAGCTCGTGCCCTGGCAACCCGTGCTGGAGAAGCGCCTCGACCATTACATCAGCGGCGTCCGTCGTGACGATGGGGGCATTGAGTGGAGCTTCACGCGCAACCGGCAGATCGGGCTGGGGTTGTGATGAGCCTTGATTTATACGGCAATATGCCGTATAGCATAGGGCCGAAGGAGGCCCCTATGCCCAAGCCCCAAATCGAAGCCGAGACCGCCCGACTGGAAGCGCGCGTCCCAGTTCAGGTCTATGACCAGATGCAGCGCGCCGCCCGTCTGCGCGGCATGACCCTGACCGGTTATCTCATCTCCACGGCAGGCGAGGACGCCCGCCGCGTCGTCGAGGACGCCGACATCATGCGCCTCGCGCGTGAGGACCAAATCCGCTTCGCCGAGGCGCTGATCGATCCGCCCCCGCCGAACGCGCGACTGGCCCGTGCGGCGAAGCGCCATGCCGAGCTGATCGAGCGCCGGTGAGCGTCCGCTTCGCCATCGAGCCGCTGGCGAAGGCGCACAAGCGGGCAGATTTCACCTGCGGCAACGATCGGATCGACAGCTATTTCCGCGAGACCGTCTCGCAGGACGTGAAGCGCAAATACGCCACCTGTTTCGTCGCCAGGGAGATTGCGACGGACCGGGTGGCGGGCTTCTACACGCTGTCGTCCAGCAACGTGCCGTTGACCGAGGTTCCCGAGCCGCTGGCAACAAGGCTGCCGCGCTACCCGACCGTTCCGGCGGTGCTCATCGGCTGGCTTGGCCGCCATAGCGACTATGCCGGACAAGGGCTCGGAGAAGCCTTGTTGTTTGACGCCATCAAGACCGTCGCGACGGCCCCGATCGGCGCCCACGCCATCTTCGCTGACGCCATCGACGACAGTGCGGCGGCCTTTTATGTGGCCTTCGGCTTCGCGCCCTTGGTGCGGCAGCCACGCACCCTCTATCTGCCGGTGGCGACGGCGTTGAACCTGATATCGCCATGACGACCGCCTTTGCCCCTACGCCGTTTCAGCCCCGTGCCGCCGCGCGCAAGTCTTTTTACGCCATGGCGCGCGGAAGCTTCCGGCGTAGAAAAAGACTATTCTTTGAAGGGCCTCGTTCGTCGATTCTGGACCAATGGCCAGACCTCGCAAAGAGCGCCCCCGACCGCATCCGAGCAGCTTGAAGCGTTGCTCGGCCGACCCTTGAACCGCCCCGGGTTTGCCGGAGGCTGTTTTGTTTGAGTCAGGCCATCATAGCCAGCTCATTCAGTTGTTCATAGTAACGTGCCTCGGCCTCGGCGGGCGGGATGTTGCCGATGGGCGCGAGGAGGCGCCGATTGTTGAACCAGTCCACCCATTCGAGGGTGGCGAATTCCACTGCTTGCGCGTTGCGCCAGGGCCCACGCCGGTGGATCACTTCGGCTTTGAACAGGCCGTTGATCGTCTCGGCGAGGGCGTTGTCATAGCTGTCACCGACGCTGCCGACGGACGGCTCGATGCCGGCTTCGGCGAGGCGCTCGGTATAGCGAATTGAGAGGTATTGCTTAGGTTCAACTGGTCGTCGCAACGGCCGTGTGGGCCAGTCGCAGGTATTCGTCAAACGCCTCGGCAGGTGTCTTCCAGCCGAGGGTTTTGCGCGGCCTGGCGTTGAGTGCCAACGCTACTGCCTCGAGAGCATTCTTGCTGTGAGTGCTCAGGTCAGTGCCCTTTGGAAAATACTGACGCAGCAGACCGTTGGTATTCTCATTCGTGCCTCGTTGCCACGGGCTATGCGGATGGCAGAAAAAGATGTTTACGCCTGTTTCAATCTTCAACCGTGCGTGCTGCGACATCTCCGCTCCTTGATCCCAGGTCAGCGATCGCCGGAGCTGCTCCGGTAAACTGGTGATCGTGTTGGTGATGCTGTCGCGCACGGCCTCGGCACCGTGTCCAGCCAGTGCAGGCCCGTTCTTTATGCGAGCGCCCGCACCGTGATCAGCCATCCGAGGCAAGTGCAGCAGCATCGTGAACCGCGTCGTGCGTTCCACCAGAGTTCCGATCGCCGAACTCTCCAACCCCAGGATGAGATCCCCTTCCCAGTGGCCTGGCACCGCCCGGTCAGCCGCCTCCGCCGGACGCTCGCTGATCATGATCTCCGGCACGATGAACGATTTGCCTCGGCCACGGCTTCGTGCCCGGGGCACGCGTAACGCCCGCCCGGTTCGCAGACATGCGGTCAGCTCGCGCCGTAGAGCCCCGCGGCCTTGCACGTAGAGCGACTGGTAGATGGCTTCGTGGCTGATGCGCATCGTCTCATCGTTCGGAAAATCGAGCTGCAGTCGATGGGCAATCTGCTGTGGGCTCCATGCCGAAGCCCAACGCCGATCCTTCCGAGGTCCATGTCGGCGCCCTTTCCACGAAACCGTTGGTCCGGGAACCGCAGCGCCGCTTGCCGTGACGACCAACCCAGCCAGTCGATCCTGCACATAGCTCCGCAGCGCCATGTTGACTGCCAGCTTCGCAGACTTCGGGCGTCGGGCGGCTCGTTCAGCATGCCACTGCGCCGTGGTCGCCCGATAATCCAGGCCGCCGCTGCGCGTCGCCGCATTGCGTCGCAGCTCGCGCGAGATCGTTGATGCCGAACGCCCCATCTGCCGGGCGATCTCGCGCACCCCAGCATTCTGCGCGTGCAGAATCGCGAGCTCTTCTCGCTCTGCAAAAGAGAGATAGCGCCCAGACAAGGGCTTCGACGAAGCCGCAAGCGTCGATGGTGGCATGCCGCCTGCCTCCCGGAACCAACGTCCTCCTACCGGCTGCGATACCCCGACACCAACCGCCGCATCCTCACTCGACTGCCCCGCCGCGATCAACACCCAGAACCGACGCCGCTCCTCACGCCGGGCTACCCCTGGTCGTCCCGGTGATCCCAACTTGGCCCGTAACGCCCGATCCGATCGCCGTCGACCCGCCATCCCAACATCCTCCTCCTCAGGGTGTTGCGACGACTAGTTGAATCCACCTTGGGCTCCGCGGTCGCTATGGTGCACGAGCCCATCCCGCCGCGCCGGGCGCCGGTCATGCAGCGCCTGCTCGAGGGCATCGAGCACGACGCCGGTCTGGGCTGACCGCGAAACCCGCCAACCGACGATCCGCCTGGCAAAGACGTCAATGACGAAGGCGACGTAGACGAAGCCCTGCCAAGTGGCGACATAGGTGAAATCCGAGACCCACAGCATATTCGGCCGCGACGCCCGGAACTGCCGGTTCACCTTGTCGCGCGGACACGGCGCCGCCGGGTTGCTGATCGTCGTCTTCACCGGCTTGCCCCGGATCGCGCCGGCCAGTCCCATCTGCCGCATCAGCCGTGCCGTCGTGCAGCGCGCGACCGCGATCCCCTCCCGCCGGAGCTGCTGCCAGACCTTGCGCACGCCATAGACCCGGAAATTCTCCTCCCAGACCCGGCGGATCCCCTCCCGCAACCGGGCGTCGCGCTGGGCACGCGGGGGAAGACGCCCCGGATCCGCCCGGCGGGCCGCCCGCTCATGGTAGGTCGACGGTGCGATCGGCAGAACCCGGCAGATCGGCTCGACACCGTAGACCTCGCGATGCGCGTCAATGAACGCGATCATGGCTTCGACCGGCGGTCGAGCTCCGCCTGGGCAAAATACGCCGATGCCTTGCGCAGGATCTCGTTCGCCTGCCGCAGCTCGCGGTTCTCCCGCTCCAATGCCTTGATCCGAGCCTGATCGTCGCTGCCCAGACCAGGACGCAGGCCGCGATCCCGCTGCGCCTGCCGCACCCAGCCTCTCACCCGTGCAGCCGATCTTCGCCGCGATCGAGCCGATCGCCTCCCATTCCGAAGCATGCTCCTTCGCATGCTCCAGAACCATGCGCACCGCACGCTCCCGAACCTCAGGCGAATACCGAACCGATGTCTTCCGCTTTTCCATCGCTCCATCCTCTCAAGGCTTGGAGCCTCCGGCAAACCCGGGGCGGTTCACCTGGCCGTTTGCGGGCCGGCCACCGAAGCACGACCTTTCGACCTGGGTCGTCACCGACGATTGGCCCGAGCATATCCCGGTCACGGAAGCCGAGGTTGACGTGTTCGAGGCGTGGTTCGGCGACCTCTTCGATGAGTTGTTCGGCCCCCGCGGTTGATGCTCCGAGCGCCGAAATCGGCGTTGAAATCCATCCTTCAATGGATTAAATGTAGTTACATATGGCTACATAGGGAGACTCGACATGCTGACCATCAACCTCAGAGACGCCAAGGCTGGATTTTCCAGCCTCGTTGATGAAGCCGTCAAAGGAGAGATCGTGACCATCACCCGTCATGGCAAGCCCGTTGCGGCCCTAGTCTCGGTCGAGGCGGCGGAGATCGCGCGCAAGGCGCTGACGCGCAAACGGGCCGGCCTTGTCAGCTATCTCAGGACGTTCCCAGGCGGAGAGTTCCCGCGCAACCGCAAACCATCGCGGGATGTCGAGCTTTGAGCGGCTTCCTTCTCGATACCAACGTCGTCTCCATGCTGGCGCCGTCGAAGTCGGAAGCATCCGCTGACTTCCTCACTTGGCTGGACCGCAAGGACGCCGATGGACGGCTATTTCTGTCGGTCGTCTCCATCCATGAGATCGAGAAGGGAATCGCGCTCCTCGACTACAAGGGGGCAATGGCGAAGGCCGCGAGCCTGAAAGCATGGCTCAGTGGCCTTGTTTCCACATACGACGACAAGATCATTGGCTTCGATGCGCAGGCCGCCGCAATCGGCGGGCGGCTGGAAGCGAAGGCGCTTGCGGCCGGTCACGACCCCGGCATGGCTGACGCCGTGATTGCCGGGACCGCCACAGCGCATGAACTCGTCATCGTCACCCGCAACACGAAGCATTTCCTGCCGTTCGGGATCGCCGTGTTGTCGCCTGACGAGGCTGCCGCATAAGGAGGCCCTACATGACCGCTTCCACAATCCCCCTGCGCGCCGCCCTCTATCTGCGCGTCTCGACAGCGCGGCAGGCCGAGCATGATGTCTCGATCCCCGATCAGAAGCGCCAGGGTGAAGCCTATTGCGTCTCGCGCGGCTACCAACTCGTCGAGACCTATGTGGAGCCAGGTGCGTCGGCCACCAATGACCGGCGCCCCGAGTTTCAGCGGATGATCGAGGCGGGCACGTCGAAGCCCGCGCCGTTCGACGTGGTGATCGTCCATTCGTTCAGCCGGTTCTTCCGCGACCACTTCGAGCTGGAGTTCTATGTCAGGAAGCTCGCCAAGAACGGCGTGAAGCTCGTCTCCATCACCCAGGAGATGGGCGATGATCCAATGCCCGTCATGATGCGGCAGATCATGGCGCTGTTCGACGAGTATCAGTCCAAGGAGAACGCCAAGCACGCGCCTTGAAGGAAAGCGCCCGGCAAGGCTTTCGGAACGGTTCGCTGCCGCCCATCGGCTACCGTGTCGTCGCGGCCGAGCAACGTGGCGCCAAGGTCAAGAAGAAGCTGGAGATAGACCCGCTCCACGCCGAAACGGTGCGCCTGATCTACCGGCTTGCGCTCCACGGCGACGGCGCCAAGGGCCAGATGGGCGTCAAGAACATCGTCAGCCACCTGAACCGCAACCGCATCTTCACGCGCGACGGAGGCCGCTGGGGCATCGGCCAAGTCCATCGCATCCTGACACGACGCACCTATATGGGCGAGCATGAGTTCAACAAGCGGGCCAAGTCCAAAGAGCTGAAACCCATCAGCGAAATCGTGGCCGTGCCCGTCCCGCCGCTCATCGACCGCGAGACCTTCGACGCGGTGCAGGCGCTACTCAAGGCCCGCCATCCCACGGTGACGCCATCCGCCATCATCAGCGGCCCGACGATGCTCACCGGCCTGATCCACTGCGCCAAGTGCGGCGGCGCCATGACCATTCGCACCGGCAAGGGCGGGCGCTATCGTTATTACGCCTGTTCGATGAAAGCCCGGCAGGGGCCGACAGCCTGCGAAGGTATGGCGGTGCCGATGGACAAGCTGGACGATCTTGTCGCCAGCCATCTCGAAGACCGCCTGCTCCAGCCCGAAAGGCTTGAAACGATCCTCGCCACCTCGCTCGACCGGCGGCAGGAGCGATCCGAGCACCAGCATGAGCATCTTGGCGAACTGAACCGACGTGCGGCGGAATCTGAAGCGCGCCTCAAGCGCCTTTACGACGCCATTGAGGCGGGCGTCGCCGACCTGAACGACCCGGCGCTCAAGGACCGCATCGACGGCCTCAAGGCCATCCGCGATCAGGCGAAGGCCGATGCCGAGCGCGCCCAGGCCATGCTTGAAAACTCCGGCAGCAAGGCCGTCACCCCGCAGATGGTGCGCACCTTCGCCGAAACCGCGCGGCGGCGTATCCGCCTTGAAGGGGGTGGTTATCGCCGCGACCATCTTCGTGCGCTCGCCCAGCGCGTTGAGGTCGCTGATGGCGAGGTCCGGATCATGGGATCGAAGTCCCGGCTGCTACAGGTGCTGACCGCAAAAAATGGCGTAAATTCAGTGCCCACTCAGGGACTGAAGTGGCGGACGGGGTGGGATTCGAACCCACGGAACGCTTTCACGTTCGGCGGTTTTCAAGACCGCTGCCTTAAACCACTCGGCCACCCGTCCGTGGCGCTGCCATCATCTAAGCCGGAGCCTTCCCGCATGCCAGAGCGCAAGCGCCTCCGTCAGACGCAGGGGCGCAGGTCAGTTGGCGATCTTCCAGGTATTGGATTGCGTTTCGCACCATTTCAGCTTGTAGGGCAGGCCGTCCTGCGGCGTGCCGGTGCGGAAGGTGTAGCGGAACTCCCGGCACGGCCGGCCTTCATGCTCGCTCGCCTTCAGAAAGGTGACCACCCCGGAATTGCCAGTCTTCGGGTTGTGCCAGCCTTCCTGCTTAGGTCCGTTCGGCCCGAGCTTGGCCGCCTCAGCCCGCAGGACGGCCATGTCGCTGCTCGTCAACCGGCGCGGCAGGTAGCTCAGCGCCTGCGAGAAGGCCGGCATCGACATGCCGGCGACGGCCCCCGCTACGCCCAAAGTCATGGCGACGATCGATAACGACTTACGCATTGGCGGTGGCTCCCGGAGTGGCGCGTCTACAGGCTCGATAGCCCGGGCCGTCGCATCCCGCAACAATCGCCCGTCGCCGGAGCCGGCCTCAGCCGCGCCCCGCGAGCTTCGCCAGAAGCCGGGCATGGCTGCGCGCGCCGCCTTTGAAACATGACCAGTCGAACTTCTCGTTCGGGCTGTGAACCTGGTCATCCTCCAATCCGAACCCCATCAGGATCGTGTCGAGGCCCAGTAGCCGCCGCAACGAACCGACGACGGGGATCGACCCGCCGCAGCCCATCATCACCGGCGGCTTGCCGTATTCGTCGGTCAGCGCCGCGACCGCCGCCGCGATATGAGGGCCGTCGCCCGGAACCGCGACCCCTGGGCTGGCGTTCAGGTCCTGGATATCGATGCGCGCGCCGGGCGGGGTCCGCTCGGCCACGAACTGCCTCAATCCCGCGAGGACTGCCGCCGGGTCCTGCCCCGGCACGAGGCGGCAGGAGAGCTTCGCATGCGCCTCCGACGGGATCACGGTTTTGGACCCGGCCCCGGTATAGCCGCCCCAGATGCCGTTGAGGTCGGCGGTCGGCCGCGCCCAAAGGCGCTCCAGCACCGGGCGGCCAAGCTCGCCCGCAGAGCCTGCCGGCAGCCCGATCGCGCCCAGCATGGCAGCCTCGTCGAAGCCCAGAGCCTGCCATTGCGCGGCGAGCGCGGGCGGCAATTCGGCCACGCCGTCATAGAAGCCCGGAATGCGGACGCGGCCCGCGTCATCGTGCAGATCGCCGAGCACGCGCGTCAGCGCGTTGATCGGGTTCAGGGCGGCCCCGCCATACATGCCCGAATGCAGATCGCGCGACGGCCCGAAGAGGTCGATCTGGACATAGACCATGCCGCGGAGCTGGGTGGTGAGGGCAGGGGTCGTCCTGTCCCACATGCCGGTGTCGCTGATGAGCGCCACATCCGCCGCAAGCTCGTCGCGATGCTCCGCGATGAAGGCGTCGAGGTTGGGCGATCCCACCTCTTCCTCGCCCTCCAGCAACAAGGTGACGCGGATCGGCAGAGCGCCGGTCGCGCGATACCAGGCGCGGCAGGCGCAGAGAAAGGTCACGACCTGCCCCTTGTCGTCGACCGCACCACGCGCGACCACGCGCAGCCCGTCGGGATGCTCGACCAATCGAGGCTCGAAGGGCGGGCTCTCCCAAAGTTCGAGCGGATCGGCCGGTTGCACGTCGTAATGGCCGTAGAACAGGACGTGCGGCAGCGTCTCGGCACCCTCCGGTCCCGCGTAGTGGCCGATCACGATCGGGTGACCGGGCGTTTGCCGGATCTCCGTCGTGAAGCCTATGGCGGCGAACTCCTCCGCGAGCCAGCGGGCCGCACTGGCGCAGTCAGCGGCATGGTCGGGCTGGGCGCTGATGCTCGGAATGCGCAGCAGCGAGAAGAGCCGGTCGCGCGCTTCGTCCCACGAGCCCTCCAGCTGCGCGAGGACGGCTTCAACCTCGGCGGTCGACATGATCGGCGGATCCTTCTGGTAGCAAGGTGGAGGCCGGTGCAGCGGTGGGGGCAGGAGCCGGGAACGGCGAAACGGGCGGCGTTGCGGCGTAGGCCTTAAGGAAAACCCAGATCGCGCCGCGCACCACGCGCTCGGCTTCCGCGGGATCGGCGGTCTCGATCATGCGCAGGCGAGACCGCATGACGAGCTTCGTCTGGCACAGGGCGAAGAACTGTTCGGCCGCGAAATCGCAGTCCGCCATGACGAGGCGGCCGGCCTCCGTCTCCTGCCGCAGCCAGTCGGCCAGATATTTGAGCGCGCGCTGAGGCCCGGCCTCGAAGAAGACCCGAGCGAGTTCGGGAAACTGCCCGGCCTCCGACATGACCATCCTGTGGATCGCCTGCTTGAACGGAGACAGCATCATCTCTACGACGACGGTGCCGGCCCTGTAGAGCGTCTCCTCGGGCTGGTTGGAGGGCGCGATGTCGAAGACGTGCTTCAGGCTCTGGTCGCATCCCAACGAGATGAAGCCGCTGAAAAGCGCGGCTTTGCTTGGGAAGTAATTGTACAGAGTGCCCTTCGAGACGCCGACCTCGCGGGCGATTTCCGCCATGCTGGCGCCCTCGTATCCGTCCCGCGCGAAAACCCGTCCGGCGCCCGCCAGGATGGCGTGCCGGCGCTCGGGGGAGAGCAGATCGACGAGGGCAACTGACGGATCGGGGGCTATGTCTGCCACGGTTCTCATCCTGGACGCAGGTTTGACAATGGGCGGACCCGTCCTATCATACAAGCGGCTAACCGAACCGTTCGGTCAAAGCAGGCGGCAGGAGCGGCGAGGGTGGTCAGAAACTTGATTAGACGGCCCTTCCGTGGCGCCTGGACAGTGGTTTCGCGCCCGCTTGTGCCCTCGGCCATCCTCCTCGCGCTCGCGGGCTGCACGATGGGGCCCAACTTCCACACGCCGGCCTCGCCCTATAATCCCATCTCCTGGTTCGCCGGCCGGCCGCCCGCGAAAGCTGCGAGCCAGCCGGTGCCCGCGCCGATCGACATCGCGTGGTGGGAGAGCTTCCGCGACCCCGAGCTGGATTCGCTCGAGCAGCGCGCGGCGGCGCAGAACCTCGACGTGCTGACGGCGACCGTTCGGGTCGCGGAGGCGCGGGCCAATGCCGGCATCACGGCGTCTGCCTTCTTCCCGAGTGTCAGCGGCAACGTGACGGGCGCGGACATCAAGCCCAGCAACGACTTCAACCTGCCCATCGGCGGCGGATCGTCGGGCGGCAGCGGCGCCTCGTCGGGCGGCGGAGGCGGCAACATCAACCCGATCCAACTCTACCAGTACGGCTTCGACGCCACCTGGACGCTCGACCTTTGGGGCAAGGTGCGGCGGGAGGTGGAGGCCGGAAACGCCCGCATCCAGGCCTCCGAAATCGACCGGCGCTCGGTCCTCATCCAGATGATCGCCGAGGTGGCGCGCGACTACATCCAGCTTCGCAACGCGCAGTCCCTGCTGCGGATCGCGGAGGACAACGTCCGCGCCGCCCGCAACCTGCTCAACCTGACGCAGCAGCGCGCGGCGGCGGGCCTCACCGATCAGTTGGATGTGGCGCAGGAACAGGCGCAGCTGACGACGACCGAGGCGACGGTGCCGCGGGCCGAGCAACAGGTTGCGTCCTACATCAACGCGCTGAGCCTGCTTCTGGGCGAGCCGCCGCGGGCTTTGCAGGACGAACTGCAGACCGCGGAGCGCGTGCCGCCGACACCCGTGCGCATTCCGGTGGGGCTGCCTTCGGAAATGCTGCGCCGCCGCCCCGACATCATGGAGGCCGAGGCCAATCTGCACGCCGCCACCGCCAATATCGGCGTGGCCGTCGCGAGCTTCTTCCCGACCTTCAATCTCCTTGGCCTGTTCTCGATCCAGACCGGCCATACGCAGGACCTCTTCACGACAGCGGCGCGCACCTACATTCTCGGCGGCATGGTCTCGGTGCCGATCTTCGAGGGCGGCAAGCTGGTCGATACCCTGCATCTGCGGCGCGAGCAGCAGAAGGAGGCCATGATCAACTACGACAAGACAGTGCTTTCGGCCTTCTCGGATGTCGACAACGCGCTCACCGACTACGAGAAGGAGCAGGAGCGGCGGCGGTTGCTGCGTCAGGCCATGGCGGCGAATGAGCATGCGCTCGCGCTTGCCCGGCAGCGCTACACGCAAGGCATCGCGACCTACCTGGACGTTCTGACCGCACAGCAGAACGTGTTGACGAGCCAAAGCAGCTACCAGAACAGCACGGCGGCGGTTTCGACCGATCTGGTGGCGCTCTACCTCGCGCTCGGCGGCGGTTGGGAGGACACCTTCCCGACGCCTCCCAACGAGGCGCGGCCGAATGCGTCCGTCGGGCAGACACTCAAAACCGCCATCACCCACGGTCACGCCAGCTGAAATCGTTGCTGCCGCCGTCTTCCCGGCTGCTCCGCCACGATCATCTGGACCGGCAAAGACGCACGCCAGCGTTTACCGGTCCTTAACCTCCGCTTGATTATGTGGACATCGTAGAGCGGCGCACCGAGCGGCGTGGAAAACGAAGTCAGGACATGTCATGGGGGTTGACTTGCTTCAAATCGGGAGCATGCGGGCGCAGCGCGCCGCGCTTGATCGGCTGCATGCGAGTGTGATGATTGCGGATGACAGCCTCCGCATCACCTATATGAATGCGGCGATGTGGAAGATGATGCGCGAGGCGGAGCCCGACCTCGTTCACGAGATGTCGCAGTTTCAGGTCGCCAAAATCATCGGCAGCACGATCGACATCTTCCACAAGAATCCGAATCATCAGCGGTCCGTCCTGGCGACGCTCGAAAAGCCGCACCCGACTATGTTTGCCGTCGGTAAGCGTGAGTTCGACATCCTGATTACGCCAATCATGATCCGCGGACGCCGCAACGGCTTCGTGGTCGAGTGGACCGATGCGAGGCAGCGCATCCAGAACGTCGACTACAGCGCCCAGATCACCGCAATCGGCCGCGTTCAGGCAGTGATCGAGTTCATGCCGACCGGCGAAATCCTCAACGCCAATGAAAATTTCTTGCGGGTACTCGGCTATCGGCTGGAGGAAATCCGAGGGAAGCATCATCGGATGTTTGTCGATCCTCAACAGGCGGCCGGGCAGGACTATGCAGCCTTCTGGCAGCAACTTGCACAAGGACAGTACAAGGCGGGCGAGTTCCCGCGCGTGACGAAGGATGGGCGGCAGGTCTGGATCCAGGGCTCCTACAACCCGGTTTTCGATGAACAGGGCAAGGTTATGAAGGTCGTCAAGTTCTCGACCGATGTAACAGGGCGGATGCACGGCGTGATGCAGATCGGCACTGCGCTGACAGCGCTGGCGGACGGCGATGTTTCGCGGCGCATCGACGAACCCCTCATTCCCGAACTCGACAAGCTGCGCGTCGACTTCAACCGGGCGGGGGAGTATCTGAACGAGACGATGCGATCCGTCGGTCAGGCGGCGGTATCGGTCCGCACCGGCTCCGACGAAATCCGCAGCGCGTCGGAAGACCTGTCGCGGCGAACGGAGCAGCAGGCGGCGAGCCTGGAAGAGACAGCGGCAGCGCTCGACGAGATCACCTCGAAGGTGAAGCGAACCGCCGAGGGCGCCCGCCACGCACGCGATGTCGTCGGCAACGCGAAGACCGATGCGGAGAAATCCGGCGACGTCGTGCGCGAGGCCGTGAAATCGATGGGCGGTATCGAGGCCTCATCGCAGCAGATCGGCCAGATCATCGGCGTCATCGACGAGATCGCCTTCCAGACCAATCTTCTGGCGCTGAACGCGGGCGTCGAGGCGGCGCGTGCGGGCGAGGCAGGGCGCGGTTTCGCCGTCGTCGCGCAGGAGGTGCGGGTGCTGGCGCAGCGCTCCGCCGAGGCGGCCAAGGAAATCAAGACGCTCATCTCTGAATCGGCGCGTCAGGTCGCCGCCGGGGTAAACTTCGTGGGCGAGGCCGGGCGAGCGCTCGCGCGGATCGCGGGCCATGTCACCGAAATCAATACTGCCATCGGCGAAATCGCCGGCAGCGCGCAGGAGCAGGCACTCGGCCTCGACGAGGTGAACACGACGGTCATCCAGATGGATCAGGTGACGCAGCAGAACGCCGCGATGGTTGAGCAGTCGACCGCCGCGAGCCATAGCTTGGCGGGTGAGGCTGCCGAGCTTGCGCGGCTGATGGCGCGGTTCCGGATCGATGACGCGGCCGAGGCGACTGAGCTTTCCCGCAAGCCTCCCGCCGCGACGGCAGCACCGGCGGCCGCGAGCAAGACGGCGAGGGGCGTCGTGACCTTCGCCGCGCGCGGGCGCCGCGCTTCGCCGCCGTACGTGGCGGCATCGAACAAGATGGCGGTCGCAGAGGAGGCTTGGAGCGAGTTCTGACCGCGCCGTCGTTTCGGTCCGGGTCGCCCGTCAGAAGACGCGGTCATAGATTGTGACCACGTCGCCCGGCTCCAACCTGTCCTGCGGTTTGACCAACCCATCGCTGGTCCTCGTGCCCTTTGTCCTAACCACGCCCTCGTAGCTTTTGATGGCCCTATAGGTGTAGCCACCGGCGACCGACACTGCGGCAATGACCGTCATCCCCGGCTCGTAGGGGTATTGCCCGGGGCGCGCGACTTCGCCGAGGATGAAGACCGGCCGATAGGTCTCCACCTGAACCGCGACCGACGGGTCCTTGATCATGCCGCGCCGTGTCAGGGTTGCGGCGACCGCATCGGCCAACTCGCCTGGGGTGCTCCCACGCGCCATCACCTGACCCGCGAGCGGCAGCGAGATGCGCCCGTCATCGCCGATGTCGAAGGTGTCGGTGAGTTCCTTGTCGCCATACACGATCACACGCACCCGGTCGCCCGGACCCAGGTGATAAGCGGCGGCGTCCGGGGGCGGCGGCAGCGGCGGCAGATCGCTGCCGGTCGGTGTGCAGGCCACGACCAGCCATGCCACCCCGAGCACAGCCGCGCGGCGCCATCGCCGCCATCCAGTCCGCCGCACCATCACATCCCCTCGGCCCAAGCCTCAAAAGACTAACAAATGCCTGCGTCTTCGTATACGTTATTATATCGTATCGAATGATGTCCGGTTCAGGAGGGTGCATCGTGCTGGATGATGCCGAAGGGCGCGCCCCGTCGCATCAGGGCCGCGGCTGGTCGGGCGGGCCGGATGGCCGGACGAGGACGGCCTTCGGGTTCGACGGCCGCCCGGGCGCCGAGCACCTGCGCGGCGTGATCGCGCGCCAGCTCTGGTGGCTGCTGCTGCCGGCGCTGCTGATCCCTCTTCTCGGGACCGTGGCGATCTCGCGGATGCCCATGCTCTACACGGCAACCGGCACGGTGATATACGATCCGGCGGCCTATGCCCCGGACGTGCTGCAGAGCATCCTCAAGGCGGATCCCACGACGGATACTGTGGTGGCCAGCCAAGCCGCGATCTTGGCAAGTCTTTCAATCGCCCATCGTCTCGCGATCACGCTCGATCTCGCCCATGCGCCCGCCTTCCGGAGCCTGCAACGGCTGCCGCCAGGGGCGCGCGCGGTCGCGCTCGACGCTGCCGTGCTGCGGGACATCGCCGTGGCGCCGATCGCCAGTTCGCGGGTCTTTGCCGTCTCCTTCAGCACCGCGGATCCGGGCCTTGCCGCCGCGGCGGCCAATAGGATCATGGATCTCTATCTGGCTGATCAGCTCGCCATCAAGACCCAGGCCCTGCGGGCCGCGAACGGTTGGATGCTCGACAGGGCCGCCGCCCTGCGCCGAAAGCTGATGGGGCAGGACGCGGCCATCGCGCATTACCGCCAGCGGAACGGACTGGTCGCAGGCGTTCAGGCGCGGATCGGCACCGAGGAGATGAGCACCCTCAGCGCCGATCTGATGCGGGCGGAGAACGACCTTGCGATCGCGCGAGCGCGCGTCTCCTCCGGTGGCGGGCTGGGGAGCGGCATGGCGCAGAATGTCATCGCGATGCGGCAGGCCGAGACGGCTGCACAGGCCGCTCTCGATGAGGCGCTTGCCCAATACGGCCCGAACCATCCGAAGGTGCGGGCCTTGCGCGAGCAACTGGCGGCGCTACGGGCGGCGACGGGCGAGGAGACGGCGGCCGCGCGGGCCGGCGTCGCGACCGATGCCGAGGCCGCGGCGGCGCGCCTCGCCACGCTGCACGGCAACCTGTTGACGCTGCAGAAGGAAACCGCGCGGGAAGCCGAGGCGGAGGTGCCGTTGCAGGCGATGCAGCAGGATGCCGACGCCACCCGCATGCTGCTGCAGACGCTGCTGAGCCGGATGGACCAGACGGCCCAGCAGGCCGCGATCGAGACGCCGGATTCCCGCATTCTCTCTCGCGCCGAACCGCCGGCCGCGCCATCCTCGCCACGGCGCGGGCTGTTGCTGGCCGCCTCGGTCCTGGCAGGGCTTGTGACGGGTTGCGGACTGGCGTGGCTGCGGGAGACGACGGCGACGACGTTCCGCACGGAGGCCGAGGTGCAGGCCGTGCTGGGGCTTCCTTGCCTTGGCACCGTTCCCCGCTCCTCCGCCATGGCCGCGCGTCAGCTCGAGCTTCTGCGCGGGCGGCTGCGGCTGACGGCGGCCGACCCCCGTTTGCTCGCCGTGACCTCGACGCGGCCGGGGGAGGGCAAATCGAGCCTCGCGCTGGCGCTCGCCCGCGCCGCCGCCCGCGCCGGGGAGCGGGTGCTGCTGGTCGATTGCGATCTCTGGCGGGGCCGCCTCACCGATCTGCTGGACGCGGAAGGGGCGCCGGGTCTCGCCGAACTGCTCGCGGGCCGGGCCGACACGCTGGGCCTCGCCCGGATCGACGCAGTCCGGGGACTGCACTTCATCCCCGCGGGCAATCCTGAGTCTGCGCGGCGCATCGGCGACCTCGCGCTCAAGGCCTCCACCGAGGGCTGGCGCCGGAGCTACGACCTCATTGTACTGGACGCGCCACCGGTGCTGGCCAGCGCCGACGCGCTGCTTCTGGCCGAGATGGCCGATAGCGTCCTGCTCTGCATCCGCTGGAGCCATACGCCGCGTCGGCTGGTCGCGCATGCGTGTGCGCTTCTGGGCCGCCAGGGCGGCCGTTCGCTGAGCGTGGCGCTGACGCGGGTGGGGGCGGGCTCGCGCGCGCTGCGCGGGTGCCCCGAGGCTGAGATCGCCTCGCGCCGCTACGCCGCCTATGCGGGCGACTGAGGGAGGCTTCAGCTGGTCAGCCGGTCGAGTGCCGAGACCGGCCGGAAAAGCAGCATCTTGGCGAGGACCGGCCCCATCACGCCCGCTGCCGCCAGCACGCCCGCGAAGGCCGGAAACCATGCCGCGTCCCACGGCAGTTGCTTCATCATCAGGGCCTTGGCCAGTCCGATGAAGATTGTGTTGAGAAGGTAGATTGCGAAAGCATAGGGCGCCAGACGGTCGAGCAGGATGAGCGCCGCCTGCGGCAGATGCCGCACCCGCGCATGCAAGGCCGGCAACGCCACGAGGCTTACGCCGAGCATCGCGAGGTCGCGGGGGATAGCCGCGCCGTAGCGAAGCTCCAGCAACAGGGTGCCGAGGAACAGCAGGCCGAGCCATGTCCGCCCGGCATCGAGGCATCGGCACCAGCGCCCATCGTCATCGGCGGCGACGATACCGGCCAGCAAGAACGGGGCGTAGGTGACGATGCGGTCGGCGTAGCAGAGCGGCGGCACCGGCATCAGGACGAGCGGCGCGGACGCGATGAGCAGCACGATCCTGTGCCGGCGGAGGGTCGGCAGCCAGGGGGCCGCGACTGCGTAGACGAAGAGCACGATGAGATACCACACCGACTGGGCCGGGCTGTCGCCGGTGCGCCAGACGAGGTCGGCGAGGCCCGTGCCGAGGGAGGCGGGCGCATGGTCGACATGGGCCACGCCCATAAGCGCATGTTTCCCGAGCAGGATCGCGATGCCGAAGATGAGGGCGGGGAGGAGCAGACGATGCGCCCTGCGGCGGATGAGCGCCACATGGCCCGATCCGCGCAGGGCGGTTCCGCCGGACCACTGCACCGCGTAGCCGCTGAGGTAGAACAGGAAGGGGATGTGGAAGCTGTAGATGGCGCCGCGCAGCGGCTCGTACCAGGCAGCGCCCCATCCGGCGCCCTGCGGATCCTCGCGCGCCACGATATGCCCGACGACGACGAGCAGCACCGCAAGCGTCTTGCCGCGATCGAGATCCCGCCGTCTCCAGCCGTTCGTTTCCATGCGAGATATCGTATCGTAAACGTAATGAAGTAGTCTATAACCGCCGTGTCCCTGGATGGGTGCGGCCTTGCGGTTCCGGATGATCCTGCCTGCGCTTCTCGCGGTCGGCGTGTTCACGCCGGTCGGCGCGCGGGCACAGCTTCTGGACACTGCCTATCCCGCCGACGTGCCCGGCTTCGGAACCGCCGCCGGCGTCTCCGTCACCTCCCGCATCCAGTCGGACGTGGCATGGCATGAAATCCCGCTCGGCGCCGAGCTGCTGCACCCCGAGGTTACGCAGGCCATCAGCTACGACAGCGCGATCCTACCCGGGCGGCAGCCGAGCTGGATGGTGGAGACGGCCCCGTCGCTCGCCTTGCGCACGACCGACGGCGCTTCGGCCATCGGTGCGGTGGTCTCCTCCGACACCACGCACTACCTCGCCGGGTCAGGGCAGACCGACACGGACTGGACGGCGGCGATCGGCGACACCTTCGATTTCGCCGATTGCGCCGTCACGGCTGCGGTCGCCCATCTCACGCTCCACGAGACGGACACGGCGCTCGACGCCGCACAGTATGACCAGCCGCTGGGCTATTCGGTGGACACGCTGCGCCTCAGCGCCGAGACGCCGTCGAGCCGGCTGACCGTCCGCCCGAGTTTCGACCTCAGCCGCTTCCAGTTCGGCACAGCCACAATCGGCGGCGTGGCCGCGCCGCAGTCGTACCGGGACCGGCTGGTGGGCACCCTCGGCCTGACCGTCTCCTACGGGATCGAGGGCTACGGCGATCCGAACCGGCTGCAGCTGACCCTCCGCGGCGACGCCTCGCGCTACCCCAACGTGACCATCGGCCAGCCCTCGCGCAATTCGGCCGGGGGCACGGCGCTCGTCGGCGTCGAGCATGATCTGGACGGGCTCTGGGGCTGGCGGATCGCCGTCGGCGTCGGCGGTCGCCTCTACCACGCGCCCTATCCGGATCAGCTGGTGCCGCTAGCCGAGGCCGCCGTCGCTTGGCAGCCCAACGAGCGCACGACGTGGCACGCGGCCCTGGTTCGCCGGATCGAGGATGCCGCCGACGAGGGCATCGGCGGGTATGTCGCGACCATCGGCGGCATCGCGATGGACCGCGAACTGCAGCGCGACCTGATCCTGCATCTCGGTGTCGACGCCGATCACGCCGCTTACGGCGCGGCCTCGTCGCAGACCTTCGTCAGCGGCCAGTTCGGGCTGCAGTGGCTCATCAGCTCTGCGCTGCGCGCGAAGGCCAACGTGACGTTGACGGATCACCGGAGCACGGCCGCCGCGCCCTATGGCGAGAACCTGGTCCTGCTCAGCATCACCGCGGGGCTTTGATGACGGACACGGTCAGCTTCCTGGGCCTCTCCTGCATCGACGCGGATGCGGGGGCGGTGGCAGGGCGATTGGCCCAGAGGCCGGCGGATGCGCCCTTCGCCTATCTGGTCACCCCCAATGCCGATCATTTCGTGCGCCTCGCCCGGCTCCCGGCGCTGCGGCCGCTGTACGACCGGGCGGAGTGGCGGTGCCTCGATTCGAGAGCGCTCGCCCATGCGGCGCGGCTGCTGCGGCTGGCGGCCCCCCGGGTCGCGACCGGCGCCGACATCCTGGCAGGCATTCTCGATCGGCATCTGACCCCGGGCGACCGCATCACCATAATCGGCACGCAGGCAGCGGGCGTCGCGGCCCTCGGCCTGCGTCTGGCCAACGTCGAGTTGGCGCATCACCAGCCGCCGCCGCGGCTGGCGCAGGATGCTGAGGGCTTCGCTCAGGCTGTCGCCTTCGCGATTGCCAATCCGGCGCGCTTCACGATCCTCGCGGTCGGCTCCCCGCTGCAGGAGAGGCTGGCGGCGGCGATCTCGGCGGGCGGCGGCACGGGGGTTGGCCTCTGCGTGGGCGCCGCGCTCGATTTCTGGACCGGCGTCGCGCCGCGGGCGCCACGGTGGCTCCGGCGGATGGGCCTGGAGTGGCTGTTCCGGCTCTGGCGGGAGCCGCGACGTCTGGGCCGGCGCTACCTGCGCGACGACTGGGCGATCGTCGGCCTGCTGCTGGTCGCGCGATGGCGTGATGGCCGTGCTGCGGGCGCCCGCTAGTGCCCTGGCGGCCGGTTGTAGTACAAGACTTGCATCGCCACGCTGCCACGCGTGAGAGCGTGAGGACCATGATGCGGTGACCGCAACAACAAAAAGGATAGTTCGGTGGCAACTGAGAAGACGCAGAATGTTCAGGACGTGTTCCTGAACCATGTGCGCAAGAACAAGACGCCGGTGACGGTGTTTTTGGTGAATGGCGTCAAGCTTCAGGGTATCATCACCTGGTTCGACAACTTTTCCGTCCTTCTGCGGCGGGATGGGCACACGCAGCTGGTCTACAAGCATGCGATCAGCACGGTGATGCCGGGTGCGCCCATTCAGCTCTTCGACCCGTTGAAGACGGAGGCGGCGACAGGGCGGGAGGCTCTATCGGTCACTCCGGCATGACCGAGGCTGCGATGGGCGGCGCGCCGACACGAGCCGCCGTCATCCTGCCCTGGGAGCGCGAGGCGGTGAGCGACAATCGCCGTTCCGCCGAGGCGAGGCTGGCCGAGGCGATGGGCCTCGCTGCTTCCATTGGCCTCGTCCTCGTCCATTCCGCCATCGTGCCGCTGCGCCACCGCCGCCCGTCGATGCTGCTCGGCGAGGGGCAGGTGGAGATGGCGGGCGAGGATCTGAAAGCGCACGAGGTCGATCTCGTGGTCATGGATACGGCGCTGAGCCCGGTGCAGCAACGCAACCTGGAACGCGCCTGGGGCTGCAAGGTCATCGACCGAACCGGCCTCATCCTCGACATCTTCGGCGAAAGGGCGCGCACGCGGGAAGGGTCGCTGCAGGTCGAACTCGCCCATCTCGACTACCAGCGCTCGCGGCTTGTACGGTCTTGGACCCACTTGGAGAGGCAGCGCGGCGGCTTCGGCTTCCTCGGCGGCCCCGGCGAGACGCAGATCGAGGCGGACAGGCGGCTGATCTCCACGCGCATCGCGCGGCTCAAGCGCGAGATCGAGGAGGTGCGGCGCACGCGCGGGCTGCACCGCCATGCGCGGCAACGGACGCCCTACCCCGTGATCGCGCTCATCGGATACACCAATGCGGGCAAGTCGACGCTGTTCAACGCGATGACCGGCGCGACCGTCCATGCCGAGGACCAGCTTTTCGCGACGCTCGACCCGACCATGCGGAGCATCGCGCTGCCGTCGGGCGCGCCTGCGATCCTCTCGGACACCGTCGGTTTCATCAGCGACCTGCCGACCGAGCTGGTCGCGGCCTTCCGCGCGACGCTGGAGGAGGTGGCCGAGGCCGATGTCATTCTTCATGTCCGCGACATCGCCCATCCCGATACGGCGGCGCAGAAGGCCGATGTGCTGGGGGTGCTGGCCGGAATGGTGAAGGACGGCACGCTCGACCCCGACTGGCCGGACCGCACGATCGACGTGCTGAACAAGGCCGATCTGCTGGGCGGGGCGGACGCCGTTCCCGGCCTCGTGCCCGACCGGAACACGATCCCGATCTCGGCGTTGAACGGGGATGGGCTCGACGCGTTGCGGGCGGCGATCGACGAGCGGCTGGCGAGCGCCAAGGAGGTCGCCTCCTTCGAGCTTGTGCCGTCGGACGGCGCCAAACTCGCCTGGCTCTATCGCCACGGCGAGGTGCTGACCCGCAAGGATGAGGAGGAGGCGATCCGCTTGACCGTTCGCATGCTGCCGGCCGACCGCGCCCGGTTCGAGAACCTCGTGTGAGAGGGCTGAGCGCGGCGCAGCTGCACGATCTTTGGCTGCTGATGCGGGAGGCGGCCGAGGCCGACATCCTGCCACGCTTCCGCCATCTCGGCGCGGGTACCGTCCGGATGAAGACGGGGCCGCTCGACCTCGTGACGGATGCCGATGAGGCGGCCGAGCGGCGGATCACGGCCGGGATCGCGCGGCTGTTCCCCGGGGCGGTGGTCGTGGGCGAGGAGGCGACGGCGGCCGATCCCGGTCTGCTGCGCCGGATCGCCGATGCGGACCTCGCCTTCGTGGTCGATCCGGTGGACGGCACGGCTAATTTCGCCGCCGGGTTGCCGCTGTTCGGCGTGATGGCGGCGGCGATGGTCCGGGGCGAGATCGTGGCGAGCATCATCCACGATCCGATCGGCGGTGATGGCGCGCTGGCGCTGCGGGGCGAGGGCGCCTGGATGGAGCAGGCCTCGGGCGCGCGGGCCGATCTTCGGGTGGCCGAGCCCGCGCCGCTGGCGCGGATGACCGGGGCGATCAACTGGCGCTACCTGCCTGAGCCCGCCCGCGGGCGGATTCTGGCCGCCCTGCCGCGCTTCGCGACGACATGGGATTACCGCAACGCCGCGCACGAGTATCGGCTTCTGGCGCAGGGTTTCGCGCATGTCGCTCTGTTCGCCCGGATGATGCCTTGGGATCATGCGCCGGGCTGGCTCATTCACCGCGAGGCGGGCGGGTATTCGGCGCGGTTGGACGGCACCCCCTATACGCCGACCGAGACAGTGGGCGGCATCATCCTGGCGCCCGACCGCGAAAGCTGGGAGGTCGTGCGAGCGCTAATGGACTGACGCTCCCCCGTGATCCCGTGGGCCACCTGCCTTTCTCCTAGAATGTCTTGTTGATCGTGATGGTGACGCTGTTGGTCACGACATTTTCGCCCGAAGCGCCGACCAGGGTGCCGACGGTCGTGACCCCGGGGTTGGTCGTCGAATTGACGAAGTTCGAAGCATAGTTGCCGACCTGGGAAGCAGTCTTCGCCAATGTGTAGTCAACGTCGATGAACCAGGTGGGATTGATGAAGTAGGTTGCACCGACATCGATCGCGCCGCCCAGCACCCAGCCGGCGCTGGAGAAGTTCTGCGGCGCGCCCGAGACGTTGGTGTTGACGCCGTTGATGACGGCATAGCCCACGAGGCCGTTCAGATCGGTCTGAGTCTGCGTGAGCGTGGCGCCGGCACCGACATAGACGAAGCCCTCGCCATAGGACCGCCCGACGAAGGGCATCAAGGAAAAGCGGTTGTTGGCCTTGGTCTCGTACGAGTTGACCACGGCGACGCCCGTGAACGGGACGACCTCCTGACTGACCGTATAGGTATAGGCGCCGGCCTGGGGGATGCCGACATTGGCAGCCGACGTGCTCGCGAGCAGGTCCGTGTAGGCGAACTTGCCGCCCCACAGCCAAGGGCTTGCGCCGAAATGCTGGACGTAGCCCAGTTGGACGTTCGGGCTGCCGGTCGAGGGCGACGAGAGCGAGACGGTGCCGGGTCCCGCCGCCGTGCCCGAGGAGACGAGCGCGCCATCCGAGTAGTTGTCGGAGGTGCCGACGGCGAAGATGTTCTGGGTGCCGAAATCCACGTTGTTGTATCCGGCGCCCAAGCCGCCGAAGAAGAAATGGTCTGGCCCGCCGCCGGCTTCCTGCGCGAAGGCGGGAAGCGACAGGAGCGTGCCTAGGCCGATGCCGGCGAGCGCGAGACCGGCGTTGCGGAGGCCCCGGCCGGGCCGGTTGAGGGCTGATCCCCCTGCCTCGGCGGCAGGCGGGGCTTCGTCGAACAGGCTGTCGGCCGCGTGCATGATCATGAATGTCCATCGATGGTCGGTTGCAACGAAGCGGGTAGGCGACCGCTCTCGCGCATGATCATGCAGCACAAACCTTAAGCCTTGGTGTGTCCGATCGTTACTGTGGCGGTGTTATCCGGTGTACGCCGCAGATGATGCAGGCGGCGGCCTTCCGGTCCTTCGGCGATGACCATCCGTCCGGCTGTGGCACGGTCGCGCCCGTTCCTGGTTCATCGGCACGGCCGCGCTCGGGCACGTAAGGCCAGAGCCGAGACTCACCCTCTCGTGTCTGGCCGACGGGCCGCCCGTCAGCCGCGGCGGAAGGCCATCCGGTCGCGCGCCGCTTCGCCGAACGCATGGAAGATGGCGGTCGAGAGGGCGTCCGCGCCGAACCGCCATTCGGGATGCCACTGGATCGCCGTCGTGAAGCGTTGGGCGCCGGGGTGCCGGAACGCCTCCACCACGCCATCGGGCGCGCGCGCCTCCACGGCCATGCCGGGCGCCAGCCGGTCGACGCCCTGCTCGTGCAGAGAGTTGACGTGCCAACGCCCGGCGCCGCCGACCCAGCGGGAGAAGACGCCGCCCGGCTCCAGCGCCACGTCGTGCACCGGCGCATAGGCTTCGGCGAGCGGCAGCGTCTTGTCGTAGCGGTGGTCGAGGTCCTGGCCGACCTCGTGCAGCTTCGGGTGCAGCGTGCCGCCGAAGGCGACATTCATTTCCTGACAACCCCGGCAGACACCGAGCATCGGCACGCCCGCGTCGAGGGCGGCGCGGATCAGGCCGAGCGACAGCGCGTCGCGCGCCGGATCGGCGGGCAGGACCTGATCCTCGGGCGGGCGGCCATAGAGCGGGGGCGCCACGTTGGATGGGCTGCCCGGCAGGAAGATGCCATCCACGAGCGCCAGGATCTCGCCGTAGTCGATAGCCTCGCTGGCCGGCGTCCCATCCACGTCCGACACAAGGCCGGGCAGCAGGATGGGCAGCGCATTCGCGCCCACGGCCACGGCGTAGAGGTATTTCTCCACCACCAGATGCGCGATGTGCCCCGCGACCGGCGTCACGTCGCATACGAACCTTATCACCGGCCTCCGCATCAACCTCATCCCCTTGGCAATTCGATGTGATCAGATAAGCGGGACGGCGGCCGCTGCCCAGCAGGTTTAACCGCAACTCTGGCGTCAGGCTGCCCGATCGCGTGGCCGGGCGAGCCGCCCCGAGCGGGCGAGATGGCCGATCCCCGCCTCGATATCGGCGCGGATCGCCCGCCGGAGCGCGGCCGCATCATTGGCGGCGATCGCTCCCAGCGCCTCCGCATGATGATCGTCCGCACCCTGCGGCGGGAGGTCCTCCAGCGCCGCGCGCATGAAGGGGCCGGTCTGCAGCCAGACCGATTCGATAAGCGGCACCAGCACGCTCTCCGGTCGCGCCCCATAGAGCGTCAGGTGAAAGGCGAGGTTCTGTTCGACCACCGTCTCGCTGTCGCCGGCGGCGTAGGCCGCGTCGATCGCGTCGTTGATCCGGTGCAGCAGCGCGAGCCTGTCGGGACCGATCCGGGACAGGGCGCGGGCGGCTGCCTCGGTCTCGAGCGCCGTTCGGGCGGCGAGCAATTCATCGAACCGCTCCGCAGTCATCACCGGCACGCGCACGCGCCGGTTGTCCAGCAATGCAAGCGCGCGCTCGGCCACCAGGCGTCGCAAGGCTTCGCGCACCGGCATGGAACTGACGCCCATACGTTCGGCGAGGCCCCGGATCGTCACCGCCTGGCCGGGCGGGAAGCGGCCCGACATGATGGCGTGGCGCAGGCCTTGAAACACCCATTGGTGGATCGGCTCCCCGGGCGCTCGGTCCGGCATCGGCAGGCGCGGTTCAACGCCCAGCGCGGGCAGGGCAGGCGGATCGTCCGGCATCGTTCCTCACAGGGCTCCCCGGGTTCGGAGACTAGCAGAACGTCCTTGCATAATGTGATCACATTATGCCGTAATGCGCCCGGCAGCAGAGAGACGCTCATGACGGTCCTTCCGAGAATCGCCGTAGGGGGAAAATCCAAGAAGTCGCAGGGCGGAATCGTCGAGGCCTTCGTGGTGGACGGCAACGGCGTGCCGCGCGGCAAGTGGCTGCCGGCCGAGAAGCTCTCCGATGTCAGCGACAAGGGGCTGCTCATCCCGCGCTCGGTCTTCGCGCAGGACATCTGGGGCCGCGATGCCGACGAGGCGGGCCTTGCGCACGGTACGGGCGACCCGGACGGACTCTGCCGCCCGGTGGAGGGCTCGGTGCTGCCGATCTCCTGGCTCTCGCGCCGCGCGACCCAGGTCATGCTGCGTATGGTGGACGAGCAGGGCGCGCCCTATTTCGCCGATCCGCGCACCGTGCTCGAGGCGGTGCTCGCCCGCTTCAAGGCGGCGGAACTCACCCCGGTCGTCGCGACCGAACTCGAATTCTATTTCATCGAGCCGGTGGAGACGGCGGGCGCCAAGCCGCGCCCCTCCGGGGCCGACGCCGAGGGCTGGAAGGGCTGGCAGCAGAACGTGCTGAGCCTCGACGAACTTCACGCCTACGACGTGATCTTCGCCGACATCGCCCAATACGCGGCGGAGCAGGGCATTCCGCTCGACGGCGCGGTGCGGGAGAACGGGCCGGACCAGTACGAGCTTAACTTCGCCCACACCGACGATGTGGTGCGGGCCGCCGACTGGACGATCATGCTCAAGCGCATCGTCAAGGGTGCCGCGCGGCGGCACGGCATGGACGCGACCTTCATGGCGAAACCCTATGGCGGGCTCGCGGGCTGCGGCATGCACACGCATCTGAGCCTGCTCGACCGGGCAGGCGCCAACATCTTCGTGGCCGAGGGGCACGCGGCCGGCGGCAAGCTGCGGCAGGTCGTGGGCGGAATGCTCGACACGATGAAGGACAGCATGCTGGTGCTCGCACCGCATGCGAATTCCTATCGGCGGCTGACGCCCGCGACGCACGCGCCGACGCATCTGAGTTGGGGCATCGACAACCGCACCGCCGCCATCCGCGTCATCGAGGCAGGCGCCGCGACCCGTGTCGAGCATCGCGTCGCGGGCTCCGACACCAACCCCTATCTCACGATGGCGGTGATCCTGTCGGCGGCGCTGCACGGTTTGCAGAGAAAGGCCGAACCGCCGGAACCGACAGTCGGCGAGCACAGCGAATCAGGCTGCGAGAGCCTGCCCGTAACCTGGGACGAGGCGCTCGCCCGGTTCGAGGCCTCGGACTTCATCGGCGAGACGCTGGGCGTGCCGTATCGCAAAATCTACGCCGCGGTGAAGCGGCAGGAGATCGAGGAGTTCCGCGCCCATGTCACTGAGATCGAATACGACGCCTATCTGAAGACGGCGTGAAAGTTTTTTGGTTCTTTTTTGCCAAAAAAGAACATCCTTCCAAAACGCCTTCTCCCTGAGGTTTCGTGATGCTCGACCTTCGTAACGACATCGATCACCTGCGGGAGATCGACAACGCCCATCACCTGCATCCCTTCACGGACCATAAGTCCCTGCATGAAGGCCGCGTGCGTGTCATCACCGGCGCCGAGGGCGTGTGGCTCACGGACGGCGAGGGGCACCGCATCCTGGATGCCATGTCCGGGCTCTGGTGCGTCAATGTCGGCTACAGCCAGCCGTCGCTCGTGGAAGCGGCGGCGCGGCAGATGAGCCAGCTACCGTACTACAACACCTTTTTCAGCAGCACGACGATGCCCGCCGCCGCGCTTTCCGAAAGGCTTGCGGCCATAGCGCCACCGGGGTTTAGCCGTGTATTCTATGCCTCGTCGGGCTCCGAGGCCGTTGACAGCGCATTGCGCATGGCGCGGGTGTTCTGGCAACTGCAGGGCAAGCCGGACAAGCGCATCATCGTCAGCCGCGAATACGGCTATCATGGCTCGACCCTCGCGGGCGCCTCGGCGGGCGGCATGCGCGACATGCACCGCCAGGGCGGCGATCTGCCCGATTTCCGTCAGGTCGCCACGCCCTACGTCTATCGCGATGCGGGCAGCCTCAGCCCGCACGACTTCGGGTTGCAGGCCGCGCGCAGCCTGGAGACGCTGATCGAGGACGTGGGCGCCGACCGCATCGCGGCCTTCATAGGCGAGCCGATCCAGGGTGCCGGTGGCGTCATCATTCCGCCCGACAGCTACTGGCCCGAGATCCAGCGCATCTGCCGCCAGCACGACATCCTGCTGATCGCCGACGAGGTCATCTGCGGCTTCGGCCGCCTCGGCGAGATGTTCGGCTCCATCGCCTACGGGATCGAGCCGGATCTGATGACGACGGCCAAGGGCATCACCTCGGGCTACATCCCGCTATCGGCGCTTTTCGTCGGCGACCGGGTAGCGGAAACCTTCATCGAGCAGGGCGGCGAGTTCTATCACGGCTTCACCTATTCCGGTCATCCGGTGGCCTGCGCGGTCGCGCTTGCCAATCTCGACATCATCGAGGGGCAGGGGCTCGTCGCCGCCGCCGAGCGCCAGGGCGCGAAGCTTCGGGCGGCTTTGGCTAGGACATTGTCGGGTCATCCGCTGGTGGGAGAAATCCGGGGGCGCGGGTTGATCGGCGCCATCGAGCTGGTGGAGGATCGCGAAGCCCATCGCTTTTTCCCGGGCAGCCGGAAGGTGGGGACGACCTGCCGCGATTTCGCGATCGAGGAAGGGTTGATGATGCGTGCCTGCCGCGATACGATGGTCTTCGCGCCGCCGCTGATCATCTCGGATGACGAGATTGGCGAAATTGCCTCCCGCGCCGCGCGTGCGGTCGACCGGACCTGGACCAACCTTCAGACGGCATAGGGGGCGATGGACCTTCACCTCTATCTGGGCTTCCTGGCCGTCACCCTCATCCTCGGCTGCATCCCGGGGCCGAATGTCGCGCTCATCGTCGCCAATAGCGTCGCCCACGGACCGCGACACGGGCTGATGACGGTCGCCGGCACCGCGGCGGCCCAAGTCATCCAGCTGGTTGCCGTCTCATTCGGTCTTAGTGCGCTTCTGGCGGGCATGGGGGCGTGGTTCACGGCGCTGCGCTGGCTTGGGGTGGCGTACTTACTCTACCTCGGCTGGCGTCAGTGGCGGGCGCCACCGATCGACCTCGCGCAAGTCCATGCCGCCGCGCGCGTGCCGTTGCGCGCGATGCTGCCCAGGGCGGCGGCCGTGTCGCTCACCAATCCCAAGGTGCTGCTGTTTCTGGGCGCGCTTTTTCCGCAGTTCATCTCGGCCTCCCATCCCGTCCTGCCGCAGGTCCTCATCCTGTCGATCACCTTCCTCGTGCTCCTGAGCATGATCGACTGCGGCTGGGCCCTGACGGCGGGGCAGGCGCGGCGGCTGCTCGCGCGGCATTCTCGGCTGCGCAACCGGCTCTCCGGCGGCATGCTGATGGCGGCGGCCTGCGGCCTCGCCGTCGCCCATCGCCGCTGAGCCGAGGCGGCGATGATCTAAGCGGGCGGCGACGCGGTCTGACGCTTCACCGCCTCGTAGGCGGCGATCTCGGCGCCGGTCAGCGGCAGCGGCATGGTCCGTCCGATCGCGACCGAATCCTCCCCCGCCGCGATCACCGCCATCACGGCGACCGCCTCCGCCGGTGGCACAGGATTGGGCGCGAGGCCATGGATGGCATCCCGCACGCCCTCGTAATAGCGACGGTAGTCGCCGTCGGCTGCGGTCAGAAGCTCCGCCTCTCCGGTTGCGCCGTCGAAGATCGTCGCGTTGTCGAGGTCAATCCCCCAGTCGAGATCGCCCGGCAGCATGCCCGCGCGAAGCTGCGCCTCCTGCACGTCGATCCGGCCTTTGACGAGGCTGGCCTCCGTGCCGTGCAGCGCGAAGCGGGCGCTGCCGCCCGAGACGAGAACGCCCGCGCCGAGGATCGCGTGCAGCCCGGGGTAGGTGAGGATCGCGTGGAACCAGTCGGGCGCCGAGCCCGGGCTGCGGTGGCTCGCCGTCAGCAGCGTCACGCTCTGCGGCAGGCCAAAGAGCCTCAGCGTCTGGTCCACGAGATGCGAGCCGAGATCGAACCACAGGCCGCTGCCGGGGACGGGCTTCTCGCGCCAGCGATCCTGCGGCACCGGCCGGTAGCGGTCGATGCGCGAATCATACTCGACGATCGTGCCGAGCCGCCCGCTCGCCAGCGCCGCCTCGACAGTCAGGAAGTCGCTGTCCCAGCGGCGGTTCTGAAACACCGACACCAGCCGTCCGGCACGCTCGGCTGCCGCCGCGACCCGCCGGGCCTCGCTCAGCGTCACCGTGAAGGGCTTGTCGACCACGACATGCTTGCCCGCGCCGAGCGCCGCCTCGGCCAGGGCCGCGTGGCTCTGGTTGGGTGAGGCGATCACCACGAGATCGACCTCGGGATCGGTGGCGGCGGCCAGGGGGTCGCTCACGACGCGCGCTTCCGGCGCCGCCTCGTGCACCTCCTCGACAGGCCGGCTCGACCCGATCAGGGTGAGAGCGAAGCCCGGCACCGCGCGGATGAGCGGCGCGTGGAAGGTACGGCCGACATAGCCGAAGCCGATGATGGCGGTGCGGATCGGGGGCGCGTCGGCCATGTGTGCCTGCTCTGCTGATGGTGGGTGCCGGACCACGGACGGCCCGACCGCATGGTCCGCTGGAACTTGCCGTTTTTCAACGCCGGAAATGGGGCTGGAGGGCTATCGCAGCGCAGCAAATGGCCTATCTACCGGCGGCGATAGAACGGCGTCGCAGGCGCCGCCAATAGGAGAAGACGTGTGACCCTTGAAGCCCTCTTCCAACCCCTGACCGTCGGTGCCGTCCATCTTTCGCACCGCGTCGTCATGGCTCCCTTGACCCGTATGCGCTCGCGTCAGCCGGGCGACGTGCCGCAGGGCATGAACGCCGTCTATTACGGCCAGCGTGCCAGCGCCGGCGGCCTCGTCATCACCGAGGCGACGGACATCACCGAGCAGGCCCGCGGCTATCCCGGCGCGCCCGGCTGCTACTCGCCCGAGCAGATCGCCGGCTGGCGGACAGTGACGGATGCCGTGCACGCCAAGGGCGGCTTCATCTTCCTCCAGATATGGCACACCGGCCGTATCTCGCACTCCTCCATGCAGCCGGGCGGCGGCGTGCCCGTTGCCCCGTCTGCCGTGGCCGCGCCGGGCACCCACTTCACCCGCAGCTTCGAGAGCGTGCCCTTCGAGACGCCACGGCCGCTGACCGGGGCCGAGATCGCCGGCATCGTCGGGGATTTCGCGCAGGCCGCCCGCAATGCTCGCGAGGCCGGGTTTGACGGCGTCGAGATTCATGGCGCCAACGGCTACCTGATCGACCAGTTCCTGCGCGACGGCACCAACAAGCGGACAGACGGCTACGGCGGCCCGATCGCCAACCGCGTGCGCTTCCTGACCGAGATCGTCGATGCGGTGGTCGGCGTCGTGGGCGCCGACCGCGTGGGCGTGCGGCTCTCGCCCTGGGGCACCTTCAACGGTATGGAAGACAGCGACACCGGCGCACTGTTCGATGTCGTCGCGACCGAGCTTGGCCGCCGCGGCCTCGCCTATATGCATCTCGTCGAGCCCCGCGCCGACCAGAGCAGCGACACCAACGCGCTCCACCCGAACGCGCCTGACGCTTCCAGCCGGTTCAAGCCGAAGTTCGGCGGCGTTCTCATCGCGGCCGGCGGCTTCACCGGCGAGACGGCGGCTCGCGCCATCGAGTCCGGCACCGTGGACGCGGTGGCCTTCGGCCGGCTGTTCATCGCCAACCCGGACCTGCCGGAGCGGCTGCGGACGGGCGCATCCCTCAACCGCTACGACCGCTCCACCTTCTATGGCGGCGACGAGCACGGCTACACGGACTATCCCGCACTGCAGCAGCAGGCGGCAGAGTAAACGTCGCGTCCCGGAGGTCATCCGGCCGATGGATAGTTGTAGTCTTAAGCAGTAGGAGAGGCTAAAGCCCCTCGGGCAAATAAAAATCGGCTTGTCAGCGGGCTCCGGTTGGTGTCCGCTGGCGAGACCTAGACCAGCGGGAAACGGATCATGGCCCAAGTCTCAATCAGGACCCTCAAGAAGACTTACGACGGCACAGACGCGCTCGCGGTGAAGGGCATCAACCTCGAAATCGCCGACGGCGAGTTCGTGGTCCTCGTCGGCCCCTCGGGCTGTGGCAAGTCAACCACATTGCGCATGATCGCGGGTCTCGAGGACATCTCCAGCGGGGAGATCGATATCGGCGGCCGGGTGGTGAACGACGTGCCCCCGCGGGACCGGGACATCGCCATGGTCTTCCAGAACTACGCGCTCTATCCGCACATGAGCGTCTACGACAACATGGCCTTCGGCCTGAAGCTGCGGAAGTTCCCCAAGGCCGATATCAAGCAGCGGGTCGAGGATGCCGCGCGCATCCTGCACCTCACGCCGCTGCTGCAGCGCAAGCCCCGCGCGCTTTCCGGCGGTCAGCGGCAGCGCGTCGCCATGGGCCGCGCCATCGTCCGCAACCCCAAGGTCTTCCTGTTCGACGAGCCGCTCTCGAACCTCGATGCCAAGCTCCGCGTGCAGATGCGGACCGAGATCAAGAAGGTGCACAACACCGTCCGCACCACGACGGTCTACGTGACCCACGATCAGGTGGAGGCGATGACGCTCGCCGACCGCGTGGTCGTCATGAACCAGGGGCTCATCGAGCAGGTCGGCCCGCCGCAGGAGCTTTATCACCACCCGGAAACGCGCTTCGTCGCGGGCTTCATCGGCAGCCCAGGCATGAACTTCATCCCGTGCAAGCTGACCAAGAACGGCGACACATTGACGGTTCAGCTGGAGAACGGGGTCTCGCTTCCGGTCCCGGCCGAGCGGGTGTCGCGCTACATGCCCTATGCCGGGAAGGACATGCTCCTCGGCATCCGGCCGGAGCATCTGCCTGCCTTCGCCGGCGACAACCGGCCCGGCTTCGTCACCGTCGATGTCGATGTCGATATCACCGAGCCGATGGGCATGGAGACGGTCGTCTATTTCTACCTGTCCGGCACAAAGCGTGACGGCCGGGACGTGACCGAGGCGCCGCTCTGCGCCCGGGTCGATCCGCTGGTCAATGCCGAGCCGGGCGGTAAGATGCGCCTCTCGGTCGACATGAACAACATGCACCTGATCGACCCCGCGACCGACAAGGTCGTCTGACCTCGGGCAAGGGCGCGCGGTCTCGCTCCGCGCGCCACCTGCGGCTTTTATGACGGCGAGGGGCGCACGCTGCCCCCTTCCGAGCGGGCGCGCTCTCCGCTAGGTCAGCGGTATGCTCGACAAGACCTTCTCCCCCGCCGAGGCCGAGGCTCGCCTCTATCAGATCTGGGAACAGAGCGGCGCCTTCGCCGCCGATCCGGATTCGTCCGGCGCACCCTTCACCGTCATGATCCCGCCGCCCAACGTCACGGGCAGCCTTCACATGGGGCACGCGCTCACCTTCACGGTGCAGGACGCGCTCATCCGGTTCCGCCGCATGCAGGGGCGGGACGCGCTTTGGCAGCCCGGCACCGACCATGCCGGCATCGCGACGCAGATGGTGGTGGAGCGGCTGCTCGGGGCGGAAGGCACGACGCGCCAGCAACAGGGGCGCGAGGCATTCCTGCAGCGCGTCTGGCAATGGAAGGCGGAATCGGGCGGCCAAATCACCCGCCAGCTGCGGCGCCTCGGCGCGTCGCTCGACTGGCCGCGCGAACGCTTCACCATGGACGAGGGCCTGTCGCGCGCCGTCCGCCGCGTCTTCGTCACCATGCATGCGCAGGGGCTGATCTATCGCGACCGCCGCCTCGTGAACTGGGACCCGAAGTTCCAGTCCGCGATCTCGGATCTCGAGGTCGAGAGCCGTGAGATGGACGGCAGCCTCTGGCACATCCGCTATCCCATCGAAGGCATGGCGGACCGCTTCATCACCGTCGCCACCACGCGGCCCGAAACGCTTCCGGGCGACGTGGCGGTGGCCGTCAACCCCGCGGACGAGCGCTACCAGGACCTCATCGGCCGTCACGCCATCCTGCCGCTGGTCGGGCGGCGCATCCCCATTATCGGAGACGAGCATTCCGACCCCGAGAAGGGCACCGGCGCGGTCAAGATCACGCCCGCGCACGACTTCAACGATTTCGCCGTCGGCCAGCGCCACGGCCTGCCCATGCCCTCGATCCTCGACCGCCAGGCAGCCTTCATCGTCGACGAGATCGAGCTCGACTTTGCCGAGGTGCCGGGCATCGCCGATCCTGACTTCCTGCGCAACCTCGCAGGGCAGGACCGTTTCGCGGCGCGGGCCGCGATCGTCGCCGAACTCGATCGGCTCGGCCTGCTGGTGACGACAGAACGCCACCGCAATCAGGTGCCGCACGGCGATCGGTCCGGCGTGCCGATCGAGCCGCTGTTGACGACGCAATGGTTCTGCGATGCGGCGACCCTGGCCAAACCCGCGATCGAAGCGGTGGAGCAGGGGCGCACGGTCTTCGTGCCGCGCCAATGGGAGAACACCTTCTTCGCCTGGCTGCGCGAGATCGAGCCCTGGTGCATCAGCCGCCAGCTCTGGTGGGGGCATCGCATCCCGGCTTGGTACGGACCCGACGGGGCCGTGTTCGTCGCCGAGGATCAGGCGGGCGCGGACGCCGCCGCACTCGCCCATTACGGCGAGGCACAGCCGCTGACGCAGGACGAGGACGTGCTGGACACATGGTTCAGCTCGGGTCTTTGGCCGTTCTCGACGCTCGGCTGGCCGGACGAAACGCCCGAACTCGCGCGCTACTATCCGACCGACGTGCTCGTCACCGCCTTCGACATCATCTTCTTCTGGGTCGCGCGGATGATGATGATGGGGCTGCATGTGATGGGCGAGGTGCCGTTCCGCACCGTCTATATCCACGGCCTCGTGCGCGACGAGCGCGGGCAGAAGATGTCGAAGTCCAAGGGCAACGTCATCGACCCGCTCGACCTCATCGACCAGTTCGGCACCGATGCTCTGCGCTTCACCATCTGCGCGCTGACCGGGCCGGGGCGGGACGTGAAGCTCGGCCCGGCGGCGGTGGAAAACTACCGCTCCTTCGTCACCAAGCTGTGGAACGCCGCGCGCTTCTGCGAGATGAACGCGGTGAAGCCCGTGCAGGGCTTCGATCCGGCTGCCGTGCGGCTGCCGCTGTCGCGCTGGATCATCGACGCTGCGAACCGGGCGGGCGCCGAGGCGACGGGAGCGCTCGACGCCTATCGCCTCGATGACTACGCCGCCGCCTGCTACCGCTTCACCTGGAACAGTTTCTGCGACTGGTTCCTGGAATTCGCAAAACCGATCCTCGCGCAGGGCGATACCGAGGACGCTGCCGAGGTGCGGGCGGTCGCGGCCTATGTGCTCGGCACCATCCTGCGGTTGCTGCATCCGGCGATGCCCTATGTGACGGAAGTCCTGTGGGGCGAATTCGGGTTCGGCGCCGAGGGCACGCTCATCCGCGCACCCTGGCCCGAGGCGGTCGCGGTGGCGGAAGCCGAAGCCGCGCGCGCGGAGCTTGATTGGGTGGTCGCGCTCATCGGCGAAGTCCGCGCCGTGCGGTCCGAGATGCGGGTGCCTCCTTCGGTGCTCGCGCCGATCCTGCTGCGGGATGCCGATGCCGAGGCGCTCGGCCGCGTGGCTCGCTGGATCGACGCTATCCGCAGGCTGGCTCGCGCCTCCGAGGTGAGCCCGCTCGCGGGGGAAGTGCCGAAAGGCTCGGCCCAGGCGGTCCTCGGCGGCATCACGATCGTGTTGCCGCTCGCCGAACTGATTGATCTGACGGCCGAGCGCGCGCGCCTCACGCGTGACCGGGCGAAGGCGCTCGACGAGGCCGCGAAGGTTTCAGCGAAGCTCGGCAACGAGAGCTTCGTCGCGCGCGCGAAGCCTGAGGTGGTGCAGGAGAATCGCGATCGTCTGGCAGCCTTCGAGGCGGAAGCCGAACGGCTGGCGGCGGCGCTCGCGCGCCTGGGATAGCGCTTCGGAAAACGGCATCCGGAGCACGATTTCGTAACATCTCCGCCCTGGTTTGGCCGTGGGACTTGTGTCTGCTGATGACGTGGACATAACGCCCGTTTTGCCAAGGAGACGTTCATGAGTGACGATCTGAAGCCTGACCAAGCGGCGGGGCGCCGCTGGCTGTTGCGCCGGCTGGCGCTGCTCGGTCTCGGAGGCGCTGGCCTCGCCGCCGGATTTGCCATTGATGCATCAAGTCCCGCCGATGCGCAGGGCTATCCGCCCATCCCGCCGCCGCGCTACGAGGCAGTGCCGCCGCCGCCCGGCGTTCGTTACGCCTGGCAGCCGGGCCACTGGCGCTGGAACGGTTTTCGCTACGTCTGGTTCCCGGGCCGGTATGTTCCGCGCGGGCCGCGTTACGCGCATTTCGTTCCGGGACACTGGGCGCGGCGCTACGGCCAGTGGGTCTGGGTGCCCCAGCACTGGAATTGACCCGCGGGACCGAACGGGCCCATCCGTTGTTCGCGTCCCGGCTCGATTGACGCTCCGGCCCCTGTGATCTAGAGCCAACGCAAGGTTCTAACCGTCTGTAGGTATTGATATGCGCTGGCTCGTCGGTCTGCCCCTCATTTTCTCGATTGCCGGCTGCGCGGCCTTGGCCGGCGAGCCATCCGGCCAAAGGTTTCCCGTCTTCTTCACGCCGATGTCGGGAAGCCTAAGCCACGGCGCGGACGGCGTCGTCACCGAGGCGGCGCGATATGCCGAGCGCTACAGCGACAAGCCCATCACGCTCGTGGCCTATTCGGCCCCGCCCGCCCATCATTACTTGGAGCCGCCGGATCTCGATGCGGCGCGCGCGGCGGCGGTGACCGCCCAACTCGTCGCCGACGGGGTTCATGCGACCCGGATTCACGTCGTCCCGAAAGGGCCGGTGCAGCCGGCGGTGCCGATGTCGAAGGTCGAGGTCCGCCGCGTCGACATCATCGTGGGCTCGCCGCCTTCGTAGGAGCCGCTAGCGTTGCCAGAAGGTCATCACGGCGCCGCCCGCGATGACCAGCGCCCCGCCGCAGACGGTCGGCAATGATGGAGCAATACCGAAGACGGCGGCGTTGATGATCTGCGCCACCACGAAGAACAGCGTCACATAGACGCCGAGGAGCCGCCCGAAATCCCAGGGCGGCAGATTGACCGTGATGCCGTAGGTCGTCAGCACGATCCCGCCGAGCAGGATCAGGCCGAGGCGCAACGTGCTGCCCTCGGCATGCAGTCCGCGCCGGACGATGGCGTCTCCGCCGGCCTCCAGCACCGCCGCACCGAGTAGAACCAGCAGCATGAGGCCGTGCCTCACGCGACGGCCATGGCCGCGCGCGGGCGTCCGACATGGAAATGATAGAGCCGCTCGCGCCCCAGAAGAAAGACCCGCGCGCCCCGGGGAAAGAGGCTCGCGATCGCGCTGTCCCCGATATCGAGGCCGCCGGTATAGGCGCCGAAGGCCGGCAGCATCAGCCGCCGATGGCCGTCCGTCACGAAGCATGGCCGGGTGACGCTGGCACCGCGCACCGGCACCGTCGCCTTCGGGTGGTGGTGGCCGCAGATCTCGGCCTCGCCTGAGCTGCCTTTCGCCTCGTGCCTGAAGGTCAGCGGGCCATCCGGCCAGATGGCCGCGACCTTGCCCGGCAGGCTGTCGGGCAGGCGGGGGTCGTGGTTGCCCAGCACCCAGATGAAGTCGGCCTGCTGTGCCATGGCCGCGAGCCGGGCGGCATCGGCCGCCTGTAGCCGCGCCGCGCCCTCGGCGTCGTGGAAGCTGTCTCCGAGGGCCAGAACCTGCGCCGGCCCATATCGCCGCAGCAGCAGCGCCAGCCGGTCCAGCGTCACGCGGCTGTCGTAGGGCGGCAGCAGCCGGCCGCGTCCCGCGGCGGCCGAACCTTTCTCCAGGTGCAAATCCGCGACAATCAACATGTTACGCGCGGGCCAGAAGACGGCGCCCGCGGGATCGAGCATCAGGCGCTCCCCCGCGAGATGAAGCGGTGCCGCAGCCGTCATGGCCAAGCCTTTGGTCTCGTTGGTTTTTTATAGACCATGCCTCGAGAAGAACAAGACGGGTACGCCGCCGCTGCCGCGCGGGCCGAGCAAAGGCGCGAAACCGCCTCTTTCTGCAGGAACACGCTACTACTTCCGTTCAAGGGCTGGTTCATCCGTTAGGTGAAGCGAAAGTCGAATCGCGGTGATCGTGCGAGTACGTTCTCGGGATGTTCCTCGCCCGTCGCCTCGCTGACAAGGGCCTCGGCTTCGGCGAGCAGGTCTTCCTGCGCCGCGCCCACGACATGCTCGCGCCCGACCTCCAGAATGACAGGCACGGCGAGGGGCGAGACGCGATCGAGCGCCTTATGGTGGATCTTCCCCCGCACGCGCTGGAGCATGCCCGAGACACGGCCAAGGTCGGTGAGGCCGCCCGCCGCATCCGCCCAAGTCGCCTGCAGCAGGATGTGGTCCGGCTGGTGGCGGCGCAGCACGTCGTAGATGAGGTCGCTGTTCACCGTGACCTGGCGGCGGTTCCGTTCGGCGCCGGGCAGCTGGCGGTCGATGAGCCCCGCGATCACGGCGACGTTGCGGAAGGTGCGGCGGAGCATGGAACTATCCGCCATCCAGGCCTCCAGATCGTCGCCCATCATGTCCTCGTCGAACAGCGCATCGAGGTCGCGCGGCTCATGCGCCGACCATGCGGCGAGCACGTAGTCCGTCGCCACGTAGCCGAGCGGGCCGATGCCGAAGCGTTCCATGCGCCGGGTCAGCAGCATGCCGAGCGTCTGGTGGGCGTTGCGGCCCTCGAAGCAATAGGCGACGAGATACCAGCGGCCGCCGCGCGGGAAGGTCTCGACCAGCAGATCGTCCTCCCCCGGCAGCGCCGAGCGGTATTGCTGCATGGCGAGCCATTCCCGCACCGGCTCGGGGAAGGCGGGCCACGCCGCCGGATCGTGCAGCATGGCGCGCACGCGGGCGGCGAGGCCGGTCGACAGAGGCAGGCGGGCACCTGCGTAGGTCGGCACCTTGGGCGTGCCGCCGCCGCCATCCGCGACCTCGGCCGTCATCTCCCGCAGCCGCACGAAGCGCAGCAGGCGGCCCGCGAACATGAAGGTATCGCCTTCACCAAGGGTACTGACGAACCATTCCTCGACCTCGCCCAACACCGGCCCGCGCCCGAGGCGCAGCTTGATCATCGGCGCCTCGACGATGGTGCCGATGTTCATCCGGTATTGCCGGGCGATGCGGGCGTGGCGGACATGCACCAGCCCCTCGGCGTCGCGGAACAGCTTGCGGTAGCGCTCGTAGACCTGCAGCGCGTAGCCGCCATCCTCGACGAAGCTGAGCACCGCGTCGAAGGTCGCGCGGTCGACCGCCGCATAGGGCGCGGCGCGGGTGATCTCGGCGAAGGCGTCATCGGGATGGAAGGGGCCGGCGCAGGCCATCCCCAGCAGGTGCTGGGCGAGCACGTCGAGCCCGCCGGGCCGCGGCGCGTCGCCGTCCAGCTCGCGCGCCGCCACCCCCTGGCGCGCCGCCTCGCATTCCAGCACCTCGAAGCGGTTGGCAGGCACCAGGATCGCGTGGCTCGTCTCGTCCATGCGGTGATTGGCGCGGCCGACGCGCTGCAGCAGGCGGGACACGCCCTTCGGCGCACCGACCTGGATCACCTGATCGACGCCGCCCCAGTCGATGCCGAGGTCGAGCGACGAGGTCGCGATCACCGCGCGGAGCGACCCGGCGGCCATTGCGGCCTCCACCTTCCGGCGCTGGCCCACGTCGAGGCTGCCGTGGTGGATCGCGATCGGCAGCGTCTCCTCGTTGATGCGCCAGATGTCCTGGAACAGCAGTTCGGCCTGGGCGCGAGTGTTGACGAAGATGATGGTGAGGCCCGCCTCCCGCACCCGGTCGAGAATATCTGGGGCCGAGGCGAGGCCCATATGGCCGGACCACGGCAGGTGCCCCGCGGGCAGCATGATGCTGAGGTCGGGCGGCGCGGGGTCCGCGACCTCGATGAGCCGCAGGCCGCCGCCCTGGCCATCGGCAGAAACATAGGCCGCGAGTTCGGGCTTGTGCGCGACGGTGGCCGAGAGGCCGATACGCCGCGCCTCGGGCGCCAGCCGGTCGAGCCGGGCGAGGCCGAGTGCGAGCAGGTCGCCGCGCTTGCTCCCGGCGAGCGCATGAACCTCGTCGATGATGACCGACCGCAGCCCCGCGAACATCGTGGCCGCGCCATCGAGCGACAGCAGCAGCGCGAGGCTTTCCGGCGTCGTCAGCAGGATGTCGGGCGGCATCTCCCGCTGCCGCTGTCGCCGGTTCTGAGGCGTGTCGCCGGTGCGCGTCTCGATGCGGATGGGCAGCCGCATCTCGTCCACGGGCTCGGTGAGGTTGCGGGCGATATCGGTCGCGAGCGCCTTCAGCGGGCTGACATAGAGGGTATGGATGCCACCGCCCTCTGTGGGCTCGGGCCGTTCGGCGAGTTCGATGAGGCTCGGCAGGAAGCCCGACAGCGTCTTGCCGCCCCCGGTTGGCGCGATCAGCAGGACATGCGCGCCTTGCCGGAACGCCTCGAGGACATCGAGCTGGTGAGGGCGCGGATGCCAGCCGCGGGCCGCGAACCAGGCCGCGAACCGATCCGGCAGGGCGGCCACATCGGTCGCGGCAGGCGGTTTGCGGGGGGCGAGGGAGCGGCGGCTCATGTCGGATGAGAACATAGCGCGAATTTCCGTCGTCGCCCAGGCGGCATCCCCGAAGCGCTCCCCACTGAGCGTTCCCGGGGACGGCCTCATCCACAGGACGCCAGCGACTTCTCGAGATCAGCCTGTGGATAGATGGGGATAAGGGAGCCTCCGTCATAAAGACGCTTACTTTACGTTTTAGACGTTTTCTAACGCGCAGCCGCGAATGGGTTTCCAGGAACCGGTTCCGCTTGGCGATGCTGGCGGGATGCGCATATAATTTGAGCATCAACTATGGTGCCCGCAATGTCGCGAAGCCGAAGCCCGAACTACCCGCAGATCGGCCTGAAGGAGGCCCTGCAGCGCGTTGCGAGCGTTTACAAACGCGATTACCAGGCGCCGTTAACGCGTGATCTTGCGGCCGAGCGGCTGGGCTATTCCGGGCTTAACGGGAAGTCCCTGGCCGTGCTGGCGGCGCTGGGCAAGTTCGGGCTGCTCGAGGGACGGGGCGAGGAAACGCGCGTCACGGACCTCGCCGTCCGCATCCTCGCGTTTTCTCCCGGCTCGCCGGAGCGGCGAGCGGCCTTGGCCGAGGCTGCCGGGCGCCCGGAACTGTTCGCGGAACTGGACCAGCGCTTCGCGCGGGGACAGGCGAGCGACGGTGCGATCCGCTCCTGGCTGATGACGCGCGGCTTCATCCCGCCGGCAGCCGAAGCGGCGGTGCGCGCCTATCGGGAGACGAAGCAACTGCTGGAAGCCGAGGGTGAGGCGGGCACGCCCGCGCCACTGGCTCAGTTGGCGGCGGCGGAAGCCGAGCCTGCCGGTACGGCGGCGAAGACGCCCGTCAAGGCCGAGGCCGCCACCCGCCGCGCCGTGTTCGGACTGGCGGAAGGCGAGGTGGTCATCACCGCGCCGGTCTTTCTATCCGCCGAGAGCGTGAACGACCTGCAGGACTACCTGGACGTCTTCATGAAGCGCGCCCGGCGGGAAGCGGGGTTGCCGAGCTGACCGCTGTGCTCAGCCGTCCACAGCAATGGCGACCGCGGCCCGCGCGTGAAGCTCGGTCGTATCGAACAGCGGCACCGGACTATCCTCCGGCTTCACCAGCAGCATGATCTCGGTGCAGCCGAGGATCACCGCTTCGACACCTCGCGCGACAAGGCGGCCGATGACCCGCCGGTAGGCCTCGCGCGAAGGCTCGGTGATCGTCCCGGCCACCAACTCCTCATAGATGATCCGATGCACCACGGCGCGGTCGGGCGCGTCCGGGACGAGCACCTCCAACCCGTGCAACTCGCGCAGGCGGCCCTTGTAGAACGCCTGCTCCATGGTGAAGGCCGTGCCGAGCAACCCGACCTTCCTGAGACCGGCAGCCTTGATCCCCTCTGCCGTGGGGTCGGCGATGTGGAGCAGCGGCACCGCGACGGCGTCCTGCACCTCGGCCGCCATCCGATGCATCGTGTTCGTGCAGATGAGCAGCACCTCCGCGCCACCTGCTTCGAGCCGCCGTGCAGCGTCGATCATGCGCGCCGTCAGCCCGGTCCAATCCCCATCATGCCGGAGACGTTCGATCTCGGAGAAGTCGAACGACCACAGCAGGCATCGTGCCGACGCGGTCGGGCCGAGACGGTCGCGCACGCCCTCGTTGAGGATTCGGTAGTATTCGGCTGAGCTTCCCCAACTCATGCCGCCGATGAGACCGATCATCTTCATGCCGCGACGTTAGTGGTCTATCCGGCGAGGGCCAAGGAGCCTCCTGCCGGGCCGGCGACACGGCAAGCCGACTGTCATAGATGAGGACAACGACACGATGAGCTGGTCCGCCGCGCAGTACACCAAGTTCGAGGCCGAACGGAACCGCCCGATCGCGGACCTGCTCGCCCAGCTCCCGCGCGACGCGGTTGCCACGGCGGCCGATCTCGGCTGCGGCCCCGGCAATTCGACCGAGCTTCTGCAGCGCCGCTTTCCTGATGCGAGCATCACCGGCATCGACAGCGCGCCCGACATGATCGCGGCGGCGACAAAGCGCCTCCCCGGTGCGGCCTTCGCGCTCGGCGATATCGCGGCCTGGGCCCCGCCGGAGCGGTTCGACCTCATCCTCGCCAATGCGTCGCTGCAATGGGTGCCGGATCATGCGGCGCTGTTTCCGCGTCTGCTCGGCAAGCTGGCGGAGGGCGGGGTGCTCGCCGTGCAGATGCCCGACAATCTGGATGAGCCCGCCCATCGCCTGATGCGGGAGGTCGCGGCCGACGGTCCCTGGGCATCCAAGCTCGCCGCCGCGGGACAGGCGCGCGAGGCGAGGCGTGCCGCTGCCTGGTATTACGGCCTGCTGGCGGGCGCGGGGGCGCGGGCGGATGTGTGGGTCACCATCTACCATCATGTGCTCGCGGGTGGAGCGCGCGCGGTGGTCGAGTGGTTCAAGGGCACCGGCCTCCGCCCGTTCCTCGATCCGCTGGACGAGGACGAGCGCGCGGCCTTCCTGGCGCGATACGAGGCGGCGGTCGCGGGCGCCTATCCCGCTATGGCGGACGGCTGCGTGCTGCTGCCGTTCCCCCGGCTCTTCATCGTCGCGACACGCTAGCCGTTCGCGGCGCGGGTGGCGTGAGAACAACGCACGAACTTCGGGTTCGGCAGGCGACTTGGTGGGCAGCGGCATGCGCCCATATAGTCCCCGGCGATGGTGGCACCTCATCCTGAAACCTGGCTGCGCGTTTTGCCCCAGGGCCTGTTCTGCGAGCCGGGCGGGTTCTTCATAGACCCTCTGCGGGCCGTGGAGCGCGCCGTCATCTCCCACGGCCACTCCGATCACGCCCGCGCCGGACATGATGCGGTGCTCGCGACGCCCGAGACGCTGGCGATCATGCGCGCGCGGATGGGCGAGGGCCGGGCAGGGCGGGTGCAGCAGCCGCTGCCGTATCACGAGCCCATCACCCTCGGCGGCGTCACGATGCGCCTGGTGCCGGCAGGTCACGTGCTGGGAGCGGCGCAGATCGTGATGGAATGGCGCGGCAGCCGTGCGGTCGTCAGCGGCGACTACAAGCGCCAGCGCGACCCCACCTGCGCCGCCTTCGAGCCCGTGGAATGCGATGTCTTCGTCACCGAGGCGACCTTCGGCTTTCCGGTCTTCCGCCATCCGCCGCCCGAGCATGAAATCGGCAAGCTGCTGAAAAGCCTGACGCTGTTCCCGGACCGCACGCATCTCGTCGGCGCCTATTCGCTCGGCAAGTCGCAGCGGGTGATCGCGCTGCTGCGCGAGGCGGGATGGGACGCGCCGATCTACATCCACGGCGCGCTCGCCTCGATCTGCGCGCTGTATGAGGCGCAGGGGGTGCGGCTGGGTGATCTGCGGCCCGCGACCGTCGCGGCGAAGGACAAGTTTCGCGGCGCCATCGTCATCGCACCTCCCGCCGCGACCGCCGACCGGTGGACACGGCGGTTCAACGACCCGGTGATCGCCCGCGCCTCGGGCTGGATGCGCGTCCGCCAGCGCGCCAAGATGGCGGGCGTCGAGCTGCCGCTCATCGTCAGCGACCACGCCGACTGGGACGATCTTCTCAGCACCATCACCGAGACGCGGGCGCCGGAAGTCTGGGTGACGCATGGCTCGGAGGAAGCGCTCATCCACGCGCTCTCGCTGCGCCAGATCCGTGGCCGCGCGCTGCGGCTGGTCGGCTATGAGGATGAGGAGGCGAGCGAGGAAGCGCCGGACGAGCTGGCCTCGCCGCCGCCGGAGCCAGGCCAGCATCTGGCGCCCCTGACGGACGCGCCATGACGCCCTTCGCGGAACTGTTGGAACGGCTCGTCTTCACGCCCGGGCGGCTCGCCAAGACCGCGCTGCTGCGCGACTATTTCGCCCATACGCCCGACCCCGACCGGGGCTATGCGCTGGCCGCCATCGCGGGCGACCTCAGCTTCGTCGCCGCCAAGCCTGCCATGATCCGCCAGATCACCGAGGAGCGCGTCGACCCCACGCTGTTCGCCTGGTCCTACGACTATGTCGGCGACCTTGCGGAAACCGTCTCGCTGATCTGGCCCACGACGGCACCGGGCACCGCGCCCCGGCTTTCCGAGGTCGTGGCGGCGCTGCACGACACCTCGAAGCTCGCGATGCCGGCGCGCGTGGCGGGTTGGCTGGATGTCTGCGATCCGTCCGAGCGGCTGGCGCTCCTGAAACTCATCACCGGGGGGCTCCGCGTCGGCGCATCCGCGCGGCTCGCCAAGATCGCGCTCGGCGAGATGGCGGATGTGCCCGCCGACGATATCGAGGAGGTGTGGCACGGGCTCCAGCCGCCCTATCTGCCGCTATTCGACTGGCTGGAGGGCAGGGCGCCCAAGCCCGACGCCGCCGGCGCGCCGGTATTTCGCCCGACGATGCTCGCCCATCCTCTGGAGGAGACGGACGCCGCCGCGCTCGACTGGGCCGCCTATCGCGCCGAATGGAAGTGGGACGGCATCCGCGTGCAGCTGGTAGCGACGGCGCGCGGACAGCGGCTCTATACCCGGACGGCCGAGGACATCTCGCACGGCTTCCCGGAAATCCTGGCGGCGATGGATTTCCAGGGCGTGCTCGACGGCGAGCTTCTGGTGATGCGGAACGGCGTGGTCGCGCCCTTCGGCGATCTGCAGCAGCGCCTCAACCGCAAGGCGCCGGGGGCGAAGATGCTCGCCGATTTTCCGGCCGCCGTGCGCCTGTACGACATCCTGATCGACGGGGACGGGGATCTGCGCGCGCTGCCCTTCGACGAGCGGCGCGTCCGGCTGGAGCAATGGTATGCGGCGCATCGGCCCGAGCGCATGGACCTCTCGCCGCTGATCCCCTTCGACGGGCCGGAGGCGCTGGCCGAGCTTCGCCTCGGCGCGCGGGCGGCGAGCATCGAGGGCTTGATGCTGAAGCGCGGAGACAGCCCCTATCTCGCCGGTCGCCCGAAAGGGCCGTGGTGGAAATGGAAGCGCGAGCCGCTCGCGATCGACGCCGTGCTGATGTATGCGCAGCGCGGCCATGGCCGGCGGTCGAGCATCTATTCCGACTACACCTTCGGCCTGTGGCGCGACGACGGGGTTCTGGTGCCGGTGGGCAAGGCCTATTCCGGCATCACCGACGACGAGCTGAACTTCCTCGACAAGTGGGTGAGGGCGCATACGACCGCCCGTTTCGGCCCGGTGCGCGAGGTCGAGAAGGCGCTTGTGCTCGAGATCGTCTTCGACGCGGCCCAGCTTTCGACGCGCCACAAGTCCGGCGTCGCGCTCCGCTTCCCGCGCATCAGCCGTATCCGCACGGATAAGCCCGCGGCCGAAGCCGACCGGCTCGACAGCCTGATGGCGCGCGTGCCGCCATCCGGGGTCGCCAAGGGCGAAGCGCTCGCAGATTTAGAATCCTAGTCAAAACGATCGTGCCGCGAGGCGCTTGCGGCGTCCGGTGCATGCACTAGGATCATCGTCGCCATCAACCAAGAGAGCGCGGAGGCTCCGATGCGAAACATTGCTTCTAGGATTTGGCCTTCTACAATTTGGGCGGGTGCGGGCTTGGCCTTCGGGCTCGCGGTTTCCGCCGTGCCGTCCGCGCAAGCGGCGAGCGCGCCGGCGATGGCCGGGGTCTGCGCCTCCTGCCACGGCACAAACGGCATCTCGCCCTATCCCACCTATCCCAACCTCGCCGGGCAGAAGGAAGGCTACCTCGCTTACGCCCTGCATCAGTATCAGACGCATCAGCGGCTCGGGCAGCAGGCCGCCATCATGAGCGGCGTCGCCAGTCATCTCAGTGCCGACGACATCAACGCGCTTGCGGCCTACTACGCCTCCCTAAGTCCGTGACCCGTCCGGCCCGATGGTCATCCCGTACTACGCCTGCATGGTGGCAGCCGCCTCCGCCTACCATCTGCCGGTTCACGCGTTGCCCGCGATCCAGGCCGCGGAGGGCGGCTATATCGGCGCCGTCCGGCCGAATACCGACGGCTCGCATGATCTGGGCCTCATGCAGGTGAACACGCGCTGGATCGGCCCCTTGGCGCAATCGATGAACCTGTCGCCACGCACCGTCACGGTTCGGCTCATTCTCAGCCCGTGCTTCAACATCGCCGCCGCCGCCGCCATCCTGCGCGGCTATATCGCGGAGACGCACGGGAACGTCTGGAAGGCTATTGGCGACTACCATTCCCACACGCCGGGGCTGAACACGGCCTATCGGTTCCGCGTGTTGGAGGAGGCGCTGCGCCTGCCGCCGGTCAAGGCCGCGTCCGCCAAACTCGCGCCCGGCAAGCTCGCGCCCGCCAAGTCCTGGCATCACCGCTCACGACCGCCGGCGCGGCGTTCTATCCCGCCACCCACAGCCGGGGATCGAAGGTGAAGGCGCGTTGTGCGACCACCCGCGCGCGCGGGGCGTCTGCATGACGTGGGTTGAGCAGGAGATTACGGCTCTCCGGCACGATGGCGGATGGCACGCTCAGCAGCGGCGTTCGGGCTTCCGCAAGCCAAACATCGCCAAATGCCCTCGGGTCGGGATGTTCATCCGCGACAACTTCGATCGGCAGGGCATCGAGGTCGATGGTCATCAGGACGTAGTCGTCCGGCAAGAGATCGAGAGGAAGATCGAGATGCACGCGAACCTCGAGCACGGTCAGGGCCGGCGAGGTCGCCAGATACACCATCGGCCGGCCCGGGCTGTTCCAGCGGCCGCCAAAGAGGCGCGCGCCGTCGCCATCGAGTTTGGCATAGGGTTCGCGGCATAGGCGCCAAGCCAGCATGGAGGCGGGCGCAGGCGAGGGGATCAGGCCGCTATGCCATGCCCGATGCGGCCGAGCAGCGTCTCCACCTGTCGAGCGCCCTCGTCGGTGTCGATGAGGTCGAGGGGCCGGTCGCCGTTCAGCGCGGCGGTCGGCCGTCTCAGCCAGATCTTCGCCTTCTCCGGGCTGCCGAAGGTCTCCTCCGTCGCCGCCAGCAGACGGGCCACGCGAACCAGACGGTCCGATTGTTCCGGCGTCAGCGATCCAAGTTTGCGGCGGTGCATGAGCGTCTTTCGCGGCAGGACGATCCTATCGAGCTCGGCCAGCGTCAGCCGTCCGGTGGAGAGTATGAACTCGACTGTCGCGGCGGGCAGACCCCGCCGGACCAGCCGGACAATGTCGGCGCCCGTGCGGGCATCCTCGCCGAGCGCTGCAGGACCGCCGATCAATCCGATAATCGCGACCGCGCTATGCATAATGGCCTCCTGGCGATATGCCCATCCTAGTCGGGCAGATCGCCACATGCAAGCGGCGGTTCAGGAGCCAGCGGGGCGCGCCGGGCCGCGACCCGCGCCGGATTTGCGGATGGCAGCGGCGATCTCGTCCAACTCGGCCGCCGAGAGCGTCAGCCGGGCGCCGGCGGCCCAACCGTCGACTTGAGCGGGGCTGCGCGCGCCGACGATCGCGCCCGAAACCGCTGACCATGACAGCACCCAAGCGATCGCGACCGATGGCACCGGCACGCCATGGCGCTCGGCGATCGGCTTCAGCGCGTCGGCCAGGGCCAGGTTCCGCGTCAGCGCATCGCCCTTGAAGTTGTCGTTGCGTGACCGCCAGTCGTCGTCGGCCAGGGCCGCGGCTCGTTCCTTGCTGAAACTCCCGGTCAGAAGCCCGGCCTGCATCGGGCTATAGACGATGACGCCCGTTCCATGCGCCTCGCACCACGGCAGCACCGCTTCGGCCGCGCCGCGCTCGATTGCCGAGAAGGGCGGCTGCAGCGTGTCCACATGGCCGACGGCCTCGGCTTTCTCCAACTGCGCCGCGTCATGGTTGGACAGACCGACGGCGCGGACCTTGCCCGCGGCCTTGAGGTCGAGCAACGCTTGCCAATACTCCTCGATCGGCGTGCCGTCCTGCGCCGGCCAGTGCATCTGGTAGAGGTCGATCCGCTCGACGCCGAGCCGCCGGAGCGAGGCCTCGACCTCCTGTCGGATGCTGTCGGGCTTGCCGATCCGTTCGGGGAAGGCTTTCGGATTTTTATCGTCCCAGATCAGGCCGCATTTGGTGAAGATGAAGGGACGGGCGTCGGGGCGCATGCGTTTGACGGCTTCGCCCACGACGGTCTCGGACCGGCCGAGCCCGTAGATCGCGGCGGTATCGATCCAGTTCACGCCATGATGCTCCACCGCATGGCGGATCGCGGCGATCGAGTCCTCGTCGTCCTGGCTGCCCCAGCCGGCCGCCCATTCGCCGCCGCCGAGCGCCCAGGCGCCGAAGCCCACGGGCGTGATCTTCATGTCGGTGTGCCCAAGCCGTTTCAGCGGCATCGTGTGGTCGGTATCGCTCATGGCTCTGTCTCTCCCTGGCATGGCGGTCTCCAATGGATCAAAGATGGGGCCAGTCGCGCCACAGAACACCCGTTGCACAAGAAGCGTCACGCCGATCTCACCCGTCACTTAACATAATATATCTTCTGCGATGTTGGGATGCGCGAGAGTTCGCCCTATCCTGCGGCGTCACCGCTGAGAATGACGAGCACCAGGGCCTGTCGGAAAATGGCGGTCGATGTGCACCCGGAGCCAGCGGCGCGACGGGTTCTCGACCAGGAGGTGGATCAATGTGGTGCCGAGCCCGAGAAGCCCGAGGAGGATCAAGACCACAGCCGCGCTTTCGATGGGCTTCGCGGGAATGAGGAACTGGCGCAGATCCCACGCGCCCTTCTCGATCGGCGCCTGCATGAGATAAAGCGAATAGCTGGCGGCGCCGACGGCGACGAGCGGTCGCCAGCTGCCGATGCGCGAGACCACGTTGCCGCGCACGCTTCCCGCGAGCACGAGCGTTGCGAACAGCGGGATCGCGACAACGCTGACCGGCAGCGGCGTGTAGAAAGACACGAGCCAGAGCGCCGCGACGCCGGCCACGATCGCCGTCCAGGGCCATGCCTCGGTCCTCACCCGCGCCTGGAACTCGCGCAGCAGGCAGCCGAGGATGAACTCGATGGAGGCGCGCAGAAGCGCCCGCCAGCCGATCACATGATTGAAGGTGAGATTGAACGCGGTGAGGTAGATCACGGTGACTGCGGCCAGCAGAATGAAGATGCCCACAACCATGGCGCGGGGGCTGAGCCGCCCGCCCACGATCGCTGCCAGCGGGAACAGGATGTAGCAGAACCACTCCGCGCTCACCGACCAGGCGGGAAAGTTCCAGGTCAGGTTGCTCGTCAGGCCCCATGTCTGGATCAGCAGGATCGAGTAGACGAGGTGCGGTATCGGGTAGGCGCTCGGCCGCACGATCTTAACCCCGAAGGCCGGGACCAGCCACACCATGCCGGCGAAGATCGCGAGGGTGACGAGATAGACGGGATAAAGTCGCGCGGCACGGAGGCAGATGAAACGCAGGAAGACGCGCGGCGTCGGCCGCGCCATCTCCTTCCCATGCACATGCCAGATGACGAATCCGCTGAGAATGAAGAACAAATCGACGCCGAGATAACCGTAGCCGAGCACCGGAACAATATGATTTGCCCCGAGCGGCCGGAAGATCGCGGTTCGGTAATGATAGCAAATGACCCACGCAGCGGCCACGGCCCGGAGGCCCGTCAGCGCTTCGAAGGTCGGCTGAGGCGCGGCGCCCTCATCACGTTTGCTTGGCGTCTGGGTTGGCAGCACTTGGAGTTGCATCGGCGGCCGTCTGCCCTCAACGGGCTCCGGCCCGCGGACGCCGCGCGCCCTCCGGCCCGCCTGCTAGATTGGCCAGGGCCGAAGCTAAACAAGATCGCGAGCAGCATGAGCTTCGGACACTCTGCCGTGACCGCGCGCCTTCCGGCCTAGGGCGCTAGCTGCGCTTCGCCAGCAGTTCGAGGCGATAACCCTCCGCCCTCTCCGCTTTCTCCACCGCCAGTTCGGCCGCCAGTTCGGCCGCCTTCAGAAACGCGTCCGCTGCGAGGTCCCCAGGTTGCGGCGGCTCCGGGTTGCCGATCCAGTTCACCAGCAGCACGCGCCCTCCGGGCAGCAAACAGCCGCCGATCCGTTCGGCGGTCGCGCGGATATCCTCCATGCTCAGGAAGTACAGCACCTCGGACAAAAGGATGAGGTCGAAGCGGCCCTCGGGCCAATCGCCCGGCACCGCCCTCCGGGCGAAGCGCACATGCGCCAGATCCGCGCTACGGGTCCGGGCCTCGGCGAGCGGCCGCTCGCTGATGTCGATGCCGAGAAACGCGTCGCAAAGCGGCGCCACCTCCCGCGAAAGGACGCCGATCGAGCAGCCGACCTCAAGCCCGGAGCGGTAGCGGCGGTCGCCGATCGCGGCAACGGTCGCGGCATATTTCGCTGCCTCGTAGGCGCTCGTGCGGAACCGCCAGGGGTCAGGGTCCGAGGCGTAGAGGTCATCGAAGAAAGTCGCGTCGCGCGCCGCATCCGTCATGAGAGGAGATAGGTCTCGACCGGCCGGCGGAAAACCTCCAGCAGACCGTCAGGCAGTTCGAAGCCTTCGAGATCGTCGAGGACCACGCCGCCATATTGCGTCGCATGCGTCATGATCGCCTTCTGCTTCACCTCGACCTCGCCGGAGATGTCGAGACGGTAGCCGCGCGGCTGCGGCTCATCCACCTCCACCGTGTCGGCGAGCGTCCAGCCCCATACCGGATAGCTGATCAGCGGAATGCCCTCGCGCACGGCCACGTGCTCGGCGAGCGTCGCGGCGGCGACGTGGTCGCAGTGAGGATCGTGACGCCATGTCGAGAGGATGAGGTTGCAGCCTTGCTGTTCGCAGATCCCCGCGATGCGCCGCGCCGCGAACTGGAAAGCCGGCCCCGCGCACGGTAGCCCGGTATCCATGTGGCCCAGGAACCAGGTGTGACCGTGCGGCAAACCGAGCAGCAGCAGCGCCTCCCGTGCCTCCTGTTCGCGCAGATGCCGCAGCCGCTCGGGCGGATGCGTCTGCGAATTGGGATGGGACTGGCAGCCGTCGGTCAGGATCACGACATGCGGCGGATTACCGGCGGCACAGCATTGCGCGATCAGGCCGCCGCAACCGATGCTCTCGTCGTCCGGATGCGGCGCCAGGATAAGCGGCAACCTGCCCTGCAGAAGTTCGTCGAGCCCCACCAGCGGCAACTCGTCCCAGGCTTTCTTCACCGCGCCCATCAGCATGGTCTTCGACCCCCCTCGAAGCGCCGCTCCATCACGCCGCCGGTAGACCATTTACCATGAAGTAGCCGGCTGCGTTATGAAGGACCTCATCGGCTGCCGGTTGCCGCAGGTAGGTCTGCAGGTCGCGCGCCACACGCTCCACCGGATTGCCGGTGAGGAACGCGCCGATCCCGAGCGATCGCTGCATAAGTTCGATGCCGTCGAGACAGGCGCGCTCCACCGCGATACGGGCGAGGCCAACCGCCGACACGATCCGGGCGCTGTCCGCCTCCAGGTCCTCGGCCATCGTCCCCGCCTGCTCCAGCAACAGCCACCCCGCCTCGTGGCCGATCAAAGCCTGACCGAAGCGGGCGCGCTGATGCGGGTCGTCCTGCCGCCCGCGCCCGATCAGTTGGAGGCGCAGCAGATCGAGCAGACGATGGAGGCCGCCGAGCGCGACCGCCGAACTGCGCCATGCGCCCGCCGAGAAATCAGGCTCCCTGAGATAGTCGCCGGGATCGCCGATGACGCGGTCCACGCCCAGGGTGACGCCGGTGAAATCCACCTGCCCCGTCACCGCCGCCTTCATGCCAGCGAGCGAGGCAGGCAAGGGCGAGGCATGCTCCAGCCCGCCGAGATCGACCAGCAGCAGCCGCGTCTCGCCGCGCGCCACGTCAGCAGCCGTCACCACGGCGTGGCTCGCGAAGCCGGCGCCGGAACAGAACATCTTGCCGCCGGTAAGCGCCAGCCGTGCATCGCCCGCGACCATGCTCAACCCGCCATCACCCGGCGGGTCCGTGACCCAAAGCGCGAACAGCGCGCCATCGCGGACGGCTGCGGAAACAACGGTTTGTTGAGCGGTATTGCCATAGCGCGCGACGATGCGCAGGGCATTCACATGCGCCTCGACCAGCCGCCCGAGAGGAAGGCTCGCTTGTCCCAGGAGGTGCAGGAAATCGAGCAGCACGCGGCCCCGGTGGCGCTCCGTGCCGAGGCCGAGCCCACCCGACGCTATCGGCAGCGGCGCCGTCAGTGCCCCCGCTTCTGCCAGACGGCGTATCGCCTCGGCAGGAAATTCAGCAGCATCAGCGACCAAGCCGGAGTTCTGCAGAGACGGTACCAACCGCCGGATATGCTCAAGCTCATCGGCTGGAACTCCGATCAGCGCGTCCATCCCGCCGCCTCCCGCCTGTTCGCGGGCCGAGGCTCAGCCGCGGTTCCAAGCATCCGCGCGGGCGTGGGCCAAGGTTGAACAGTCGCCATCTTCAGCCGCGCCAGCATGGCCTCAGCCTCCCTCACACCCTGCGCCAACTCGGCCATCGCGATCGGCGAGCGCCTCAGCGCCGGGCTCGCACCCTCGATAGCCGCCCATGCCGTGCCGAACCACGGGCTCCGCATCAGCCGCGCGAGTTCATCGTGCGGCAGGTCGAGCGCCGTTGCGAGGCCCGAGGCGTGGCGACGGCCCGTCCAGACGAGCCTCGCTTCCGCCCGCAGCCGGGACCGGCGGATAGCCGCCCTCACAGGCTCCAGCCGGTCGTCGGCCCAGCGGTCCTGCACCAGCATCCGGCGCGCGATCGTGGCCGCCATGCCGCCATCCGCCCGACCCACCACCCGCCCCGAGACGATGACGGAGAGCGCCGGATCATGCCGGATCTTGCAGTCCCGCCGGTCGAGCGCGGTAATCAGGGCGCGGTCCTCGCCGTGCGCCACGTTCGGCACGCCGCCGACGGCACGATAGACGGCGGCACTGATGGCGATGCTGGCCCCGGAGCCGTGGGTGTGGCGCGGCCAGGGATCATGCGGCCGGGGGTCGAGGATGCTGTCGATCTCGTCGAGGATCTCGGTGTAGCGCGTCTCGAGCGCGTCGTCGGCGACGAGATGGGCGGGGATCGCCGCCTCATCCACCGGGTCGATCGCCGCCATGCCACAGACGGCATCGACGCCGCCGCGCAGCGCCGCGAGGCTGCGAGCAACCCACTCCCCTGGGACACGCCCGTCGGCGTCGGTGGTCAGGATCGCGCCGCGCGGGCCGACCAGGGCCGCCGCCGCATCCATCGCGAGCCGGCGCGCGGTGCCCGCATTGGCTTGCGACGGCGGCAGGCTGCGTTCCACGACGTGCACAATAGGCGCAGGCGCACCGCGCTTGCGGCCGTCTAGCCTACGAACGACCTCAGCCGAGCGGTCGGTGGTGTTGTTAAGCAGCAGCAGAATGTGATCGGGCGGCTCGCTCTGATCGATAAGTGCGGCAAGACATGCGCCGATATGGGCTTCCTCGTTGCGCACAGGTATGGCGACGGCGGACGGAAAAGCGCGAGTTTGGGCCACGGTCGTTCCAGGATTTGAGGTCCTGAGATGGCAGCGGCCCTTCCCGGCGCAAGATCGTGCCTCAGCGGAATTGTCGGGTTTCCCGCCACATTTCCGCGACTTCTCCCATAGCGTCTCCCGCGCCACGCCCCAGCAGGCGGAGCAAGGACCTGCTGCGCCTCGGCCGCAGCCAGAGGGCCTTCGCCTTGGTGCCGCCCATCTCGCGCACCAGCCCGTCGATATCCCCGAGCGCATCGATCAGCCCCGCCTCCAGGGCGCGCGAGCCGACCATGTAGCTGCCGTCGAAAAGCTCCTCCTCCGGGGCCTTCAGCCGCCCGGCGCGGCGCGTCCGCACCCAGGCCTTGAAGTGGCCGTGCAGATCGTCGAGCAGTCCCTGGACGAATTCCACATCCTCCGGCCGCTCCGGGCTGAAGGGATCGAGACGGCCCTTGTTGCGCCCGGCCGTGTAGAGCCTGCGGTCCACATCCAGCCGCTGCAGCAGGCGGTTCACGCCGAAGCCGCCGCCGATGACGCCGATCGAACCCACGATGCTCATCGGGTTCGCCCGGATCTCGTCCGCGGCACAGGCGATCCAGTAGCCGCCCGAAGCGCCCACGTCGCCGATGACGGCGGTCACGCGCACACCGCTCTCCTCCGCGCGCCTGCGGATGAACTGGCCGATGAGATCCGACTGCACGGGCGAGCCGCCGGGGCTCTCGACCGCCAGGATCAGCCGCTTGCCCGCGCTTTTGCCCAGGGCGAAGCCGCGCTCCAGAAGCGGACCGGCGGATTGGAGGTTGAGCGTCCCCGGACGCGCGGAGATCACGCCGCGCAGCTCGACGACGGGAATGGGGCGGGCACGCCAGAACAGGAGGGGCATGGCGCGAGGTTATGAACCGGCGCCGCGCGGCCGACCAGCCTGCCCCGCCTCGGATGGCGGGACGTCGGCCGCGCCATTGGCCTGTCCGTCGATCGTTTTCGCGTCCCCCCGAGCGCGCGGGGGCAGGTCCAGCGTGTCGAGCCGGATATCGAGGGGGTGCTGGAAGCCGATGATGGTGGAGGGCGGGATGAGCCGGATGCCCTTTTCCTGGAAGGCGAGCTTCATGCGGCGGTTGAACTCCCTCTTCACGCTCCATCGCGCCGTATCCGTGCACGGCAACTGCCCGCTCAAGGTCGCCGTCGTGCCGTCGACGCCATCGACGCCCCAATACTGGAAGTCGCCCAGCAGGCCGTCCTTGTAGGCATCCTCCTGCCGCATCTGCGCCGAGATGTCCTTCAGCACCTGCCCCACCGCGTCGGTGTCCTCCTCGTAGGCGACGGTGATGGTGATGACCATGTTGCCGAGGCCGCGGTTGTTGTTGGTGACCGTCGAGACCGAGCTGAACGGGATGATGTGGATCGACCCGTCGCCCGCGCGCAACCGCAGCGTGCGGATGGAGAGGTTCTCGACCGAGCCCGACAGCCCGGCGGCGGTCACCCAGTCGCCGACCTGCATGGCGTTCTCCAGCAGCAGGAAGATGCCGGTGATGAAATCCTGCACGAGCTTCTGCGAGCCGAAGCCGATGGCGACGCCGATGATGCTGGCGCCCGCCAGCAGCGGGCCGATATTGACCCCGATCTCGCTCAAGGCGGTCAGCACGATGATGATCATGAGCGCGATCAGCAGCGTGTTGCGCAGGATCGGCATGACGGTCTTGAGGCGGGCCGCGCGGACATAGGCGCCCTGCTGGGACAGGTCGTCCATGTAGATCTGCATGAAGAAGTTGATCGTCTCCCAGACGATCACGGCGATCACGAGCGTCACCAGGATCGTGCCGAAGGAGCTGATCAGCCGGCCGCCGAGGCCGCCCACCTGGAACCAGTCCCAGGCATTGACGCCCCAGAGCTGCAGCAGGACCATCGCCAGGATCACCGACATGACGCAGTTGACGAGCATGCGTAGCGGCGCGTGGTAGCGGGCCGCGCGGGCCGTGATCAGCGCGTAGCGGGTGCCGTTGTCAGCGCCGGCGCTGATGGCGAAGGCCTTGTCGACCGCGCCGAGCAGGATCATCGCCACGACGCGGAACAGGATGAGCAGGCCCATCGTCTCCAGTATGAGATGCAGCGGGTGGCCGATGCCGTTGCGCACCGCCGTCGCGTAGACGATCCAGACCAGCACGATCAGGATGATCGCCTGGATGTGCCACACGCTGGCGAGCCGGGCCTTGAGCTGCTGCCATGACTTCCGCCCCTTGGCCGGGCGGCCGCGCAGCCAAGCCTCCACCTCGCGCCGGCGCTTCAGCACCATGATGATGAGCATGACGTGGATGGCGAGGCCGAAGAGCCGCCCCAGACCGCGCTGCATCTCGAGGCTCATGCCCGAGAGCCTGCCGATCTGGATGATGGCGGCGCCGCAGACCGCCACGAGCGCGAGACGCCGGCACCAGGTGGTGAGGAATCCGGCGGCGCGGTTGGAGACATGGAACAGGCGGAGCTTGGGGCTCGGCGAGCAGAAAACGGCGCGCGCCGCCACCAGCAGAAGCCGGCAGATGACATAGGCGTTGACGACGGCCCCGGCTGTCAGCCGCATCCGCGCGTTGCCGGCGACCGGCGTCGCGAAGACCAGGGTCGCCGCCCCGAGGAACACCAGCGGCGGCACGGCGTCCACAACCATCGCCAGCAGGATGAACGGCAGGCGCTTCAGCAGCAGCCATCCGCTGTGCAGCGGGACGAAGCTCTGGAAGCCCTTGCGGGCCGTGGTGGCAGGGACTGCCACGGCCTCGGGGACCGTCAGCTCATCAGGGACTGCTGTCTCATCGGTGGCGACCGTCCCATCGGCGGCAACCGCAATCCCGGACAGCCCGGCCGCGGCCCGCAGGGTGGTCGGCGGGGTGGTCGGCGGGGTGGCCGGCGGGGCGGTCGGCGGGGCGGTCGGCGGGGCGGTCGGCGGGGCGGTCGCGGGCGCGTCGCCCAGCAGCGCCTCGGCGAGCAGAGCCTCATCCGTCGGCGCCCCAGGCACCGCGGCGGCGTCAGCGGCGGCCTCGGCTTCCGCCTCTCCCGAGACATGCCCGAGGCGGTCATAGAAGTGGCGGGTGAAGCGCCAGACGATCTGCTCGCAAACGAACCCCGCGATCAGCACGACGAGCAGCCGCCATACCGCATCGAGAACGCTGCCGAAAATCGTCGGGTTCTGGCTCAGGCTGTCTGCCCAGCTGCCGAACTCTCCGTAATCCGTGATGCTGGTGACGGTCACCACCAGGCTGGCGTCGATCTCGTCGATGAGGTTCCCGGCGCTCGCCAAGATATCCGCGCCAAGGCTGTTGGGCTTGAGCGTGACGGTCTTGGCGGCGGGCTTCGCCGCGGGCTTGGCGGCGGGGGCCGGCGCAGGTGCCGCCCTCCCGAGCACCGGCATGACCTTCTCGAGGCTTTCCAGGGTCGTGATGAGCTGCTGGCGGTCCCGCGGATTCTGCAGGACACGCAGAAGCTGCTGAGCTTCGGCGCTCGTCAGGCCAGCCGGCGCGCCCGCAGAGGTGGTCGCGGCCGAGGCGGTCTCGGGTGCGGCCGTCGCGGCGGCCGCCGGGGCCACCGCACCCGTCAGCAGAACGATAATGAGGAGGGTGAGGGAAAAAGCAGTTCGCATAGGCGCTCCCCGATCACGCTGCCGGGTCGCTGTCAACGTTTCACGGCGCCACGAGGCCGCGAGTTCCGTGGCGCGCCGCGCCTCCGGCGGGCCGTCAATAGCCGAGTGCGACGCCGTCCTTGCGGGGTTCCGATGCGCCCATCAGCACGCCCCGGTCCCAGTCGATCCAGATCGCCTGGGAGCCGCCGATGGGGTCTTCCGCCGGAGTGAAGCGATGGCCGCGCGCCGCGAGTCCCGCACGGCTCGCCTCCGGCAACGTGGCTTCGGCCTCGACGAGTTCGGTGCCGGGGATCGGGAACAGCCTGGGCAGCTGCATCGCACTCTGCAGATCCATGCCGTAATCGACGACCTTGGTCACGAGATGCGCCTGCCCCATCGCCTGGAAATGGCCACCCATGACGCCGAAGGGCATGACGACGCGCTCGCCCGCCCCGCGGTCCTCGGTCATCATTCCCGGAATGATGGTGTGCATCGGCTGCTTGCCCGGCGCGAGCGTGTTCGGATGCCCCGGATCGAGGGTGAAGCTCATGCCGCGGTTGTGCAGCAGCACGCCGCTTTCCGGCGCCACGATCCCGCCGCCGAAGCTTTGGAACACCGAGTTGATGAAGCTGACGGCGTTGCGGTCGCGGTCGACGACGGTGAGATAGACCGTGTCCCGGTGCTCCGGCCCGGCAAAGGACGGCAGATCGGTGGCCGCGCGGTCCGGGTCGATGCGGCGTGCGAGGTCCGCCGCGAACTCGGCCGAGAGCAGCGTCCGGCCGGAGACCGGCGAGCCGTCGGCCAGGATCGCGCCGCGGACGGCGTAGGCGAGGCGCGCGGCCTCGATCTCGATATGTAGCCGCGCCGGGTCCATCGGATCGCCCGAGCCCGGGAAATGGGCCAGGATGTTGAGCATCAGCAGCGCGATGATGCCCTGCCCCGGCGGCGGGCACTCGTGCACCGCGTAGTCGCGGAAGCGCGTGCGGACCGGCGTCACGTAACGGCCGCCGGCGGCCGCGAAGTCCTCGGCCGTGTGAACGCCGCCCTCGGCGCGGAGAGTGGCGACCATCTCGGCCGCGACCGGCCCCTCGTAGAAGGCGGCGCGGCCGCGATCGGCGATGGCTTTCAGCGTGCGGGCAAGTGCCGGAAGCCGCAGCACGTCCCCGGCCTCGGGCGGCGCGCCGCCGGGTAGATAGGCGGCGGTCGCGGCCGGGCGCTGGGCCAGCACGTCACGGTACATCGCCCAGTCGAATGCGACGCGCGGCGTCACCGCGAAACCTTCGGCCGCGAGGGCGATGGCGGGCTCCAGCAGCCGCGCCAGCGGCATGCGCCCATGGTCGGCGTTCAGCCGGCACCAGGCGTCGACCGCGCCCGGTATGGTCACGGCATGCGGCGAACTCGCCGGAATGGCAGCGAGCCCCTGGGCACGGAGCGCGGCGGCGTCCGTGCCAGCCGGCGCGCGGCCAGCGCCGTTGAAGGCGTGGATCGTCGGGCCGCCATGCGGCGCATAGAGCACGAAGCAGTCGCCGCCGATGCCGGTCATCGCCGGCTCGGCGACCGATTGCACGGCACAGGCCGCGATGGCGGCGTCGATCGCGTTGCCGCCATCCTTCAGGACCTCGATCGCGGTGAGGGTCGCGACCGGGTGGGAGGTCGCCGCCATGCCGTGGATGCCGAGCGCGACCGAGCGCCCGGGCTTCTCGAAGTCGCGGCCGATGCCGTGGCGCACGCTCAGGCTGCCGTGGAGATGTGGCGGAACATGTTCCGGCGGGCTTCCTCGTCGAACTCGGTCTTGAAGTTGTGGCGGTCCTTGAGGGCGTTCGCCCGCTCGGCCGCCGGGCGCGCGCTGATCTCGTCGAACCAGCGCTTGAGGTTGGGGAGCGTCTCCCAGGCGTCGTCGCCGATCACGAAGGGCACCATGCGGGACCAGCCCCAGAGCGCCATGTCGACGATCGTGTAGGTGTCGCCCAGCATGTAGCGGTGCTCGCCCAGGCGGGCGTCGGCAATGCCGTAATGGCGCTTGGCCTCGAACAGGTAGCGGCCGACGGCATAATCCTTGGGCTCCGGCGCGAAGTGCCGGAAATGCACCGACTGGCCCGAATAGGGTCCGATGCCCGTCGCGACGAACATCAGCCAGGACAGCAGCTCGCCCCGCTTGGCCGGCGTGTTTTCGGGCAGGAAGCGGCCGGTCTTTTCGGCGAGGTAGAGCAGGATGGCGTTGCTGTCGAAGACGGTCGCCTCGCCGTCCTGGATCACGGGGACCTTGTTGTTCGGGTTGAGCTTGCTGAACTCCGGGCCGAACTGGTCGCCCTTCCGGGTGTCTACGGGGATTGCCTCATAGGGCAGACCGGTCTCCTCCAGGAACAGCGCGACCTTCATCGGGTTCGGGGCGAGGCTGTAGTAGAACTTGATCATCGGACGTCCCTCTCATCTGCCGGCCTATGCCGGAACGGCGCGCCCTTTGGCTGCCTGTGCCGGGATGGCGCACCTCTCGCTGCCAGACTTCCGCTGCGCCGTGAAGGGGGCGAGCCGTCCTGCGGCCGCTGAGCCCCCCGCCCGTCAGGCCTCGGCCAACCACATTCCGCTGCCGCATCGTCGAAAACTCCCCTCGGAGGCGCGGGATGTAAAAAGCGTGGCCAAGCCTAAGTTCTGGAAAACACCAAGGTTCACGGCATGACGCGACGCAGGGCGACCAGAATTGGGCTGTTCATCGGCATCCCGGTGCTCGCCATCGTCCTCCTGATCGTGTTCTGGAACTGGGACTGGTTCATCCCCTTCGTCGATGCGCGAGCCTCTGCGCAACTCGGGCGCCGCGTCACCATCGCCCATCTGCATGTCCGCCTCGGCCGCACGACACGCATCGTCGCCGACGACGTAGTCGTCAACAATCCGAAGGACTTCCCGTCGGACGTGCCGCCCCTGGCCCGCATCGCCCATCTCGGGATCGATGTCGACATCATGGAGTACATCCACCACAGTCTCATCTCGATCCCGCGCATCGACGTGAACCATCCCGTGCTGGAGGTCCGCGCGCTGCCTGACGGGAAGAACAACTACACGCTGCAGCTCAAGAAATCGCCGGCGCTGAAGCCCGGTCAGAAGCCGTCGCCCAACCCCAAGATCGGTGACCTGACGATCGAGGACGGCCAGCTGCACGCCGCGATCCCCAAGCTGCGCGCCGAGTTCAAGGCGACCATCGCGACCCACGCGGCCGAGGGCGTGGTGGCCTCGAACGGCCAGAGCAGCGAGATTACGGCGAAGGCGGACGGCACCTATGCGGGTCAGCCGATAACGGCGAACCTCATCGCCGGGGCGCTCCTGTCGGTCACGAACAAGACGAAGCCGTTCCCGATCGACCTCCGCATCGCCAATGGCGACACGCATGTGTCGTTGACGGGCACTGTGCAGGACCCGCTCGCCTTCGCGGGCACGAACCTCGACCTCGTCCTTTCGGGGTCGAACATGGACAAGCTCTATCCGCTGACGGGCATCCCGATCCCGAGCACGCCCGCCTACAAGATCAGCGGCAAGCTCAACTACGTGACCGCGACGAAGCGCATCCATTTCGACGACTTCCGCGGCGTGGTCGGCAACAGCGACATCGAGGGCACGATCACCGAGCAGCCCGAGGGCCGCAAGCCCGACGTGACCATGAACCTCGCCTCGACGCGGGTCGATCTCGCCGATCTCGGCGGCTTCATCGGCACCAAGCCGGGGCGGGCGACGACCCGCACCTCCACCCCCGCGCAGCGCGCCTCAGTCGAACGCTCGGAGGCCCAGACGAAAAGCCTGCTGCCGACGACGCCGATCAGCCTGCCCAAGCTCAACGCCGCGAACATCCATCTGCATTACGACGGGCATCACATCGAGGGCCGGAACATTCCGCTCGACAGTCTGATCGTGACCGCCGACATCGTGAACGGCGCGGTCAACATCCACCCGCTGATCTTCACGATCGGCACCGGGCGGGTCCGGAGCGACATCGACCTCACGCCCGAGGCCGACAAGCGCGTCCAGCTGAAAGCCAAGGTTCATTTCGATCACGTCGATGTGACCCGGCTGATGCAGGCGACGCACGCCTTCGGCGGCGCGGGCACCATCGGCGGCCTCGCCACGATCGATTCCACCGGCAACTCGGTGGCGACCTTCCTCGGCAATGGAGACGGCGGCCTCGATGTCTATATGTCCGGCGGCAATCTGAGCGCCCTGCTGATCGATCTGTCCGGGCTGGAACTCGGCAAGGCGGTGCTGTCGGCCCTCGGCGTGCCGCAGCGCACGCCGGTCGAATGCCTGATCGGCGACTTCGTCCTCAAGAACGGCATCGTCGATACGCGCGCGCTGATGGTCGACACCGGCGAAGCCCTGATCGGCGGCAAGGGCCAGATCGACCTCAAGCGGCAGACGATCGACTTCCAGGCGGAATCCCGTTCCAAGAACTTCAGCATCGGCAACCTGCCGGCGCCGATCAAGGTGACCGGCACGCTCAAGCACCCCAGCATCGGCGTCGGCGTGAAGGAACTGGCGGCGCGCGGCGGTCTGGCCGCGGCGCTGGGCTTCCTGGCAGCGCCGCTGGCCGTCCTCCCGACCATCGAATTCGGCGTCAAGGACCCCCACGCCTGCGGCGATCTGGTCGCCCAGGTGAAGCGGCAGGTGCACACCGGAACGCCGGGCCGCCCGGTCAGCGGCGTGCCCAAGGCCGCGAAATAGACGCCGCGCGAATGGCCGGCCGCTATTGACGCCCGCGCCCGAACGTCCAAGCCTTCTCCCATGAACGCTCCCGCAAACGCTCCCCTCATGACCGACAGCCAGCGGCTGCACGACGCGCTGCTGACCATCGACAGCCATATCGACATTCCCTGGCCGCCGGGGCCGAGCCCTTTCGAGGATGGACCCCGCCGCGTCGACCTGCCCAAGATGCGGCGCGGCGGGGTCGGCGCCGGCTGCTTCGCGGCCTATATCCCGCAGGGCAAGCGGGACGCGGCGGGCTTCGCATCGGCCTATGAGCGGGCGACCGCCATGCTGCATGCGATCCGCGCCATGGCCGCGCCCGCGCCGGACGGCACCGCCGGCCACCTCGCCACCAGCGTCGCGGAGGTTGAGGCGGCGCGCCTGGCCGGCGGCCCCGCCATCATCCCCGCGGTCGAGAATGGGCACGCGATGGGCGAGACGCTCGACCACCTCGACGCTTTCCGCGCGCTCGGCGCCCGCTACATGACGCTGACCCATAACGGTCACAATGCGCTGGCGGATAGCTCGGTGCCGCGCCGCGACCTCGGCGACGGGCCGGACCTGCACGGTGGACTTTCCGATCTCGGCCGGGCGGCGATCGGGCGGATGAACGCGCTCGGCATGATGGTCGACATCTCGCACGTCTCCAAGGCCGCCATGCTCCAGGCGATAGACGTCTCGCGCACGCCGCTCATCGCGACCCACTCATCGGTCCGCGCGCTATGCGATCATCCGCGCAACCTCGACGACGCGCAGCTCGACGCTTTGGCCAGCAGCGGCGGCGTGGTGCAGGTGACGCTTGTGTCCTTCTTCCTGAAGCTCGGGAAGAAGGAAACCGAGGTCACGATTGCCGATTTTGTCGATCACATCGACTACGCCGTGCAGCGCATGGGGATTGCACATGTCGGCATCGGCTCCGACTTCGACGGCGGCGGTGGCGTGGTGGGCTGGCGTGACGCGGGGGAGAGCGCCAACGTGACGGCGGAACTCATGCGACGAGGCTACGACCGGGTCGCGATCGCGGCGCTTTGGGGCGGCAATTTTCTCCGTGTGATGCGCATGGCCGAGGAGGCTGCAGGATGAGAAGCACGCAACTGCCCGATGGGCGCGCGATGCCGGTGATGGGGCTCGGCACCTGGAAGATGGGCGAGAACCGGGACCGGACCACCGAGGAGGTGCGGGTCGTGCAGCGCGCGCTCGATCTCGGCATCACGATGCTCGACACCGCCGAAATCTACGCCAATGGCGGGTCGGAACGGGTCGTGGGCGAAGCCATCCGCGGCCGCCGCGATCGCGTGTTCCTCGTCACCAAGGTGGCGCCGAGCAATGCCTCGCGCCGGGGTACCATCCGGGCCTGCGAGGGTAGCCTCTCCCGCCTCGGCACGGACGTGATCGATCTCTATCTGCTGCATTGGATCGGCGGCACGCCCGTCGCCGAGACGATCGAGGCCTTCGAGACGCTGAAGTCCGAGGGCAAGATCAGGGCCTGGGGCGTCTCCAACTTCGATACCGACGACATGGAGGCGATGCCTGAGGGGGCGATGTGCTGCGCCAATCAGGTGCTCTACAACGCGCAGACGCGCGGCATCGAATTCAGCCTGCTCCCCTGGTGCGAAGCGCATGGCATCCCCATCATGGCATATACGCCGCTCGGCCAATCCGGGCGGGTTCTCAAGAACGACACCATCGCAGCGGTTGCCCGCCGCCACGGCGCGACACCCGCGCAGGTGGCCCTCGCCTGGACCATCCGCCATCCGGGCGTCGTCACCATCCCGAAAACGGCGACGCTCGCCCGGGTCGAGGAAAACCTCGGCGCGGCGGCGCTGTCGCTGACCGATGACGACCTCCGGGAGATCGACAAGGCCTTCCCGCCGCCCCGCACCAAGCGCGGGCTGGAGATGATTTAAGGACGCAACGACATGACGATGAGCACGCGCAGGCTCGGCGGCCAGGGGCTGGTGGTATCCGCCATCGGCCTCGGCTGCATGGGCATGAGCCAATCCTACGGCCCCGCCGACGAGGCGGAATCGATCGCGACCCTGCACCGGGCGATCGAGTTGGGCTGCACCTTTCTCGACACCGCCGAGGTCTATGGGCCCTTCACCAACGAGGATCTGCTGGGCCGGGCGCTGGCTGGCAAGCGCGATCAGGTCGTGCTGGCCACGAAGTTCGGCTTTCGGATCGAGGGCGGCAAGAATGCCGGCACGAATAGCAGGCCCGAGCATATCCGCGAGGCGGTGGAAGGCTCGCTCAAACGCCTGCGCACGGACCACATAGATCTGCTCTATCAGCACCGCGTCGACCGGGACGTGCCGATGGAGGACGTGGCGGGCGCGGTGGGCGACCTCGTGCGGCAGGGCAAGGTGCGGTTCTTCGGCCTGTCCGAGGCGGGGGTCGCCAATATCCGCCGCGCCCATGCGGTCCATCCGGTCTCCGCCCTGCAGAGCGAGTATTCGCTATGGGAGCGCAATCTTGAGCGGGACGTGATCCCGGCGCTGCGCGAACTCGGCATCGGCCTCGTGCCGTTCTCGCCGCTCGGCCGCGGCTTCCTGACGGGCGCCGTCAAGCGCGCGGAGGAGTATCCGGCCGATGATTTCCGCCGCAACGACCCGCGCTATCAGGGCACGAACTTCGACGCCAATGTGAGCGCCGCCGGCGTGGTGGCCGAGGTCGCGAAGCAGAAGAACGCGAAGCCGGGGCAGATCGCGCTGTCTTGGCTGCTGCATAAGGGCGAGGACATTATTCCTATCCCGGGCACCAAGCGGCGGTCCTATCTGGAGGAGAATGTCGCAGCCGCGGCAATCAGGCTCGATGC
>JABBOH010000028.1:0-23855 GCA_019351895.1 Pseudomonadota bacterium
TGATGTTCCACATGGCGGGTGGTGCCGGGCTCAACGCGCTACAGCATGAGCTGCACCGAAACGAGGCTCCGGCCGCCGCGCCCGTCGCGTAGCCAAAGCGCGCCGCGGCTCGCTGAAACAAGAAAGAATCTCCGATGGCGGCACAATACGCAATCGCCCTGTTCGGTGCGGGGCGCATCGGGAAAGTCCATTCCCGCAGCATCTCGGACCATCCGTCGACGCGGCTGAAGTATGTCGTCGATCCCATGCCGGGACCGGCTCAGACGCTCGCCGACAGCTACGGGGCGAGCGTGGTCGATGAGGCGACGGCGCTCGGCGACCCGGAGGTCGCGGCGATCGTCATCGGCTCTGCGACCAGCACGCATGCCGACCTTGTCGAGAAGGGCCTCAAGGCCGGCAAGGCAGTGTTTTGCGAGAAGCCGATCGATCTCTCCATCGCACGCGTCACCGCCTGCCTGAAGGCCGTTATGGACTGTTCGGCGCCGCTGTTCGTCGCCTTCAACCGCCGCTTCGACCCCGCCATCGCCGAGATGCGCCGCCGCATCATGGCGGGCGAGATCGGCCCGCTCGAACTCGTGACCGTCATTTCCAAGGACCCTGGCGCGCTGCCGATCGACTACCTCGCGGTCTCGGGCGGCATGTTTCGCGACATGACGATCCATGACTTCGACATGGCGCGCTACATCCTGGGCGAGGAACCCATCACGGTGTCGGCCGCAGCCTCGGCGCTGACCGATCCCGAGATCGCGGGCATCGGCGACATCGACACCGCCTGCGTGACGATGCAATGCGCGAGCGGACGTATCGCGGTCATCACCAACAGCCGCCGCGCCAGCTACGGCTACGACCAGCGGGTCGAGGCGCATGGCGCGCTCGGCACGCTGCGCACCGAGAACGTGCCGATCACCATGCTCGTGCAGGAGCGGGAGGACGGCATCCGGCGCGAGAAGCCGCTGTTCTTCTTCCTCGAGCGCTACGCGGAGTCCTACCGCCGCGAGTGGGATCATTTCGTCCGCGTGCTGCAGGGCGAGGAGAAACCCAACCCCACCGGCGAGGACGGACGCCGCGCGCTGCTGCTGGCCGAGGCTGCATACCATTCTCTCGAGACCGGCAGGCGCGTGACGGTCGTCGAGATGGAAGGCGGATAAGCCGATGAAGATCGGGATCGTTTCCGACTCTCTCGGGCACCTCGGCTTCGAGGAGATGTTGGATGCCGCGGCGAGCCTTGGCATCGAGGGCATCGAGGTCAATGCCTGCAACTGGACCAGCGCGCCGCATATGGACCTTCCCAAGCTGCGCGCCGACGCGACCGCGCGGCGTGCCTTCCGGCAGGCCTTCGAGACGCGCGGGCTGGAGCTGATCGCGCTCAACGCCAACGGCAATCAGCTGCACCCGACCGAGGGCGCGATGCAGTCCGCCGACCTGCAGGACACGATCCGGCTCGCGGGCGATCTCGGGGTCGATACGGTCGTGCTGATGTCGGGCCTGCCCGGCGGCGGCCCTGAGGACCGCACGCCCAACTGGGTCGTTTCATCCTGGCCGCCGGAGACGCAGCACATTCTCAAGTGGCAGTGGGAGGAGAAGCTGCTCCCCTATTGGCACGACCTCGCGAGACTGGCGCAGGAACACGGCGTGCGGAAGCTCTGCGTCGAGATCCATGGCAACCAGCTCGTCTACAACGTGCCGGCCCTGTTGCGCCTGCGGGCGGAGATCGGGCCGATCGTTGGCGCGAACCTCGACCCGAGCCACCTGATGTGGATGGGTGCCGACCCCATCGCGGCGGTCGATGCGCTGGGCGAGGCCATCCTGCACTGCCACGCCAAGGACACCTTCCTCAACAAGCCGAGGCAGGCGACGACCGGCCTGCTGGAGAACGGATCGCTCACCGACATTCCAGGCCGCGCCTGGAGCTACATCACGCTCGGCTACGGGCATGACGAAGCGTGGTGGCGCGCCTTCTGCTACCGGCTGCGCATGGTCGGCTACGACGGCTGGCTCTCCATCGAGCACGAGGACATCCTGCTGTCCCGGATCGAGGGAGCGCGCCGCTCGGTCGAGCTGCTGCGCGCGGTCGCGCCCGTGGACGCGAGCGACTACGAGCTGAATGAGTTCTAACATGCCGTGAACCGAGGACGGTCGCGGCAGCGCTGAGATCGGGCGGGGGGTCAGGTGCTGCGTCGTGCGTTGCCTGGGCGGGCTTGTCGCCCTAGGGTCCCCGGGGCCGAGCGCCGAGCTGGCTGGGAACGATCTCTCTTGAAGCACATCTCCATCAATCTCGTTCTCGAGCTTGCCGCGAACATCCTGGCCCCCTGGGCCGTCTATTCTCTCCTCGCCCCGGCACACGGCGCCACCATCGGGCTCATCGGCTCGGCCCTCCCGCCGTTGCTGTGGAGCCTGTTCGAGCTTGCGCGGACCCGGCGCCTCGACTCGGTGAGCGTCATCGTCCTCGCCGGCATCCTGCTGACAGTCCTCGCGACGATGCTCGGCGGCAGCCCAAAACTTCTGCAGATCCGCGAAAACGCGGTGAGCGGCCTCGTCGGCATTGCCTTCATGGCCAGCCTGCTGCTGCGGCGGCCGCTTATCTATCATCTTGCCGCGGCGATTTTCGCCCGTCAGGGACCGGAGGCTCTGGCACGTCTCGAAGGCTTCATCGCGACCCCGCGCGGCATCGGGTTCTTCCGCCGCATGACCCTGTTCTGGGGCATCGGGCTCATCCTGCAGACGAGCGTGATGATCTGGCTCGTCTTCCTCTGGCCCATCGGCACCTATCTGCTGCTCTCTCCGGTCATCGGCTACGGGATGCTGGGTCTGCTCTTCGCCGGCACCTTCTGGTACCGGCGACGGGTCAGGATGATCTGAGGCGACGCCAGCCGTGCCGGCTAAATCTTGTCCTTCGCCAGCATCATGTGGACGCCCTTGTTGCCGTCGACCGTCTGCGTGACACGGAGGTTGCCCGCCAGCGAGCACAGCATATAGGCCTGGTTGCGCGATAAATTGGTGCGGGCGCAAACATGCTCCACCATCTCGCGGACCGCCTGCTTTGCGGCGTCATCGAGGTCCTCGTCGATGCCGATCGAGATGAGGTGCGTTGCGCTCTCGGCGAAAGGCCGCGCCAGATGGAGGTCCTTCCGGACGGTCAGGCGGAACTTGCCGGTGAGGCCGGTTTCAAGCGCGGTGATGCAGACCTCGCCGTCACCCTGAACGCCGTGGCCGTCGCCCGCCATGAACAGCGCGCCGTCGTTGAAGACGGGCAGGTAGAGCGTCGTGCCGGGCTTCAGCTCCTTGTTGTCCATGTTGCCGCCGAAGGCGCGTGGCTGGATCGAGCTGCACTCGCCCCAGGCGGCGGGAGGCGCCACGGCCATGATGCCGAAGAACGGGTCGAGCGGCAGTTCCATCCCCCAGGGCAGCGTCGTGATACCGCGCGCCATGTCGATCGGCGGGTGGATCGTCTCGTAGTCGGTGAACTCCTCCGGCAGCGTGCCGAGCAGCGGCAGGATGCTGACGAAACCGAAATCCATCCAGGGCTTCGCCTCCAGGATATCGACCTGCAGCGTGTCGCCGGGCTGCGCGCCTCGGACGAAAACGGGCCGGCACATGAAGTGGCCGCCCTCGCGCGGATGAGCCGCGAGGCCTTCCCGCCAGATGGCTGGAACCCGCGCGGCGTCGGCGGGCAGGGAGGTGACGCCGCCGGCGGGCAAGGCGGAAAGCGTGACGGTATCGCCGGAGGCGACGGTCAACACCGGGGGAAGACGCGCGTCCAGAAAGCCGCGAACCATCGTCTCGGGCGTGAAGGGGATGTCGTGGTGCTGCGCCATGCGGATGCCTCTTGCTGTGCTGCGTCAACCGCATCGAAGCCCGGCCCGGCTTGGCGTGCAAGTTGACAGGCTCGCCCGACGCTCCTAGCAAATGCAAATGCGAGTCGTTTGCATCTAAGCGATCTGGGAGTTTCGGTCTCTTGTTCCACAGGCTTCGTCTACTCTCCGGCAGCTGCGTCCTTGTCGGTGCCCTGGCCGTTCTGCCCGGCGCGCGGGCGCGGGCGGCGGACGGGTTCCTCGCCACGCTGCATCACCACGTGACGCTCGGCTCCACGGTCCCGGACAATGGCGACCAGAACCCCTACGCGATCGTCGTGGCCCCGCTCTCGGCCGGCACCGTCGCCAAGGGCGACGTTCTGGTCGACAACTTCAACAACGGCGGCAACCTGCAGGGCACCGGCAGCACCATCGTCGACTACCACCCTGACACGAAGGCGGTGTCGCTCTTCGCCCAGATTCCGCGCGACCTGCCGGGATGCCCAGGCGGCGTCGGCCTCGGCACGGCCATGACGATGCTGAAAAGCGGCTGGGTACTCGTCGGCAGCGCGCCGAGCACCGATGGCACGATGAACACCCGGGGGCGCGGCTGCCTCATCCTGCTCGACGCCCAGGGCCATGTGGCGGCCACCATCGCCGGTCCCGACATCGACATGCCTTGGGGCAACATGGCCAGCATCGACGATGGCACCACGGCGACGCTCTTCGTCAGCAACGCCGGGTTCGGCCTGGGCTCGCCGGACGGGGAGCCGCCGGTCGTCCATCAGGCGACCGTGCTGCGCATCAGGCTCTCCATCCTGGCGGGCAAGCCGCCCGCGGTCGTCAGCCAGACCGTGATCGGCAGCGGCTTCGGCGCGCAGTCCGACAAGGGCGTGTTCCTCATCGGCCCGACCGGCCTCGCGCTCGGGCCGGACGGCACACTGTTCGTGTCCGATGCGACCGAGAACCGCATCGTCGCGATCGAGCATGCGGCCGAGCGCCGCGATAGCGCCGGCACCGGGCGCATGGTGACGGCGGGCGGCATGCTCCAGCGCCCGCTCGCGATGGCCATGGCCCCGAACGGGCACCTCATCGTCACCAACGGGCTCAACGGTCAGGTGGTCGAGGTCGATCCCGCCAGCGGCACCCAGATCGGCGCGCAATGGGTCGATCCGGACAAGGCGCAGAGCCCACCCGGCAGCGGCGATCTCTTCGGCATCGCCATGACGCCCGGGGGCGGCGGCTTCTATTATGTGGAGGACGAGAACAACACGCTCGTGTTGGCCCGATGAGTTGCCCCTACGCCACCTCGCGGCGCGGGATGCTCGTGGGGGCAGGCGGCCTGCTGGCGGCCACCACCGTGCGCGCCTCGGCCCAAACTCAGCTGCAGTCTCGGGTGCAGACGCAGGGGCAGACGCAGGGGCAGACGCAGGGGCAGACGCAGGGGCAGACGGGGCCGGCCGCTGCGGAAGCGTTCTACGGCGCGCATCAGGCGGGGATCGCGACGCCGCAGCAGACCCATTGCTACGTGATGGCGCTCGACCTCACGACCACGCGCCGGGCCGATGTGGTGGCGCTTCTCCAGGCCTGGACCGAGGCTGCCGCCCGCATGACGGCGGGAAAGACCGCGGAGCCGCTGAGCACCGATCTCAGCCGGCCGCGTGGCGACGGCGGTTCGGCGCTGGACCTTCCTCCTTCGCGGCTGACGCTCACCTTCGGTTTCGGGGCCGGGTTGTTTGTTCAGAAGGGCGCCGACCGCTACGGCCTCGCGGCGCAGCGTCCGGCGGCCCTCGTCGATTTGCCGCGCTTCAACGGCGACCAGCTCGACCCGAAGCGCTGCGGCGGCGACCTGATGGTGCAGGCCTGCGCCGACGATCCGCAGGTCGCCTTCCATGCCGTGCGGGAACTCGTGCGGATCGCTTATGACCGGGCGCACCCGCGCTGGGCGCAGAGCGGCTTCCTGGCCGCGGCTCCGGCGGGCGACACGCCCCGCAACCTCATGGGCTTCAGGGACGGCACGCAGAACCCGACCACCGCCGGCCCGCCCGATCTGCCCGGTCGGTTCGACGATGTCGTCTGGGCAGGCGCGGAGGGGCCGGCGTGGATGCGCGGCGGCAGCTACCTCGTTGCCCGGCGCATCCGCATCTCGCTGGAACACTGGGACCGCACCGAGGTCGATTTCCAGGAACAGGTGATCGGGCGGCACAAGATGTCCGGCGCGCCGTTGGGCAAAACCGCCGAGTTCGAGCCCCTCGGCCTCGACCGTGTCGACAGCGACGGCAACCCGATCATTCCGCAGAACGCGCATGTGCGGCTGGGCGCCGCGGCCGCGAATGGCGGCGCCGAGATTCTGCGACGCAGCTACTCCTATAATGACGGGCTAAGCTTCACCGCCGAGCGCTGGCCACCCTGGCGGCAGGGGATGATGTACGACGCGGGGTTGCTGTTCCTGGCGTATCAGCGCGACCCGCGCACAGGATTCATTCGGATATTCGAGCCGATGTCGAAGCTCGATGCGTTGAACCAGTACGTCACGCATAACGGCAGCGGCTTGTTCGCCTGCCCGCCGGGCGTCGTGCTCGGTGGTTATGTCGGACAAAGCTTGTTCGAAACGGCGGGATGATACGGTCACCGGCGCGCCGCCGTGACGTAAAGATGATCGCTTTCCAAGAAACGATCCTGTTATGGTGCTCGCTTGGCTGTAGAGATCGGGACGCAGAAACCCGGCTCCAGGTCAGCGGAAAACGAGGGAGTTGAAGACATGATTGTAGAGCGGATCATCCGAGGCAAAAGCGGGGCGGTGGCTACCGTCAGTGCTCAGCTTTCTCTGGCCGAGGTCTGCGCATTATTGACGCAGCGGCGCATTGGTGCGGTTCCCGTCATGGATGGCGCGACGCTCGTCGGCATCATCAGTGAGCGCGACATCGTCCATGTTCTGGCCGAACACGGTGCCGCGGCGCTCGACCTCAAGGTTGCGGATGCGATGACGCGGGAGGTGAAGACGACGACGATGCAGACGACGGTCGAGGAGGCGATGGCGGCCATGACGGCCGGGCGCTTCCGTCACCTGCCCGTCGTTGAAGGTGGCAAGCTCATCGGCATCGTCAGCATCGGCGACGTGGTGAAGGCAAGGCTCGACGAGCAGCAGTATGAGGTCGAGAACCTGCGATCCTACGTCGTCGGCGCGTCCTGAAGTTCCATCGCGCCGCTGCGGGAGGTGGTGACATGACCCCGTAGCGCGTCGCGCTCGTCAGAAGGCCGCAAGTCCCGTGATGGCGCGGCCGAGGATGAGCGCGTGGATATCGTGCGTTCCCTCATAGGTGTTCACGCTCTCCAGGTTCGCGGCATGGCGCATGACGTGGAACTCCGCCGAGATGCCGTTGCCGCCGTGCATGTCGCGGGCCGTGCGCGCAATCTCCAGCGCCTTGCCGCAGTTGTTGCGCTTTACGAGCGAGATGACTTCCGGTGCCAACCGGCCCTCGTCGAACAGCCGGCCTAGCCTGAGAGCCGCCTGCAGGCCGAGCGCGATCTCCGTTTCCATGTCGGCGAGTTTCTTCTGCACGAGTTGCGTCGCCGCCAGCGGCCGGCCGAACTGGCGACGGTCGAGGGTGTATTGCCGTGCCGCGGCGAAGCAGAATTCGGCAGCTCCCATCACGCCCCAGGAGATTCCGTAGCGCGCGCGGTTGAGGCAGCCGAACGGCCCCTTGATGCCCGAGACGCCGGGAAGAAGATTCTCCTCCGGCACGATCACCCCGTCCATGACGATCTCGCCCGTGACGGACGCGCGCAGGCTGAGCTTGTTCTCGATCTTAGGCGTCGTAAGTCCCGGCATCCCGCGCTCCAGGATGAAGCCGCGCACCGCGCCCTCATGCGCGTCCGACTTTGCCCACACCACCATCACATCCGCGATCGGGCTGTTGCTGATCCACATTTTCGCGCCGGTCAGCCGGTAGCCGTCGGCGACCTTCTCGGCCCGCGTGCGCATGCCCCCGGGGTCCGAGCCCGCATCGGGTTCGGTCAGACCGAAGCAGCCAATGAACTCCCCCGTGGCGAGGCGCGGCAGATACCTTGCCCGCTGGTCCGGCGAGCCATAGGCGTGGATCGGATACATCACGAGCGAGGACTGCACGCTCATCGCCGAGCGATAGCCGCTATCGACCCGCTCCACCTCGCGCGCGACCAGCCCGTAGGCGACGTAGCCGAGGCCCGCGCCGCCGTATTCGACGGGGATCGTGGGCCCGAGCAGGCCCAGCGCGCCCATCTCCTCCATCAATCCGCGGTCGAAGGTCTCGGTCATGTAGGCGGCGGTGACGCCGGGCTGCAGCCGCGCCTGGGCGAAGTCGCGCGCCGTGTCGCGGACCATGCGCTCCTCCTCCGCCAGCTGGTCGTCCAGCAGGAAGGGGTCGGCCCAGTCGAAAACCGGCTTCGGCAGCCGCAGGTCGTCCATGGTCAGGCTCCTCCTTCGTCTCCGCCGCAACTTTCGTGACGGCGCCCGAAACGTAGTAGCCATGCCGGTCGTCGGCAACGATCCAAACCTTCCAAGGCCGCCCGCTCGTGCTAGGCTATTTTTGCATGTGCGAAGGGATCAGGAGAGCGTGACCGCTTACGACTTCCTCGTCATCGGCAGCGGACCATCCGGCCGCCGCGCCGCCATCCAGGCCGCCAAGCTCGGCAACTCCGTCCTCGTCGTCGAGAAGGGGCGCCGCGTCGGCGGCGTGTCCGTCCATACCGGCACCATCCCGTCCAAGACCCTGCGGGAGACGGTGCTCAACCTCACGGGCTACCGGGAGCGCGGCTTCTACGGCCGGGCCTACCGGGTGAAGAAGGACATCGAGGCGACCGACCTCATGGCGCGCCTGCACAAGACGCTCGATCACGAGGTCGATATCCTGGAGCATCAGTTTGCCCGGAACTCGGTCCGTACGGTCGCCGGCACGGCGCGCTTCCTTGGGCCGCACAGCGTCGAGGTGACGGCCGAGAGCGGCGAGGTGACGCGGGTCGACGGCGACAAGATTCTCATCGCGGTCGGCACCCGGCCCTACCGGCCGCCGGAGATCCCCTTCGACGGGATCAACATTCTGGACAGCGACGAGATCGTCGAGCTCACGCATCTGCCGCGCAGCTTGACCGTCATCGGCGCCGGGGTCATCGGCGTGGAATACGCGACCATCTTCAGCGCGCTCGACGTGGCGGTGTCGCTGGTGGAACCGCGCGACAGCTTCCTCGACTTCATCGACCAGGAGATCATCGAGGATTTCACCCACCAGCTGCGCGACCGCGGCATGACCATCCGCCTAGGCTCGAAGGTCGCCGAGATCGTGATGGAGGGCGGCTGGCCGGTGACGGTTCTGGAAAGCGGGCGGCGCGTGCGCAGCCAGATGCTGCTCTACTGTGCGGGCCGGGTGGGCGCGACGGACACGCTGAACCTCGAGGCCTGCGGCCTTGCCGTCGATCATCGTGGCCGCCTGCGCGTCAATCCTCAGACGCTGCAGACGGAGGTGCCACATATCTACGCGGCGGGCGATGCGATCGGCTTTCCGAGCCTCGCCTCGACTTCGATGGAGCAGGGGCGTATCGCCGCCTGCCACGCCTTCCACATGCCCCTGCCCCCTGCGCCGGAGTTCTTCCCCTACGGCATCTACGCCGTGCCTGAGATCTCGACCGTCGGCATGAGCGAGGAGGAGGTGCGCCGCCGCGCCATCCCCTATGAATGCGGGGTCGCGCGCTTCCGGGAGACCTCGCGCGGCCACATCATGGGGCTTGAGACCGGGATGATGAAGATGATCTTCTCCATCCGCACGCACCGGCTGCTCGGCGTCCATATCGTGGGGGAGGGTGCGACCGAACTCATCCACATCGGGCAGGCCGTGTTGAACCTGAAGGGCAAGCTCGAATACTTCATCGAGAACACCTTCAACTATCCGACGCTGGCCGAGGCCTACAAGATCGCGGCGCTCGACGCCTATAACCGGCTGGCGCGAGGCTCGGCACCGGTGGCGCCGGTGGCCCAGGGCGAAACTGCCGCCGAATGACACGCCGGCTGTAGCGATTCCGTGACGGGCATTTGAAAGGCCGGCTTCGCCCCTCATTTTGCAATGAGATGCAAGGACCAAGCATGTCGTCAGCCTTCCACTTCCACCTGGATCCGCTGGGCGGTGCAGCGGGCGATATGTTCGTGGCGGCGGTCCTCGATGCTTTCCCCGAATTCCGCGAGGGAGCAGTGGCCGCGGCCAGCGGCGCCGCCGACATCGCCTGCGGGCTCGTGGCCCATCACGACACCGTGCTGACCGGCAGCCGCTTCGTCGTCGGCAAGGCTCAGACCGAACGGCACAAGCCGCCCGCTCACGAGGACGGTCATCATGATCACCATCATCACGATGGCCACCATCACCACGACCACGATGAGGGCGAGCCGCACGATCACGGCCACACCCGCTGGTCCAGGATCCGCACGGACCTCGATCGGGCGGCGCTCGCGTCAGGGGTGCGCGATCACGCCGTCGGCATCTTCACGCTGCTCGCCGAGGCGGAAGCCCGGGTGCACGGGATCGCCGTCGAGGATGTCGCCTTCCACGAAGTTGGCGCGCAGGATTCCATAGCCGACATCGTGGCGGCCGCCTGGCTGATCGACGCTCTGTCGCCGGCGAATTGGAGCGTCGGGCCGCTGCCCCTGGGCGGTGGCACCGTCCGAACCGCGCATGGGGTCATGCCGGTGCCGGCGCCCGCGACCGCGCTGCTGCTGGAGGGCTTCGCCATGACGGATGATGGCATCGGCGGCGAGCGGGTGACGCCGACGGGCGCGGCGATCCTGCGCTACCTCCGGCCCATCGCACGGCCTCGCGCGCCGGGGGTTTTGCGCCGGACCGGGATGGGCTTCGGGACGCGACGGCTCCCTGGCACCAGTAACGTGCTGCGGCTGCTGGCCTTCGCACGGGAGGACGAAGCGCCCGCGCCCATTCCGCACCGCGAGTTAGGTGTCATCAGCTTCGAGGTGGACGACCAGACCGCCGAGGACTTGGCGACGGCTCTCGAGCGTCTCCGCGCGATCCCCGGTGTGCATGACGCGCTGCAGATGGCGGCATGGGGCAAGAAAGGGCGGATGGCCGCGCATATTCAGGTGCTGGCGCGGCCCGACGCGCTGGAGGCGGCGGTCGAGGCCTGTTTCCGCGAGACCACGACCATCGGTCTCCGGACGCATATGGTAGAGGGCCGCGCGCTGACGCGCAGGATGCATACCGTGCTCGTCGACGGCGGGCCCCTACGCGTAAAGACGGTCGAGCGGCCGGGTGGCCGCAGCGGCAAAACCGAGGCGGACGATCTCGCCTCTGCGGAGGGCCAGGCGGCCCGCTCAGCGCTTCGCCAGCGCGCCCAGCAAGCGGCGGCCGTTCCCACGGCGGCCGTCTCCACGGCGGCCGTTCCCACGGCGGCCGTCTCCACGGCGGCCGTTCCCACGGGAGAGGAAGACCATGTTTGACGCCACGTTATCGTCCCGCAGCCAGGCAGCGGGGGACCGGCTGCGCTGCATCCTCGCCAAGCTCGACACGGCGGCGGTGGCCGTCAGCGGCGGCGTCGACAGCCTGACGCTCGCGACCATCGCACATCGGACCCTTGGACTTCGGGTCATCATGCATCACGCGACCTCGCCCGCCGTCCCAGCCGAGGCGACCGAGCGTGTGCGTCGCCTCGCCCGCACCCAGGGCTGGGCGCTCGATATCTTCGATGCCGGGGAATTCGCGGACGAGCGTTACCGGGCAAACCCGGTCAACCGCTGCTTCTTCTGCAAGACCAACCTCTATGGGGCGATCGCTACCCGCACGAGAGCGGTCATCCTTTCCGGCACCAATCTGGATGATCTCGGTGACTACCGCCCGGGGTTGGAGGCTGCCCGCCAGCACGGCGCGCGACACCCTTTCGTGGAGGCGAAGGTCGACAAGACTATGGTTCGCGTCCTCGCGGCCGACCTCGCGCTCGGCGACATCGCGGAACTTCCGTCCGCCCCCTGCCTCTCCAGCCGCGTGGAGACCGGCATCGCCATCGAGGCGCCGGTGCTCGCAATGATCGAAGCCGCCGAGATTCTTCTGCGCGAGAGGCTTTCGCCCCGCACCGTTCGCTGCCGGTTGCGCCGCGCCGGCATCGTCGTCGAACTTGACGCGGACACCCTGACTGCGATGACGCCGGAGACCGAGACGGCTCTCGCCTTGGAGCTTGCCGCGCTCGCGGCCGTACGCGGCGTCGGCGGCCGGCCGGTGGCCTTCGCACCGTACAGGACCGGCAGCGCCTTCCTGAAAGGCGCGGCATGACCCCGGATAAGGAGTTCGTTCTCGACGCCCGTCGCGATGAGCGGGTACGGCTCAGCGAGGCCGTGTTTTGCGCGGGCAAATCCGCGGCTCAGATCTCGGCGATCATCGACTACGCGATGACGCGCGGTCTCGGCCTGCTGCTGACCCGGCTGGACGAGGCACGCCTCGCCGGGTTGCCGCCGCATCAGCAGGAGGCGCTGGATTATGATCCGGTCTCCCGCACCGCGATCTGCGGCCAGCCGCATCCCATCCGGGGTGAGACCCGGATAGCGGTCGTGACCGCCGGCACTTCCGATGTGCCGGTGGCGCGGGAGGCGGTCCGCACGCTGCTGTTCGAGGGCTTCGCCGCCGAGGAGATCGTCGATGTCGGCGTCGCCGGGCTGTGGCGCCTGCTGCGGCGGGCCGAAGAGTTGCAGCGTTTCCCGGTGGTCATCGTGGCCGCGGGGATGGATGCGGCCTTGCCGAGCGTGATCGGCGGCCTGGTGGGTGGTCTGGTGATCGCCGTCCCGACCTCGGTCGGCTACGGCGTCGCCGCCGGAGGGCAGACCGCCCTCAACGCGATCCTCGCAAGCTGTGCGCCCGGGATCGTCACAGTCAACATCGACAACGGTTACGGGGCGGCCTGCGCCGCCATGCGCGCCCTCGGCGGCCGCGTCGCCAAAGAAGGAGATCAAGATGGAACGTCGTGATGTTTTGAAAGCGGGCGCACTGGGCGCCGCCGCCGCGACAATTTCGCCCGTGCTGGCGAGCGCGCAAACCGCCGCCAACGCCACCAGCCAAACGGTGAACGGCCAGACCTATCCCACGGCCGGCAACTGGCCCGCGCCCGACACGATCCAGGACGGGGACATGAAGTTCCGCATCCTCGGCACGACGGGGCAGCGCGTGTCCATCATCGGCATGGGCGGCTTCCACCTCGCCAAGCCGGAGCCGAACGGTCCCACGACCGAGGACGCGATCCGCATCGTCCGCACCGGTCTCGATGCCGGGCTCAACTTCTGCGACAACTGCTGGGATTACAACGGCGGCGAGAGTGAGATCCGGCTGGGCAAGGCGCTGCGGGACGGCTACCGCCAGAAGGCCTTCCTGATGACGAAGATCGACGGCCGCACGGCGAAGGCCGCGATGGGTCAGCTTGAAACGTCTCTGAAGCGGCTACAGACCGATCATCTCGACCTGCTGCAGTTCCACGAGATCATCCGCTGGGACGATCCCGACCGCGTCTTCGCCGAGGGCGGCGCGCTGGAGGCGGTGCTCAAGGCGCAGCAACAGGGCAAGCTGAAATACATTGGCTTCACCGGCCACAAGAGCCCGAAGATCCATCGCAAGATGTTCGAGGTCGCGGAGAAGCACAACTTCCACTTCGACACGGTGCAGATGCCGGTCAACATCATGGACGCTCATTTCGAGAGCTTCCAGAACATGATCTTCCCGATCGCGCAGCAGCAGAAGACGGCGGTGCTGGCGATGAAGACCTTCGGCGACACCTTCATCTATCAGGCGCATGTGGCGCCCCCCGTGGAGTTGCTGCACTACGGCATGAGCCAGCCCGTCGCCGTGGTCATCACCGGTTGCGACCACCTGTCGATTCTACAGCAGGCGCTGGATGCCGTGCGCAGCTACCAGCCGATGTCGCAGCAGGCGCAGCAGGCGCTGCTCGCGAAGTCCGCCGCGATCGGCGACACCGGCAAGACCGAGAAGTACAAGGTCAGCCACCACTTCGACAGCACCATGCAGCATCCGAACTACCTCACCGAGACCTGATCCCCGCTTCAATGCGTCGAGGTGAGGATCGTGCTCTCGTCCCGGTGCGTGGCGAAACGCTCGACCATCGTCTCGCTTGCCGCATTCAGCCCTGAGATTTCGACCTCGCGCCCGTGGCGCCGCGCCTTCAGCATGACGCGGTCGAGTGCGCCGATCGCCGAGATGTCCCAGAAGTGGGCGCCGCTTACGTCGATCACGATCCGCGCCACATCCTCGGTCACATCGATCGCTTCCGAAAAGGTGGCGGCGGAAGCGAAGAAGATCTGCCCCTCGACGCGGTAGGTGCGGAGCCTGCCGTCCGCCGACAGGGTGGAGGTGATGCGGCTGAGGCGGGAGACCTTGCCCGCGAAGAATACGCCCGACAGCAGCACGCCGACCAGCACGCCCTTCGCAAGATCTTGCGTCGCGACGACCGTCACGACCGTCGCCAGCATGACGACGGAGGACGGCCAGGGGTTTGTGCGCAGCCGGCCGAGCGACCGCCAGGAGAAGGTGTTGATCGAGACCATGATCATCACCGCGGTGAGCGCCGCCACAGGCACGACGGCGAGCAGCCGTTGCAGCACGACCAGAAGGACCAGCAGGAAGATGCCCGCGACGAGGGTGGACAGCCGCCCGCGCCCGCCGGAGGAGACGTTGATGACCGACTGGCCGATCATGGCGCAGCCGCCCATGCCGCCGAAGACGGCGCTCGCCATGTTGGCGACGCCCTGGCCCACGCATTCCTGGCTCTTGTCGCTCGGCGTGTCGGTGAAATCGTCGAGGATCTGCGCCGTCAGCATCGTTTCCAGCAGCCCGACAGCGGCGAGCGTGAGCGCCACCGGCGCGATGATGCCGAGCGTCCCGAAGGTCAGCGGCACCTGCGGGAGCCCGAATGACGGCAGCGCGCTCGGCAGGGCGCCGAGGCCCGCGACCGTCCGCACATGGATGCCGAAGGCGGTCGTGATGACCGTCAGTACGGCGATGGCGACCAGCGGCGAGGGAACTGCCTTCGTGAGGTAGGGAAAGCCGTAGATGATGCCGAGCCCGATCGCGATGAGCAGATAGGTGACGTGCGGCACGCCGAGCAGTTGCGGCAACTGCGCCAGGAAGATGAGGATGGCGAGCGAGTTGACGAATCCCGTGAGCACGGACTGCGACACGAAGCGCATCAGCCGCCCGAGCTTGAGCAGCCCTGCGACGACCTGGAACACGCCCATCAGGATGGTGGCGGCGAACAGATACTGGACGCCGTGGTGGTGGACGATGCCGACCATGAGAACGGCCGTGGAGGCGGTCGCGGCCGAAATCATCGCCGCGCGGCCACCGGTAAAGGCGATGACCGTCGCGATGACGACCGAGGCATAGAGCCCCACCTTGGGGTCGACGCCGGCGACGACCGAGAAGCCGATGGCCTCGGGAATGAGCGCGAGCGCGACGACGACGCCCGAGAGGAATTCCACGCGCGGATTGTGCCGCCACGTGCGCAGGTAGCCGTGCAGTCTGTTCATGAGGAAGTTCCGCAGTCGAAACACGAGCGGTCGCTCGTGGGCGTGGGGCGCGTGTTTCTTGCGTTGTCCGGCGGATTGGCGGCCGGAAGAGCCACCCGGGTTTTCACCGGGTCCAGGACGGATGTCCGAGACCTAGCGGACCATTTGCGGCACTGCAACACAAAAGCGCATGACCATGTCAGCCAAGCCCTGCCCCGTCCACCTGCGGAAAGGTTGGGGCGAGGCGTCCTCCCTGCCGCAACGGCTCGATACGCCGCGCGAGCCCGGTCGCATCGTCGGTCTCCAGGAACACGCCTGAAATGGTGACCGCGCCCTCGGCCGGAGCCAGCCGCTCCCCCGGCATGCGGCGCAGGAACCGCTCGGTCGCGGGGCCCTTGATCATGCCGATGACGCTGTCATAGGCGCCGCACATGCCGGCATCGGTCATGTAGCCGGTGCCCTTTTCGAGGATCTGGTGATCCGCCGTCGGCACATGGGTGTGCGTGCCGACCACCAGCGACAGCCGCCCATCGAAGCTGTGGGCGAAGGCTTCCTTCTCGCTCGTCGCCTCGGCGTGGAAATCGACGACTGCCGCCTGCAGGCTGGACCCGAGCTTGTGGCGCGTCAGCATCTCCTCGGTCGCGCGGAAGGGGCAGTCGAGCGCCTCCATGAACAGCCGGCCCATGGCGTTGATCACCAGCGTCCGCCGCCCATCGGCGAGCGTCAGGATCACGCTGCCCGCGCCGGGCGTTCCGGGCGGGAAATTGATCGGGCGCAGGACGCGCTTTTCGGTCGCGATGAAGGGGATGATCTCCCGCCGGTCCCAGGAATGATTGCCGAGGGTGACCACATCGGCGCCGGCTTCGAACAGCGTGCGGGCCATCTCAGGCGACAGGCCGAAGCCGTGGCTCGCATTCTCGCCGTTGACGACGACGAGGTCGAGGCGGAGGCGACGGCGATAATCGGGCAGGGCGGCAGCCACGGCATCGCGGCCGCCGCGGCCGACGATGTCGCCGAGAAAGAGAATGCGCATGAGGCTCCCGTCAGGGGCCGGTCTCGCCGGCAGGAACGAAATGTCTGAGGCCGCGTTCCGTCGCGACCGCGTGCAGCCTCTGGTCGTACGGGCCGGTGGGGACGCTGTCCAGTTCCTGCACGGCGAAGGCGCAGCCGATGCGAAGCGCCTCGGGCAGACGCGCCACCGTCCGGTCGTAGAAGCCGCCGCCATAACCCAGGCGGTTGCCGTGCCGGTCGAAGGCCAGCAGCGGCATCAGCAGCACATCGGGCGTGATTTCCGGACCGTCCGGGTGGCTGGTGCCGAAGCGGCCCGGCAGCAGCGGCTCGCCGGGGCGCCAAGCCCGAAAGACGAGCGGCTCGCCACGACGACCGGTGACCGGCAGGCCGATCGGGTGGCCGCGCTCCGCGAGGGCCTGGAGCAGCGGGCGGATGTCGATTTCGTCCTGGATCGGCCAGAACCCGGCGATGACGGCGCCAGGCCTGAATGCGACGCCGTGGAGGACGTGCCGCGCCACATGCTCGCCCAGTGCAGGGTCGGAACCCACGCGGCGCGCGAAGGCCGCAGAGCGAGCCTCCGCCTTGGCGGTAGCTGTCGCCGCGTCATCGGCCGTCCATGGGTGAATGGGAGGCGAGTGCGGAGCCGCCTTGGCCGGTGGCGTTATCATCCTCCCAAGGCCTGCTTGTGCAGGTGGGCACCAGATACCATGACCAGGGTCATAGCAGAGCCAGCTCCCAAGGGAGTTGCTTATCGGCCCTGGGGATGTGTTGCCTGTCGAACCGGGCAGCCCCGCCAACCATACTTAGGTCCGTTCGAGGGCTTCCGCAATCTCTTCCGCCTTGAGCGCCAAGCGCCGCACCGCGGCGTCGAAGGCGGGATCGGTCCGGTCGGCGCCTTGAGCCGATGCGGCGGCGATCCGCTCGGCCTGCCGACTGGTCCGCAGCGCCGCTTCCTTGTCGTGCAACTCGTCGGCGAGGAGGAGGGAGGCGAGCATCAGAAGCCGCGCCTCGCCGGTCTGGCCGAGCGCCTTGATGCTGTCGATGCGCGTCTGCACCGCGTCACCCATCGCCTTGAGGTGGCCCTCCTGCCCGTCCTCGCAGCCGACGAGATAGGAGTAGCCATTGATCTGCAATGTTACCTGTGCCACGGCGATCTCCTTCCGGGCTGATGAGGGTGCGCGTGCGCGGGTTTCAAGAATGCCGCTCGATGCCGAGCGCGCCGCGCAACCCGTTGATGAGATCATCCAGCTTCGTCACGATCTCGTGACGTACCGGCGCGTCCAAAGTCTCGCCTGTCTCGACGCCATGATCCGGATGGTCGGGCGTGGAGGACACATGGCGAGGTCTCGCGACCTGGGCGGCAATCCGGTTCAGTGCCGCTTCCAGACGGCGCAGAGCCGCGCTGGTGTCCTCGTGTTCCGCCATGGGCCTCTAGTCTACCGTGTCTGCAGCTTGAATTAATCCGCCTGCATCAGCACAGGTCAGAGCAGTGACGTCAAGGATTTCGCAACTGATCCGGCGGCCGCCCGCGGTGGTCGTCCACGGCCTTGCCGATGCCCGCGAGGCGCTGGGGGTCGGGCTGCCCGTCACGCTTGTCTCCGCCCCCGGCGCGGCGCTCTACGCGGGTGCCGGCTGGTGGACTGCGCTGACGGCGGCCGCCCGTGCCGAGTACCCCGGCCAGCCTTTCGACGACCTGCTCGACTGCGGCGATGCCCCGGGCCGCGCGGCCGAGGCGTTGCGCGCCGGTCAGCGCCTCATCGTGCTGCGGGGGGTGACGCCCGCGCTGCATGAGCGGGTGCGGCTGATGGCCGAGGCGCTCGGCGCCGTTGTTCTCACGGCCATGCCGGAGGCGCTCGATCTAGCGCGGCCCGGCGCGCGGCGGCGGTTGCCGGATTGGCTTCGCTCGGCCCCGGTCTGGACAGCCAAAACCGACACAGGGTGACAATGAAGGCGGCTTTCGCTAGTCCTGCACGGCCATGCAAACCACCCCGGCCGTCGACCAAGCCGCGTGCCGCCTCTATCTCGTCACGCCGCCGCGCCTCGATCCCTCCCGTTTCCGAGACCTTCTCGCGGGCGCGCTGGACGCCGGGGATGTCGGCGCCGTGCAGCTTCGGCTCAAGGATGTGGATGACGACGCCATCCGCCGCGCGATCCAGATCCTGCGGCCGGTGGCGCAGTCGCGCGACGTGGCTTTTCTGCTGAACGACCGGCCCGATCTCGCGGTCGCCACAGGCTGCGACGGCGCTCATGTCGGACAGGAGGATATGCGCGTGCGAGAGGCGCGGCGCATCCTGGGGCCGGATCTCACCCTCGGCGTGTCCTGCCACGGCAGCCGCGAGCTGGCGATGACGGGCGGCGAGGATGGCGCGGATTATGTCGCCTTCGGCGCCTTCTTCCCGAGCGGCACGAAGTCTGAGGCACCGGTCGAGGCGGAGCCGGACATTCTCGCGTGGTGGTCGGACATCATGGAACTCCCGTCCGTCGCGATCGGCGGTATTACCGCGGCGAATTGCGCGCCTCTGGTCCAGGCGGGAGCCGATTTCCTGGCCGTCGTCAGCGCCGTCTGGGACCATCCCGAGGGGCCAGCCACCGGCGTGCGGGCAATGAACGCGGCCATCGCCGCCGCTGCTGCCGCCGTTGGCGATCAGACATAAACATATCCTTATGAACGTGAACCGCCCATGGCCCCGCTGACCGCGCTTGCCATGCCGCTGCTTCGCCGGATGGAGGCGGAGCGCGCGCACAAGCTCGCCATCCTCGCCATTCGCCTCGGGATGGCGGCGGAGAACCGGACGGCTGACCCGCCTTCGCTCGCGACCACCGTCGCCGGGCTCTCCTTCAGCAACCCCATCGGCTTGGCGGCAGGCTTCGACAAGGACGCGGTGGCGCTGCGGGCGCTGATGCGCATGGGGTTTGGCTTCGTCGAGGCCGGCACTGTCACGCCTCTGCCGCAGCCCGGTAATCCGCGTCCCCGGTTGTTCCGGCTGGCCGAGGATGGCGCTGTCATCAACCGCATGGGCTTCAACAACGCGGGCATCGCGGCCTTCGCCCAGCGGCTCGGCCCGTTGCGGCGCATCGTGCCCGTCGGCGCCAATATCGGCGTCAACAAAGACGGCGCCGATCCGGAGCGAGACTATCCCGCGCTCCTTCGCGCCGTCGCGTCCATCGCCGACTACGTGACGGTCAACGTCTCCTCGCCGAATACGCCGGGCCTGCGGGACTTGCAGAGCGAGGCGCGGCTGGCGGCCATTCTCGCCGCCATGCGCGAGGCGGTGCCCGACGCCCCGCCGATCTTCGTCAAGGTGGCGCCCGACCTGTCGCTCGACGGGCTGGAGGCGGTGGTCGAAACGGCTGTCGCCCACGGCATCGCCGGGCTGATCCTCACCAACACGACCATCTCCCGTCCCGCTGGGCTGCAGGGCGCGGCCGCCTTGGAGACGGGAGGGCTGTCCGGCCGCCCGCTGTTCGACCTCTCGACCGCCATGCTGGCCCGCGCTTTCGTGATGGCGCGTGGGCGGCTGGCGCTGATCGGCGTCGGCGGTGTCGGTTCGGGCGCGGAGGCGCTGGCGAAGCTTCACGCGGGCGCCGACCTCGTGCAGGTCTATACCGCCTTCACCTATGGCGGTCCGCGCGTGATCGCCCGCATCAAGCGCGATCTGGCCCGAGCCCTCAAGACGGCCGGGGTCCCCCGGATCTCGCAGGTCGTGGGCATCGAGGCTGAACGTCTGGCGAAAGGGGTGTGACCATGCGGCATCTGGATGGGCTGGCGCCGCTCGCGGGCCACTATGACGGCTTCATTCTCGACCTGTGGGGCGTCGTGCATGACGGGGTGAAGCTCTACCCCCACGCCCGCAAGACGATCGTCCGGCTGCGTGAGCGCGGCAAGCGTATCGTCATGCTCTCCAACGCGCCCCGGCGGGCCGCGATGGCGGCGGCCGGGCTGACCCGGCTCGGGATCGAGCCCGAGCTTTACGACGGCGTCATGACGAGCGGCGAGTCTGTGTGGGAGGCGTTGCTGACCCGCACCGATCCCTGGTTCGCGGCGCTCGGCCGTCGCGCCTTCTTCATGGGGCCGGCCCGTGACCTGCCGTTGCTGGAGGGTCTCGACATCGAGCTGGCGCTGACCCCGGCCGAGGCCGATTTCGTGCTGAACATCGGCGCCGACGAAGCCATCGACGACCGCAACCTCGAGCCGCATCTGCCTGCGCTGGAGGCCTGCCGGCGCGCGAACCTGCCCATGGTCTGCGCGAACCCCGACATCATCATCGTCCGCGATGGCGAGCGCATCCTATGCGCCGGGGCGCTCGCTGCCGCCTATGCCGAGATGGGGGGCGAGTTCCGCCAGCGCGGCAAGCCGGATGCGGCGGTCTACGGCCCGACGCTCGCGATGCTGGAGACGCCGCGCGAGCGCGTGCTCGCGGTGGGCGACGCGCTGCGGACGGATATCGCCGGCGCGGCCGGCATGGGCATCGAGTCCTGCTGGGTGCTGGATGGCATCCACGACCTCGCCGGCAAGCACGCCGAAGCAGAGGCTGAAGCGGCGGCGGCGGGTCTTGCCCCGGTGGCGACGCTGCCTAGTTTTACCTGGTGATGCGCCGGTATCTTGTCCTCGCCGTGATTTTCGGCGGCTTCGCCAGCCCCGCTCTGGCGCGCGCGCCCTATCCACCGCCCCCGAGCGTGATCTTCGGCGACCTCTACCGGGCCGTGGAAATGGCGCAGATCTTTCCCGACCAGAAGACCTTCGCCGACGCCATCCCGAACGAGCCGCCCGCGGCGATCATGAAGGCCTATGACGCCGACAAGGGCAAGGCGGGCTTCAGCCTGCGCGACTTCGTCCTCGCGCATTTCCGGGAGCCTGTCCTGAAGACCGTGACCTTCGACCGCAAGAAGGGCGAGACGGTCAGCGAATACATTTCGGATGTGTGGCAGGTTCTGACGCGCCAGCCCGATGAGATCGACACATACTCGTCCCTGCTGCCGCTGCCCCACCCCTACGTCGTCCCGGGCGGCCGCTTCAGCGAAATCTATTATTGGGACACGTACTTCACCATGCTCGGGCTGGAGCAGGACGGGAAAACCCAACTCGCCGACGACATGGTGCGCAACATCGCGTCGCTCATCGGCCGCTACGGCCACATGCCGAACGGCAACCGGAGCTACTATCTCAGCCGGTCGCAGCCGCCCTTCTTCTCCTGCATGGTCGACCTCATTGCGGAGCACGACGGCACCGGCGTCTACAAAACCTACCTGCCGGCGATGCGCGCGGAATACGACTACTGGATGCAGGGCGCCGCGAGCCTCAAGCCCGGTCAGGCGCATGCCAACGTGGTGAAGCTCGCCGACGGCACCGTGCTCAATCGTTATTGGGACTATCGGGACACGCCGCGCGACGAGTCCTATCGCGAGGATGTCGAGACGGCGCGCGCGGCCCACCGGCCGGCGGCGGTGATGTATCGCAACCTCCGGGCGGGCGCGGAATCGGGCTGGGACTATAGTTCGCGCTGGCTGGCGGATGGCAGGACGCTCGCGACCATCGACACGATCGACATCCTGCCGGTCGACTTCAACAGCGAGATGTTCCACCTGGAGAGTGATCTCGCCTATGCCTACGGCCTCGCGGGCAACACGGCGGAGGCGAAGGTTTTCGCCCAGCGCGCCGCCAATCGGGCCCATGCGATCCGGCGCCTGATGTGGGATGGCAAGGCCGGCGACTTCACCGACTATGACTGGAAGACACGGCAGATGACGCATCTGCTCTCGGCGGCGACGGTGGTGCCGCTGTTCTTCCATGTCGCGACGGCGGGCGAGGCGCGGGGTGTGGCGGCAGCCGTACAGGCGCATCTGCTGGAGCCCGGCGGCATCCGCACCACGACCACCGATACGGGCCAGCAATGGGACGCGCCGAACGGCTGGGCGCCGCTGCAGTGGATGGCGGTGCAAGGCTTCGCCCGCTACGGAAACGCAGCGCTAGCCGCAACCATCGCGCAAAGATGGGAAGCGCGGGTCGATGACGGTTTCGCCCGCGATGGCGTTCTGGTCGAGAAATACAATGTCGAAACGCCGCCCGGCGGTCCCGCCGCCGGTCATGGCGGGGAATACGCGCTGCAGGTCGGCTTCGGCTGGACAAACGGCGTGCAGGCGGCGCTGATGGCGGCTTATCCCGAAACGAAGCCGGCGACCGCGCCCGCTCCCTGATATCGAGCGTCCATGAAGCGTGCCATCACCGGCTGGCAGACCGCCGCCGCCGGGCGGATACCCGTCACGCTGTGGCTTGTCACGGCGGTGCTTCTGGCGCAGTTGGCGGCTGCGCTCTCCGTGCCGCTCATCGAGGGCTATGGCAGCACGACGATCACCAGCCTGCGCATGATCTGGGCGGCGGGGCTGCTGCTCACCGTCGCCCGCCCGCGCTTCCTCGATCTCGACGCTCGGCGGCTTACGGCTGCGGGTATCCTTGGGCTGACGACCGCAAGCATGGCCTTCTGCTTTTTCGCGGCGGTCGGACGCCTGCCCGTGGGCACCGTCGTCTCCATCGAGTTCCTCGGCCCCCTCGGTTTGGCGCTCGCCGGGTCGAGGCGGGCGCGGGATGTGGTCTGGGCGGTGCTCGCCGGTCTCGGCGTCTGGCTGCTGACCCGGGGCGCCGCGGGCGCGGTCGATCTGCTGGGCTACGGCTTCGCCGCGGCCTCCGCCGTCTGCTGGGCCGGCTATATCCTGCTGACGCAGCGCGTCGGCCGCGTCTTTACCGGCGTCCAGGGTCTCACCCTGTCGCTGTCCGTCGCGGCGCTTGTCGGGCTGCCGATCGGCGTGCTGCCGCATTGGCGCTCCCTCGGCTGGGCGCCTGTCCTCGTGATGGGGTTGATCGCGCTGCTCTCGCCCGTCCTCACCTACTCACTGGAGATGGCGTGCCTGCGGCGGATGGAGCCGCGTCGCTTCGGCATCCTGATGAGCCTGGAACCGGCGGCGGCCGTCGTGATGGGGTTCGTCGTCCTGGGCCAGAGGCTGAGCCCGTCGCAGCTTGCGGGCATGGTCTGCGTGAGCCTCGCAAGCCTCGGCACTGTGGCTGCCCGGCCGAAAAAGACGTAAAACGGTCCGAAGATACCGGAGATGACGCCCATGCCTGTGACTGGCCTCGATCCTTATGACGACCAGAACATCTTCGCGAAGATCCTACGCGGCGAGATCCCCAACAAGACAGTCTATGAGGACGATGCGGCGCTCGCCTTCCACGACATCGCGCCTCAGGCTCCGGTGCATGTTCTGGTGATCCCGAAGGGGCGGTATGTGTCGGCGGTCGATTTCGCCGGCCGCGCCTCGGACCGCGAGATCGCCGGCTTCTGGCGCGCGGTCGGGAGGGTCGCCGCCAAGCTCGGGCTGGAGGAGGGCGGCTACCGCATCCTCTCCAACCACGGCATCCATGCCGGGCAGGAGGTACCGCATTTCCACGTTCATGTCTTCGGCGGCGGCCCGCTTGGTCGAATGATCCAGCCGCGTTCCTGACGGTCGGCGGGGGGGGGGGTCGTAGC
>JABBOH010000028.1:23914-62931 GCA_019351895.1 Pseudomonadota bacterium
AGCGCCCGCCACCCCGGTCGGGGACAATCGGAGACTAGGGCAGCAAGATGCTCTTGGCCTCGGCTTCGGCCTTCATCGCCGCCTCGATCTGCCGGGGACGCCGTCGCGCTGCGCCAGAGCCGCCAGCGCGCGCCCGGTAGCCGAACTGCCCGCCGTGGCGACGATGCCGCGATGCCCCTCCTCGACCATCTGGCGCAGGAAGGCATAAGCGGTGACGATGTTGACCAGCGAGCCGCTGTAATCCCTGGTGTCGACGTGGTCCGGCAAGATCAGGCAGCTCAGGTGATGGATCTGCGCCTGCTCGCTCCACAGGCCGATCGTCTGCCCGGAATGGATCATCGAGATCGAGCGATAGATCGCGACTTTCCGCCCCATATAGTGCTGCGGCACCCCTGGCCCGATGGCGGCGACGCGGCCGGCGCCCGATGCGCCCCAGATGTCGTGCAATGTCGCAGGCATGGTCATGGGCGTGCGCATCCGCAGGAACGTCTTATCCCCGTGGTTGATCCGGGAGTGAGGGGGAGGCGATCGCCTTAGATCGTTTCCCACCGGCCTGAGTCCGCCGCGCTAAACACCGTGTCGATCACCCGCATGTTGGCGATCGCATCCTCGAGCGGGAATTCCAGCGGCGCCTCGCCCAGAATGGCGCGGGACACCGCGTCCCCCTGCGCCGTGTACTGGTCGGTCACCGCGAAATCCTCCGCGACCGCGCCGGAGCCGTCCAGCGCCTCGCCGTCGTCGATCAGGATGCGGCAGGGGGCGTCCGGCGGCGCGTTGAAGGGGATCAGAACCTCGATCCGCGCTTTGGTGCCCATGATTGTCACCCGCTGATGCGGGCTGAGCTGGGTCGAGCAGGTGAAGGTTAGGTGGCCGTCAGGAAACTGCAGCACGGCACTCGTCAGCCGGTCGGTGCCCATGGCGGGGTCGCGCTCGATCACGCTCGCGACGCGGACCGGCTCGGCGCCCCACACATAGCGGGCGGTCGCGATGGCGTAGCAGCCAATGTCCATGAGGCCGCCGCCGCCGATCGACGGGTCGTTGCGGATGTTCGTGGGATCGTCGAGGTAGTAGCTGAACGCGGTCTGGATGGCGGCGACGCGGCCGAGACGGCCTTCCCGCACCAGCGCGCGGACGCGCTGCCACCAGGGCGTGTAGCGGACCATGAAGGCCTCCGCGACGATGAGGCCGGTGCGGTCCCGCGCCGCCAGCAGCGTCTCCGCCTCCGCGGCATCGAGCGCGACCGGCTTCTCGCAGAGCACATGCTTGCCTGCTTCCAGCGCGCGGATGCTCCAGGGCACATGCAGGTGGTTGGGCAGCGGATTGTAGATCGCGTGGATGTCGGGGTCGGCGAGCAGCGCCTCGTAGCTGCCATAGGCGCGCGGGATGCCGAGGCTCTGCGCGGTCGCGTCCGCCGTCGCCTGATCGCGTGAGGCGATGCCGAGGACGCGGCTGACCTCACCCTTCTGCATGCCGGGAATGACCTTCTCCCGGCCGATCTTCGCCGTGCTGAGAATGCCCCAGTTCACTGTCTGCGCCATGGATGTCCGTCCCTTGTCGATGTCCCGCCGCGCGCGGCGCGCGCTTTGTAGCCCGCGACCGCTGCGCTGGGCAGCCCCTGGTCCAGCCCCTTGCTCAGGCGGCGCGCTTCATCGCGGCAAGCCATCCCGCGGCGGTCAGCATCAGCCCGCCGGTGATGCGGTTGATGCGTCGAGCCACGCGCCGTGTCACTCGCCACGCCTTGATGCGGCTGCCGGCGAAGGCGTAGCCGCTGGCGGTCAGGAACTCGATCAGGATATAGGCGCCGCCGAGGTCGAGGAACTGCGCCGGCATCGGCCGGTCTGCCGCCACGAACTGCGGCAGGAAGGCGGCAAACAGCAGCACCGCCTTCGGATTGGTGGCCGCCACTGTGAACTCGCGCACCGTCAGCCTTCGCCACGAGGCCGCCTGCGTCCCCACGGTGTCAGGCCCGGCCAGGTCGTCGGATCGCCACATCCGGATGCCGAGCCAGATCAGATAGGCAACGCCTGCCCATTTCAGGACCGTGAACGCGATGGCGGAGGCCGCGAGCAGCGCGCCGATCCCCGCCATGACCAGCACGATCATGATGGCGAAGGCGGCGCAGCGGCCGGTGATCGCCAAAAGGGCCGGGGTCAGGCCGGAGCGCAGGCCGTTGTTGAGCGCCAGGAAGTTCCCGGCGCCGGGGGATGCCGCGACCACCGCCGCCGCAGGCAGAAAGAGCAGCCATTGATGCCCGGTCATGCGGTATCTCTGTCCGGATGCCGCGAAGCCGCCAATCACGATTGGTGGATGGGCATGTCGCAATCGGCCTGAGCAGCGGTCGCCTCCGGGCGAGAGCGGCGGCGGCCGGCGCTTCAGGAGAATGGCCGCCGCAGGGGGAGTTGCGCCGGGCCGCATGCGGCCATAGGACGTCCCCCGGAAATTGCCCTCGCCCGTTGATGACCCTGGAGGCCTGATGAAGATCCTGGTGCCTGTGAAGCGTGTGGTCGACTACAACGTCCGCGTGCGCGTGAAGGCCGACGGCTCCGGCGTCGAACTCGCCAACGTCAAGATGTCGATGAACCCCTTTGACGAGATCGCCGTCGAAGAGGCGCTTCGGCTGCGCGAGGCTGGTCACGCGACGGAGGTCGTCGCCGTCTCGATCGGTCTCGCCCAGGCGCAGGAGACGGTGCGGACGGCGCTCGCCATGGGCGCCGATCGCGGCATCGTCGTGGAGGTCGCCGAGGCGGTCGAACCGCTGACGGTCGCGAAAGTCCTCAAGGCCGTGGTCGATGAGGAGCAGCCGCAACTCGTCATCCTCGGCAAGCAGGCGATCGACGACGATTGCGGGCAGACCGGCCAGATGCTCGCGGCCTTGCTCGGCTGGGGGCAGGGAACCTTCGCCTCGAAGGTCGAGATCGGCGAGGGGAGCGTGACCGTGACGCGCGAGGTCGACGGCGGCTCGCAGACCGTGACGCTGAAGCTGCCGGCGATCGTGACGACGGACCTCCGCCTCAACGAGCCGCGCTATGCGAGCCTGCCGAACATCATGAAGGCGAAGAAGAAGCCGATCGCGATGAAAAAGATCGCGGATTACGGCATCGACCCCGCGCCGCGCCTGCGTGTGCTGAAAACGACGGAGCCGCCAAGCCGCAAGGCAGGCGTGAAGGTCGGCTCGGTGGCGGAACTCGTCTCCAAGCTGCGCGACGAAGCCGGCGTGATCTGAGGGAAGACAGAGACATGAAGACGCTCGTTCTGGCCGATCATGACAATGCGGCGCTGAAGGACACCACGGGACGCGCCGTTTCGGCCGCGCTGGAGATCGGCGGCGACATCGAGGTGCTGGTGGCGGGCCAGGGCTGCCGGGCGGTCGCGGAAGCGGCGGCGCAACTGGCCGGCGTCACCAAGGTTCTCCTCGCCGAGGACGCCTCGCTCGCCCATCTGCTGGCCGAGCCTGTAGCGGCGCTGATCGTCTCGCTGGCGCCGGGCTACGACGTGCTGGCGGCGCCGGCGACGGCCGCGGGCAAGAACGTGATGCCGCGGGTGGCCGCCCTGCTCGACGTGATGCAGGTCTCGGACGTGATGCGCGTGCTGGGCCCCGACACCTTCGAGCGGCCGATCTATGCCGGCAACGCCATCCAGACGGTCCAGGCGACAGATGCAAAGAAGGTGCTGACGATCCGCACCTCCACCTTTCCGGCGGCGGTGGGCGGCGGTTCGGCGGCGATCGAGACTGTGGCGGTAGCGGCATCGCTGACGGGCGACCCGGCGTTGTCGGGCTTTGTCGCCGAGAGCCTGTCGCGGTCGGAGCGGCCGGAATTGCCGTCGGCCAAGATCATCGTCTCGGGCGGCCGGGCGCTGGGCTCCTCCGAGAAGTTCCAGGAGTTGATCCTGCCGGTGGCGGACAAGCTGGGGGCGGCGATCGGCGCATCGCGCGCGGCGGTCGACGCGGGTTATGCGCCGAACGATCAGCAGGTCGGTCAGACGGGCAAGGTGGTGGCGCCCGATCTCTACATCGCGGTCGGCATCTCTGGCGCCATTCAGCATCTGGCTGGGATGAAGGACAGCAAGGTCATCGTCGCGATCAACAAGGACGCCGAGGCGCCGATCTTCCAGGTAGCCGATTATGGGCTGGTGGGCGATCTGTTCACCTTGCTGCCGGAGCTGGAGAAGGCGCTGTAACGGCGCCTCAATTCTGCCGTTCGGTCCAGCCGTTGCTGCGCATGCAATCGCTGAAGACCGCGTCGCGACCGTCGCTGTTCACGTCCGTGCGGGTCTTTTCCACGGGCGTGTATTTCCCATCCACTTTCCGGCATGGGGCGCCATCGCTGTTCTTTTTGCACTTGCTCCGGAGCGCGTAGGTCGGCCCGTCAAGAGACCTGCTGGTTACGATGTTGGGCGGAAGCATGGCGTAAGATACGGCTTTGCAATGGGATCTTGCGGCGTCGCGCATCGCATCATCCGCCCCAGGCTTGACCCAGGTCGTGCAACCACCGAGGACAACGCAAAGCCCCAGCGCCGCCGGAACGAGGCAGGATCGCCATGCTCCTACACCGTCCTGACGGCTCATCGCCCCTCCGGCCCGGTTCGAAACTCTAATTTTTCTATCCGACGATCAGCCGATCTGCCAATCCCCCCCCGTTGAATTGCGGGCCCGACGACGGTCTGGCCCCGGCTAACGCCGCAGGCGGGCGGCGGCGGCAGGGCGGCGATGCTCCCAGCCAGCACGCTCCAACTCGGGCGCGTCATTCTGCTCCTGCGGATATCCCAGGCAGAAATAGCCGATGAAAACCCAGCCCTCGGGCACATCGAGCGCCGCCGTCACCGCGTGGGGATCGAGGATCGACACCCAGCCCAGCCCGAGCCCCTCCGCCCGAGCCGCCAGCCAGAGTGTGTGCACCGCCATGACCGCCGAATAGGCCGTGGTCTGCGGCATCGTTCGCCGCCCGAGGCCATGTCCCTGCTCGGGGTCGCTCTCGGCGAAGACCGCGAGATGGCAAGGCGCCTGATCCAGCCCCGCGAGTTTCAGCCGGGCATAGAGGCCGGCATGGTCGTCCGGCTGGCTGGCGAGAGCCTCGGCGTTGCACCGCTCGAAGCTCGCCCGCACCGCCGCGCGCCGCGCCGCGTCTTCCACGGTAACGAAGCGCCAGGGCTGGCTGAGCCCGACCGAGGGCGCGAGGCATGCGACCTCCAGCAGGGCGTCCAGCAAAGCCGGCGCCACGGGGTCGCGCCGGAAGTGGCGCACGTCGCGCCGCCACCGGAACAGCGCCAGCAGCCTGCCACGGAAATCCTCGTCAAAGACCGGTGCGGACCGGATGCAAGTCTCTGCCCCTGCCATGTGCGGCGCCTGTCGCTTCTACGGCTGCGTTGTTGCCGATGGAGGAAGCACGACGGGCCTCCGCTGTCACCCTCCCGGCCTTCGCGCGCACCTCAGCGAGCGTCCGGGCGACCGCCTCGTCCAGCGCCGTATGCGGCTCCTCGCCCAGGAAGTCCACGAGGCGGCGGTTGTCCAGACGGATGTCCTCCCGCCAAAGGTAGCGCATCTCGATCACCTCGCGCAGAAACGTGACGAAGGGCGCGCCGAGATAGACGGGCAGCCAGCGAAAGTTCCGGATCGGCAGTCCGCTGCCGGTGGCGCGCCGCACCGCCTCGGCCATGTCCTGCCCGGTGAGGGCATGTCCGGCGAAGTGGAACCGCTCGGCCGGCGGCAGTTCGTCCGCCCGGTCGGCGAGGCGCGCGATCGTCTCCGCCATGTCGGGCAGATAGGCCCATGTGTGCGGCACGCCCGGCAATTCCGGCGTCGTGATGGCGCGGAGCGGCTTGCCGCCGGCCATCAACACTTGAGCGACCCAGGAACTTGGCGCGTGCGGCCCGAAGAAGTCGCCGGCGCGCAGCGTGAGGTATCGCAGGCCCTGGGTGAGGCCCGCTTCCAGCATCGCCTCCATCTCCACGCGAATCCGGCCTTTCCGCGTCTGTGGATGTTGCGGCGAGCCTTCGGCGCAGAGCGGCCAGGCGTCCGGGCCGTAGTTGTAGACGCTGCCGGGATAGATCAGCCGCGCGCCGCTCGCGCTGGCCGCCGCGATGCTGTTGGCCAGCATCGGGATCGCGAGGCCGCGCCAGTTCCGGTAGCCGGGCGGGTTGACGCCATGGAACAGGATATCGGCGTCCTGGGCCGCTGCCATCACATCCCCGGCGCGCATCGCGTCGCCGGCGATCCAGGCGATGTTCTTGAAATCACCTCCGGGCACGCGGGACGGGTCGCGCGTCAGCGCCCGCACCTGCCATCCGCGACCCAGCAGGGCACGCGCCACCTCGCCGCCGATGCCGCCTGTTGCGCCCAGAACCAATGCCGTCTTGCCGTTCATCATCCTGTCCTCCGGTTTGCGATAGAAGGATGACGCGGCATGCGCTAAACAGGAATTGCATAACCTCTTTGCACCGCTATACGGATATGTATGGCAGATCCGGATTGGACACTCTGGCGATCGTTCCTCGCGGTCGTACGGAGCGGCAGTCTCTCGCAAGCGGCGCGCGCCTTGTCCCTCACCCAGCCAACGCTCGGCCGTCACATCTCGCTTCTGGAGCAGGCGCTGGGCGCGCCACTGTTCACGCGGTCGAATGACGGGCTCAGGCCCACGGAGCGGGCGCTGGCGCTGGTGCCGCAAGCCGAGGCGATGGCCGCATCCGCCGCCATGCTGCTGCGGATCGCCACCGGCTCGCAACAGGGGTCAGAGGGCCGCGTCAGCCTCACCGCCAGCGAGTTCATCGGCGTCGCTGTCCTGCCGCCGATGATGGCGAGTTTCCGCGCACTTTATCCCGGCGTCGATGTGGAACTCGTGCTCAGCAACCGCAACCTCGACCTGCTGCGCGGCGATGTCGATCTGGCGGTTCGGAACGTGGCGCCGACGCAGGCGGCGCTCGTCATCCGCCGCGTGGGGGAGGCGCCGGTGGGGCTATATGCCCATCGCAGCTACGCCGCCGCGCATGGCCTGCCGGCGACACTGGACGGACTCAGGACTCATTGGCTGATCGCCAGACCCGCCGACATGGAGCGGATCCCGGCGCTCCGGGCTCTCGATCTGCGTGTCGGGTTCGAATGCGAGAGCGACAGTGGCCTTCTGGCGGCGTTGCGGGCGGGGCTGGGCATTGGGCCGTGCCAGACCGGCGTCGCAGATGCCGACCCCGCGCTGGTGCGGGTCCTGCCGGACTTCACACCGGCGCGCATCGGCATCTGGATGGCGATGCATGAGGACCGCCGCATGACGCGGCGCATCAGGCTCCTCTATGACTACCTGGCGACGAACCTGGCGGAGTATGCGTCGCCGCCGAAGGATATCAGTTCCGGGCGTAGCGCTTGAACCAGCCGAGCCCATCCACCGTCTTGCCTGCGGGGCGATATTCGCAACCGACGAAGCCGTCGTAGCCGAGGCGATCCAACTCGCCGAGGACGAAGCCGTAGGCGACCTCGCCTTCGTCGGGCTCGTGGCGGTCAGGCACGCCCGCGATCTGCACGTGGCCGATGATCGGCATCATCTGGCGCAGGCCCATCACCACGTCGCCGTGCAGGATCTGGCGGTGGTAGATATCGAACTGAAGCTTGAGGTTGGGCAGGCCGAGGGCGCCGATCAGCTCCGCCGCATAGTCGAAGTCGTTGAGGAAATAGCCCGGCATGTCGCGTTTGTTGATGGGCTCGAGCACGAGCGTGATGTCCGCCCGGGCCAGTCGCTCGGCGGTCTTGGCCACCGCGAGGCGGAAGGCGGCCTGCGCGCGCGGATCGGCGCGATCGGCATTGCCTGCCATCAGATGCAGGGTGTGGCACTTGGTCGCGGCGGCGTAGGGAATGGCGGTCTCGACCGCCTGCGCCACCTCGGCCGCGCGATCCGCTAAGGCGGCCATGCCGCGCTCGCCTGCCGCCCAGTCGCCCGGCGGCAGGTTGAACAGCGCTTGGGTCAGCCCCGCGCGGCTCAGGGCCGCGCCGACCTCTTCGGCCGGGTGGTCGTAAGGAAACAGATATTCCACCGCCGCGAAGCCGGCATCGGCGGCGGCGGCGAAGCGGTCCAGGAAGGGCCACTCGGTGAACATCATCGAGAGGTTGGCGGCGAAACGCGGCATCGGTCGCTCTCCGTTCGCGAAGCAGGCCGCCCAGGGCGGCCCGAGGATCAGATCAGACCTTCTCGACTTGGCTGTATTCCAGGTCGACCGGGGTCGAGCGGCCGAAGATGGAGACGCTGACCTTCACGCGGCCCTTCTCCTCGTCGACTTCCTCCACCGTGCCGTTGAAGCTGGTGAAGGGGCCATCCGCCACGCGCACCTGCTCGCCGACTTCGTACAGGATGGAGGGGCGGGGACGCTCCACGCCTTCCTGCGTCTGCTTCATGATGCGGTCGGCCTCGGCCTCGCTGATCGGGCTCGGCTTGTTGCGGCTACCCAGGAAGCCCGTCACCTTCGGCGTGTCCTTGACGAGATGCCAGGCTTCGTCGGTCAGCTCCATCTTCACCAGCACGTAGCCAGGGAAGAACTTTCGCTCGGAATTCACCTTCTGGCCACGCCGGACTTCGACCACCTCTTCGGCGGGCACGAGGATCTCGTCGAAGTGATCGGCGAGGCCCTTTTGGGCCGCCTGCTCCTTGATCTGCTGCCCGATCTTCTTCTCGAAGCCGGAGTAGACATGCACGACATACCATCTCTTGGCCATGATCAGCCCTCCTCAGGTGCCGCTGCTGAACAGGGTGCGCACACCGAAACCGATGAGCTGGTCAGCCGCAAAGAAGAAGAAGGATGCAATGACCGCCATGCCGATGACCATGGCCGTCGTCACCAGGGTCTCCTTGCGGGATGGCCAGGTAACCTTGGAGACCTCGCTCCGCACGTCACGCAGGAACTCTGCCGGATGGAAGTTCACGACCGATGGGAACCCTGAAACGCCTGCCCGGAAATCGTCTTCAACGCACACCTATCCTGAAACAACAGCGCCGGCCGGACGGTCATCGTCCTGGCCGGAGCAAGAGCCGACTGGCAGGGGTGGAGGGTCTCGAACTCTCAACCTCCGGTTTTGGAGACCGGCGCTCTAGCCAATTGAGCTACACCCCTGCATGCTCAGCGAGAGACGCTAGACACATTTTGCGGCCGCGCCTGTCAAGTCCCCAGCGCCGCAGCCGTCTCTGCGCCGCCTGCGGGCTTCCTCCGCGCGATGCCTTACCGCCGTCTCCCCGGACGCCGCGAAGCGGCTGGTTAAGCCGCTACGATGACGAAATCTCCATGTGACGACCTATTCACGAACTCGAAGGCAGCCGAAACAAATGGCTGCCCTATGTAACGCTCAACAGGATGGTCATCAGGTGCTGACGGCAGCGCCTCATCCAGCAACGTCAACAGAAGGAAGCCCCCATCATGGCACACCGCTTCAGACTTAAGTCGACGCTGGCCGTCGCACTCCTCGCTGGGAGCACGCTCGGCGGGTTCGCCTTCGCGCAGCCGAGCTTCGCCGATACCGGCCAGAGCGGCCAGAGCGCCAGCGGCGATGTCAGCCAGCTGCCCTCCGGCGCTTCGGCCCAGATCCTGCCCGATTTCACCGAACTCGCGGCCCGGGTGAAGCCGGCGGTCGTGACGATCCTCTCCGATCTGGCCCCCGGCGCCAATCCAGAGAGCGGACCCGGCGACCAGGGCGGCAATGGCGGCCCCGGGGGCGATCAGGGGCCGCAGGCGCAGAACGGCATGCCGTTCCCGCTGCCCTTCCCCTTCAATATGATGCCCGGCGCGCCCGGCATGCAGATGCAGCCGCAGCATCCCGAGGTGGTCGAGGCCGCCGGCTCCGGCTTCATCATCAACGCCAACGGCACCATCGTGACCAACAACCACGTGGTCGAAGGCGCGAAGACCATCACCGTGACCCTGTCGGACGGCACCCGTCTCCCGGCGACGGTCGTGGGCCGCGACCCGAGCACCGATATCGCCGTGCTGCGGGTCCATGCGAAGCACCCGCTGCCGTACCTCGACCTTGGCGACTCGAAGAAGGTTCAGACCGGGCAGTGGGTCGTCGCCATGGGGAACCCGTTCGGGCTTGGCGGCACGGTGACCGCTGGTATCGTCTCGGCCGAGGGCCGCGATATCGGTGACGGTCCCTATGACAGCTTCCTGCAGATCGACGCGCCCATCAACAAGGGCAATTCGGGCGGTCCGCTGTTCAACCAGCAGGGGAAGGTCGTCGGCATGAACACCGCGATCCTTTCGCCCTCCGGCGGCAGCATCGGCATCGGTTTCGCCATCCCGTCCGACACCATCAAGACGATCGTCAATGATCTGATCAAGAACGGTCACGTGACGCGCGGCTATCTCGGGGTCGAGGCGCAGTCGGTCGATGAGCCGATGGCCAAGGCGCTGCACCTGCCCGACGCCGGTCAGGGGCCGCTGAACGGCGCGCTCATCGCTCAGGTCGAGCCCGACAGCCCCGCCGCGCAAGCGGGACTGAAGGCCGGCGACGTGATCGAGAAGGTCGACGGGGCGACGATCCATACGCCGCGCGACCTCGCGGTCGAGATCGCCGGCATCAACCCCGGCAGCCAGGCGACGCTCGACATCGTCCGCGACGGGCAGGCGAAGGATGTCCAGGCCAAGATCGCCCAGCTCAAGGCCAAGGTCGCGAGCAATGCCGGGCAGACCCAGCAGGGAACCAACCAGGGCAGCGTCGGCCTTGCTCTGGCGCCGCTCACCCCGGATCTCCGCGGCCAGCTCAACGTGCCGGACGGCACGGACGGCGCGGTCGTCGCGAATGTGCGGCCGAATTCTCCCGCCGATCAGGCGGGGATCGAGCAGGGCGACGTGGTGCTGGGCGTGAACAGCACAAACGTCGGCTCCCCCAACCAGGCCGCGACGGCGATCCACAAGGCGCTGGAGGGCAACAGCGGCGCGGTCGCGCTCCGCATCCTGCGCCAGGGCCAGCCGATCTACGTGGCGATCACGCCGGACAAGTCGTCCGGCTGAACGCCCGGTCCACCGGCGTGAGCGGGAACCCGGCCGAGGCACTGCCTCGGCCGGGTTCTTTTTTGCCCAAGCCGCGTTTTGCATCGCGCCGCGCGCCGGTTCATGATGAGAAAACGCAGAGCGGCAGGCCGATTAGCCGCCGCCGCGACATCGCACTACCTCCTGGGGAGACACGTCATGAAAGCCATGGTTCTTGAGGAAATCCGTCGCGCGCAGTTGCGCGACATCGATGTGCCGACCGAGGCCGGGCCGGGCGAGGTCAAGATCGCCATGAAGGCCGTCGGCATCTGCGGCAGCGACCTGCATTTCTACCTGCACGGGCATATCGGGCCCTTCTGGGTGAAGGAGCCGATGATCCTCGGCCATGAGGGCGCGGGCCAGATCGCGGCGGTGGGCGAGGGCGTCACGAACCTCAAGGTCGGCGACCGCGTCTGCATGGAGCCCGGCATCCCCGACTGGACCTCGCGCGCCTCGCAGCTCGGCCTCTACAACCTCGACCCTGCAGTGCGCTTTTGGGCGACGCCCCCGGTGCATGGCTGTCTGGTGCCCGAGATCGTCCATCCCGCGAACCTCACCTTCAAGCTGCCGGACGGCGTGAGCTTCCAGGAAGGCGCCTTCGTCGAGCCGCTCGCCGTCGGCATGCAGGCCGTCTCCAAGGCCCATATCCTGCCGGGTCAGGTGGCCGTGGTGCTCGGCGCCGGGACCATCGGCATGATGGTGGCGCTCGCGGCGCTCGCCGCCGGTGTCTCCAAGGTTATCATGACGGATGTGCAGCAGGAGAAGCTCAAGATCGCCGGCGGCTACGAGAACATCATCCCGGTCAACGTCTCCGAGGAGAAGGCGATCGATCGCGTGAAGGCCGAGACCGCCGGCTGGGGCGCGAACGTCGTGTTCGAGGCCTCGGGCAGCCCGCGCGCCTTCCCAGGCATGTTCGACCTGCTCTGCCCCGGCGGTTGCGTCGTCCTGGTCGGCATGCCGCCCGGAGCGGTCGAGATCGACGTGGTCGCGGCGCAAATCAAGGAGGCGCGGATTGAGACCGTGTTCCGCTACGCCAACCTCTACCCGAACACCATCGCGCTGCTGGCCTCGGGCAAGGTCGACGTGAAGCCGCTGATTTCCCGTACCTTCCCCTTCGAGCAGTCGGTCGAGGCCTTCGAATTCGCGGCGCAAGGCTCGCCCGAGGTCGTCAAGACTCAGATCGTCTTCTGAGGCGCGGGCGATGAGCGTCGCGGAGCGTTTCGCACTTCACGGCAAGAAGGCGCTGGTCACCGGCGCCTCCAAGGGGATCGGCACCGAGCTTTGCCGCGTGCTGAGCGAGGCGGGGGCGGATGTCGTCGCGGTCGCGCGGGACGCGGCGGGTCTCGCCGAGGCGCAAGCGGGGGTGGAGGCCAACGGCGGCCGCTGCCTGACCATCAGCGCCGACCTCGCTTGCGCGGCAGAGGCCGAGCGGGCGGCCAAGGACGCCCTTGCCGCCTGGGGCACGATCGACATCCTCGTGAACAACGCGGGCGTCAGCGTGCCGAAGCTGATGGTGGATCAGACCGTGGCGGAATGGGACTTCATCCAGGCGGTCAATCTGCGGGCGCCCTGGCTGATGGCCCGCACCCTGGTGCCGGCGATGATGGCGCAGAAGGCCGGCAAGATCGTCAACGTCAGCAGCCAGACCAGCGCGGTCGCGCTGATCGAGCACGGGGCCTATGCGGCGTCGAAGAACGGGCTCAACGGGCTGACGAAGGTCATGACGGCCGAGTGGGCGGCGTACAACATTCAGTGCAACACAGTCTGCCCGACGGTCACCATGACGCCGATGGGCCAGCAGGTCTGGGGCGATCCCGCCAAGCTCGGGCCCATGGTTGCCAAGATCCCGTCCGGGCGCGTGGCCCAGACGGTCGAGGTCTGCGACGTGATCCTGTTCCTCTGCTCGCAGGCATCGGACATGATCAATGGCCAGGATATCTTCGTCGACGGCGGCTACACCGCGCTTTAGCGGGCGCGGCCGAGCTCGTAGAGGGCGACGGCGGTGGCTGCCGACACGTTGAGGCTCTCCATGATCCCGGCCATGGGGAGCTTCGCCAGCTCATCGCAGGATTCGCGGGTGAGGCGGCGCAGCCCGCTGCCCTCGCCACCGAGCACGAGGGCCACGCGGCGCTCCCGGAAGGCAGCGCCGTCGAGCGGAGCGGCCGCCTCGGCATCGAGCCCCACCACCCAGAAGTTCGCGGCCTTCAGCATGACGATGGTGCGCGCGAGATTGACCGCCCGCAGGAGCGGCATGGTTTCCAGCGCCCCGGACGCCGCCTTGGCGAGCGAGCCTGTCTCCTCCGGCGCATGGCGCTCCTGCACGATGACGGCGGCGACACCGAATGCCGCGGCCGAGCGCAGGATGGCGCCGATGTTGCGCGGGTCCGTCACCTGATCCAGCACGAGCACGGGTCCGGGGCGTTCCAGCGCATGAGCGAGCACCGGCTGCGGCAGGAGGTCGGCGAGCAGCGCCGCGCCCTGATGTACGGCGTCGCGGCCGAGCAGTTGATCGATGCGGGCGCGGTCCACCGTTTCGGGCGCTAGCGCCCAGGGCTGCGGCAGGCGGGCTGTGAGCGCGGCTGAGCCCTCCTCAGTCACCACGAGGCGGCGCAAACGTCTCGCGGGGTTTTGGAGCGCCGCCTGGACCGCATGCAGGCCATAGAGCCAGACCGTGCCGCGGGGCGGCGCTGCCGGCGCGGGAGGCGCGGCCTGTCCGCTACTGCGGCCGTCAGCGGGGGGCACGTAGCCCGAGTCACGTTCCCGCGTCAGGCTGCCGCGCGCCCGATCCTGCACCTGTGCCCGATCCTGGACCCGCGCCCGATCCCGCACCCGCACCCGCGTCCGCTCCTGCTCCGGCGCTTGTGGCCGCTCCTGGACCTGTGTCGGCGGCCTGGGACCGCGCTCGCCGCGGAGTGGGCGGGCATCCTCCCGCTCCGGCCGGACGTGGGAGAATTCGCTGCGGCCGGGGGCAGCCTGCGCCGGAGGCCTGGGCGACGCTGGTCCGCTGCCGAAACGCGGGCGGCCGGTGTCGCCGGTGCCGCTGCGGGTTTTGCCGCGATCCGGCGCCGGACTGCGTCCGCCGCCCCCCGCGGCCATTCCAGGACCGTGTGGGCGGCTGGGCTTGTGCGGCGGCTTGGCGCCGGCGGAGCCGCCGCGCGGACGGTCGGATCGGGGGGGCTTCATGGCGCGTCCTGCTGGAAGAGAAGGTGGGCGGGCAAAATCTTGCGTGCGGAAGCCATACCCTTCGTTGACAAGGGGAGGCAAATGAGGGAAGTCCGGCTCCCGCGCCGGAGGGGTGCCCGAGTGGCTAAAGGGGACGGACTGTAAATCCGTTGGCTAACGCCTACGTTGGTTCAAATCCAACCCCCTCCACCAGCGGACTAGCGGAACGCATTGCAGGCGCCATCGCCTTCATCCGGGCTCGCCGGCCAGGCTCCGGGTCCCAAGGGCGTCCGCCGGCTGATCGAGCTGGGCCTTGAAGCAGCCAAGAAGCCGGATCCGGAACGACGATGATCAATGACATGAAGCCTGGACAGAAGAGCGGCGCGGACAGCGACCGCAGGCGCTCCCGCTTCTTTTTGATCCCGATGCTCGTCATGGTGGTCGCCATGATCTGTCTGATAACCTTTGTTCTGCTCAGGGGCGTCTGGAACTCCATCTGACGCCGCTCGCCTCCTTAGCGGCAGACCATCGCGCGTCAGCGATCGTGGCGGAGTGACGCCCGGCGGCAATGCCCGCCCCTGACGCCGAACCTCTGCGGGAGAGAGACGGTTCCGCCGCCGGACCGGACCGCCATGCCTCCTAATCAACAAAATGAGAGCATGAGTCACAGCCCTATTTGGGGCTGCTGAAATTACCTCGCCGGCCATAACGATCTGCCTCGACGAACCCCGAAAAGGACAGCGATCGTGAGCGCCCATCTCAGCCAACCAAGCTTTCAGTACTACGGCGTTCTGAACGGGATCATGTACCGGATCGATGCCGAGTCGGCGTCCCCTTCGGCGCCCTTGTTCGGTGCGGTTCCGGTTTCGCTGCAGAACACCGTGTTCGAACGTATGGCTCGCGCGCCGTCGCCGGTCGCCGAAGCGCCTGCGGTCATCGACATGAAATCGCCCGAGGAACTTGCCGCCGAGCAGCTTCGCGCGGAACGGGCCGCGGCCAGGGCGCTGCTGTTCCGCAGAGACGGCGCCGAGCCGCTGCGGGCCGGCCATCCGGACATGTGGGCGCTTCTGGTCAACGGCACGTCCCTGGAAGGCGCCGATTTTCCGACGCCATGATGGTCCGCCTCATGACGGCGGCCCTCATGATCCGGCTGCACCGGCGCGGCGCGACCCTGCCAGAGTTGCGCGTTCAAGCCGGCGTGGCTGACACGGCCTCGCGCCTGCGCCCGGGATCGACGGTTGGGCTGACCTAGCTGCGTTCGAGACGGCGGCCATCGTCGGCACAGCAACGGTTGCGCCCGCTTTGCTTGGCGGCGTACATGGCGGCATCCGCACGCGCCAGCCACTCGTCGAGCGATGCCACCTCGGAGGTGAGCGGGGCGATGCCTAGGCTGACGGTGACGGAAAGATCCGGCAGGCTGTCGACCCTGAGCGCCGCGACCGACCGGCGAACGCGGTCCGCCGCCAGCGCCGCCTCCCGCGGGTCGGTGTTGCCGAGCAGGATCGCGAATTCCTCGCCGCCGAGGCGGCCGAAGGCGTCGCCGCCGCGCAACTGGCCGGCGCAGCAGGCGGCGATGGCCCGCAGTACGGCGTCGCCGGCGGCGTGCCCCCGGCTGTCGTTGATCTTCTTGAAGTGATCGATGTCGAACAGCACGATCGCCGCCGTCTCGCCCTGGCGGCCGAAGCGAGACCACGCCCGATCCATCTCGGTCATGAAGGCGCGCCGCGTCAGGGCGCCGGTCAGGAAGTCGCTCTGCGCGATGAGCCGCAGCTCCATCTCGTCCATCACGAGGGCCGCAAAATTGCTCATGATCCGGATCTCGGCGTCACGGAAGCTGCGGGGCCGCAGGTCGATGGCGCAGAGGGCGCCGAGATTGTAGCCGTCGGCCGAGGTCAGCTGGATGCCGAGATAGCTTCGAATGAAGGGTGGCCCCGTGACGGCCGAGTGGTCCGCAAAGAGGGGGTGGAGCGTGGTGTCCGGAACCACCAATGGTTCGCGCCGCTGAATGGTGTGCGTGCAGAAGGAGGCGTCGCGCGGCATCTCGCAGACGGACAGTCCTTGCCGCGACTTCAGCCACTGCCGGTCGCGCGCGATCAAAGAAACGGCGGCCATCGGCACATCCAGCACCGTGCGCACCAGGGCGGTGATCTTGTCGAACTGCGCCTCGGGCTGGGTATCGAGGATGCTGTATCGATCCAGCGCCGCGAGACGTGCCGCTTCGTCGTAGAGCTTGTCCAGCATGTCAGGGGGTTCCCCCGGCGCCGTCCCGGGCCGCCGCCAGCGAGCGGATGGCGTCCAGCAGCTCCCGCCTGTAGGAGTCGATCACGACGGTGACGGCGGGTTCGATCTGGGCATCATCCATGCCAGCAGCCCGGAAGCTCTCCAGCAGGCGCAGGAGATTGGCCTGGTGGCGCGCCACGCTGTCGCGCAGCACGGGCGGTATCTCGAGTCCGGCAGGCTGGGGCGCGGCCAACAGGCGCCCCTCGAGATTCGCAGGATCAGGCTGTCCGCAGGACGGCATGGGTGCTCCACCCTAAGGTCATCACCCGAATGGCTATGCCTTCTGGCGCGGCATTAGGCAAACATTTGTCGGGACCGAAACTGAGAGACTGGCAACGGAGCCCTCAAGCGGTTGCTCCGAAGGGCCGGTTCATCCGCACGATGACGAGGTTGAGGTAGGCGGCGAATGCGACCCAGAGCAGGTAGGGCACCAGCAGCCAGCCCGCGAGGGCCGACAGCGGCGCGAGCGCCAGGATGAGCGCCAGGACGGAGAGCCAGAGAAACGGCACCTCCATCAGCGCCCAGTCGGGTCGCCGCAGGTTGAAGAAAAGCGGGCTCCACGCCCCGTGGAGCACGATGTTGATGGCATAAAGGCCCGCGATGAGAGCGTGCTCGCCGGCGGTCTTCGCCCTCAGCCAGCCGATCACGCCGGCCCAGGCGGCAAGGCCGAGGATCAGCGTCCAGGCGGGGCCGAACACCCAGTCGGGCGGGTTCCAGCTCGGCTTGCGGAGGTCCCGGTACCAAGGACCGACGGTGGTCAGGGCGCCGCCCACAATCAGCATGAGAAGCGTGATGATGGCCGCGACGACGATGGTCCAGGTCATGCCCGAGCCCCTGTGGCTCGAAACATGGTGGAGGCGGCGGCGGCGGCTGTCGAGGGCCGCACGCCCAAGCTAGACGATCGTATAGCCGCCATCGATGACGAGGTTCTCGCCGTTGATCAACCCGGCCGCGCCACTCACCAGATAGAGCACCGCATGCGCGATCTCCTCCACTTCGCCGAACCGGCCGACCGGTATCTTGGCGCGGAAGGCTTCGCCACGCGCGCCGGCCCAGACTTCCCGGCCCATGGCGGTGTTCACGACGGTGGGCGAGATCGTGTTGCTGGTGATGCCGTGAGGCCCCCATTCCAGCGCCAGCACCTTCGACATGGCGATGACCCCGGCCTTGCTCGCCGTGTAGGCGATGTGGCCTTCGAGCGCGACGAGCGCCGCCTGGGAGGCGAGGCTCACGATGCGGCCGTAGCGCCGCTCGATCATGTGGCGGCCGACGGCCTGGCTGAACATGAAAGCCGCACGGATGTTGACGCTGAAGGTCGCGTCCCATGCCGCCATCGTGAAATCCGCCGCAGGTGCGATGGGCGCGATGCCGACGTTGTTCACCAGAATATCGATGCGCCCGGTCTTCGCGGCAATGTCCGCGACACCCGCGCTGACGGCGCCATCGTCCCGCACGTCGATCGTGGTGCCGATGCTGTCATGGCCGAGTGCCGCGGCGATTTCGGCGACCTTCGGGTTCTGGTCGACGATCACGACACGCGCGCCCTGCTCGGCGAGGAGCGCGGCGATCGCGTGCCCGATGCCTTGCGCGCCCCCGGTGATCAAGGCGACCTGGCCGGTGAGATCATAGGCTTTGGTGAGGCTCGTGCTCATTGATTGCAGCTCCGGGGCAGGACGCGACACGTGGCATGGCGCCGCGGCTTCATGGCCGCTTGGAGGCGGACGATAGGTCCGTGCTTCGACATGTGTCAATTTACCTTGGCAAACGTTTGGATGGTGCAGCGGTCGCGAGCACGTTCCGGGCCGTCGCCTCGTCCGTGACCAGCGTCGTGACATAGCCGCCGACGAGTAGCGCGCGGATCGCCTCGACCTTGTCCGGCCCCGCGGCGACGCAGATGCGCTCAGGGATCTTCGCGATCTCCCGCACGGTCATGCCGATCATGCGGTCGTCGAGTTCGCCGGAGACCGCGCGACCGCGCGCATCGACAAAGCGCCCGGCAAGCACCGCCACCGCGCCCTTCGCGAGATAGGGCGCGGCTTCCTCCGGCGATAGAAATCCCGTGTCGAAGGCGGTGCTGGAGGCCGCAACGCTGCCGACGCCGTAGATGATCTTGTTGCAGGTGCTCATGATGCGGAACTGCTCGATCAGCGTCGGCTCGCGCATCAGCATGCGCTTCATCTCGCGGTTCGAGAGGATGCCGGGCGCGTGCAGATAGACGCAGCGGGCGCCGATGCGGTTGGCGATGTTGGAGGCGCAGAGTTCGGCCGAGAAGCGATAGGTGCCGATGGCGCTGCCGGTGACCTGAACGACCGAGACGCCGGGCAGGACCTTGGGGGTCATCGCCTGCGACAGGGCGAGCACCGTGCGGCCCCAGGACACGCCCAGCACGTCATCCGGCCGCAGCCGGTCCACGAGCAGGCGGGCGGCGGCGCGGCCGACGCGCTCGTGCTCCGGCAGGCGACCGCCGTCTCCCGGGACGACGAGGCATTCGCGGACGCCGAAGCGCTCCATGATCGCGCGCGCGATCCCGACCGTCTGCAGATGCTGCGGTGCGACAGAGATGGAGACGACGCCGTTCTCCCGCGCCTCCTGCAGCATGGTGACGACGCTGCCGCGCGAAACGCCGACGAGACGCGCGATCTCCTCCTGCGTCATCCCCTCCTCGTAATAGAGCCATGCGACCCAGACGATGGGATCGCCCCCGAACTCCACCGGCGGCGTCAGCGCATCGCGCCGCATCCGGGCTGCGGGTTCGGCCCTCATGCCGCCCCTGGCTTCGGTCCTGGTCTCAGGCGGCTTGGTCTTCACCATCGGAGGCTCCATGAGCCGGCTTTCTACCTTTGTCAGAAGCAATTGACGTCTGTCGGCCCCGGCTACTACAGTCCGCCCGCTCGAGAGAAGCCGCAAGATGAGCGGCGGCGAAGAATGATGAGCACGGCATGGGGGACGATGAACAGCCTTTGGTCCGATGAGGATGCGCGCGCCTGCATCGAATACTACGCGGCACGCGGCGTGGGCGAGGATCTCGCTTTGCGGACCTATACCTCCCGCCTTCTCGGACGGGTTCCGCGCCTCGTCATGCATGGCGGCGGCAACACCTCGGTCAAGACGCAGCTGCCCGACCTGTTCGGGGAACCGGTCGATGTGCTCTGTGTGAAAGGCAGCGGTCGCGATCTCGCGGTGATCGAGCCTGACGGTCACCCTGCCGTGCGCCGCGCGCCGCTCGACCGGCTGCGCGGCCTGACCGCGTTGTCCGACGAGGACATGGTCAACGCGCAGCGGCAGAACCTGCTGGATACAAGCGCGCCCAACCCCTCGGTCGAGACATTGCTGCACGCCTATTTGCCGCACAAGTTCATCGACCACACGCATTCAGTAACCTCGACCGCGATCGCCTGCCTGCCGGATGCGGCGGCTGTCTGCGCGGAGATCTTCGGGCGGCGCGTCGGCTTCGTGCCGTACATCATGCCCGGCTTCAAGTTGGCTAAGACTGCGGCTGAAGTGTTCGAGCGCGATCCCGCCGTGCAGGGTCTGCTGCTCGCCAAGCACGGCATCTTCACCATGGCCGAGACGGCGCGGGATGCCTATGAGCTGATGATCGAGATGGTCACGCTCATGGAGCGGTACGTGGCCACCCGCGAGCGCGACAGGCCGAGCCTGCAGCCGATCAGCCTCCCGGACGATCTCGCGCCCCCCGAGGCCGTGCTGCCCGTGCTGCGGGGTCTGCTGGCTCAGGCGGCGCCCGAGGGCACGCCCTCGCATTGGTTGCTCGATCATCGCGTCAGTGCGCGCATCCTGCGATTCGTCAACGGCCGCGATCTTGCCCGCTACGCGCGGCGCGGCATCGCGACGCCCGAGCAGGTCATCCGCATCAAATCCTTGCCGGCGATCGTGCCGCCCGCCACTGTCTCGGCTCTCTCCGACTGGCGGCAGGCGGCGGAGGCGGCGATCGGCGCCTTCATCACCAGCTACGACGACTACTTCCAGCGCCACAACGCGCGTGTCGGCGGCATCAAGAAGCCGCTCGACCCCTTGCCCCGGGTGTTGGCGCTTCCCGGCTTCGGGATCGTCGGCGTCGGAAAAAGCGCCGCCGACGCGCGCGTCTCCTCCGATGTCGCTGAAGCCTGGATCGACGCCGTGCTCGACGCCGAAGGAATCGGCACCTTCGAGTCGATCACCGAAGCCGACCACTTCGACATGGAGTACTGGTCGCTGGAACAGGCCAAGCTCGGCAAAGCATCGGAGAAGCGGCTGGCGCGGCACGTGGTGGCTGTGACGGGCGGCGGCGGCGCGATCGGCAGTGCCATTGCCCGCGCCTTCGCCGCGGAGGGCGCGGATGTCGCGATCCTCGACGTGGAGTCCGTCCGCGCCGAGGCGACGCGCAACGCCATCGGCGGCCGCGCCCTGGCGCTCGGCTGTGACGTGACGAACGCGGCGGCAGTCGACCGCGCGATGGCCGAGATCGTCCGGCAGTTTGGCGGGCTCGATGTTCTGGTGTCGAATGCGGGGGCGGCATCGGGCGGCATGATGGCCGAGATGCCCGAGGACGTGCTGCGCGATAGTTTTGAGCTCAATTTTTTTGGGCATCAGAATGTGGCGCGGGCGGCTGTGCGCGTGATGCGGCAGCAACGCATGGGGGGTGCCCTGCTGTTCAACGTCTCCAAGCAGGCGATCAATCCGGGCATGAACTTCGGCGCCTACGGCACGGCAAAGGCGGCGCTGCTGGCCCTCGTGCGGCAATATGCGCTGGAGCATGGCGCCGACGGCATCCGGTCCAATGCCGTGAATGCGGATCGCATCCGGTCAGGCCTGCTGTCGCCGGAGATGATCGCGGCGCGGTCGGCGGCGCGGGGCGTCACGGCAGAGGAATATATGGCGGGCAATCTGCTCGGCGCCGAGGTGACGGCCGAGGATGTGGCGCAGGCTTTCGTGGCCTCGGCTCTCCTCCGCCGCACGACGGGCAACGTCATCACGGTCGACGGCGGCAATGTCGCCGCGATGATGCGGTAGGCGCCCAGACTGGCGTGCCTGCCCGATGAATCGCAGAATTCACGGCCATGAAGAAGAACGGGAACAATGTCCGAGACCGCCAAGCCGACCTTTGATGTGAGCGTCATCGGCCTTTTCTGCATCGACATTCTGGGGCGCCCGGTGCGGCGCATCCCGGATGGCGGCAACGCCGACTTCATCGACGAGATCCGCCTGACGGTTGCCGGCACCGCCGGCGGCACCATCATCGACTGCGCAAAGCTCGGCATGAAGGCGCTGGCCGTGGGTGCGGTCGGCGAGGATGAGAAGGGCCTTTTCGTCCGCGCGACGCTGGAAGGCTTCGGCATCGATACCAGCGCCATGCAGCGCTATCCGGGCGTGCACACGGCGGCCTCGATCCTCGCCGTGCGGCCCAATGGCGAGCGGCCCTGCCTGCATGTTCGCGGCGCGTCCGATGCGCTGCTGATTACGGAAGCAGAATATCCCCGCGTGCTCGATGCGAGCTTTGTGCATATGGGCGGCAACGGGCTGCTCGGGAAGATGGACGGCGAGCCGACGCGCGCCCTGCTGGCGGCGGCCAAGGCCGCGGGCCGCACGACGACCTTCGATCTGATCTTCGCGCAAGCCTCGCTGATGGAGAAGATCCGGCCCGCCATGGCTTATGTCGACTACTTCGCGCCGAGCATTGAGGAGGCGACGGCCCTCTGCGGCCGTGATAAGCCGGAGGATGCGGCGCGATACTTCCACGATCTCGGCGCCAAGGTCTGCGTGCTGACGATGGGCGGCGAGGGCTGCTTCGTCTCGACGGGCAATACAAGCTTCCGGCTGCCGGCCCATGACATCGCGGTTGTGGACACGACCGGTTGCGGCGATGCCTTCACCGGCGGTCTCATCGCCGCGCTGCACCGGGGCTGGGATATCGAGCGGGCGGCGCGCTTCGCCGGCACCTGCGGCGCGCTCTGCGCCGGCGGCCTCGGCTCGGACGCCGGCATTGTCGACTTCGACGCGACCGTCTCTGCGATGGACAGCCTGCCGCTGAAGCATTGAGCGACAGGTCCACGTCGAGCGGCATGGGCTGGGTGGAGGCGGTCGACCGCCTCCTGGCTTAGGCCGCGTCGAGCGCCTGACGCAGGTCGTCCAGAATGTCCTCAGGGTGCTCGAGCCCGATCGACAGGCGGATGTAGCCCGGCGTCACGCCCGTCTGCGCCTGTTCCTCGACCGAAAGCTGGGAATGCGTCGTCGTCGCCGGATGGATCGCGAGGCTGCGCGCATCGCCGATATTGGCCACGTGGTAGAACAGGCGAAGCGCATCGATGAAGCGCTGGCCGGCCTCAGCGCCGCCCGCCAGTTCAAAGCCCACCAGCGCCCCGTGGCCGCCGCGCAGCACGGCGTCCGCCCGCCGCCGCGCCTCGCCCGTCTGCACTCCCGGATAGCTGACCCGCTCGACCTTCGCGTGGCCGCTGAGGAACTGGGCAACCGCCGCCGCCGAGGCGTTGTGCTGGCGCATGCGCAGGGGGAGCGTCTCCAGCCCCTGGATGAACTGGAAGGCGTTGAGCGGAGACATCGCGGCGCCAAGGTCGCGCTGCAGAACCACGCGCGCCCGCAGGATATAGGCGATAGGCCCGAGCGGCTTCGCGGCCTCGATCCAGACGGCGCCGTGGTAGCCGGGGTCGGGCTGGCTCAGAAGCGGGAAGCGCCCGGCATGCGCTTCCCAGGGGAAGTTGCCGCCGTCGATGATCGCCCCGCCGATGGAGGTCCCGTGCCCGCCGATGTACTTCGTCGTCGAATACATCACGATCGCCGCCCCGTGGTCGAAGGGGCGCGCCGTCAGCGGAGCGGCCGTGTTGTCCATGATCAGCGGCACGCCCAGCCTGCGGCCGATATCGGCGACCTCGCGGATCGGGAAAACCTCCAGCTTCGGATTGGGAAGCGTCTCGGCGTAATAGGCGCGGGTGCGGGCGTCCGTCGCGCGGGCGAAGCCCTCGGGGTCGCGCGGATCGACGAACCGCACCTCGATCCCAAAGCGGCGCAGGGTATTGGCGAACAGTGTCCAGGTGCCCCCGTAGAGGTCGGTGGAGCTGACGATGTTGTCGCCCGCCTCGGCGAGGTTCAGGACCGAGAAGGCCGAGGCCGACTGGCCGGACGAGACCGCGAGCGCCGCGACCCCCCCTTCGAGGGCGGCCAGACGCTGCTCGAAGGCGTCCTGCGTCGGGTTCATGATGCGGCTGTAGATGTTCCCCAGTTCCTGCAACGCGAAAAGGCGCGCGGCATGGGCGGTGTCGTGGAACTGGTAGGCGGTCGTCTGGTAGATCGGCACGGCGACCGCGCCGGTCGTGGGGTCGGCCCGGTAGCTGCCGCCGTGAAGTGCGATCGTTTCCGGCCGCCAGCGCGCACGCCGCTCGGCCTCGGCTTGGGCGGGATCGGGGCTAAGGGTATCCGGCATCGGTTGTTCCTCTGCTCGTTGTGGCTCTTGTTATGGCGCTTCATCCTCGGGCGCCCGACTGTTCCCCGGGCCGCGAGCGGGACCGACCTGTCCCGCCCGCCATAGCGCCGTTCTCAGGCGCTCATGGCGCCGTCGGACAGCACGGAGATCTTCTTCTTCAACAAGGCGATCAGCCGGCTCGCATCCCCGGCGCTGACGAGGGAGGCGAAGTCGGACCGCTGCACCGCGACGCGGCTGATCGTGCCGTCCAGCAGCACGTCGACGATCTTCCAGCCGCTGGCTTCATTGCGCATCACATAGTCGATGCGCAGCGCGTCGCGGCCAGGCTTGGTGATTGTCGTTGTCACCACCTGCTCGTTGCCGACCGCGCGCGTGGTGGGGGCCACGCGGATCACGCGGCCCTTGTAGGAGTGAAAGTTCGCGACGTAGTTCGCGACCGTGTAGTTGCGGAACACCTGCAGCAGGGTTTGCTGCTGCGCGGGCGGTAGACTGCTCCAGAAAGCGCCGACCGAGACGCGCAGAATCCCCGCGAGATCGAACGCGGCATCCACAGCCGGTAGCAGCGTCTCGTAGCGCTGCTGGAAGGGCGTGCTGCGCCCGGCCTTCATGACCTCCAGCAGCACATCGTAGAACTGCGTGATCGGCACGGTCGCGGGAGCCGCGGCCTGCGCCCTGGCGGCGCCCGCGGCCAGGAGGAACGGAACACTCAAGACAAGCACTTGTCGTCGTGACGCTGGCACTGCAGCCTCTCCTCGCCATTGTTGCTCCGATATTACGCCCTATAGGGAACGCCGGGCGGCTTTTTTCAACCTTGCCCACCTGTCCGACATGCCGGACAGGCTCCAGCAGCAGGCCCGGCCATGACATCCGACGGCGGCGATCCCTTGCTTCTCCTCACGCTCGCGACGGTGCTTCTAGCGGCCGCGCTGGCTCTGGGGCGTCTCCGGCCGCGCTGGCCGCTCTGGCTCCACCTTGCATGGCGAGTGGCGAGCTTTGCCGTTCTCACAATCCTGGTGCAGCGGCTGCTCGTGTCGCCGATCAGTCCCCAATACGGCCCGGTCGGTTCCGGCCGCTATCTGTGGGAGCATGTCGTCGAGGCGGGGTGGTGGCTGTTTGCCGCGCGGGTCGGCGTGACCTGCGTACGGTTCCTCGTTGTGCTCGAGCACCGCCCGCGTGAGACGCAGATGGTCTCGGATCTGGTGGCGGGCGGCATCTACCTCGCGACCCTGCTCGCGATCGTGAACTTCGTCTTCGCGGTGCCCATCGCCGGCCTTCTCGCGACCTCGGGGGTCATCGCGATCGTGCTTGGGCTCGCGTCGCAGAACACGCTCGCCGATGTCTTCTCCGGGATCGCGGTCGGGGTCGAGCGGCCCTACAAGGCCGGCGACATCATCTGGGTCGAAGGCAACATCGAGGGTCACGTCGTGCAGGTGACGTGGCGCTCGACCCATATCGCGACCTTCCAGAACACCGTCGCGATCGTCCCCAACAGCGTGATGGCCAAGGCCCGGCTGATCAACCGCAGCCTGCCCGAGCCCGCGCGGGGGGACGCGATCGAGATCCGGCTCGATGCCGCCGCGCCGCCGGACCAGTGCATCATGACGCTGCTTGCGGCGGCGCGCGCCGCCCTGCTGCCGCTTGCCGTGCCGGCGCCGTCGGTCGCCTGCACTGCCCTCGGCGGCGATGGCGCGTCGTACGAGGTCAGCTATTCGGTTGCCTCCAGCGCGCTGCTGGAGAGCGCGCGAAGCGAGTTGCTGACACAGATCCATCGCCACCTGCGCCATGCTGGCATCGCGCTGGCGGTCGTGGGTGTCGGGAGCCCCGGCCGCGTGCCTGTGCCGACGCCCACCGACATCCTCGAACATTCGGACCTTTTCGGCATGCTGGAGGGGGCCAGCCGCCAGTTGCTGGCAGAACGGTTCGAGCCGCTCTGGCTGCAGGCGGGGGAGGCGCTCTTCCGCGAAGGGGAGACGCCGCAATACCTGTTCCTGGTAGCGGCGGGCGTTGTCGAGATCACCAGGGCGGACGCCACGGGTCCGCAGATCATCCACCGCATGAGCCCTGGCGAAAGTCTCGGCGCGATCGGACTCATTACTGGGGCGCAATATCGGGCGACGGCGACGGCGCTGACCCCGGTGAAGGTGTTCCGGCAGGACAAGGCAGCGCTTGCCGCGGCCGTTGCGGCGGCGCCGACGCTCCTCGCGGGGCTAGAAGCGCTGGCCGAGCGCGGCCGGGCGGTGCTGGAGCGGGACACAGCCGCGCATCATCAGCGCCCTGAAGAACCAGAGGAACTGCGCTTCAGGCTGCGGAACTTCCTCAAGCTTCTCAACGCCTCCTGACGAGGGGCCTCCTGACGAGGGGCCTCCTGACGAGGGGCCTCCTGACGAGGAGCGTCCTGAAGAGGGCCGTCCTCAAGAGGGACCGCGTGTCCGCGCCGTTTGCCGCATCCGACGAATTCATGACCGCATGGCTCCCGGGCAATCTTGTCCGGCCGCGCCGCGCGAGTATAACGTAACGATATCGCCATGGAAAAAGTCGCAGCGTTAACATGCCCACAATCAAGATCGAGTATTGGCACGTCATATGCCCAGCGATTTGCCCTTGATCGACAGCTTCGACCTCGCCGCGGCCCTGCACGTTTTGCGGCCGAGCGAATACACGGCGGCCCTGATCCAGACGCTGTTCGGCATGCCGGGCGCGGTCCGGGGGGCGAACGCGCTCGAGATCGGCTTCGGCAGCGGCGTCGTTCTGGCGGCCCTCTCGCACCTCGGTGCCGCCTCGCTCTGCGGTGTCGACAGCGAGGAGCAGGCCATCCGGACCGCGGAAGCCATGATGGAGCAGATCGGTGGGGTGGCGGAATTTCACCGCGGCGATCTCTGGGCCCCGGTGGACGGCCGCCGTTTCGACCTGATCGTGGCCAACCTCCCGCATTTCCCGACAGAGCAGCGCCACTTCCCCGGACGGCTGCCAAGCTGGAGCCACGGGGGCCATGACGGGCGGCAGTTGCTGGATCCTTTCATCGCCGGGCTCCCGGGCCACCTCGCGCCGTCGGGCCGAGCCCTCATCACCCATAACGCTTTCCTTGGCCTCGCCGAGACCCGCCGGCAGCTGGCCCTGGGCGGCCTTGACGCCCAGATCTGCCGGACCGTGATGCTGGCGCTGCCGCCCGAGAAGCTGCGCGTGATGTCGCCCGACATCCGGGCACGGGAAGAGGGCCGGACGATCCACACCCTCGGCGCCTATTGCTTCGCGCGCATGTACATCCTCGACATCAGCGCCCGGCCGGCGGAACGCTGAATGCTCCGGCGCGTCGCGATGCGCGTCGGGCGGCTCCTCATCTGGCTCATGCTGCTGGCGGCATCTATCGCCGCGGGGCATAGGGCTTGCGCCGCACGCCCGCCGCTGACGCCTGACGCCGCGCTGCAGAGCATTCTCTCGGCGGCGCGGGCGGCTGCCGCCACGTCCTGCGCCGATCCTGCCGACCAACTGGTGCGCATCCTCTGCGCGGGGACCATCCGGGTCGGCGTGCGCGACGACTACCCGCCCTTCGCCGCCGCCGCCGCGGGGGGGCGGAGCGGCTTCGAGGTCGCAGTCGCGACCCGCATCGCCGCCGCCCTCGGCGTCTCCCCGACCTTCGTCACCGTGACGCCCGCTGACCGCATCGCCCTCCTCGCCGAGAACCGGATCGACCTCGCGATCGCGACGATGGGGGACACGACGCTCCGCGACGGGCAGGCCCGCTTCATCCGCCCGCATTACTATGCCTCTCACACCGCGATCGTGGGGCCGCGCGCGATCCCGCTGCGTACGCTCCGCAGCCTCGCCGGCCATACGCTCTGCGTCACCGTGGGCGATTCCTCGAACCCGGAACTCGCGGCGGCGGGCGTGCGCCTGCTCCTGTTCGCCGCACCCGCGCAGCTGATCGACGAGCTGCATGCCGGCGCCTGTTCCCTCATCGCCCAGGACGACACCTTCTTCGCCCGCTACTTCGCCAAACCGCGCTTCAGCGCGGAATACGAAACCAAGTTCACCATGGACCCGCTGCCCTGGGGCATGGCGGTCGCCCGCTCCGGCGGCGACCAGCTTGCGACGGCGCTATCCCTCATCAGCGAAATCTTTCACCGCGACGGCGTCTTCCTGAGGCTCGCGGAGCGGAACGGCGTCGCACCCGCCTTCCTGCGGGAACAGCGCGCGGTCTGGCAGCGGCCGACCTGCGACACGGCGCAAGGGTTTGCGAACCCCGCCTGCGTGCTGCCGCCGCGGCAAAGCGACATGGCGCGCACCCGTTTCGCGGGCACGGTCGCGGCCGCCGAGGCGTTCATCGCAGCCCATCTCGGCCTCCATCTCAGCCTCGCCATCTTCAAGCTGCAACCGGCCTGGGACCTGGTGCGTCAAGGCATCCTCAACTCGATCATCCTGATCGTCGGCACCCTCGCCGCGACCCTCGGCTTCGCGCTCGTCATCGGCCGCGCGCTCGGCGCCCGGCGCCGCGTGCTGCGCTGGCCTGTGCGCTTGCTCGTCATGCTGCTGCAGTCGACGCCGCCGGTCCTCTCTCTCGTCATCGCCGCCTCGGCCGCCAACGCCATCTTCGCCTTCTCGGCCGCGCTCGCGCTCGGCGCCGCCATCCTGTCGCTCGGTCTCATCAACGGTGGGAATGCGGGCCAGGCCATTGCCGAGGCGATGGCGACCCTGCGGGCGGAGGAGGCGCATCGGCCGGCCGGCCGGCCGGCACTCAGCGACGACGTGCTCTATGTCCATGCGCTGCGCCGCTCGCTCACCCAGATCATCGCCTTCCTTATCAACGCGACCAAGGCGACGCCGATGGCGAGTTTCATCGGCGCGCCCGAGTTGCTTAACGCGCTGACCGACAGCACCTCGTTCTCCAGCGACCGGGAGACGACCTACTGGCTGCTGCTGATCTTCTACGTCGTCGCCGTCCTGCTCGTGGTCCGGCTCTGCGGCGTCATGCGCGGCGTGCTCGAGCGCCGGATCGCCGCGTCATGAGCCTGCTGCCACCCGCCCTGCCGCCGAGCTTCCTGCCGCACTTGCTGGTCGGCATGCTGCGGGACTTCGCGATGGCCGGCATGGCGCTCGGGCTCGGCCTGCTGCTCGGCCTGCCGCTGGCCCTTCTCTGGGCGCATCCGGGGCGCCTGCGCGTGGTGCCAGCCGCCATCGTACAGCTGCTACGCGCCGCGCCCACCTTCGTCGTCATGTTCTTCCTGCTCAACATCTTGCCGCATCAGGCCCGGCTTTTCGGCGCCGAGGTGACGATCACCAAGCAGTTCACCGTCGCGCTCTCGCTGCTGCCCTACTCCGCCTCGATCGTGGCGGAGAACGGGGCCGAGGCGCTGCGCCAGCTCCGCCTCGGCTCCACGCTCGCGGCGCTGCTCTTTCTCCCTAACCTCGCGCGAACCTATTTCGTCCTCGTCATGGCCTCGGGCAGCGCCGCCGCCATCGGCGTGCGCGAAGGCATCTCCGTAATCTTGCGGCAGGCGGACCAGTTTCCGAACTTCGGCGCGCGGCTGTGGATTTTCGTTCTCGGTGTTTTTGTCTACGGACTCATTCTGCAAAGCGGATTCTTTCTGGTGCTGGAACTGCGTCGGCGGCTCGCGAAACGGGTCGTGCGGCGCCGCGCCGCGGCTTGGTCCGCAGGGGGAGGCAAAAGCGATGGCGGCTGAACGGATCAGGGACGAGCGCAACCGCAAGTCGACCCAGAGGTTCAACCTCGTTATCGGCGTCGTCATGGTCATCGCGCTCATCGTCGCGGCGTATCGCGCCATTCCGCCACCCCGTTTCACCATCGCGACGGGCCCGGTCGGCGGCAGCTACTACGACAACGCCAAAGCCTATCAGGCGACGCTGAAGCAGGAAGGCATCACCGTCATCCTGCATCCCGTGCCGAACTCGCTCGACATCCCGGCGCTGGTGAACGACAGGAAAAGCGGCGTCGATGTCGGCTTCGTGGCTCAGCCCCTCAGCTCGCAGACCTATCCCGACACCTTGTCCCTCGGCGCGATCGAGCAGCAGCCCCTGTTCATCTTCGTCTCGAAGACGCTTGGTGCCGCGGATACGCCGGACATACTGCGCGGGCATCGACTGGTCATGCCGCCGGAGCGCAGCGCGAGCAGCGAGGCGGCGCTCAGCGTGCTCGCCCGCTACGATGTCACGCCGGCCAACACGACCATCGCCTTCATGCCCATCGCGCAGGCGGTCGCCGCTCTGCGCCACGGCCAATTCGATGCCGGATTCTTCATGCTCGACCCGCAGGACGGGTTCATCGCCGCGCTCGGCCGCGACCCCGCTCTGCGGCTCATGAGCCTGCGGGACGCGCTGACGCTCTCGCGCCTCGATCCCGCGCTGCATCCGATCGTGCTGCCGCACGGCGTCTTCGATCTCTCTCCCGAAAACCCGCCCGCGGATGTGCGGATGCTGGCCGCGACCATCAACGTCGTCGCCCGCAAGGACGTGCCGCAGACCATCATCTACCTGCTGCTGCAGGCGATGGGGGAAGCGCATCGCGGCTCCAGCCTCATCAACGGCGCGGGGGCCTTCCCCAACCTCGTGGATCTGGCGCTGCCGCCATCGCCGCTCGCGCTAAATTACCAAAAGAACGGCCTGCCCTGGGCCTACCAGAACCTGCCCCGCTGGATGGCCTCTCTCGTCAACTCCTATCTCATCATCGGACTGACCTTCGTCGTCCTGATCGAGTTGTGGAGTTCGCTGCGCTACTTCATGGAGCTGTGCGACTTCCTCTTCGTGCATTTCTGGCTTGGGGTTCTGAAACGCATCGAAACCCGCGCCCGCACGGGCAAGGAGTTGCGGCCCGGCGACCTCAAGCTCGTCGCTCTCGCCGAAAGCGCCCTGCTCAAAACGGACCGCCGCCGCCGGAGCGAGGAACTGATCGGGCGTATCCGTTCTGCCCGCCAGTAGAGCTTGGTCCCGGCGTGAGCGCTGCCGGCATAGCGGCCGGGACGAATATCTATCACCTCCGCATCCGTGCCTTGTGCTATGACGTAACTGCAAATACCCTTCCGAACGATTGACTTGCGTTCCATTTTTGCAGTTGCGAGCGAAGTAGACCGAGGATGAGCCTTCACATACTGGGGCTATGCATCGAGGAGACCGGCGGCTCCCACTTCATGCTCAGCCCCTGGATTGTGGTGCTCTCCTTTCTCGTGGCGGTGCTTGGCTCCTTCGCCGCATTGGACATGACCGAACGGCTCCATCGGGCGCACGGCCGGATGGCCATTCTTTGGCTCATGGGCAGCGCCACGACCCTCGGCGGCGGCATCTGGTCGATGCATTTCATCGGGATGCTTGCGGTGCGCGCGAATTTTCCGGTGAACTACGATCCTGGCCTGACCGTGCTCTCGCTCGTCATGGCGATCGCGGCCTGCGCCGTCGGTCTGCATCTCGTGCGCGGAGCCGTCCAGCCCGATCTCCCGCAGCTCCTCGGCGCTGGCGTCGTCGTAGGCCTCGGCGTTGCGGCCATGCACTACACCGGCATGTCCGCGCTTCAGCTGCCTGGCACGCTCTCCTACACGCCCGGCCTCTTCCTGATTTCCGTGCTCCTCGCCATCGGCGCGGCGACCGCGGCCTTCTGGCTCTCGTGCAGGCTCGACCGGATGTGGCAACGGCTGCTCGCCGCACTCGCGATGGGGGGTGCGATCTGCGGCATGCACTACGTCGGCATGGCGGCGACCGTGATCCACTTCGACCCGCTCATTCCGCCATCCCAGGGGCTTGCTAGGGGGCCGCTCACCGTCGCCGTGACGGGGACCACGATCGCCTTGCTGGCCGTCGTCCTGGTTTTCGACGCCGCCCATCGCGGTCTCGCCGCCTCGTCGCGGCGGGAGGTCGAGACGCTGCTGATCGCCAACCGCGAGATCATTCATCGCCTCTGCGCCGTGGGCGAGTTCCGTGACGATGCCACCGGACGGCACGTGCTGCGTCTGGCGCGCATCGCGAGCCGGCTCGCCTCCCGACTTGGCTGCAACGACGCCTTCGCGCGCCTGATCCTCGAAACCGCGCCGCTGCACGATATCGGAAAAATCGCGATCCCGGACAGCATTCTGCGCAAGCCAGGCGCCCTGACGGACGCCGAGTGGCAGATCATGCGGTCGCATACGGAGATCGGGAACCGCATCCTGAGCGGGAGCGGCATGCCGCTGCTGGACCTCGCGGCGGAGATCGCGCTGACGCATCACGAGAAATGGGACGGAACCGGCTACCCGCGTGGCCTGAGGGGCGAGGAGATACCGCTGGTCGGGCGCATCGTGGCTGTCGCGGATGTTTTCGATGCGCTCCTGTCCGAGCGCTCCTACAAGAAGGCGTGGCCGCTGGCGGAGGTGGTGGCGTTCCTGCGCCACGAGTCCGGTCGGCACTTCGACCCGCGGATCGTAACGGCGTTTCTGGCCGATCTGGATGCCATGGCCACTCTCCGATCCGAAACCTCGCCCGCGCCGGGCGGCGCCGACGATGTGGCGCGAGATCACCTCACGACGATGATCCTGGGCGGGCATGCCGCCACAGCCGACGCGGTTTCCATCCGACCAGCCTGATCGTCCGCCGATGATCGCCTGACACCGGGCCTGCCTGGACAGGAGCCGTGCAGCGCCTACATCCTGCGGATGCGCGCGCTTATCGTTCTCGCCCTGCTCGGTTTATCCGGCTGCTCAATCCTCGCGGCCCCTTGCCGCGTGACCTCGGCCGCCGTGGGTTCGGTCCCCGTGGTCGGCGGCGTCGCCGCGGCGCCCACGAATGCTTGCGGGGATGTCATCGACCCTTGAAGGTCAGGCAGCGATCCTGTGGGTTCAGGCAGTGTCGCCCGGTCCCGGGTAGCCGAACGCCATGAAAGGCGATTGGCCCGCGGAATATCCCCGCGGGCCTGCGCCTGAGGTCAGGTGAGCACCTTGCTCTTAGACTCGATGGACTCCGTCAGTTCGTGCCACGACTTAACGAAGCCCTTCGCACCCTCGGACTGCAGCCTGTGCGAGAGTTCGGTCAGGTCGATTCCGGCGTCCTGATGCGCCTTCAGCACCTTCGAGAAGTCGCCGCCGTGCCGGGGGATCACCTCGCCCACCGTGCCGTGGTCGGCGAAGGCGAGAAGCGTGCCTTCCGGCATTGTGTTCACCGTGTTCGGTGCCGCGAGGCCCTTGATGTAGAGGACGTCGGAGGCCGACTTGTCCTTGGTTCCGGTGCTGGCGAAGAGCAGTCGCTGCGGCCGCGCGCCGAGGTTTTGCAGGCGCTGGAAGCGGTCGCTCTCCAGCACGTCGCGATAGGCGGCGTAGCACTGCTGCCCGATGGCGAGGCCGAGCGTGTTCTTGATCTCGGCCGGCACCTTGTCGGCGACCCCGGTATCCCAGCGGCTGATGAAGAGCGATGCGACTGACCGAACATCGGCCGACTTGCCCTCGGCCGCCCGCCTCTCCAGACCCTTCATGTAGGCGTTCGCGGCGGCGAGATACTGATCCGTCGAGAACAGCAGGGTGACGTTCACCGGCACGCCGGCATAGATCGCCTCCTCAATAGCGGGGAGGCCCTCGGTGGTGCCGGGGATCTTGATGAAGAGGTTGGGCTTTGCGGCCTGGGCGTGCAGTTCCTGCGCCTGCTTCACCGTGCCCTTGGTATCGTAGGCAAAGAGCGGCGAGACCTCGAGGGAGACGAACCCGTCAACGGTCCCCGTGCTCTCGTAGATCGGCAGGAACAGGTCCGCCGCGCGCGAGAGATCCTGGATCGCGAGGTTGAAAAACAGCGCCTCGCCTTTGTGCCCCTGGTCGAGCTGGCGATGGATCTCCTCGTCGTACCACGAGCTTTTGGAGATCGCGTTGTCGAAGATGGTCGGGTTGGAGGTCAGCCCGGTGACCGACTTCGTCTCGATGTAGTTCTTCAGTGTGCCCGTATCGAGAAGATCGCGGGTGATGTTGTCCAGCCAAAGGCTCTGGCCGAGTTTGTTGAGGTCGCGGGGTGCGGTCGAGGCCATGGATCGGGTCCTTTATGGTTTGCCGAGGGCAGCGTCATCGGGTGGCGCGTCGCATCTCTCTCTCCACCGAAACTATAGCAGGGTTCCGCTCATCGCGCTGCGGCTTGCTCCAGTCCGACAATAGCGGCGCCCAGCAGGGCGGCGTTGATCATGATGATATGCACGGGCACGGCGCGGAGCATGTTCGCGAACCGCCCCTTAGCGGAGAAGGCCTGCATGAAAGCGCCGTCCTGCAGCTGCGGCACGAGCCTCGGCGGCATGCCGCCCGCTAAATAGATGCCGCCGGTGGCCATCACTTTCAATGCCAGGTTGCCGGCCTCTGCCCCCCATACGTCGATGACGATGCGCAGCGTTTCGGCGGCCAGCGGGTTGTTGTCGGCGTCCTTGAGTGCCGCATCCACGATCAAAGGTGTGCGGTCATGGGTGCCGTGGAGGGCCGCGCCGAAGGCCGGAGGTTCCGAAGCGGGATCGCGCGAGCGCACATAGTCATAAACGTTCGGCAGGCCGGACCCCGCGCAGACGCGCTCATAGGCGGCATGACGGAAGCGGTCGGTGAGAAAGGCCCAGAGCCCACCCTGAACCTGATTGGTGGGGGCGAAGTCGGTATGGCCGCCTTCGGACTCGCAGGCGATGTAGCCGCTGCCATTCCAGATGAGGAAGGCCTCGCCGAGCCCGGTGCCGGGGGCCAGCACGCCTATGGCGGCATGCTGCACGGCCCGTCCGGCGTTGATGACGGCGGTTTCCTCCGGCAGTAGGTGCGGCACCGCGTGGGCTATGGCTTTGAGATCGTTGAGCAAGGTCGCCCGCTGCAGCTTGAGATCGCGGGCCAGCACCTTCTCGTCAAGGTTCCAGGGCAGATTGGTGAGATGGGCATGGCCGTCGATCACGGGACCCGCAACATCGAAGCAGGCCGACGTGACATTGGCGCCCTGCGCATGGCTTTCCAGAAAGGAGGCAACGATGGGCTGCAGCCCCTCGAACTCCTGGCTGTGATACTCCTGTTCCGCGAGAAACTTTCGGGGACCGCTCTCTGGCGAGACGAGAGCGAGGCGGGTCTTCGTGCCACCGACATCACCGGCGATGAGCATCAGGCAGGCTCCTTCCAGATCGGCTCGATCTGTTCCAGCGAGCGTCCCTTCGTCCCACGCATTGCGAACCCATGTCCGATCCCGCCCGACAATAGCGTGATGAGGCGCAAGGTCAAACGGCTGGCGGGGCGGACGCGAGGCGCTATTTGCGGCCGTTCGGGGAGGCGCGGAGCCCTTCGGCGGCACTCATGACGGCCGATGCGCGCAGAAGCATGGCCGCGAGCGACGCCTGCGAGGTCATGCCCGTCTGCATCAGCAGCTTCTTGAGCCGGGTGCGGACGGTGCCGATCGGGAGGTTCTCGGCTGTCGCGAAATCGGCGAGGCTGTGGCCGACGGCGAGGCTCTCGGCCAAGGCGGCGTTCTGGGGCGAGAAGCCGAAAGCGGCGCGAGACCATCCGGCGGCGAGCAGCAGCGGGGCGCGCAACTCGCTGATGGCCACCAGCACCAGCGGTTCGCCCTCGAGCGGCCTGATGTGCATGAGCGCGCTCGCCTCCTCCTGGCGGGTGAGGAAGCGGATCAACTCCGGCTCTCCGCGTGCGGCGACACGGTTGACGGCCTCGGCCATGGCCGCGGCGTCGGCGGCTCGGCGTATCACGAGGCGGTTCTGGTGGCGGCGGAAGGCGCGGGAGACGCGCAGCAACTCCTGCCCGGCAGCATTGCTATCGAGGATTTCGCTGTTCGGCCGCAGCACGAAGACCGGCACGGACAGGATGTCGAGGAGCGCGCGCGTGGCTTGGGCCAGAGGCTGAGCCGAGGGGCAGTCAGCCGGAAGCCGCGCATCCAAGGTCGCATTCGATTCGGCAAGCCGGGAAATTATTATCTTAGCCTCCAGTCTCCATAAGCCTTCCGCGAAAAGGGCGCGGCTGTCCGCATACATCCTTCGGCTCGGAGACCCATCCGTTTGACCTTAACGGAAGATCGCGATTTGCCGATATAGCAAGGACAAAAATCCAGGCCTCGTCATTTCGCCTCCTTGAGAAGTGTACCCGCCGTTTACCGGTCCTTGATGTCACAGCATAGCCGAGGGGCGAGATCGGCATCCCCGGGGGGTCTAATCCTCTCTATATCTCCTGCCGCGCCTGATAGCGCGAGACTCGACGCAACCGCACGTGCCGCGAGCCCCCTCGGGGGCACAGCAACGACGTAACGCGTCCTTTTTGGTCCAGCCGGTCCCAACCCCGACCGGTGTCCTTAAGGGAAACGGATATGTTTTCTGTTCCGCACGCTGCGATGCCCCTTCATCGCACAATCGTCTGACCGTCCCGCCGGCTCGCTGACGCCGGTTTGACTGTCATCTGTGGGTCCGTCGACGGTGCAACCTCCGTCGCCGGTCCTGGTCCATGCGCGACCCTTCGCATGTTCAAGACGTCACATCCGCGCCTGACCGCGGATGCTACGAGGATTGTTCGATGAGCCAAATCCGTTCCCGCGCCGCTGTCTCGCCATTTCGTCGTATCTCCGGCGAGGCGTCATTCCGTCTGCCCAGCGTCGATGAGGCGGTTCTCGCCGCCCAGCCGGCCGAGCCCATGCATTGCCTCCGCCCCACGGTGATCACCGACACGGCCGCCCGCTTCGCGCAGAGCTTTCAGGGCGACGTGCTCTATGCCGTCAAATGCAACCCGGAACCCGCGGTTCTGCGCGCGATGTGGGAGGGTGGCATCCGCCACTTCGACTGCGCCTCGGCGGGCGAGGTGTCGCTCGTGCGGCAGATGTTCCCCGAAGCCGACATCCACTTCATGCACCCGGTGAAGTCGCGCCCGGCCATCCGCGAGGCCTATTGGCGCCACGGCGTTCGGGACTTCGTGTTCGACAGCGCCGGCGAACTCGGCAAGATCATGGAAGAGACGGAGCAGGCGGCCGATCTTGGCCTCGTTGTGCGGCTCGCGCTGCCGGCGGGCGGGGCGATGTACGACCTCTCGGGCAAGTTCGGTGCCGCGGTCGACGAGGCGGCCGAGCTGCTGCGTGCGGCCCGTCCGCGCGCCCTGAGGCTTGGCGTGTCGTTCCATGTCGGTTCGCAATGCATGGACCCGCTCGCCTATCGCCGCGCGCTGGTGCTGGTGGGCGACGTGATCCGCCGCGCCGGCGTCGCCATCGACATCGTCGATGTGGGCGGCGGTTTTCCGGTGAGCTACCCAGATATCGAGCCGCCGCCGCTCGGTGCCTACTTCGCCGAGATCGAGGGCGCCTTCGACGATCTAGGCCTCCCCGCGGCGCGTCTCTGGGCCGAGCCTGGGCGCGCGCTGGTCGCGGCCGGCGCCTCGGTCGTGGTGCAGGTGCAACTGCGGCGCGGCGACGTGCTCTATGTGAATGACGGCGTCTACGGCAGCCTGTCGGACGCGGGCGCCCCTGCCTTCCGCTTCCCCGCGCGCCTCATCCGCGCCGGGGCTAAGCCATCCGAGGAGCCGCGCGCCTTCGCATTCTTCGGGCCGACCTGCGACAGCGCGGACTATATGAAGGGGCCCTTCTGGCTCCCGGCGGACATGCGGGAAGGCGATTGGATCGAGATCGGCCAGCTCGGCGCCTACGGCGCTTGCCTGCGCACTGCCTTCAACGGCTTCGACCGGGCACAGCTGGTGGAGGTGCGGGACGCGCCCATGCTGCGCACACCCGGACACGAGCCGCTGACCCTCGCCGCCTGACGCCCAACCCTCGCCGGGAATTCAGTCGTGAAGCACGTCACTTTTTCTGGTCGTCTGGTCATGGTCGGCTGCGGCAGCATTGGCCAGGGCGTGTTGCCGCTGATCCTGCGCCACATCGATCTCGCGCCGGCGCAGATCACGATCGTCAATTCCGATGAGCGCGGCCGCGCCATCGCCGAGGCGATGGGCGTGAGTTACCGCGTCTCGCCGCTGACGCGGGAGAATGTCCGGGAGGTCCTGGCGCCGCTGGTGGGCCGGGGGGATTTCCTGCTCAACCTCTCGGTCGATGTCTCCTCGGTGGCGCTGATCGGCTTCTGCCGGGACGTGGGCGCGCTCTACCTCGACACTTGCGTCGAGCCCTGGGCGGGCGGCTACACCGATCCGTCGCTCACGGCCTCGCAGCGCTCGAACTACGGGCTGCGGGAGTCCGCGCTCGCGCTCGCGGGCCAGGACGGCCCGACGGCGCTCATCACCCACGGCGCCAATCCCGGCCTCGTCTCGCATTTCGTCAAGCAGGCGCTGCTCAATGTGGCCGAGGACATGGGCCTCGTCGCACCTGTGCCGACCACCCGGGCCGAATGGGGCGCGCTCGCACGGACGCTGTCGGTCAAGGTGATCCACATCGCCGAGCGGGACACGCAGGTGGCGAGCATCCCGAAGCAGCGGGACGAGTTCGTGAACACCTGGTCGGTGGACGGTTTCGTGGGCGAGGGCTGCCAGCCCGCCGAACTCGGCTGGGGGACGCATGAGACCGTGTGGCCCGCCGATGCGCGCCGGCATGAGTTCGGCTCTGACGCCGCGATCTATCTCGAGCGTCCCGGCGCCTCGACCCGCGTGCGCAGTTGGACCCCTCTCGAAGGCCCGTTCCACGGCTTCCTCATCACCCACAACGAGTCGATCTCGATCGCGGACTACTACACCGTGCGGTCGGACGGCGCGGTGGTCTACCGCCCGACCGTGCATTACGCCTACCACCCGGCGGATGACGCTGTGCTCTCGATCCACGAGCTCGCCGGCAAGAACTGGGAGATGCAGAGCCGCACCCGGCTGATGATGAACGAGATCACCTCCGGCATGGACGAACTCGGCGTCCTGCTCATGGGCCACGATCGCGGCGCCTATTGGTATGGCTCCCGGCTCACGATCGAAGAGGCGCGGTCGCTCGCGCCCTACAACAACGCGACGAGCCTGCAGGTGACGGCGGCGGTGCTGGCGGGCGTCATCTGGGCGATGGAGAACCCCGCGCGCGGCGTCATCGAGCCGGACGGGATCGACCACGAGCGGATTCTGGAGATCACGCGGCCTTACCTGGGCGAGATGGCGGGCGTCTATTCGGACTGGACGCCGCTTGCGGATCGCGGGCGATTGTTCCCCGAGGCGGTGGATGAGAGCGCGCCCTGGCTGTTCGGCAACTTCCGCGTGACCTGAGGATCGGCGAC
>JABBOH010000070.1 GCA_019351895.1 Pseudomonadota bacterium
GCGGCGGCGGCGGCGTCGGCAAGTTTCTGGTCCTCGGCGGGCGCCAGACCGCTGATACCGACGCCTCCAACCGGTACGTCGCTCGGGCCGAGAATGACGGCGCCACCGGGCAAACCCGTGAGCATCGGATCCGCGAAGTAGCTTGCCGGCATCCCCTCGCGTGCTAGGCGCTCGTGGAAAGCGGTGGTCGAAACGCCAAGCCGAGCAGCGCTGTAGGCCTTCGCTTCCGACAGTTTGACACTCCGGATCGGCGCGCCGTCCATGCGGGTGAACGCGAGGAGCGCCCCGCGCTCGTCGGTGACCGCGACGCAGATCGGGCGCCCAAGTGCAACAGCCTGCGCAACTGCGTTCTCCAGCACTTGGTAAGCGGTCACACGATCGAGTTTCATATGGACAGGAGCCTTTATGGTGTTGTCGACCGCAACTCGAAAGATCTTTAGCAAAGTCTACAGTGTCGCCGGCAGATGTTCAACTCCGAGCATCCACGCGGACCGGTCCGGCCTGCCCGGCATCCGCTGCGGGAACACGGTCCGCACCCATCACCAGAAGTGATGCGACAACCACGCGCTCCCGCACCGGCCTCAAAACGCGCTCGTCTTCGGCAGATATTGCTGCAGGAGCGCGAGATCCACAGGACCAAGCCGGTCGCTCGCCGTCAATGCCTGGTGCCAGTACGGGTAGAGAAGTGGCAACTTGCTGACGGCATTCAGCCGATCCATGTCGTTTTCGGTCAGCCGCAGATCCACCGCCTTGAGGTTGGTGCGAAGCTGCTCCTCCGTATTTGCGCCGATCACCACCGACGCTACCGCCGGCCGGTGCAGGAGCCACGCCAGGGCCACCTCGGCCGCGGAGGCCTTGTGTTCCTCGCCAATCTCGACGAGCAGCTCGATGATGTCATAGAGCCGGCCCTCGTCGCGGATTGGAGGTTCCTGCCAGGCTGCGAAGTTGCGCCCGCCTTCCGGATCAGCCTGGCCGCGGCGATACTTGCCCGATAGCAGACCGCCGGCGAGCGGGCTCCAGACCAGGATGCCCAGACCCTGATCGAGCGAGATCGGAACCAGCTCGTATTCGGCCTCGCGCGCTTCGACGGTGTAATGGATCTGCTGGCTGACGAAGCGCTCGCTGCCGGCCCGGTCTGCCGCCCCTAACGCCTTCATCAGCTGCCATCCGGTGAAATTCGACGCGCCGAGGTAGCGAACCTTCCCCGACGTGACGAGGGAGGCGAGCGCCGCCATTGTCTCTTCGACTGGTGTCAGGCCATCCCACTCGTGAACCTGATAGAGGTCGATGTGATCGACGCCGAGCCGCTTCAGGCTCGCGTCGCAGGCACGTATCAGATGATGGCGCGACAGCCCGGCGTCGTTCGGACCCGGCCCCATCGGGAACCGCGCCTTGCTCGCAAGCAGCACCTGTCCGCGCTTGCCCTTGATCGCCTCGCCCACGATCTCCTCGGACGCACCTGTCGAGTAGATGTCCGAGGTATCGAGCAGGTTCACCCCTGCGTCGAGCGCTATGTCGACGATGCGCGTGGCCCCCGACTGGTCGGTATTGCCGACATACGAGAAGCGTCCCTTCCCGCCGAAGGTCATGGTGCCGAGGGTGAGGGCGGAAACCTTCAGGCCTGAGCGGCCGAGTTGGCGATATTCCATTCCGATGCGTTCCTTCTGTCCTGCTGAAGCGTTGGTCGCCTATGCCGGCGACCGTTACTTGATGATCCCGATCTTCTTGCGATCGATGTTGATGAAGACCGCGGCGATGAGCACGATCCCCTTGATGATGTTCTGCAGGTAGGGATCGACTCCACCCATGTTCATGCCGCTCGAGAGGAGCGTGATGATGAGCACCCCAAGCAGCGTTCCGACGATGCTGCCGAGGCCGCCGGTCAGCGGTGTGCCGCCGACAACCACGGCGGCGATCGCATCGAGTTCGAGACCGAGGCCGAGCTGCGATGTTGCGGCCATTGTGCGCGCACCCTGCAGCAGGCCGGCCACCCCACATAACCCTCCGAGCAGCACGTACATCAGAATTTTAACGCGCGTGACGGAGATGCCGGTGAGGATCGAGACCCGTTCGCCGCCGCCGATCGCCCGAACCTCACGGCCGAAGACGGTGAAGTTGATGACGCCCCAGGCCACGGCCGCGAGGATCAGTCCGATGATGACCGAGTTCGGAACGCCGAAGCTGATACCGGAATAGGCGTTGAGGAAGGCGTCGTTGTCGATCGAAACCGGCGCACCGCGGGTGAAGTAAAGAACGAGGCCACGGTAGACGACCATCGTTCCCAACGTTGCGATGAATGATGGCACCTTCCCGACTGCGAGGAGGAGACCGTTGAAGCAACCGCACAATGCGCCGACCGCGACGGCCGGGATGATCGCGAGGATGCCGAGCGTGTTGACCGTCAACGCCGCCACCAAAGCCGAAACGGCGACGATGGCGCCGACCGAGATATCGATCGATCCGGCCATGATGATGAACGTCATGCCGAGTGCGGTCACAAGCAGCACGGTGCCTTCGTCTAGAACCGACGACAGATTCTGGAGCGACAGGAAGCGGGGCGACATGATCGTGAAGACGACGATCAGAATCACCAGAAAGATGAGGGGAAAACCACGACGCAGAAGCTCGATACGCGAAGTCCTCACATCGTCCTCACGAGGAGGCGCCGTGCTGCCGAGCGACTTGGTGGTGACTGCTTCGTTCATCGTCCTGCCTCAAGTCATATATTGTACGATGTCATGCTCTTCGACGTGATCCAGCGAGTTGAACTCGTGGACCATCACGCCCTGCCGAAGAACCATGAGACGGTCGGACATGCCGATGAGTTCGAGCATGTCTTCTGATGAGAGCAGAATGGCAAGGCCCTCGGACGCCTTCTGCCGCATAAGCCGGTAGATTTCCTCCCGTGCGCCCACGTCCACGCCTCGCGTCGGATTGTTGAGCAGAAGAAGCTCGGGCCCGACCGCAAGGCACTTTCCGAGCACGACCTTCTGCATGTTCCCGCCCGACAGCGAACGACATGGCGCGACCGCGCTCGACGTTCGGATGCCGATCAGTTTGATAAGATCATTCGACATCGCGCGCGCGCGCGCCATGGAGAAAAAGGGACCGGCCTTCGGCGGTCGCGCCATGACGAGGTTGTCAAGCACGCTGAACGATACGATCAACCCCTCGTTGCCGCGGTCTCCCGGAAGATGGGCGATGCCATGCTGCCACGCCGCTCGTGGGGTACTCGGACGGTAGTCCTTCCCTTCGAGTTGCAGACGACCGTGCCGCAACGGCTCGTCGCCGACGATCCCGGCGAACAGTGCTTCGGCCCCCGCGCCTTTTAGGCCGGCAAGCCCGAGTATTTCCCCGCGACGCACTTCGAGACTGAGGTCGTTCAGCTCGCGCCCGACGGCGACCTTGTCGACCCGTAGGGCGGGTGGCGCGGCGGAGGCGGGCAACGGCGACCGTGCCGGGTAGGTGCCTTGCAGAACATCGCGCCCCACCATCAGGCGATGGATTTCGTTCGCCTCGATGCTCGCTACGCCATAGGAGCCGACGAACTGGCCGTCCTTGAGGATCGTCAGGTCGTCAGCGGCCGCCAGGACCTCGCTGAGGTGATGCGAGACGAAGCCGATCGTCAGGCCTTGGGATTTCAGCTCATGCATGACACGGAGCACCGCGTCCACCTCACGGTGGTCCAGATATGCCGTAGACTCGTCAAGCAGGAGCGTCTTGGGATGGGAGGAGATCGCTCGCGCGATTTCGATGCATTTTAACTCGCCGAGGTTCAGTCGCTCGATGTTGGCTCCAACGGAGATCTTCACCCCCAGCCGGTCGAGGGCTGCCTGCGCCAAGGCAGCCATCTTCTTTCGCTTCAGCACGCCCATCGGCCAGGCATGGACGCGAAGATCACCGATGAAGATGTTCTCGGCGATCGTCAGCGAGCGGTTGATGGTGATTTCCTGATGGACCAGCGCGACGCCCTTGTGGGTTGCCTCCAAGGCGGAGGACGGCGCGTAGGGCGCGCCGTCCAACGTCATCTCGCCGCTATCCGGACGCATGACGCCGCCCAGCATGCGCAGAGTCGTGGACTTGCCAGCGCCGTTTTCACCGACGATGGCATGAACCGTGCCCGTGCGCAGCGTGATCGACACATTGCTAGCCGCACGGGTTGGGCCAAACTGCTTGTTCAGACCGGTCGCAACAAGCGTCATGTGGCTCAACCGTGTATGAGGTGACCAGGCCGACAGGTGGCGTCAGACGCCACCGCCGACGCGAGGCAGGCTTTTTGCCGCATTACTGGTTGGAGGTGTACTGCAGGTTGAAGGCCGGGGACGCGGGCGCGTCCTTGTTGTAGACCTTCGAATGGGCCTTGAAGTCATAATTCGGCTGCCCGCCGGGGAAATACTTGAAGTAGAGCGGAACATCGGCCTTCGTCAGCGGCAGCATCACGAGCTTGATGTTGTTCTTGTCGGCGGGAACCTTAAAGCCATGCAGGTAGTCATACATGATCACGAGCCCGATGCCGCCCTGCACCCAATGGCCACCGATGTCATAGAGCTGCTCGCCGTCCTGCACCGCCTGGACGTTGGGCGGGTTGAGATCCTGCGAGGCGATGAGGACATCCTTGCCAGGGACCTTGCCCATGTTCTTCAAGGCCGCAATGACTCCGATCGCCATCGGATCGTTGTCCGACCAGACTCCGGTAATCTCGGGATGGCCCTGGTAGAGCGATTCGAACGCCGTCTGCGCCTGGTCGCTTACGAAATTGCCGTTGACCTCGCCGGCGATCTCCACATTGCCATCTTCCGCGATCGCCTTGGCGAGACCTTTGCGGCGGTCGATCGCGACCGAAGTGCCCGGCGTTCCGTTGATGACGCCGATTACCTTCTTGCCGTTCGGGCCTGGCTTCATCGCGCCAAGGAGCGCCTTGCCATAGAGATAGCCGGCCGTGAAGTCACCCGGGCCGATGAATGCGATGTAGTTGCTGTGGTCTGCACTCTGCGGGGCGAACGGGGGATAGGTGTCCGTGATGACAACAGGAATGTTCGCGCGCTTGGCGAACCGGATGGCGGGTGGGGCCGTGTCCCAGTAACCCACCGAGATGATGCCGTCGACCTTGCGGGCGATGAGATCCTGGATGGACCGGATCATCTGATCCGGCTTGTTGTCGGCGTTCAGAACGATGAGATTGACGCCGAGCTGGGAGGCGCCCGTCTTTACGAAGGTGACGTACCGGTTCCAGAAATCTGAATCCAATGTCGGCACGACGATACCGATGGTCGGCTCACTGGCCGCACGAGCCACGGGTGACAGGCCGCACATCGCGGCTGCAGCGATCATTGCAAGACTAATTTTGCGTCGGCTTAGCATGTTTCAATCCTTTTTCTTTTTTCTTATCTATGCCGCTCGGGTTTTCCAGCGGCACCGTCCCCAAACCCGGATTCCGACGCCTTCCTTGTTAAAGAAGGCGCAGTTCCCTCCGTTCACGCGTCGGCTCGTCACGGGCGCCAGTGCGGCTCTCCCCGATGGTTGCGCTTACATTGCCGGCCCAAAAAAAGGCGGTCGGGAGACCGATCGCCGGAGACACCGACGACGGTTTGGTTGCGACGATGGATTGCAGATGCGATGTTCGCAATCATGGTCAGCTTCCCCAAGCGGTCGAGTCTTATATGCCCAGCCTGCTCTGCAAAAGAACACTACATGGTCTAAAAAATGGTGTCATCAACAAATCATGCCTGTGTTAGAAGATTTGAAGCCTTTAGCTGCCGGTCATTAAGGCTTCACGCGGCGCGCCAGTGCCTCCGCATTGATGCAGGAGTCAGGCTGCTTGCCTGAAAGCACGGCGAGCACGTTGCGTGACACGATCTCACCCATCTGCAGTCGCGTCTCCTCAGTTGCGGAGGCGATATGCGGCACAATCACGACATTCGGAAGGTCTACCAGCCCCGGGGCCAGCTTCGGTTCGTCTTCAAACACGTCGAGCGCTGCGCCCCATATGCGATGCTCGCGCAGGGCTTCAACAAGGGCCTTCTCGTCGACCACCGGTCCACGGCTGGCATTGATGAGGATGGCGGTCGGCTTCATCCGCCCAAGTTCCTGGGCGCCGATATAGTGGTGGGTCTCCGGCAGAAGCGGCACGTGCAGCGTTAGGAAATCCGATCGCGCAAGAAGTTCGTCCTTGCTGACGAACCGCGCACCACTCTCCTCCTCGATGGCGCGATTGGGCGCCACGTCGCTGTAGATGATCTCCATGTCGAACCCGCGTGCCTTACGCGCTACGTTGCGTCCGATCCGGCCGGCTCCGGCAATGCCGAGAGTTTTGCGATCGACGTCCGCTCCGATGAAGAACATCGGCTTCCATCCGTCCCACCGCCCCTCGCGCAGGAAGCGCTCAGCCTCAGGAATGCGACGCGCCATAGCCAGCATGAGAGCGATCGTGTGCGTGGCTGTCGCGTCGTCGAGCACCCCGGGGGTGTTGGTCAGCGCGACACCACGGTCGTTGGCGCTCGAAACGTCGAAATTGTTGGTGCCAACAGCGTAGTTTGCGACGATACGGCAGCTCGGTCCTGCCGCATCGAGAAGGGGCCCGTCGATGCGGTCGGTCAGCAGCGATACGATAGCGGCGCAGCCGGCGACATTGCGGCGGAGCTCCTCAGGCGATAGCGCCCGATCCTCACCGTTGACGGTGACGTCGTGCTCAGCCTCAAGCGCTTCGATTGTCGGACGGGGGATCGCCCGCGTGACGTAGATCTTCTGTCTCATCAATCATACCTCGTCTGGTAGCAGCAGCGCTTTCAGCGGACCGGTGACCAGCATTTGGCTAAGCGGTCGTGTTCTCGGTGCTAAGCCTTCCGATCTCATGGTTGGCCAGCAGCTCAATCGCGCGAACCATCGACGAGTGGTCTTCGCGACCTCCGCCATGCGATTCGCAGGCGCTGAACAGCGACCGGGCGAGAGCCGTTGCGGGCAGCGATACACCGAGTAAGCGAGCGTTCTCGAGTGCGAGATTAAGATCTTTCTGGTGCAGTTCAACGCGGAAACCCGGCGCGAAATTGCGCTTGATCATCCGTTCACCATGGACCTCAAGCACGCGCGAGCTCGCGAAGCCCCCGAGTAGCGCCTCGCGCACACGAGCAGGGTCGGCGCCCGCACGTGAGGCGAAAACCAGCGCCTCGGAAACGGCCTCAATCGTGAGCGCAACGATGATCTGGTTGGCTACTTTCGTCGTCTGGCCGGCCCCGTGGTCTCCGACACGATTGATGTTTCGCCCCATCAGGTCGAAAACTGGCTTCACGCGCTCGAACAAGTCCTTCGGCCCGCCGACCATGATGGTCAGCGATCCTGCCTTGGCGCCGACCTCGCCGCCCGATACCGGCGCATCAAGGCACCCGATGCCGCGCTCGCCAAGACGCGCCGCGAACTGCTTGCTCGCCAACGGAGAGATGGAACTCATGTCGACGACAACCGACCCCGGTTTTGCCGCTTCGGCGACGCCCGCTTGGCCGAACACAACCGCTTCGACGTCGGCAGTGTCGGGCACCATCGTGATAATGATTTCGGCGTCCGCGGCGGCTTCGGCGGCAGTCTCGCAGTGCACAACGTCACCGGCGACCATGCCCGATGGCACACCGGAACGACTGGAGAGAGCAACCCGATGCCCCGCCTTGATCAGATGTTCTGCCATTGGGCGCCCCATGACGCCCAAACCGATGAATCCGATGTTCAACGGACCTTCCCCCTGCTCTCGACCGCTCGTGATCTCGGCGGCGTCGTTGATTGTGCGGTTGTACTGTAGACGGACTCAGATATCGCGCTTGCGGCCAGGATGACTTGCGCTGCTAGCGTCTCGAAACGTTTATCATCAACTTGCTCGAGCGTTCCGACCGCACTGATAGCGGCCACCACGACGCCGTCACGATCGCGGATAGGCGCTGCAATGCAGCGGCAATTGGGTGCCTGCTCTTCGTCATCGAGCGCCCAACCCCGGTGCCGAACATCGGCAAGCTGGAGACGAAAATCCGCCGCGTTCCCAACTGTCTTCGGCATCCGCTTTTCGAAAGTGAGGCGCCCTATCACGACGTCGAGCAGTTCCGGCGCCAACCACGCGATCAGGCTCTTGCCGAGAGCGCTGCAGTTCACCGGGAATCTCTGGCCGACATGAGATTTGACGACTATGTCACGCGCACCCTCGACCCGTGCAAGATAGACGGCTTCACTCTGATCCAAAACACCAAGATGACAGGTGAGTTGGACCCGCTGCGCGAACTCGCGAAGTAGAGGCATTGCTTCCCGCTGGAGATCGTTGCTTTCGTTCGCAATGGCAGCAAGCTCCAACAATTTGAGCCCCAAACCATACCCGCCCAACGGTCTCCGCTTAATCAGGCCGAGTTCGCACATCGTAGAAATGAGATGATGCGTTGAACTCTTAGGCAGGCCGAGCCGCTCCTGGATGCCTGTAAACCCAAGGCCAGGTTCGCGCGCGATTGCGTCCAGAAGCGCAACACCCTTCCCGAGAGCAGGAACCTTCAAACGAGAGACCTCCCCGACTTTGTTCATTACTTGGAACTTTAGTTCCTTTATGTAGCCACGCTGCTCGTATTCAAACTGGGTGTCAATGACCCTTACGCATCAACTGAGAGTTTTGCCTTAGCCGGTCCACCTCTTGTGCGGCGCAGATCCGCCCGCACACGTCTATGATTCCGGCGAGGTCTAGCCAGCAGCATTTTGTGAGGGTGAACGAGAAGCCCAGAAACCGCGAGCGTTGTGAGAGCGAGCGCCGGAGCCGGATCGCGCTGGCGGGCTAGATATTTAGCATAGGTGGAAGGGGGCGATCCGTAGAGCGCAGCGGACCCGCTCGTCGCCGCGGCATCCCGGTAATCGTCGGCGACCAGTGTTTAAACGGACGGACGAGCTCGGAAGTTGGAGTCTCAGCAGAACCCATTTGGCCAAAATGATCGTTTCGTAAAGGTCATCAGTCGCTGTATCGAACGCGGTACGAAACGCCATCCGGAGAGATTGGCGCAACGGACAAACCGAGCGTCAGATCAACGAGTTGAAGGCACTCAAGCGAACCATGTATGGCCAAGCGCACTTCATGGCTGTTCGTCCACCTTCCGCCCGCCGCGCCCAGCCAGATAGAGTGCTGGCAACAAATTGGTGCAAAGCAACGCGCTCCAGAGGATGCCGCCGCCGATCACCACCGCCAAGCCCTGTTCCGGCGCGGCACCAGCACCCAAACCCAAGGCGGTGGGCAGCATTCCAAGGATCGCCACGACGGTGGTGAGAAAGATTGGCCGGAAGCGGACGTCCAGCGCCTCGTCCACGGCGTCTGCCGCTGTCATGCCTGTGGCTTCGTTGCGCCGGGCACGGTCCAGTAGCACCACGCCGTGATTGAGGCTTACCCCGGCCAGCGCCAGAAAACCGATCAGCCCGATGCCGTTCAACCCCAACCCGCTCACCGCCAGCGCCAACCCGCCGCCGGTCATCGCCAGCGGGATCTGCGCCAGCAGCAGCAGCGGCACGCGCCGCCCGGAGAAGCGCAGGAACAATACCCAAGCCAGCGACACGATGGCGGCAACGGCCGCAATCCCGAGCCCCAAAGCCGCCTGCTCGAGCATCGGGTACAGCCCGCCGAAGGCAATTCGCTCGCCCGGCGGCAGTGTCAGACCGGCCAGAGCGCGCTTCGCCTGAGCGATAGCGAGATTCGGCGCGGTGGTGGGGGTGGCGAGAATCTCCAGCGCACGGGCACCATCGATATGCATGAACTGGTTGGGACTGGTGATGAGCGACACATCGGCGAGCGCGCCCAGGGGCGTGGCGCCGGCTTGCCCGACAGGCAGCGCGCGAAGCTCGTCCAGCGAGAGCAGTTGTGGGTCCGGCAGGCGCAGATAGAGCGGCAGCGGCGCAGCGCCATCAGGTAAATCCGCCACGACCTGCCCGGCCAGCAGCGCGGAAACCTGGCCGCTCAGCTCCGACGGCGTCATCCCCGCCGCTGCCAGTGCGGCCGGGCGCGGAGTGATGCTGATCTCTGTCTCCGGGTAGCCTTGATCGTTGAACAGGTCACTCAGGCCCGGCACACGGCTCAGCCGCTGCGCGATGGCGTGGGCACTGACGGACAGCTGGCTGAGATCATCGCCGAACAGATCGAGCGCGAAGGGCTGCGGCAGTCCGTTCAAACTTTCGCCCAGCCGCTCGATGGTCGGTGTGTCGATGCCAGTCTGCAGCGAGGGAAATTGCGTTTCCTTCAGCACCCGGTCGGCGATTTCATCCAGGTTGTCGCCGCCTGTACCGGAGTTGAGGCGGATCGTGACCTCCCCCGCATAGGCGGGCTCGGTATAGGTGGATCCGGCGGCGGAGCCGATACGCGCCAAGACATGCGCTACCGCAGGGTCTTTCGCCAGCCGAGAGGAAAGGCGACGCATCAACGCATCGGCATCGGCCAGCGAGGTGCCGGGCGCGAGGGTGAAGGACTCCAGCAGCACGCCCTCGTTCGGCAAGGGCAATACATTGACGGAGACGAGACTCATCGCCCCCAGGCTGAGGAGCAACAGCGCCACACAGCCCACCACGGCGCCCCTGGGGTAGGCCAGTGCAAGGCGGAAGAGGCGGCGGTTCCAGCCCATCAGCCGCGTGAGCAGCGCATCCGCCGCGCGCGGAGGCCGTACCGCGTGGCGTGGCAACAGTCCTAGCCCTAGGGGGATCAGCGTGAGCGAGACCAGCAGTGAAGCGCCGAGCGAGAAGATCATGCCGAGCGCGAAGGGCACGCAGAACAACCCTGCCAACCCGCCGGTGAAAAGCAACGGCACGAAGACGAGCATGGTGGTGAGCGTGCCGATGATGTCCGGCGCCATGATCTCCCGTAGGCCGCGCCAGATGCCCGGCCAGGCCTCATCACCAGCCTCCCAGCAGTGAAAAATGCTCTCCAGCACGATGATGGCGTCATCAGCCACCAGCCCCAGCGCCACGATGATCGCCCCGAAGGTGAGCAGGTTGAGGCTCTGCCCGGTGGCGTACAGCCCCGCGATGCCCAGCAGTAGCGATACGGGCAGGGACAAGGCCAGCAGCCAGGCGCCGCTGCCCGCTCCCAGCACGGCCACCAGCCCGGCAATGGCCAGCACCGCGCCAATCAGCAGGTTGCGGCGCAGATCATCGCTCGTCGCGCCGACCAGATGGCCCTGATCGTAAATCCGCACGACGGATACGCCGCTTGGTAACGGCACGTCTTTGATGACGCGCGCCAGCCCTTGGGTGACGGGGAGTGTGGAGGCATTCTGCTGTTTGAAAACGACCAGCGTGATCGCGGGTTCGCCATCCAGCAACTCGCGCTGATGCACCGGCTCCGTGCCGTGAACGACGCGCGCCAGCACCCCGAGCGGAATCGGGCCGTGCGGTCCCATCACGGGCACTTGCGCCAGCGCGGCGGCGCGGGGTGCGTTACCAAAGGTGACGAGGGAATCAGTGTGGCCGAGACTGAGCGAGCCACCCGGTACCAACATCGTCTGCCCGGCCAGCGCCCGCTGCAAAGCGTGCACGGAGACCCTCGCCTGCTCCATCGCTGTGAGATCGGGCTGCACCCAGATCGCCTCACCTCCCAGCCCGGCGGTGGTGACAAGCTGCACGCCCGGTACCGCTCGAAGCGCCGGCACCAGCCGCATCGCCACCGCTCGCGCCACTTCCGCCTGCGAGGTGCCGGGGGCAAAGCGCACCGCATAGTCAGCCACTTCGTTGATGGCATTACCCATGATCTGCGTGAAAAGCTGCACGCCGGGCGGCAGGCTGGTCTGGGCACGCTCGATGGCGCCGCTCACTGCCTGAAAGTCCGTCTGCGCGCTGGTTGTGGCGGCGAAGCGCAGATCGGCCTCCACCAGCCCGTCACTAAGGAAGGTCTGAACAAGCCGGCGAATGAGTGGAGTTTTCTGGTCGAGCTAAGGGAA
>JABBOH010000029.1 GCA_019351895.1 Pseudomonadota bacterium
AACCGACGACCTCCTGAATGCCATTCAGGCGCTCTCCCAACTGAGCTATGGCCCCGCCTTGGGTGGGCGGCATATAGACGTCCCCGGATGACATGATCAAGCCCTCCCCACCCGCTATCCGCTCGATCGTCGCGCATGGCTGAGCCCGGCCTCTTCGCCGATGCGGCAGCGGAGCGCCAAGCCACGAGCAATTCGGCCGCGTTCCTCCACTGGCTTCGCGCCGTGCACGGGCTTCGGCTGACGCGGCCGGATGAGCCATTGGCCGCGATCCGGCGCTGGGCAGAGGGCGATCCGGCGACCGCCGCCCGTCTCATCCTGCGTTTCGCCGGCCCTGGATTTCCATCGGCGCGAGTCGCGGCCGGGCTGTTGCTGGAAGCCGACCTCCGTCCCGACGATCGCCTGCTCGTGCAGGGGCCGGCACCTGTCTGGCTGCCGCATGCGCTGAGCGCGACGAGGGGGCGTGCCTCGAACGAGGCCGAGGCGACGGTCCTTGTCGCGGGCGATCTACCTGCGACACTGCCGCTCAACCTGCGGCGCGTTATTCTCACCGGCACCCGCAGTCGCGACACACCGGTGGGGGTCACCGTCACCTGCTGCGCTGGCTGGACCTACCCGCGCGAATCGAGCGCCGACTGAAGGATACGTGCGGCGGCCATGCGGTCCACGACCGCCGCCCGGCGCTTGCGGCTGATATCGGCCCCGATGAGCAACTCATGCACCTCGGATGTCGTCAGCGTCTCGTCCCAGAGCGCCGCCGGAAGACCGACCGCGTCCGAGATCGCCCAGGCCCAGTCGCGCGCGGCCTGTGCCGCCGGCCCCATGCGACCGTCGGAGGCCAGAGGCAGGCCGATCACCAGCCCGCCTGCCTCCTCCCGCGCAGCCAGACGGTGCAGCTCGGCCGCAATCCCCGCGAGCTTGCCGCGCCTAATCGTGCCATAGGGGCTTGCGACCTTCAGCCGCACGTCGGAGAGCGCCACGCCGATCGTCTTCGACCCTGGGTCGAGACCGATCAGCCGCTCCTCACGTCCGAGCCCAGCGCAAAGGTCCTGCAAGTTGATGACTGCCATGGCCGCCTTTATGGTCCGCCGCTTCGTAAACCCCAAGGACCGTCTCTCTCCATGTCCTCCGCATCCGCTGCCCTCGACCCCGCCGCCGTCCGCCGCATCGCCCGGCTGGCGCGCATCCGACTGGCCGATGAGGATGTGGCGCAACTCCAATCCGAACTTGGCGCGATCCTCGGCTGGATCGAACAGTTGAACGAGGTCGATGTCTCGGGTGTCGATCCGCTGGCCTCCGTCGGTTCCGCAACGCTCACCATGCGCGAGGACGTGGTGACCGACGGCGACCAGACCGAGGCTGTCCTCGCCAACGCGCCCGCCCACTCCGGGCCCTTCTACACCGTGCCGAAGGTTGTCGAATAACATGACGCTCGAATTCACCCTGGCCACTGCGCGGGACGCGCTGCGCGCCCGCCGCATTTCGGCGCGCGAACTGACCGAAGCGCATCTCGCCGCCATCGACGCGCTGGAGCCCGAGCTGCACGCCTTCATCACCGTCACGCCCGAGCAGGCGCTGGCCCAGGCCGACGCCGCCGATGCGGCGCTCGGCCGCGGGGAGGGCGGCCCGCTCACCGGATTGCCGGTCGCGATCAAGGATCTGTTTTGCACCAAGGGCGTCAGGACGACGGCGGCGAGCCGCATCCTGGAGCCCTTCGTGCCGCCCTATGAGAGCACCGTCACCGCCAACATGCTGCGGGATGGGGCGGTGTTCCTCGGCAAGACCAACCTCGACGAGTTCGCCATGGGCTCCTCGACCACCACCTCGGCCTTCGGTGCCACCATCAATCCCTGGCAGCGGCGCGGCGCCAATACGCAGCTGGTGCCGGGCGGCTCCTCCGGCGGGTCGGCGGCGGCGGTCGCGGCGGGAATGGCGCTCGCCTCCACGGGCACCGATACCGGCGGGTCGATCCGCCAGCCGGCGTCCTTCTGCGGCATCGTTGGCATGAAGCCGACCTATGGCCGCTGCTCCCGCTTCGGCGTCGTGGCATTTGCGTCCTCGCTCGACCAGCCGGGGCCCTTCGCGCGGACCGTCGAGGACACCGCGATCCTGCTCGGCTCCATGGCGGGCCACGACCCCAAGGACAGCACCAGCGTCAACCGCCCGGTGCCCGACTATGCGGCCGCCTGCAGGCGGGGCGTGCGCGGCCTGCGCATCGGCATTCCCCGCGAATACCACTCGGACGGCATGCCGGCGGAGATCGAGGCGCTCTGGACCCAGGGGATCGCATGGCTGCGCGAGGCTGGGGCTGAGATCGTCGATGTTTCCCTGCCGCACACGAAATACGGCCTCGCCACGTATTATATCGTGGCGCCGGCCGAGGCGTCCTCCAACCTCGCGCGCTATGACGGCGTGCGCTTCGGCCTGCGCGTGCCGGCGAACGACCTCACCGATCTCTACGAGGAAACGCGCGCGGCGGGTTTCGGGGCCGAGGTGCGGCGGCGCATCCTGATCGGCACCTACGTGCTCTCGGCCGGCTATTACGACGCCTATTACCTCAAGGCGCAGAAGGTGCGGGCGCTGATCCTCCGCGACTTCACGGACGCCTTCGAACGTGTCGACGCGCTGCTGACGCCGACGGCGCCTTCCGCGGCCTTCGCCCTTGGGGAAAAGAACGACGACCCGGTGCAGATGTACTTGAACGACGTCTTCACGGTGCCGGCCTCCATTGCCGGCGTGCCGGGGATATCGGTCCCGGCGGGCGTCGATGGCGACGGCCTGCCGCTCGGCCTGCAGGTGATCGGGCGGCACTTCGACGAGGAGACGGTCTTCGCGGTGGGCTCGGTGCTGGAACAGGCCGCGGAGTTTTCGGCGAAACCCGCGATCCGCATGGAGGCAGGACGATGAGCGCCCCCGAATCCACGTATGTCATCGAGGGCAGCACCGGCCCCTGGGAGCTGGTGATCGGGCTGGAAGTGCATGCCCAGGTCGTGTCCAAGGCCAAGCTCTTCAGCGGCGCCTCGGCCGAGTACGGCGCCGAGCCGAACAGCCAGGTGAGCTTCGTCGATGCGGCCTTCCCTGGCATGCTGCCGGTGATCAACCGCGAATGCGTGGCGCAGGCGGTGCGGACCGGCCTCGGGCTGAAGGCGGAGATCAACCTCGTCAGCCGTTTCGACCGCAAGAACTACTTCTACGCCGATCTTCCGGCCGGCTATCAGATCAGCCAGTTCGCCCACCCCATCGTGGGGAAGGGTGTCATCGAGATCGAGCTGGAGAGCGGCGCCATCCGGCCCATCGGCGTTACGCGCCTGCATCTGGAGCAGGACGCCGGCAAGTCGATGCACGACCAGCATCCAAGCCAGTCCTTCATCGACCTCAACCGCGCGGGCGTGGCACTGATGGAGATCGTCAGCGAGCCTGACATGCGCACGCCGGAGGAGGCGGGCGCCTACCTGCGCAAGCTGCGCACCATCATGCGCTACCTCGGCACCTGCGACGGCAACATGGAGGAGGGGTCCATGCGCGCCGACGTGAACGTTTCGGTCCGCAAAGCCGGCGAGCCCTTCCGCACCCGCTGCGAGATCAAGAACGTGAACTCCGTGCGCTTCGTCATGCAGGCGATCGAGGCCGAGGCGCGTCGTCAGGTGGAGATCTGGGAAGCGGGCGGCGAGGTCCGGCAGGAGACGCGGCTCTATGACCCGAGCCGGGGCGAGACCCGGTCGATGCGATCGAAGGAGGATGCGCACGACTATCGTTATTTCCCCGATCCGGACCTGCTACCGCTGGTGATCGAGCAGGAGTGGGTGGAGGAGCTGGCGACGCATCTGCCCGAACTGCCCGACGCCAAGAAGGCGCGCTTCATGAGCCAGTATGGCTTGCCCGCCTATGACGCGGGCGTGCTGGTGATGGAACAGGCGACGGCCGATTTCTATGAGGCCGTGGCGCGCGGGCGGGACGGGAAGATCGCCGCGAACTGGATGCTGGGCGATTTCTTCGCCGGTCTGAACCGGATGGGCCGGGGGATCGAGGACAGCCCGGTCTCGGCCGAGGGCCTCGGCGGCCTACTGGACCTGCTGGCGGATGCGACGATCAACGGGCGCATCGCCAAGGAGGTGATGGAGGCGATGATGGAGACGGGCGAGACCGCCGCCGCCATCGTAGAGGCGCGGGGCCTGCGGCAGGTGACGGATACTGGCGCGATCGACGGGGCGGTGGACCAGGTCTTGGCGGCGAACCCGGACAAGCTGGCCGAATACAAGGCCGGCAAGGAGAAGCTATTCGGCTTCTTCGTGGGCCAGGTGATGAAGGCGATGGCGGGCAAGGGCAACCCGGCGCTCGTGAACGAGGCCTTGAAGCGGAAGCTTTAGGGCCGATGCCGGCGCTAGGTCAGGGCTGATTGACCCGGCGCAGGGCGGTCGCTAGAAGGGCTGGGCAAACGCCGTGTGACTGGTTTGCTTCTCCCGGCGGAGGGGTGGCCGAGTGGCTGAAGGCGGCGGTTTGCTAAACCGTTGTACAGGGTCAACCTGTACCGTGAGTTCGAATCTCATCCCCTCCGCCAATTCTCCTGATCATCGGAACTTTTCCGCGGCTGCACAGTTGGATGCCGTTTGCCCTGCGTCCGGCGATGGAAAACGGCCGTTGGGGCAAAATAGTATCAGTTCACGCACCACAAAGAAGATGTGCTGCCCCGACTGCAAGGCTATCTTCTGCGAAGAATAAGCAGACGACGTCAGGCTTCGGCCAAGGCGCGCCGCAGGGGGAAGCAATGAATCATCGGATTTTGGCCGGACGCTGCGGCTTTGTCGGCTTCTCTCACGCCCGCGGCGGCTGACGGTCATGGGCCAGCCGGAACTGGAAATCATCGTCGTCGATGAAGGCGAGCCCTTCAAAGTCTGGACACATGGCTATCCGTTCCGCACCGTGCGCTGGCACTTCCACCCCGAACTCGAAATCCACCTGATCACCGCGACGAGCGGTCGCGTCTTCGTCGGCGACTATATCGGTGCGTTCGCACCCGGCAACCTCGTGATGACGGGGCCCAACTTGCCTCATAACTGGCTCAGCGATGTGGCGCCGAACGTGACCATCCCGCAACGCTGCATCGTGCTGCAATTCGGCGCGGGCTTCATCGAGACCTGCGGACTGCTCTTCCCGGGCCTCGACCTACCCCGCCTTGTTGATGAGTCACAGCGCGGCCTTGAATTTTCGGCCACGGCAAGCGATGCCATCGGGCCGCTGATGCGCCGAATGCTGGCGGGCGACAGGCTGTCGCGCCCCGCGGCATTCATGCAGATCATCGAGGAACTGCTGCGCGACAAGGAGCGCCGCATGCTCGCGAGCGTCGGCTACCGCGTGCAGCCTTCGGTGTACATGACGCAGCCGTTGAACCATGTGCTGGATCACATCGCCCGCAATCTTGCCTTCGATCTTCGGGAAACCGAGCTTGCGGCACTGAGCGGATACACGCCCAGCGCCTTCTCCCGCGCCTTCCATCGCCAGACTGGGATGACCTTCACGAGCTACGTCAACAGTCTCCGCATCAACCGGGCCTGCCACCTGCTGACGACCTCGGAGCGGCTCATCACCGATATCTGCTTTGATGTCGGCTTCAACAACATCTCGAATTTTAACAAGCGCTTTCAGGCGCTGACGCACATGACCCCGAGCCACTACCGCAGCCGTCATCGGGAGAACGACCAGCATCGTCTGCAGCCGCAGGACGCAGAACGGTCGCATCAGCTGCGGGCGGCGGGCGCTTGACCGGAAGGCCGCCGAGCGTTCGACCTCAATTCAAAACCAGAAACGCCAAGAGGATATCGTGATCTCCATGAATGCCAGGACCGTCTTGAAGTCGATCGGCGCAGTCGCGCTGGCCGTAGCACCGTTCGTGATGCACCCCGTCTCCGCCGACGCGGCCGGGATCTCGCACGTGAAAGTCGCCTTCCTCATGCCGGACGAAGGATCGACACGGTATGAGGAGCACGACCGTCCGGGCTTCGTGCGGGAGATGAAGATCCTCTGCCCAACCTGCACCGTTCTCTATCAGAACGCCGATGGCGACGCATCGCGCCAGCAGCAACAGTTCAACTCGGTCATCTCGCAGGGGGCGAAGGCCATCGTCCTCGACCCCGTCGATTCCACGGCGGCCGCCTCCCTCGTGCATATGGCGCAGTCGCAGGGGATCAAGGTCATCGCCTATGACCGGCCGATCCCCTCCGCCCAGGCAAACTACTATGTATCCTTCAACAACGAGCAGATCGGCAAGATGATCGCGCAGTCGCTCGTGCAGCATCTTAAGGCAATCAACGCGCCGACGAGCGGCGGCGTGCTGGAGGTCAATGGCTCGCCGACTGACGCGGCGGCCGGCCTCATCAAGAAGGGTATTCACGAAGGGCTCGCCACGGGCTCCTACAAGACGCTCGCCGAGTACGATACGCCCGACTGGCTGCCGTCCAAGGCACAGCAGTGGGTGTCTGGCCAGATTTCACGCTTCGGCAGCAAGATCGTGGGTGTTGTCGCGGCAAACGACGGCACTGGGGGTGGCACGATCGCTGCCTTCAAGGCGGCGGGCGTCAATCCCGTGCCGCCGGTCACCGGCAACGACGCGACCATCGCCGGGCTGCAGCTCATCATCGCCGGCGACCAGTACAACACGATCTCGAAGCCTAGCGAAATCGTCGCTGCTGCCGCCGCGAAGGTGGCCGTGGCGCTGCTCGAGGGGCAGACGCCGACAAGCACTGCGACGCTCTTTGGAACGCCGACGGAGCTCTTTACGCCGACGTTGGTGACCGCGCACAACCTCAAGGCCGAGATCGTCGACAAGGACGTGAACGGCAAGCCGATCGAGCCCGCTTCCGTGCTTTGCACCGGACGCTATGCGGCAGGATGCAAGAAGCTCGGTATCACGCCCTGATCGCCCTGGCCGGCACCTGAGGCGAGGCGCCGGCCATTTCTTGATCTCCTCGAGGGGGAATGCGTGGATGACGGATCATGATGGTGAACAGCCGAAGCGCAGCGAGACGGTGCTCAGCCTGCGCGGCATCTCAAAGCACTTCGGCGCCGTCTCCGCCTTGAACGACATCGAACTCGACATCCATGCCGGGGAAGTGGTCGCCCTGGTGGGAGACAACGGAGCCGGCAAGTCGACGCTGGTGAAAATCCTCGCCGGCGTCCATGCGCCAAGCGCCGGCACCATCACGTTTCAGGGGCGGGAGGTGACGCTTGCGGACCCGGGCGCGGCGCTCTCGCTTGGGATTGCAACCGTATTCCAAGACCTCGCCCTCTGCGAGAATCTCGATGTGGTCGGCAATATCTTTCTCGGTCGCGAGGCATCGCCCTATGCGCTCGACGAGGTCTCTATGGAGATCAAGGCCTGGACCCTTCTGAATGAATTGTCCGCGCGGATCCCGAGCGTGCGCGAAACGGTCGCCTCGCTCTCGGGTGGTCAAAGGCAGACGGTCGCGATCGCCCGGTCGCTGCTGCTGGAGCCGAAACTCATTCTGCTCGACGAGCCGACGGCCGCTCTCGGCGTTGCCCAGACGGCCGAGGTTCTCGACCTGATCGAGCGCGTGCGCGACCGTGGCCTCGGCGTCGTCATGATCAGTCACAACATGGAGGACGTGCGTGCCGTGGCCGACCGCATCGTCGTGCTTCGGCTGGGACGCAACAACGGCATTTTCTATCCAGATGCCAGCAACCATGAACTCGTCAGCGCGATCACCGGTGCGCAGGAGAATGCCGTCTCGCGGCGCTCCGCGCGTCGTAACCCCAAAGGACCGTCAGTGGAGGGTGTGCAGCCGTGAGCGGGAGTAAGCTGATCGACCGCGCCGACGAACGGCTGAAGCATGGCGACGGCTTCGGCGGCGCGCTCCGTGCGTTTCTCGACCGGGTCCGTTCGGGCGACCTGGGGTCGCTTCCGGTCGTCGTCGGGCTCATCATCATCTGCACGGTATTCGAGAGCCTCAACAGCGTCTTCCTATCCAGCAACAACCTCGTCAATCTGCTGTACGACTCATCGACGATCGGGGTAATCTCACTCGGCATCGTCTGCATCCTGATGGTCGGCGAGATCGATCTTTCGGTCGGCTCCGTCAGCGGCTTCTCGTCGGCGCTGGTGGGCGTGCTCTGGGTCAACACCGGTTGGCCGGTGCCGCTGGCGATCTTCGCCGCAATCGTCGCGGGCGGCCTGATCGGCCTCATCTACGCAGTGTTGTTCAACCGCTTCGGCATGCCGAGCTTCGTCTCGACGCTTTCGGGTCTGCTCGCCGTTCTGGGTCTTCAGCTCTATATCCTCGGCGAAAGCGGCTCGATCAACCTGCCCTATGGCTCGGCGCTGGTAAGCTTCGGGCAGTCATCCTTCATGCCGCACATCCTGGCGTATCTGCTGGCGGCGGCAGCGGGCCTCGGCTTTTGTCTGACCGGGCTCCGCACTGCACAGCGACGCCGCGAGGCCAATCTGTCGGCGCAGACCGCAAGCATGATCGTGTTGCGCGCGCTCGCGCTCACCATCTTGCTGGAGGCTTGCGTCTACTATCTCAACCGGGATCGTGGCGTGCCCTGGATGCTTGGCTTTTTCCTGGCGCTCGTCGTGCTGCTGAACTACGCCCTGACCCGGACCAAGTGGGGGCGGTCGATGAAGGCCGTTGGAGGCAACCGCGAGGCGGCGCGCCGGGCCGGCATCAATGTCCGCGCCGTCTATGTCAGCGCATTCATGCTCTGCTCGATGTTCGCGGCTGTCGGCGGTGTTCTGGCATCCGCACGCCTCGCCTCAGCAAGCCAGCAGGCGGGCACGGGCGACGTGAACCTCGACGCGATCGCGGCTGCCGTGATCGGCGGCACCAGCCTCTTCGGAGGTCGGGGGAGCGCCTATTCCGCATTGCTCGGCATCATCGTGATCCAGGCGATCGCGAGCGGCCTGACGCTGCTCGACCTGTCGTCCTCGCTTCGCTACATGATCACCGGCGGCGTGCTGGCGATTGCCGTCATTGTCGACTCCCTTGCCCGCCGCTCCCGCGCGTCTCATGGCCGTGCGTAAGACGTCTGCAACCAACCGATGCGCCCTGGCGCCACGACATAAGAGGATGACATGACGGAGGAGTTGGCAGGCAAAGTCGCGGCGGTGACGGGCGCGGCATCGGGCATCGGCCTCGAATGCGCGAAAGCCTTTCTCGATGCGGGCGCGCGGGTCGTGCTGATCGACATGAACGAGGATCGGCTCGGCACGCTCTGCGCTGAACTCGGACCGGATGCCATGCCGCTGGTGGTCAACCTCACCGACCCCGCGAGCGTGGCGACGATGATGCCGCGTATTCTGGATCTCGCCGGGAAGCTCGACATATTTCACGCGAATGCCGGGTCCTATATCGGCGGTCTCGTCGCCGAAGGAGATCCGGACGCGTGGGACCGCATGCTGAATCTCAACGTCAACGCGGTGTTTCGCTCCATCCACGCCGTGCTGCCGCACATGATCGAGCGCAAGACGGGCGACATTGTGGTTACAAGTTCGGTGGCCGGCCTCGTGCCGGTGGTCTGGGAGCCGATCTACACGGCCTCCAAACATGCCGTTCAGGCCTTCATCCACACGGTGCGGCGGCAGGTGGCGCCGCATGGCATTCGCGTAGGCGGCGTAGCGCCAGGACCGGTTGTCACGGCGCTATTGAAGGACTGGCCGCAGGCGAAGATGGAGGAGGCGCTTGCATCGGGCAGCCTTATGCAGCCGGTCGAGGTCGCCGCCGCCGTCATGTTCATGGTGACACGGCCACGCACCGTCACGGTGCGCGATCTCGTCATTCTGCCGCAGAGCCTCGATCTTTAGACGTGAAGCGACGCCGCCTGTTCAGTCGGCGTCGACTTTCTCCTGTCGCTTCGTGTGCTTGCGGCGGCCTTTGCGCGATAGACGTTCGGTGAGCCTTTCGGTGATCACGAACAGCGGCGGGATGAACAGGATGCCGAGAAAAGTCGCGATGATCATGCCGCCGAAAACCGTGGTGCCGATGGATTGCCGCGCGCCCGCGCCCGCGCCGGTCGCGATGACCAGCGGGATGACGCCAATGATGAAGGCGAGGGCGGTCATCATCACCGGCCGGTAGCGGGCCCGTGCCCCTTCCTCCGCCGCACGCTCGATCGTGCCGTCGCCCGCTTCCAGACGGTCCTTCGAGAACTCCACGATCAGGATGGCGTTCTTGGCCGCAAGGCCGATCAGCAGCACGAGCCCGACCTGGCCATACACGTCGAGCGGCATGTGTCGCAACCATAGCGCGGTCAGTCCGCCCAGCACCGCAAAGGCCACCGGCAAGATCACGGCGAAGGGCAGGAACCAACCTTCATACAGGGCCACGAGGAACAGGAAGGCGAAGACCACGGCGAAGAGGAAGGCAGACCCTTCCTGTCCCGCCGCCAGAAGTTGCTGATATGTCATGCCCGTCCACTCGTAGCCGAACCCCTTCGGCAGGGCTTTTGCCGCCGCCGCCTCCATCGCCGCGATCGCCTGGCTGTCGCTGTAGCCTGGTGCAGCCGTCGCGTTGATCAGGACGCTGGGATAAAGGTTGTAGAGCACCAAAGCGTTCGCGCCTTGCACGACGCGAACCTTCGCGATGCTCGTCATCGGAACCAGCGTGCCGTTCGTGCTCGGAACATAGAGTTGGTCGATGTCGCTGATCGTGTTCCGGAATCTTGGCGCGGCCTGAACGATCACCTGGAACACGAAGTTGTCGTAGTTGAAGTCGTTGACGAATTGGGAGCCGAGATAGGCTTGAAGCGTCTGGTAGGCGGCGCTTGGCGACACGCCCAGAAGCTCGGCCCGCTCCGGGTTGACTGTGACGAGCACTTGCGGCTCGCTGTCCGAGAACCCCGAGAAGGCGGAGCTGATCTGCTTCTTCTGGTTCGCGGCCAGTATCAGGCCGCGTGAGACCGAGGCGAGCTTTTGATACGATTCGCCGTTCTGCGCCTCGAGCACGAAGTTGATGCCGCCCGTGGCGCTGACGCCCGGGATCGCCGGCGGGTTGAAGGCCGCGATATCCGCGGATGGTATTGCATCAAGCTTCGGCTTGAGCTTTGCCAACAAGGCAGACGCCGTTTCGGAAGGTCCGCGCTTGTCCCATGGCTGCAGGATCGCAATCATGAGGCCGCCGCTTGCCTCCTGCGCACTGGTGACGATGCTGAAGCCAGAGACGCCGATGACATGTGCGATCCCCGGCGTCTTACGGAGCATCTTGCTGACCTTGTCGATCGCCGCGTTGGTCCGATTGAGGGAGGCACCGTCCGGCAGTTGGACGTTGAGCAGGAAGTAGCCCTGATCCTCCGTCGGCAGAAAGCCGGAGGGGGTAGCGCGGAACAGCAGGTAGGAGCCGCCGAACACGACGCCGAGGCCGAGGACAGCCAGCACAAGCCGCCGTGACAGGAAGACCACGGCATCGCCGTAGCGGTCCCGCGCGTAGCTGAAGCCGCGGTTGAACCAGCGGAAGCCGATGAAACGGGTAGGGGTCGGCGGCCGCAGCATGAGCGCACAGAGCGCAGGGCTCAGGGTCAGGGCGTTGACCGCGGAGATGACGACGGAGACAGAGATCGTCACTGCGAACTGCCGGTAGAGAGCGCCAGTAAGACCCGATATGAAGCCCACAGGGGCGAAGACAGCGACGAGAATGAGTGTCGTCGCGACGACCGGGCCGGTGATCTCGGCCATCGCACGCTCGGTCGCCTGCGCGACAGTGAGGTCGGGGTTCTCCTCCAAGTTGCGTGTCGCGTTTTCAACGACGACGATCGCATCATCGACCACGAGCGTGATGGCGAGCACGATCGCGAAGAGGTCGATGGTATTGGCGGAGTAGCCGAGCAGGTAGAGGATCGCGAAGACGCCGACGAGCGAGACCGGAATGGCAATCGTCGGGATGATAGTTGCCCGCCAGTCCTGCAGAAACGTGAAGACGACGCCCACGACGATAACAAGCGTGATGGCGAGGGTACGGAGGATTTCGCCGATATTGGCGCGCACGAAGTTCGTGGCGTTGTAGACGATCGTGTATTTCAGCCCGCTCGGGAATTGCTTCGCCATGCCGGCAACGGCCTTCTCGACCGCATTTGAAACCGCAAGGGCATTGGAGCCCGGGGCTTGATAGACGGCGAGCGTGGCCGACGGCAGGTTGTCGAGTTCCGAGCCCGTGGTGTACTGCTGTGAGGCCAGTTCGACCTTTGCAATATCGGAGAGACGGACGACGCCACCGTTCGGGTTCGTCCGAATGACGATGTTCTTGAACTGCTTGACGGTCGTGAGCTCTCCAGGTGCAAGGACCGTCAGCTGCTGTTGCTGATCACCGGGCGTCGGCGGTTCGCCGATCTGTCCGGCCGATACCTGCGCGTTCTGGCCTTGAATGGCGGCTACAACCTGGGGTGTGCTGATCCCGAGGCCTGTCATCTTGATCGGGTTCAGCCAGACCCGCATGGCGTATTCACGTTCACCGAAGATCTGGGTGTCGCCCACGCCTTGGATGCGGGCAACGATCTGCTGCAGGTGCATGTAGGCGTAGTTGGAGATCTTGAGCTGGCTGAGCGACTTGTCGGGAGAGTAGAGATTGACGGCGAGCACGAAGTTACTGGAGGCAGCTTTGACCGTGATGCCTTCCCGCTGGACTTCCGGCGGCAGCCGGGCTTCGGCAATTTGAACTCGGTTTTGGACGTTTACCTGATCGATGTCGGGGTCGGTATCTAGCCCGAAAGTCACGGTGAGCGAGTAGGTACTGGAACTTGCGCTGGAACTCTGCATGTAGAGTTCGCCGGGGACGCCATTGACCTGCTCCTCGATCGGCTCCGCAATCGAGTTCACGATGGTTTGAGCACTCGCGCCCGGATAGGTCATGCTGATCTTGACCTGAGGCGGTGTCACGTTCGGGTACTGGGAGACCGGAATCGCCGATAGCGAGAGCAGCCCGGCCAGCGTGATGACGACGGCAATGACAATCGCAAAATTCGGACGATGGATGAAAAAGCCTGAGAACATGGCTATTGGTCGGCCGCCGTCGCAGTATTGTCGGCACTCGGCGCGGCCTCGGTCTCGGCATATGTCACGCTTACCTTCTCACCAACCCTCACCTTCTGGATGCCGTTGACGATCACGTCCTGGCCGGCTTTCAAGCCGGACTTCACGATGTAGTCCTGCGCCACCTGCTGACCGAGCGTCACCGCCCGTTTTTCGACTTTGCCGTCGGTGCCGACGACAAGCACGAAAAAGCCGCTCTGGTCCGTCTGCACCGCAGCCACGGGCACGATCAGGGCTTCTTCTGGATTCGCCGGACTGACGATGACAGAGACATAGGCACCCGGTAGCAGCCGCCCATGCGGATTTGGAAAGTCGGCGTATACGTTCACGGTTCCCGTCGATTGATCGACCTGATTGTCATAGAACGAGATGGTGCCGGTGTGACTGAACGATGTTCCATTGGGTAGCTCGAGGCTGATCTTGAAGTCGGGGTTTCCGCCACCGCCGGCCGCCTGGGACGTAACGTGGCTGACACTGAGGAGTTCGCTATCGGTCGGCACAGCGAAGACCACGCGGATCGGGTTGAGCTGATTGATGGTAGCAAGCGCCCCGGTGGATGGCGTGACGAGATTGCCTTTCGTGAGCATGACGCGACCGATCCGGCCGGAGATGGGCGCGCGGATCGTGCAGTAGCTCAGGTCAGTTCTGCCTGCTGGAGCGATGCCGTGGCCGCGAGCACCTTGGCCTCATCCTCGTTGCGTGTGGCTATGTCCTGATCCACCGTCGACGCGGGGGAGAAACCGCTCCTGTTGAGGTGACTTGAGCGTTGATACGTGATGTTCGCGTCTGACAGCGCGGCATTCGCGGATGCCAGATTAGCTTCTGCTGTTTTTAGCGCGGCCTCGTACTGCGCGGTCTGAAGCTTGAACAGAACTTCCCCGGCCTTAACGTGGCTACCTTGCTTCACAGGCACGTCATCTATGAAGGCCGTGACGCGCGGGACCAGCTTCACAGACTGGATCGCCGCAGCGTGCCCGATGTAACGCTGGTTGGTCGAAACCGGACGCTCGACGACATGCGTGGCGGTCACCGAGGGTGGGGGAGCCGATGCTTCTGCAGCGCTCGTCCAAACAAGACAAAACGCAAGAGCCGCAAGGAGGAAGAACCGCATATTTGCGCGCTCAATAAACTTGGAGTGTTCGGCGCCCTCGGCGGAGACGGTGGCGCCACCCTTTACGGGACCAGTTCGGGCAACAGATAGCAGTGGCGGCATAGTCGCTTCCGTAACACAGGAGGATGCGAGTGGCTCAGGGAGTTTGGTTACAAATGCTTTCAGCAGACCCGTCTTGATGTAACCGGAGAACGTTGCAGATTCGTCTTGGTGCTATTTGTGACTTTCTGCTGGAGTGGCGCAGCTGGATGCATCACATCTTGGCGACGACTTCGCGGGCCTGGCGATCCTGAGCAAGTCGCATCGGCAGCGCCGCGCGTCCGCAGGGTAGTGTCTTTAGATCACGTCACTATCAGTTTTAGGGGCGCGGGAAGATGTGCAGCGAGGTCGGCTTAAGAACTCGCACGAAAGCGCTTGTTGGCCACATCCGACCGACTTCAGCGGATCGGAAGCCTCTCTTCAGCGTGTGCGCAGATGGGCACGCGCGAAAGTCCAAAGCCGGGACGCACGGACAGGCAGGTGTTCCTGGTCCGCGGCCCTGCGCGAGGCGTCAACTGTTGCGGCGGTACAGGTCGCCGTTCAGCAAGGTCGCGAAGCCCAGCCAGCCGAGCAACGGCAGGGTCATCACGGCGGCCGGAGTGTCGATCGTGCGCGCATGGGCGGCGGTGCCTGTCGCTGCGGCGAGCATGGCCGCCGAGGCGGCGGTGCTCATGCCCAGGCGTTTGCGTTTGAAGAACAGCCAGGGGAAGGCCGCGAGCCCGATCAGGCTGCAAACCCAGCCACCCAGAGCCTTGTCGCGGGTCGAACTTGGAGGCTGGTGGAGGAGACGATAGCCGGTTGCGACCAGCAGAACCTCCAACACTCCCCAGGTCGCACCAATGGCCGGACCGGGCGGCGTATAGCGGGGCTTGCGCAACAAGGCATACCAAAGCGCCGTTCGCGGCTGCTGCGGTCCATGACGCGCTCCCAAGGTTGCGGCGCACAGCACTGCGGTAACGGCGATCGCGGCGGAGCTGGTTCGGTTCATGACCCTCAGGTGGCGCGAGGGAGGCGCGCCTTCAACCGGGAACGCCCAGCTTTACCGCGAGCGTCTCGGCATCCGGAACGGAAGCATGAACTGCGTCCAGGGCGCGGCAAAGCGCCCCAGGTCCACGCTCTCGTGGATCGCCTCGGCGCGCTGGCCCAGGAGTCGGGTGTGCAGCACCGACCGTGCGTAGAACGGGGCATCGGTCAGCGTGCGCAGGATGTGAGCCTCGACCGCCTCGGACCCGAGTTCGGCGCGGGTGAAGCGCGGCAGACGCCATGCAGTTTTCGCTAAAGCCAGCAAGGGCGGTGGCTCGAACGGGGACACGTGCCCGGCTTGGTCGACATGGATGGCGATGCCGCGTTCGGCGCCGTGGCGTGGGAAGGTGTCGTAGAGGATCGCGGTCTCGCCGCCGCCAAGGCTTGCGCGGGACCAGTCCCAGCGCCTGAAGCCGCGCTCCAGTGGTTCGTCGCCATCGTTGCTGTCGAGATACCCGGTGCCGATCCAAGAGAGACCGGGCCGGTCGAAGGCCACCTCGACCCGCGCACGCGGAGCGATGGGGCGCCAGCGATGCCGGCCGGCGTCGTCCAGCGTCGCCGAAAAGCCCGTCAGCGCCTCCGGCGTCACGCGCACCTCGCCGCGAATCGGCCGGGGTAGGGGCACGCCCGTCTCGCGGACAGAGATGACGAGCGTGGCACCATCCCAGCGCAGGCTGCTCGGCCCGATCGTGAGGCTGCGGGCGTCGCGCGTCACCTGGGCGCGGCCACGCTCGGTCATCGCCCAACGGCCCGGCTGTCCATAGAGTACGACGTTCAGCGCCGAATGGGCGAGGGGGTCCACCATCGCGCCGCGTCGGCGGCGGAACGCGTAATAGGGCGAGAAGACGCTGCCCAGGAAGGCGATGAGCGTGATGCCCTGCCGGCCATCGGCGCTCAGCGCATCGACGTACCACCAGACGTAGCCGTTCAGCGGGACCGGGCGGTCGAAGCGAGGTCCGCCATCAGGGCCGACGCCGCCAGCCGGCCCGAGAGGGCCGCCATCGGGACGCCCGGACCCGGATGCGTGCTGCCCCCCGCCAGATAGAGGCCCGGCAGCCCCGTCCGCGCTCCCGGCCGGCGGAAGGACGCCGCCCAGCCGTGCGCGCTCGGGCCGTAGAGCGCGCCCCCCGTCGCTGGAAATAGGGCTGCGAACTCCGCCGGACCCGCCGTCACCGTCCGGTTCGGATCGAAGGTCAGGTTGAGGCCGCAGCGGCGCAGCTGCGCCAGGGTCCGCTCGCCGCATCGTGCAATCTCCTCCTGAGTGGGTTTGCCGGCGTCTCCGTCCGCCGGAGCATTAACGAGGCATAGAAGGCGCTCGGGCTGAGCAGGCTCCGCTGCACCCGCATCTGCGCGGTCCTGCGCGCAGATATAGACGGTAGGCTGTTCCGGCAGCCTGCCGCGCTTCAGCGACTCGAATTCGGCTCGGTAGTCGGCGGAGAAAAAAACCGAGTGGCGGAGGAGCGGGAAACCCTGCGGCGTGGCTTCGGTCGCCCAGGTCAGCGCGGAGAGCGAGCGTTCGGCGCGGGTCGTCGGCCTCACGGGCGCCCCGAGATCGCCGAAGAGCCCAGTCGCGACCGCGTTGCTGTCGCCGTTGCAGATAATGGCGCGCGCCGGGATCGTCTCGCCATCCTCGAGCACGACGCCGCTGGCGCGGCCGCCGTGCCGGGTGATTCGGCTGACCGGAACACCGTAGCGGATGCCGGCGCCCAGCCTCTCGGCCAGCGCCGCCAGCGTCTGCGCCACGCGATACATGCCGCCGTCGACCGACCAGACGCCCTCGCTCTCCACATGCGCGACAAGCATGAGCGTCGCGGGCGCGGCGTAAGGGGATGAGCCGCAATAGGTCGCGTAGCGGCCGAAGAGCTGCCGCAGGCGCGCATCCCGGAAATGCTCGCCGAGAGCACGATCGAGCGTCGTGAAGGGGCTGATGCCCATGAGGTCTCGGGCGCCCGCGCGGGCGACGAGGTCGAGCACACTCGGCCGGTCCTCGCGGATGAAGCTGGCTTCGAGCGTGCGCCAGATGCGGGCCGCGCGCTCGGCGAATGCAATGAAGCCGCGTGCCTCGGACGCACCGGCGAAGCGGCCGATAGCTTCCGCCGAAGCGGCGCGGTCGGCAAAGAGGTCGAGCGTGCTGCCGTCGGGCCAGGCGTGACGCGCGAGCACCTGCGCGCGGGTGAGGGGCAGGTGATCGTCGAGCCGCGCCCCGGCGGCGGCGAAAATCTCCTCGAAGACCCAGCGCATGGTGAAAACCGTGGGTCCCGCGTCGATGCGCGAGGCACCGGCGCCCACCTGACGCAGCTTCCCCCCAGGCGTCTCCGCCCTTTCCAGAACCAGAACATCGAGCCCCCGTGCGGCGAGCAGGATGGCTGCAGCCAGTCCTCCCATGCCGGCCCCGATCACGACGACGCGCTCATTCATCCATCACGTCCAGATCCTGTTGACGCAACCGTCCATTATGGTTGACAGTCACAAATGACAAGTAAGATTGACAGTAGCGGAGGGGCGAAGCGATGAAATCCCTACCTCAGATTGAAGGGGCGCTAGAGGCGGCCCTCGACGCCGTAAACGCCGGCTGTCCCCCCGGGCTGGCGGCGGCGTTGCGGCACGCGGTTTTCCCAGGCGGCATGCGCGTGCGGCCACGACTTTGCCTAGCAGTGGCCGAGGCCTGTGGCGGTGGCGACTGGGCCGTCGCCGAGGGTGCAGCGGCGGCCATCGAACTGCTCCATTGCGGATCGCTTGTGCATGACGACCTGCCCTGTTTCGACGATGCGGCCATCCGCCGCGGCCTGCCATCGGTTCATGAGAAGTATGGCGAATCCCTCGCGGTGCTGGCCGGTGACGGTCTCATCGTGCTGGCGGTCGAGACGCTGGTGAAGGCGGCGGCCGGCTCTCCGCATCTCGGCAAGCTCGTGCTGTTGCTGACGGCGGCGGCGGGCATGCCCGGTGGGCTGATCGCGGGACAAGCGTGGGAGTCGGAGCCGCGCGTGCCGCTGGTCGCGTACCAGAAAGCCAAGACGGCGTCGCTTTTCACCCTGGCGACCATGTCCGGCGCGGTCGCGGCTGGCGTCCCGGCCGAGCCCTGGCGGCTTCTGGGCGAACGCCTAGGCGAGGCCTACCAGATCGCCGACGATCTGCGGGACGTGGCCCTCACCTCCGAGGAACTCGGCAAGCCGGCGGGCCGCGATGCCGCTTTGGGGCGGCCGAGCGCGGCGCAGCAACACGGCACGGTCGGGGCGATCGAGAAGGTGGAGGCGTTGGTGCGCGGCGCCATCGTCGCCGTGCCGCCCTGCCGCAAGCCCGAACTGCTCAAGACGCTCATCCTCGCGGAACTTGGCCGTCTGTTGCCCAAGGAACTCGCGGTGCTCGTCGCCGCATGAGGATGCCGTCCCCCACGACAGCACCCTCCTTCGGCGAATGGGCGCGGGACCGCCTGGCGCGGCTTCAGGCGAAAGAAAGCTTTCGCCGCGCCGCTGGCGCCTTTCCACTCACGCGGCCCATCGCCCGGCGCCGGGCGCGCTCGCTCTTCGACCTCTGCGCAGGCTTCGTCTACTCGCAGGTGCTGCTGGCGACGGTGCGGCTGCGGCTGCCGGAGCGGTTGATGGCGGGCCCTCGGTCGGCCGCCGCGCTCGCCCTTGAACTCGATATGACGGAGGCGTCCGCCGAGCGTCTGCTCGACGCCGGGGCTTCGCTCGATCTTCTGGCGCCGCGCGGACGTGATGCGGGAGGGCGCCGGCTCTACGGGCTCGGGGCACTCGGGGCTTCGCTCATCGATAATCCCGGCGTCACCGCGATGATCGAGCATCATGGCCTGCTCTATGACGATCTGCGTGACCCTGTGGCGTTGCTGCGCGGCGAGTCTGGGCAGACGTCGCTCGCCAACTACTGGCCTTACGCCAAAGGCGCGGGCGGGGCGGCGGCATCGCCCGACGCCTATTCCGCGCTTATGGCCGTCTCGCAACGTTTCGTGGCGGCGGAGGTGCTGAGCGCCTATTCGTTGCGCCGCCATCGGCATCTGCTCGACATCGGCGGCGGCACGGGGGCGTTTCTGATCGCTGCCGGCGCGGCCGCGCCCGGGCTGCGCTTGACGCTGTTCGACCTGCCGGCGGTGGCGGGTCTCGCGCGCCGGGCGCTTGCGCAGTCGCCAGTCGCCGAACGCGCCGAGGTGGTGGGCGGCGACTTTACCGCCGACTCGCTGCCCACGGACGCCGATGTGGTGACCCTCATCCGCGTTCTGCACGATCACGACGACGATGTGGCGAACCAGTTGCTGCGCGCCATCCGCCGCATTCTCCCGCCTGAAGGCAGGTTGATCATTGCCGAGCCGATGGCGGGCACCGAGGGGGCGCGGCCGGTTGGAGACGCGTACTTCGGCTTCTACTTCCTCGCGATGGGCGGCGGCCGCGCCAGAACACCGGAGACTATCGGGAGCATGCTTCGTGCGGCCGGATTTCGGCGCACGCGGTTGCTGCGCAATCCCATGCCGATGGTCGCTCGGGTGATCGTCGCGCGATGAGCCAGTACCTGACGCATGCACTGTCTATTTCAGTTGACTATCTTATGTGTAATGATAACCTTACATTCACTGAGATCGACGCAGCGAGCCGCCAAGGCCGTGGGGCGCCGGTATCCAAGGTGAAACGGCCATGAAAACATCTGCCGTCGTCATGGATGGCCCAGGCCAAGCAGCGCTCCGCAGCGTGACGCTGTCGGCGGCGGGCCCCGAGGACGTCGTCGTCGACATCGATTGGAGCAGCATCAGCGCCGGCACCGAGCGGCTGTTGTGGTCCGGCCGGATGCCGCCCTTTCCCGGCATGGGTTACCCGCTGGTCCCCGGCTACGAATCCGTCGGGCGCGTCATCGATGCCGGTCCACGATCCGGGTTGCGAGGCGGTGAGTTCGTGTTCGTCCCGGGTGCCCGTTGCTTCACCGAGGTGCGCGGCCTGTTCGGCGGTGCGGCTGCGCGGCTGGTGGTGCCCGGCGTCCGGGTCTCGGCCATCGACGCCGATCTCGGCGAACGTGGAGCGCTGCTTTCACTTGCAGCAACGGCTTATCACGCACTGGCCGATGCGAACCCGCCGGAACTGATTGTCGGCAACGGCGTTCTTGGGCGGTTGCTGTCGCGGGTCACGGTCGCTTTCGGGCATGCCGCGCCGACCGTGTGGGAGAGCCAGGCCTGTCGCCGCGTTGGCGCATCGGTCATTGCGGAAGTCGATGACGACCGGCGCGACTACCGGACGATCTATGACGCGAGCGGAGACTCTACAATTCTCGACACGCTGGTCACGCGGCTGGCGCGTGGCGGCGAAATCGTGCTCGCCGGCTTTTATCACACGCCGCTGAGTTTCACCTTTCCGCCGGCCTTCATGCGAGAGGCGCGGTTCCGAATCGCGGCCGAATTCCGTCCCGCCGATCTAGCGGCGGTGCAGGGGCTGATCGTATCGGGCGCGCTGTCGCTCGACGATCTGATCACGCATCGCCGGCCGGCGAGTGAGGCTCAAGATGCCTACACGACCGCATTCGGCGATCCGGATTGCGTGAAAATGATCATGGACTGGAGAAACCTTGGATGACCGAAACCCAGATCATCGCCATCTACGGCAAGGGCGGCATCGGCAAGAGCTTCACGCTTGCCAACCTCTCCTACACCATGTCGCAGCAGGGAAAGAAGGTGCTGCTCATCGGCTGCGATCCGAAGAGTGACACCACATCGCTGCTCTTCGGCGGACGGTCCTGCCCGACGATCATCGAGACCTCGTCGCGCAAGAAGGCCGCCGGCGAGAAGGTTTCGATCGGCGATGTCTGCTTCAAGCGGGATGGCGTGTTCGCCATGGAATTGGGCGGCCCCGAAGTCGGCCGCGGCTGCGGCGGGCGCGGCATCATCCACGGCTTCGAACTGCTCGAGAAGCTGGGTTTCCACGAGTGGGGTTTTGACTACGTGTTGCTCGATTTCCTGGGCGACGTGGTCTGCGGCGGCTTCGGCCTGCCGATCGCGCGGGACATGTGCCAGAAGGTCATCGTCGTCGGCTCCAACGATCTGCAGTCGCTTTATGTCGCCAACAACGTGTGCTCGGCGGTGGACTACTTCGCCAAGCTCGGCGGCAACGTCGGCGTTGCGGGTCTTGTCATCAACAAAGATGACGGTACGGGCGAGGCCCAAGCCTTCGCCGATGCCGTCGGAATTCCGGTGCTCGCCGCCATTCCGGCGCACGACGACATCCGCCGCAAGAGCGCCAACTACGAGATCGTCGGCAGCATCGGGTCTCGGTGGGAGCCGATGTTCTCGGCGCTCGCCCAGGAGGTCGCCCTGGCGCCCCCTCGCAGGCCGAACCCGCTGACGCAGGATGGTCTGCTCGCGCTGTTCAAGGGCGAGGCCGTGGGCCGTGGGGTGACCCTCCTTCCGGCGACGATGGAGGATATGGGCGGCGCGATCGCCGCCGCCGCCCGCCCGTCCCTCGAAGTCGTCTACGAGGGCGTGTGATCATGGATGGAGGCATGCAGGCGCCGCCGCCGATCCCGCCTGACACCGGCAGTGGTTGCCATGGCGGACGGGAGACCATGCTGGCCGCCGCGAAGGCCGCCGGAAAGGGCGAGACGCTGGAGCGGCTCATCGCGGATTATCCGCGAGGTCCGCATGACCAGCCGCAATCCATGTGCCCGGCTTTCGGATCATTGCGCGTGGGGCTGCGCATGCGCCGCGTCGCGACAATCCTGAGCGGCTCGGCCTGCTGCGTCTATGGCCTCACCTTCACCTCGCGCTTCTATGGCGCGCGGCGGAGCGTCGGCTACGTGCCCTTCAACTCCGAGACGCTGGTGCGCGGACAACTCTATGAGGACATCCGCGCGGCCGTGTATGAGACCGCGAAGCCTGCCGATTACGACGCCGTCGTCATCATCAATCTCTGTGTTCCGACAGCATCGGGTGTGCCGCTCGACCTTCTGCCGAAGCAGATCGACGGCGTGCGGATCATCGGTATCGACGTGCCGGGGTTTGGCGTGCCGACACACGCCGAGGCGAAGGACGTGCTGGCGGGTGCGATGCTGCGCGCCGCGCGCGCGGAAGCGGAGGCCGGACCGGTCGCACGGCCCCGTGGCCCCAAGAGCGATCTGCCGACCGTCGCCCTGATCGGGGAGCTGTTTCCCGCCGATCCGATGAGCATCGGGGGCCTGTTGGCTCCCATGGGCCTTGCCGTCGCACCGAGCATCCCCGCGCGCGAGTGGCGCGATCTCTATGGCGCACTCGACTGCGATGTCGCCGCTGCGGTGCATCCCTTCTACATCGCGTCCGTCCGGGAGTTCGAGGCTGCGGGCCGTCCCGTGGTCGGCTCCGGGCCTGTCGGCGTTGAAGGCACGGACGCCTGGCTGACGGCAGTGGGCCGCGCGGCAGGACTGCCGGGGAGCCGCATCGATGCGGCAAGGGACGCCTGCCTGCCGGCGTTGCGCGGCGTGCTCGCTGGCAACCGCATTGACGCGCGCATCACCGTCTCCGGCTACGAGGGCTCGGAACTCCTCGTTGCGCGTCTGCTGATCGAGGCCGGCGCGGACGTGCCCTATGTCGGCACCGCCTGCCCCAGGACGGCTTGGAATGAAGCCGACCGCGCCTGGCTCGCCGATCGCGGCACGCATGTGCAGTTCCGCGCTTCGCTCGAGCAGGATCTTGCGGCGATGCAGGAAGTTAAACCCGATCTCGCCATCGGCACGACGCCTGTGGTCCAGAAGGCGAAGGAGCGCGGAATTCCCGCCGTCTACTTCACAAACATCATGTCCTCGCGGCCATTGTTCGGTATTCCGGGTGCCGCAGCCTTGGCAAGTTCGATCGCGGCGCAGACCCGCGGACGCGAGCGGTTCGCCCGTATGGTGTCGTTCTTTGGCACCGCGCCCGAGGCGGCCCCCGCCCCCGCCGTGGCCGCTCCGCCAGTTCCCATCAACAGTCTCGCGGATTCGATGGGAAGCTGAGCATGATGGTCATCGATCATGATCGCGCCGGCGGCTATTGGGGCGCTGTCTATGTCTTCACCGCTCTTCGCGGTCTGCGCGTCATCATCGACGGGCCTGTCGGCTGCGAGAACCTGCCTGTTACCGCTGTTCTACACTATACGGATGCGCTGCCTCCGCATGAGCTGCCGGTGTCCGTGACGGGCCTGTCGGAGGATCAACTGTCTCGCGACGGCACCGAGGAATCGATGAGGCAGGCGAACAGCGTCGGCGACCGGCGGATGCCGGGCGTCGTCGTCACCGGCAGCATCGCCGAGATGATCGGCGGGGGCGTGACGCCCGAGGGTTCGGGGCTACTTCGCTTCATCCCGCGTACCATCGACGAGGATCAGTGGCAGTGCGCCGATCGCGCGTTGTTCTGGCTTTACAGCCAGTTCGGCGGGAAAAAAGCCGCCAAGGGCGTCCGTATCACCAAGGGCCCGAAGACGGCGGTCGCTGACGCCGTTCCGAAAAAGCCCCTGCTCAACATCATCGGCGCGATCCACGGCACCTTCAACATGCCGTCCGACCTCGCTGAGATCCGCCGGCTGGTGGAGGGCATCGGCTGCGAGGTCAATCTCGTCTATCCCATGGGGGCACATCTCGATGACACGCCGCGTCTGGCGGACGCCGAGGTCAACGTCTGTCTGTACCGCGAGTTCGGGCGGCAGCTTTGCGAGGAGCTGGGGAAGCCCTACCTGCAAGCGCCGATCGGCCTCTTCGCCACGACGAATTTTCTGCGCAAGCTCGGCGAACTCACGGGTGTCGATCCGGAGCCGTTCATAGAACGCGAGAAGCTGGCGACGATAAAGCCCGTCTGGGATCTCTGGCGCTCGGTGACGCAGGACTTCTTCGCGACCGCGAGTTTCGCAGTCGTCGCGACCGCCACCTACGATCATGGGCTGCGGCAGTTTCTCGGTGAGGAGCTCGGTATTCCTTGCACCTTCGGACATTCCCGTCGGCCCGGCATCAAGCCGGACAACCAGGCGGTCCGGGAAGCTCTCCGGACGAACCCGCCGGTCGTGCTCTTCGGCTCGAACAATGAGCGCATCTATGCCGCCGAACTCGGCCTGCGCTCTATCTTTATCCCGGCATCTTTCCCAGGCGCCATCATCCGGCGCGCCACGGGCACGCCCTTCATGGGCTATGCCGGGGCCACCTATCTCGTACAGGAGTTCTGCAACGCCCTGTTCGACATGCTGTTCAACATGCTGCCGCTGGGGCGCGACCTTGATCAGGTCGAGCCGACGCTGGCGCGCATGGACGACGCCCCGCCCCATTGGGAGGCGGCGGCGAAGGCCCTGTTCGACGAACATGTTGAAGCCGAGCCGTTCCTCATCCGCATTTCCGCCGCCAAGAGATTGCGCGACCGGATCGAAAATGATGCGCGACGTGAGGCGGAGCCGTGCGTCACCGCTGCCCGCGTCAAGATCTCGCTGGCCGCGATGGCCATGTCGTGACCAGCGGGCTTAACCGACTTCATGAGGAGATAAATCATGGCAAGCGATCTTGAAAGGCGGTCGACCCTGTCGGGTCTGACTGAGGGGGAGGCGAAGGAGTTCAATCGAATCTTCGTACTCAGTTTCTGCATTTTCCTGGGCATCGCGATCATCGCCCATATCCTGGCCTGGATATGGCGGCCTTGGCTGCCAAGTGTGCATGGCTATCAGACGGGCATGCTGCTGGATCATCCGGCGGTGCATGGTCTGGCAGCATTGGGCACACATGCCGCTTCAGTCCTGCTGACCTGAGGAGGACGAAATGTACCGCGTTTGGATACTTTTCGACCCACGGCGTACCTTGATGACGCTGTTCGTTTTTCTGCTGATCCTGGCCTTGGTCATCCACTTCATTCTGCTCAGCACCAACCGCTTCAACTGGCTCGACGGTCCGAACGCGGACCGCTACGGCAGCCCGTCGCAGGTGCAGCAGATGACGCCTATGCCACCCGCTACAAAAACACCCTGAACACGAGTTCTGCTGGAGGTCGGTGATCGCCGGCCTCCGACGGAGCGGGGAGACGCCTCAATGGCCATGATGAACTTTGAGTACAAGTATCGCATACGCGGCGGTACTCTGATCGGCGGGGACCTTTTCGATTTTTGGTTCGGACCGTTCTACGTCGGCTTTTTTGGCGTCACGACGATGTTCTTTACGCTGATCGGCACGGCATTGATCGTCTATGCGGCCGCAATCGGGCCGACATGGAACCTATGGCAAATCAACATCCCGCCGCCTGATCTAAAATACGGCCTCGGGTTCGCCCCTATGCGCTCAGGCGGCCTGTGGCAGTGGATAACGTTTTGCGCCCTCGGCGCCTTCGTGTCCTGGGATCTGCGCATGATCGAGATCGCGCGCAAGCTTGGCATGGGCCTGCATACGCCGATCGCGTTCGCTTGCGCCATCGCCGCTTACTTCTCGCTCGAGGTCATCCGGCCCGTTTTGCTTGGCGCATGGGGCAACGGCTTTCCCTACGGGATCATCTCGCATCTCGATTGGGTGAGCAACGTCGGCTATCAGCACCTCGACTTCCACTACAACCCCGCACACATGATCGCCGTCACCTTCTTCTTCACGACCACCTTCCTGCTCTCGATGCATGGCGGCGTCATCCTATCCGCGCTCAATCCAGGTGGCGACGAGCCTGTGAAACCGTCGGGTTACGAAGACAGCTTCTTTCGCGACTTGATCGTCTACTCCGTGGGACCGCTCGGCATTCATCGCCTCGGCTGGTTCTGCGCCATGAATGCAGGCCTGTGGAGCGCCGTCTGCATCGTCATCAGCGGCCCGTTCTGGACGCATGGGTGGCCGCAGTGGTGGGGCTGGTGGCTCAACCTCCCGATTTGGGGCTAAGGAAATGTTCGATTATCGGACGCAGTTCGGCACTCAATACCAGAACATTTTCAACCGAATTCAGGTGCGGGGGCCGTCTGATCCCGGCGCCCCGCTGAAGGGCGATCTCGAGGCCAACCGGGTTGGGAAGCCATTTCATTCCTATCTGCTGGGGCTCATCGGCGCGGCGCAGGTCGGGCCGTTCTACCTCGGCACCTGCGGCATCCTGTCGATCGTCTGCGGCTTCATCGCCTTCGAGATCATCGGCCTCAACATGCTGGCCTCGGTGAACTGGAACGTCTGGCAGTTCATCCGTCTGCTGCCGTGGCTCGGCCTCGAGCCGCCGGCGCCGGCCTATGGTCTTAGCCTGACAGTGCCGCTCGCCCATGGCGGATGGTGGCTGATGGCCGGCGCGTTCCTCACCGCATCCATCATCTTCTGGTGGTTCCGGGTATATCTGCGAGCCCGTGATCTTGGCCTCGGCACGCATGTCGCCTGGGCGTTCGCCGCCGCCATCTGGCTCTACCTGGTCTGCGGCTTCATCCGCCCCCTGTTGCTCGGCGATTGGGGCGAGGGCGTGCCGTTCGGCATCTTCCCGCACCTTGACTGGACGGCATCGCTGTCGATCCGTGACGGCAATCTCTATTATGACCCGTTCCACATGCTCTCGATTGTCTTCCTCTACGGGTCGACATTGCTGTTCGCGATGCACGGCGGGACCATTCTCGCGACCAGCCGCTATTGGGGCGAGCGAGAGCTTGAACTCGTGACAGATCGAGGCACTGCCGCCGAACGCGGCGCGATCTTCTGGCGCTGGACGATGGGGTTCAACGCGACCTTCGAATCTATCCACCGCTGGGCCTGGTGGTTCGCTGTGCTATGCCCGCTTACGGGCGGCATCGGCATCCTGCTGTCCGGCACGGTTGTCGACAACTGGTATCTCTGGGGCGTGAAGCACGGGCTCGCGCCGGTGTATCCCGCCGTCTATCCATACATTGCCGATCCCGCCACTCATCTGAAGAGCATCCTCAAATGATGAGCATGATCCTCGCACCCTTCCGCCTTATGGGTCTGTTGCTGGGGGCCACGGTCGGCAACGCTCCGCGTCACCCGTGGAAGACGCTGGGCCTCGCCAGCGCCGTCGTCTGTGGCCTTGTCGTCTGGGGCCTGATGAGCACGCTGCAGACCCTGCCGGTTAACTCCGTCCAGCTCGGCTTTCGCGGTACGGGCGTGATCGAGCAATACAACGTTCATAAGGCTGACCAGTTGCTGGCCGCAAACACCCCCGATGCGCAGTATGCGCCGGTAGCCCCCGCAGGCAAACCTGCCTCCGCCGTCTACAAGAACATACAGGTCCTAAAGACGGTCGACGCGAATGAGTTCCTCCGTCTGATGGCGGCGATGGCCCAGTGGGTACAGCCGCAGGCCGGCTGCGCCTACTGCCACGCGGTGGTGAACATGGCCTCCGATGCGGTCTATACCAAGGAAGTGGCGCGTCACATGCTGCTGATGACGCAATATATCAACGAGAACTGGCGCAGCCACGTAGGTGCCGCCGGTGTTACATGCGGCACCTGTCATCGCGGGCAGGGCGCGCCGAAATACGTGTGGCAATTCACGCCGCCGCCAGGCGGCTACCATGGCTATGCGGAGACGCAGAGCGGCGAGGATGCGCCCTCGTCGGCGGCTGACGAGTCTGCGCTCCCTTACGATCCCTATTCCCCGTTCCTGCTGAATTCAGCGCCTATCCGCGTTCAGGGATACACGGCACTTCCGAGCGGCAACCGCATGTCGATCGAGCAGACCAACTGGACCTATTCGCTGATGATGAACTTCGCCCATTCGCTCGGCGTCGGCTGCAACTACTGTCACAACAGCCGTGCCTTCTCGGTGTGGGATCAAAGCACGCCGAACCGCGTGAGAGCCTGGTATGGCATCCAGATGGTGCGCGCGCTCAACCGCAACTTCATGGAGCCGATCACCAACCTGTTCCCACGGGGGCAACGCGGCCTGTCGGGCGATGTCGCCAAGATCAGTTGCGAGACCTGCCATCAGAAAGCTTATGCGCCTTACTACGGCGCGCATGTGGTGGCCGCGTATCCCGAGCTGACCCATTCGACGAACGGCAGCCCGCCGGCCACACAGACCATGGCTGTGCCGAAGGGTGCGCCCTTCGTGCTCCCGACTATGACGAAAGCCTCATCGATCCAGCCCATCGCCGGCCCGAAGGAGGCAAGCTTGTCCGTGCCAGTATCGTCTGGTTCGGTCGCTCAGCCCGTAGGCGCGACACCATGAAGAAAAAACTCCTTGGGGGAGCGCTCGGCGTAGCGCTCTCGGTTGGTCTTCTCGCCTCCCATGGATGGGGCGCCACCAAGGTGCCGCCTCAATCGCCGGGGCAGGGGCCGGCGCAGACCCAGAACGCAGATGCAGCCCTTATCGCGAAGGGGAAGTATCTGACCACTATGGGAGATTGCGTCGGTTGCCACACCGCCAACGGCGGCCACGAGTTTGCTGGCGGCCAGTATATGGGCATGCCTTTCGGCGCCATCTCCACGCCCAACATCACTCCCGACGTTGAAACCGGGATCGGGAAATATACCGATGCCGACTTTATCAGGCTGATGCATCACGGCGTGACGCGGAGTGGGCAGTATATCTACCCCGCAATGCCCTATCCCTGGTATGCGACCGTGCCGGATGACGATCTTCTCGCCATCAAAGCCTACCTGTTCTCGCTGCCGCCGATTGATGCGCCACGTCGGCCGAACCACGTTTGGTTCCCGTTCACCATCCGTCCGGCAATCTCCATCTGGGACGCGTTATTCGTCCCAGGCAAAACCTTCCGACCGGATCCGAGGCTGACCGCGGAGCAGAACCGTGGCTCCTACATTGTCAACGGCCTCGAGCATTGCGGAGAGTGCCATAACCACCGCAATTTTCTTGGCAACACTGCGATCGCCCTCAACGTGCTTGGAGCTCCGATAACGAAGTGGTACGCGCCGAGCCTGCGGTTCGACCCGACGACGGGCATTGGCCGCTTCAGCGACAAGGATCTGGTCGAGTTCCTCGGAACGGGTGATTCGCCCCAGATGGGCACGGTCGCCGGACCGATGGCCGAGGTCATCGACTACAGCACGAAGCATCTGAGCGAGTCCGATCGGAAGGCAATCGTCGCGTACCTCCATACGCTGCCGCCGACGCCCGCTTACTTCGAGTGGAAGCGTAATCCTGGCATCCCGGCGATGCTCGCCGGGCGGCAGGTCTATCTCAGCCGCTGCGCCTCGTGCCATCAACCGGACGGCCAGGGGATTCCTGGCAAGATCCCAGCGCTCGACGGCAACGGCATGGTGACCGCCACCGGCCCGCAGACCATGATCCGCGTCATCATCGGTGGGTTGGAGGCGCGCGGTTCCTACGCCCTGATGCCCGGTGTCGGGGTCAACATGTCGGACAAAGAGGTTGCCGAGGTCACGAACTACGTGCGGCAAGCCTGGAGCAATGTGGCACCGATGTCGGCCGGGCCGTTCCTTGTGCGGATGATCCGGAAGGATACCCATACCTTCACGAATGGGGAGCGTCCGGATGGGTGCCCGACGCTCGTCGATGCCAAGCTCCAATCCGTTCTTGCGGACAAGTCGAACGGGCTGGACGCCCTGCTTAAGACGACGACCATGCCGAACCTGCTCAACCACGTGAACGACATCGTGCAGAAGCTGCATACGCTGGCGCCCGATGTTGCGCAGAACAACGTGGTCAACGGTATGGCCATCGCCTACTGCCCGATCGTCAATGCCAACTCCAGCATCCCGCCAAGCGAGAAGGCCTGGACGATCATGCACTTCGCCGATCGGCTCTACACGCAGCTCTCCACGAACGGGAGTGACTGACATGTACTTCGGGTGGTTCGTTTTCATCTTCGTGGTGTGGGCCTGGTTTACCGGAGGCTCCATCTATGGTTGGCGGGAGCGCACGGTCGGCCCTTGGATAACTCTGGGCTCGGTCGCCGTCTGGACCGGGATCGCGCTCCTGATCGTGCTCTTCGCGATGCCCTATTGGCAGGTCATATTCTGGACGCTGATCCAGCCTGGGTGACTGAGGGGCAGGGACGGGCGCGGAACGCTCAGCCGCGCTCGTCCCGAAGCAGCGCCTCGACCACCTTGGCCGAGGTGAGCACGCCGGGAAGGCCGGCTCCGGGATGAGTGCCGGCGCCGACCAGGTAAAGCCCGGCAACTTCCTCCGACCTGTTATGAAACCGAAACCATGCCGACTGCGTCAGGCGGGGCGAGACGGAGAATCCGGCTCCGTGCCGGCTGCGGTAGTCGCGTCGGAAGGTCTCGGGCGTCATCCAGCTTTCGGTGACGATAGCCTGGGAAAGCCCTGGCAACTCTCGCGTCTCCAGCATCGAGACGAGCCTGTCCCGAAGGCGTGGTGCCGCCGCGGCCCAGTCGATCCCGGAACGCAGGTTCGGTACCGGCGCCAGCACGTAGAAGGCATCCTGGCCCGGCGGCGCCATGCCGGGGTCGGTCGCCGTTGGACGATGCAGATAGAGGCTGAGGTCTTCCGGCACATGATCGGGGCGTCCGAAGATCTCGTCGAGCAGCGCGCGATAGCGTTCGCCGAGCAGGATCGTGTGATGAGCCGTATTCTCGTAGCGGCGGTCGGTGCCGAAGTAGAAGACGAACAGGCCCATGGAGTAGTCGAGCCGGTCGAGCCGCCGGTCTGTCCAGCGGCGCCGCTTCATGCCGGGCAGGAGGTCGGCATAAATCGCGGGTGCATCCGCATTGGCGATCACCCTGCTGGCGGGCAGCGTCTCGCCGGTCGCCAGGGCGACGCCCGTGATCCGGCCATTCTCGTGCAGCAGCCGCCCCACATCGGCCTGCAACCGGATCGTGATGCCCTGTCGCTCCATGAGAGCGCCGAGTGCCGCCACGAGTGCGCCGGTGCCGCCCTTGGCGAACCATACGCCATGAGCCCGCTCAAGATGCTGGATGAGGGCGTACACGCCGCTGGTGTGGAACGGATGGCCGCCGACAAGAAGCGGCTGCAGCGTGAAGACGCGCCGCAGGCTCTCGTCACGCAGATAGCGCCGGACGATGCCGTAGACGCTGCGGTGGCCGCCGAGCCGCAGAAGTGCCGGGAAGGCTTTGAGCATCGTGGCGAATTCATGAAATGGCGTTGCGCCGTAGCGTTCGTAGCCAACGCGATACAGTTCGGCGGAATGGCGCAGCATCTTTTCGTAGCCAGCACGATCCGCCGATGAGAAACGTGCGACCTCGGCCCGCATGGCGGCCGGATCTCCGCTCAAATCAAATGAATGACCGTCGATGAAACGAACGCGATAGAAGGGAAACACCGGCAGAAGCGTCACATGGTGACTGAGCGTTTCGCCGAAAAGTGTGAATAGCTCTTCAAGAAGAAATGGTGCCGTGATAACGGTCGGTCCAGCGTCAAATCGAAAGCCATCATGTTCGACGACGCGTCCGCGGCCGCCGAGCTGTTCGAGACGATCAAGCAGCGTCACATCGTAGCCCAATGCGCGCGCGCGAAGTGCAGCCGCAATGCCGCCAAAGCCGCCGCCAATAACGATCAAATTTCCGCTGGGTGGGTGTGTCGCCCGCGATTCAGAAGCCATTACCGATCGGACATTCGTTGCGGAGTTTTAAAGGTAGATCAAAACTACTTGAAATCGCAATCCCACGCATCCCATAGCGGAGCAAAGTCAGTATCTCTACGGGCATGCGAGCTGGCGATGATGGTAAACAGACATGATGGACACTCCGGACGGCGATGTCCCGGATGCGGCACCGCATGCGCTGCGCGAAGAGAGGGACAGCGGATGGTCGTTGCTCGGTGCAGCGCTGCAGCGGCCGCGCGCGATGGAGAACACAACTCTGACGGCGGTGCTTTTGCTGTTTCTCGTCGCAGCTGACGACAGGGAGAAAGCGATGCCGGCGTCTGGCCGGGTAATCAACCTCATCAGCGAGTTGCAGCAGCTTCGTGCCGACACATCGACGGGCGACGGACTGCGGGCGTCGATCATCAAGCGCTTGAGCGACGCGATCACCGTTCTGCGTCGCGATCTCGATTGACAAAAGCTGCGGCCGGGCGCCCGGCCGACCCAATCACGCAAAGACCGACGCCGGCGCCCCTGCCTTCAGACTTGCGCCAAGTTCCGCACCCATACGAGCCGCATCCGCGCAGCCGCCCTCGATCTCGCCGCGGCGCAAAAATGTGCCGTCGGTGGAGGCGAGCAGCCCGCTCAGCCGCAGCCGGTTGTCCGGCAGGAGTTGTCCGAAGGCGCCGATCGGGGTGGAGCAGGAGCCGTCCAGCGTGCCGAGGAGCGACCTTTCCGCCGTGGCAGCAACACGCGCGGCGCGGTCCTCCACGATCTTGAGCAGGTCCCGCAGTTCCGTCGCGTCTTCCCGGGCCGTTATGCCGACGATGCCCTGGCAGGCCGCCGGCAGCATGGTTTCGGGCGAGAGCGCGATCGTGGCCTCGGCCTCGAGCCCGAGACGCCTGAGGCCGGCCATTGCCAGAAGGCTTGCCGCGCAGTCACCGTGGCGGATCTTGTCGAGCCGGGAATGGACGTTGCCGCGCATCATCGTGATGTTGAGGTCGGGGCGCGCATGCAGCAGCTGCGCCTGCCGGCGCACCGAGCAGGTTCCGACGATGGCGCCATGCGGCAGGATCGCAAGAGGGTCAGCCTCGTCCAAGTCCTCGCAGCCATCACTCAGAATAAGCGCGTCGCGCACGTCCTCGCGCGGCAGGGTGCAGGCGAGCACAATGCCGGGCGGCAGTGCCGTTTCCAGATCCTTTAGGCTGTGGACCGCAAGATCGATGCGCCCGTCCATCAGCGCCTCGTGGATCTCCTTGGCGAACAGGCCCTTGCCGCCAATCTCGGCGAGCCGGCGGTCCTGCACGGCATCCCCGGTGGTGCGGATCACGTGTTCCTGAAACACATCCATCTGATGCAGCACCGGGCAGACCCGGGCGAGCACCTTGAGGAAGCTTCGTGTCTGTTGCAGGGCCAGCGGAGAGGCGCGCGTGCCGACACGCAGCGGCAGTCTCGGGTGGTGGCGGGGCACGGAGCCGGGCGTGACGACAGGGGCTCCGCCGTGCGGCGCCAGCGCGGCAAGCCGGTCGGTCTGCATCGTCGCAGCATCCATCAGCGTTGTCCTTCAACGATGTCGCCGGGCGGTGCCGCGCCGGGGGCCGCCAGGCCGTGCGCCATGCCGCCGTGGAATGGCGCATTGAGCCGCACGACGGCGAGGTTCAGACCTGAGGCAGTGCTTACCCAAAGGAAATACGGAAGCAGTAGCGCGGCCGCCCAGGGCGCACGCGGATAGAAGGCGATGATCAGGGCGAGGATCGACAGCCACAAGCCCAAGGTCTCGACGAAAGCCCAGTCTGGGCGGCGTAGCTTGAAGAACAACACGTTCCGCGACACGTTGAGCACGGCGTTCAGGGCGAACAGTCCGATGGTCACGGCCTCTTCGGTCGGCGTCGCGGCGCTGTGCCAGGCGATGAGCGCGCTACATGCCGTGAACACCGCGATGATGCTCCAGATCGGGCCGAAGGCCCAGGCGGGCGGCCGCCAGGACGGGTTGCGGAGCGACCTGTACCAGGGCGTGATCTCGGTGAAGGCGCTGCCCGCGCCGAGCACGCCGATGGTCGCTGCCACCACGATGACGACCGAGGCGATCATGCTTGCAGCAGACCGGTCAGATGGCCAATGTTCTTGAAGAAGATGCGGACATGCGCGATTGGTTTCGCGCGCACCAGCTCCTTCGTCATATAGGCCGCCCAGGTGAGTTTCTGCACATCCTGATCGCGGCAGATGCTGACGAAGCGTTCCCGCCGGCCGTCGCTGGAATACCAGTAGCGTTGCATGATCCCGAGGATCCAGAAGACCTGCCCGTGGCTGCGCATGAAGCGGCGGCGGGCCTCGCGAAGCGCGCGGACCTCGCCGGTGGCGAGAAAGCGCTCGACTGCCTCGCCCGCCAGCTGACCGCCGAGCATCGCGTAGTAGATGCCCTCGCCGGACGCCGGGGCCACGACGCCCGCGGCGTCTCCCGCCAAAAGCACGCTCTGGCCGTCATCCCAACGGGGTAGCGGCTTCAGAGGTATCGGCGCGCCTTCGCGGCGGATGGTCTCAGCCCCTGCCAGCCCCGCGGTTTCGCGCAACGCCGTGGTCGCCTTGCGTAGAGCGAACCCCTTGTTGGCGCTACCGAGGCCGACGCTGGTCGTGGCGCCATGCGGAAAGACCCAACCGTAGAAATCAGGGGAAATCGCGCCTTTGTAGTGGACTTCGCAACGGGCCGGATCGAAGGCACCGTGGGTGGGGGAGCGGACGATCTCGTGATAGGCGAAGACGTAGCGCATTTTCTCGGCGCCCTTCACACCGGCCGCCCGCGCGACGCCCGATCGGGCTCCATCAGCGCCGATGACCGAGCGGGCGAGCAGGGTGAAGGCCTGCCCATCGGGTCCTGTCTCGCGGCATTGGAGCATGACGACGCCGTCAGCGTCGCGGCTCAGACCTTCGAACAGACCCGTCCGCAGGTGAGCGCCGTCCGCGGCGGCGCGTGCGCGCAGCCACGCATCGAATTCCTGGCGGTCGACCATGCCGACGAAGCCCTTTTCGATCGGCATGTCCGCGATGCGGTCCGAGGGGGCGAAGACGCGGGCGGAGGTGACGCGCGCCGCGAGCAGTTCGTCGGGGATCGCGTAATCCTGGATGCAGCGAGGCGGGATGGCTCCGCCGCAAGGCTTTACCCGACCGCCACGGTCGAGCAGCAATACGGAGCGTCCGCTTTTGGCCAGAAGCGAGGCGGCGGTGGCGCCGGATGGGCCACCGCCCACCACGATGGTGTCGTAAATCGGCTGGCCGGTCATGCTAAGGCCTCCGGTATGGTTTGCGGGCGCCGCCATTACGGTGCCAGCGCGAATGCGGTGGCCAACATGCCGAGCACATAGAGCGTCGTGCCCGTCGCGTTGTACCAGGGAGCGCGGCCGCGAGGATCCTCCAGCAGCCGGAGCATCAGTGCGAGTTGGGCTGTCAGCAAAGCAACGACGATGCAGGCATGGATGGGCATGCCCCAGATCAGCAGCAGCACAATGATCGTGACCTGGGCCGCCGCCATCGTCAGGCAGGCGAGCCGGCAGGCGCGGTCGGGGCCGAGCTTCGCGGGCAGAGAGCCGAGCCCCATCTGCCGGTCGCCTTCGATCGACTTGAAGTCGTTGAGCGTCATGATGCCGTGCGCGCCAAGGCTATAGATCAGCGCCACCAGGATGATCGCGTGGGACGGCATCGCCCGCAGGCAGACAGCCGCACCCGCGAACCACGGTAGGCCCTCGTAGGAGATGCCGACGGCGAGGTTGCTCCACCAGCCGTTGCGCTTGAGGCGGATCGGCGGGGCGCTGTAGATCCAGGCGAGGACCATGCCGATAGCGGTGGCGATCGCTACCGGCCAGCCGAGGGTGAGCGCCACACAGGCGGTCAGGATGGTCCAGCCGATGGCAATGCCGAAGCCCCAGATGCCCGGCACCCGGCCCGATGGGATCGGCCGTTTCGGCTCGTTGATGGCATCGACATGCCGGTCGTACCAGTCGTTCACCGCCTGGCTGGTACCGCAGGCCAGCGGGCCGGACAGCACAGCGCCGACCGCAACCACGCCCCAGCCAAGGCGATGCGGGCCTCCCGCCGAAACGACACCGCAGCCGAAAGCCCAGATCGGGGCGAACCAGGTGATGGGTTTGAGCAGCTCCAGCAACGCCGAAGGGCTCGGCCACAGACGGACCGGAGAGAGAGCCGCCGTGTGGCCGTGTTCGCTCACGAGCCGGTTTCCCCGTCTGATTCGGAATCGCCCGGATCGCTCAGGCCATAGCGCCGGAGCTTCACGTACAGGCTCTGGCGGCTGAGCCCCAGCATCTCGGCGGCCGAAGCGCGGTTGTTGCCGGTCAGTTCCAGCGCCGACTCGATGCAGAGGCGCTCGATCACGTCGATCGCGTCGCGCACCAACTCCTTCATCGAGACGCGGCCGATGAGTTCCGTCAGCTGCTCGATCGAGCGGGGCAGGGGTCGCGTGCGCTCGGGCCGCGCGCTGATGCGGCGGCCGACATCGCGGATCACGAAACCGAAGCACTGCTGGCCATCGAGAACGACCGCATTGGCCGAAACCTCGACCTCGCTGATCTGCCCGACCTCGCCGCGGATGACGGTTGCGAAGAGCCGGACCATGCCGCGCTGCTTGAGGTTGGCAAGCAGAACATCGGCATCGATACCGGACTGGCCGAGCCAGCTGTCGAGCTGCTTGCCCCGCGCGCGGGCAGCGTTTGGCAGCTGCGCCATGGCGAGGAAGGCGGCGTTCGCGGTCAGGACCTGGCCGTCCTGCGTCGTCACCAGGAAGCCGTCCGGCGACTGCTCGAGCGCTGTCAGCAGCCGGTCGTTCACGTCCGCCGCGGGTGCGGCAGCCTTGCTCGATGGCGTGGCCGCGAGGCGCAGCACCAGAACCGGCGCCTTTTCCTCGATCAGCATGGTGACGCTCAGCGCCATCGGCTCATCCTTGGCCGCGCCGTCCTGCGTCAGCTCCGGACTGAGCCGGACGGTCATGGTCTGCGGGCCGGAGGTGTGGCGCATGCCCGAGAGCAGCCTCAGCACCCCGCCCCGGTCATCCGCATGGATGAGGTCGGCGAAGGGAATGCCGAGCGACCGGCGCCCCTGCTCGATCAGCTTGAGGGCCGCAGGGTTCGCTTCGGCGATGCGAAGGCTCTGCGCGTCCAGCACCATCAACGGCTCCGGGGCCGTCTGGAACAGGCCGCGATACCGGGCCTGGGCCTGCCGCAGCGTCGTATAGTCCCGCTCCAGCGCCTCCTGCGCGTCCATCAGACGCTGCTGCAGAGTAGCGAGGCGCCGGAGGTCGCGGCCGAAGGCGACGATGGAGCCGTCCTTGTTGGCACGGACCGCGGCGTATTCGATGGCGATGTCGGGACCGTTGGCGGAGGGCGGATGGTTAAGGTGACGCAGCTGGGGTTCGGCGTCCTGCAAGGCGCCTTCGAGCAGCGCCTCGGCCTTGGGGCGGCTTTCGACGGTCACGGTATCGGTCCAGCGCCGTCCCGCCCAGGATCCGGCATCCTCAACCGCGTTCTCGAGCTCGGTCGTTCTGAACGCGCAATCCTGGACGATGCCGTCGTGGCTGATGATGAGCGCCACGTCCGCGGCAGCGGCTACAACGCGCGAGGCGTCATCGGCATCGAGCGCGCCTAGTGAGCCATTATCCCGGGAAAACCATCTGCTAGCCCTCATCGCGGAATTCTTGCGTTGGCCCTGCGCGGGCGCGGTTTGATTGGATAGGTTATCGTATGGCACTTGATGGAGACACCTCTGGGCGCCGGAGCTGGTTCAGCAGCTCCTCTGCACGCACGGTAGCCTCTGCGGCGCTGGCGGCCGTGCCGTCCGCACCGAGGCTTTCGACAAGCGAAGGTGTCGCCAGGATGAGCGCCCCGCCGACCATGATGACCACGTTCTTGTTGTGGGATGCCTGCCTGACCGCTTTGATGCACTGGTCGGCGCGGCTGACGACGACGTCCGTCGGTATCGAGAAGCCCACGACATCGTAATCGATGGCAGACACTAGGCTCGCTACGTCGTCGGTGCCGGCTACTTGACGGGTCGATACCTGCCATCCTGCGCTATCAAAACAATTGGCAAGTATAGTCTTGGCGAGACTATGTTGCTCTCCCTCTAAAGTCAACAAGAGGAAGGTCCTGGGCGGAGCGCCTGGGGCAACCGTTCTCCGGCGCGTCATCGGTGCGATATCGTGCACCATCCGCTGCAGGTGAAACATGCCAAGCGTGACCTCAGCGAAACTCGCCCGGTCATCTTCCCAGAGCGTTCCGAGATGGCGGGCCGCGTCGGCAATGAGTTCGAGGCAGCTCGCCTCGGCGGCCTCACCCTGTTCAAGCAGGCGTGCGACCACAAGCGCCACTGCAGCCTCGGGTTCGGGTCCCATGACGCTCGCTGCCAATGCAGTTGCGTCCGCAATGCTATGGGCCGGCGCGGAGGAGGGTGTAGGTGTCGGGCCGGCTGCGGGCGGTTCGCCTACTCCGGCGGCGGCGCGCGCCCGGTATGCTGCAAGCAGCCGCGGAATTATGTCGGTTTCAACCACCCGCTCGATCGCAGCCTGGCGCCGCAGGGGCGAGCGTTCATTCTTTAGGATCGTCGTCATGCTGCGGCAGGGCTGAGGCGCATCAAGGGTGAAACCGCCCTGCTCACTTCTGATTGAGCCCGATGCTCCCTGCTGACTCAGACCGGACATCCCTAGCCCCCTCTAGACGTTAATATGTGTGCCGATCAGTCTACCGACTGTCAATCGGTATTTACGTCCACAATGCTTGACAGTCAGGCCGGCTGAGTCTTAGCCTCCTGATAGAAGGCGACGCGCCGGGATGCGGTTTCGAAATGGACAGTCCCCCGGCGCCGAACCCTTCGGACCCGCACTAAGTGCGGGAAAGCCGTCGGGAGTGGCCATGAACATGAGCTTGAGCGATCTTCTCAACACCTTCGACTGCTCCCCCTGGCCCGCCACAACCGGCCGATGCGCTCCAGTGGCTCATACTGCTGTGACAGGCATGGTTTACACTCCGGAGCAGCGCCGACGCCGCGACAGCAGCCCCTGGACCTTGGTGCAAGGTCTGCTGGCGCCGATGCAGTTCCTCGTCTTTCTTATCAGTGCCGGCTTGGTGCTGCGCTACCTTGCTACGGGCAATGGGTATGAAGCGGCTACTATCTCGGTGGTGGTCAAGACCTGCTTCCTCTACGCGATCATGATCACCGGCTCGATGTGGGAGAAGGCGGTTTTCGGCCGCTACCTATTGGCTCCGGCCTTTTTTTGGGAAGACGTTTTCAGCTTCCTCGTCATCGGCCTCCACACGGCCTATCTCTTCTGCCTCGCAGCCCATCTGCTGTCGGGCCGGCAGATGATGCTGTTGGCTCTGACCGCCTTCGCGGCGTACGTCGTCAACGCCGCGCAGTTTCTCATGAAGCTCCGTGCGGTGCGGCGCGAGGTCCCCGCCCTGGCGATGCCGGGGGTGGAATGAGCGCCGTCGTCGCCCGCCCGCCTTCCGGCTGCGACGCTCCGCCGATTCTGCGTGAGCGCGGCCAGCGCGAGGTCTTCTGCGGCCTTACCGGCATCGTCTGGCTCCACCGCCGAATTCAGGACGCCTTCTTCCTTGTCGTCGGCTCCCGCACCTGCGCCCATCTGCTGCAATCTGCGGCGGGCGTGATGATTTTCGCCGAGCCGCGCTTCGCGACCGCCATCATCGAGGAGCGGGACCTCGCCGGCCGCGCCGATATGGATGACGAACTCGACCGCGTCGTCGGTCGGTTGCTGGAGCGGCGGCCGGATATCCGGATGCTTTTCCTGGTCGGCTCCTGCCCGTCCGAGGTTATCAAGCTCGACCTCAGCCGCGCCGCCGCCCGCCTCACGCGGCAATTCCTGCCGCAGACCCGGGTGTTGAGCTATTCCGGGAGCGGCATCGAGACGACCTTCACCCAAGGCGAGGACGCGTGTCTCGCATCCCTGGTGCCGGAACTGCCCGGATCGGACGCGAAGCAACTGCTCGTCGCGGGCGCGCTGCCAGACGCGGTGGAAGCCGAGTTCGCCGGCCTGTTCGCGCAGGCGGGCGTAGGGCCCGTCCGTTTCCTGCCGCCGCGCCGTGCGACTGAGCTGCCCGCCGTTGGACCCGGCACCACTCTTATACTGGCCCAACCGTTCCTGACGGAGACCACCCGGCTGCTGGAAGGGCGGGGTGCTCGGCTGGTCACGGCGCCTTTCCCGATCGGCGCCGAGGGCACGACGCTATGGCTGCAAGCGGCGGCGCTGGCCATGGGCGCGGATGCCGCGCGGGTCGAAGCGGCCATGGCGCCCGGCATCGCGCGGGCGAAGGCCGGCGTCGCGCGCCATCGCCCCATGCTGGAGGGCCGGCGGATTTTCTTCTTCCCCGATTCGCAGCTGGAAATTCCGCTCGCGCGGTTCCTCTCGCGTGAACTTGGTATGGAGCTGGTCGAGGTCGGCACACCCTATCTCAATCGCCAGCACCTGGCCGGCGAGTTCGAGCTGCTGCCCTCCAACACGCAGATCAGCGAGGGTCAGGATGTCGACCGGCAGCTCGACCGCTGCCGCGCTGCCGCGCCTGATCTGGTGGTCTGCGGGCTCGGCCTCGCCAACCCGCTGGAGGCGGAAGGGCTGGCGACCAAATGGTCTATCGAGCTGCTGTTCAGCCCCATCCACGGTTTCGAGCAAGCGGGCGACTTGGCGGGGCTCTTCACCCGCCCGCTCCGCCGCCGCGCGGTGTTGGAGGTATAGGGCGATGCAGCTCACCCTCTGGACCTACGAGGGGCCACCGCATGTGGGAGCGATGCGGATCGCGACCGCGATGACCGGCGTGCATTACGTGCTGCATGCGCCGCAGGGCGACACCTACGCCGACCTTCTCTTCACGATGATCGAGCGGCGGGATCGCCGGCCGCCGGTGACCTACACCACCTTTCAGGCCCGCGATCTTGGCGGCGACACCGCAGAACTGTTCAAGACCGCCGCCCGCGACGCGGTCGAGCGCTTCCGCCCTGAGGTGCTGCTGGTCGGGGCCTCCTGCACCGGGGAACTCATTCAGGACAACCCCGAAGGCCTGACGCGGGGACTGGATGTGCCGGTCATCGCACTCGACCTGCCTTCCTATCAGCGTAAGGAAAACTGGGGCGCGTCGGAGACTTTCTACCAACTGGTGCGACGCTTCGCCGCCGGTCGCCCGCTGCCGCGCGAGGGGCGGCAGCCCTGCTGCAACATTCTCGGCCCGACCGCGCTCGGCTTCCGCCACCGCGACGATGTGCGCGAGATCGAGTCCCTCCTCGGGCGTTTGGGTGTCGCGGTCAACGTTGTCGCTCCCCTCAGCGCGAGCCCCGCCGATCTGGCGCGGCTCGGAGAGGCCGATTTCAACATCGTGCTCTATCCGGAAATCGCCGATACCGCGGCGCAGTATCTGCAGAAGCAGTTCGGCCAGCCGCGGGTGAAGACAGTGCCGATCGGGGTTGCCGCCACGCGGGAGTTCGTGGCCGAGGTTGCCGCTCTGGCTGGTCTGTCGGCAGCCGAATGTGAGCGCAACAGCAATCTGCCCTGGTATTCTCGCTCGGTCGACGCGAACTATCTCACCGGCAAGAGAGTCTTTATTTTCGGCGATGCGACGCATGCCATCGCCGCCGCGCGCGTGGCGGTCAAGGAGCTGGGGTTCGAACTCGTCGGACTCGGCACCTACAGCCGGGAATACGCGCGGGATGTGCGTCAGGCAGCGGCGAGCTACGGCCTCGAGGCGCTGATCAGCGACGACTATCTTGATGTCGAGGCGCGCATCGCGGCGACTGAGCCCGAACTTGTGCTCGGCACGCAGATGGAGCGGCATATCTGCAAGCGGCTCGGCATTCCTTGCGCGGTCATCTCCGCACCCGTGCACGTGCAGGATTTCCCGGCGCGGTTTTCGCCGCAAATGGGGTTTGAAGGCGCCAACGTTCTCTTCGACAGCTGGGTCCATCCGCTGATGATGGGTCTCGAGGAGCATCTGCTCGCGATGTTCCGCGAGGATAGCGAGTTCGCGGAGGGTGCGGCGCCCTCGCATCTCGGCGTCGGAGCGATGCCTCTCACCGAGGAAGCACCCGCGGGCGCCGATGTTCTGGTCGTGGAAGACGCCCAGTGGGACGCCGAGGCCGAGAAACAGCTGAAGCGCATTCCGATCTTCGTGCGAGGCAAGGCGCGCCGCAATACCGAGGCTTTCGCCCGCGAACGCGGCTTGGCCAGCATCAGTCTCCAAACTCTCTACGACGCGAGGGCGCATTATGCGCGCTGACATCATTCCCATCCGTGTCGTCATCGTCACCATGGACAGCTATCTCGCCCGCGCGGCGGAAGCGGCCCAGGCGATCCTGCGTCGAGACATTCCCGGCCTCGTGCTGAAGGTGCACGCAGCCGACGAATGGGGGCAGGACGCCTCGGCGCTGGACGCCTGCCTCGAAGATATCGAGCGTGGCGACATCCTCGTCGCCGCCATGCTGTTTCTCGAGGATCATATTCGCGCGGTGATGCCGGCGCTCATCGCGCGCCGCGACCATTGCGACGCGATGTTGGGCGCGATGTCGGCCGGCGAGGTGGTCAAGCTCACACGCCTCGGTGGGTTCAACATGTCCGCCAAGTCAGGCGGCGCCATCTCGATGCTGAAGCGGCTACGGGGCAAGTCGAAGCCCGGCCAGCCCGCAAGCGGGCGTGACCAGATGAAGATGTTGAAGCGCCTGCCGAAGTTGCTGCGATTCATTCCCGGCACGGCGCAGGACGCGCGGTCATATTTTCTGGCGCTGCAGTATTGGATCGCCGGATCCGAGACGAACCTCGTCAACCTGGTGCGCCTCCTCGTCGGCCGTTATGCCGCGGGCGAGCGGCAGGCGCTCGTCGGGACCGTCCGTCCCGAGGCGCCGGTCGAATATCCCGATGTCGGACTCTATCATCCGAAGGTGAAGGGCGGCGTTGCCACAAATCCTGATCGGCTGCCGAAGTTCGGACCGCGCGGAACGGTCGGCCTGCTGCTGTTGCGGTCCTATGTCCTCGCCGGCAACGCCGCGCATTACGAGGGCGTGATCGCCGCGTTGGAGGCCCAGGGCTTGCGGGTTGTGCCGGCCTTCTCCTCCGGGCTCGATCAGCGTCCCGCGATCGAACAGTTTTTCTTGCATGACGGCGTTGCCATCGTTGATGCGGTCGTCTCGCTCACCGGTTTCTCGCTCGTCGGCGGGCCCGCCTATAATGATGCGCGCGCGGCCGAGGAGATCCTCGCGAAGCTAGACGTGCCCTACATCTCCGCCCATCCGGTCGAATTCCAGACGCTGGAGCAGTGGCAGGACGACCAGCGCGGCCTGATGCCGGTCGAGGCCGCAATGATGGTCGCGATCCCGGAGCTCGACGGCGGCATCTGGCCGATGACCTTTGGCGGCCGCTCCTCGAAGCCGGGCGACGGTCATCGCCGCCAGATGGTCGTGCATGAGGAGCGTGCGGCGATGCTTGCCGCTCGGGTGGGCAAGCTCGTCGCGCTCCGCCGTTCGACGCGGCTGGAGCGGCGGGTCGGCATCGTGCTGTTCAACTTCCCGCCCAATGGCGGCAGCACCGGCACGGCGGCATATCTGGGCGTGTTCGAATCTCTCCACAACACGCTGCAGGCCCTGCACGAAGGTGGCTATCAGGTCGACGTGCCACCGAGCGTCGACGCGCTGCGCGAGCGAATTCTGCACGGCAACGCCGCGCGGTTCGGAACCGACGCGAATGTCGGCGCCCGCATCCTGGCCGCAGACCATGTGCGGCGGGAGACCTGGCTCCCCGAGATCGAGGGGCAGTGGGGTCCGGCGCCCGGCCGCCAGAACAGCGACGGCAGCAACATTCTCGTGCTCGGCGAGCGGTTCGGAAATGTCTTCGTCGGCATCCAACCCGCCTTCGGCTACGAGGGCGACCCGATGCGCCTGCTCTTCGAGCACGGCTTCGCGCCCACACACGCCTTCTCGGCTTTCTACCGCTGGCTGCGGGAGGATTTCGCGGCCCACGCGGTGCTGCATTTCGGCACCCACGGCGCGCTGGAGTTCATGCCGGGCAAGCATGCCGGCCTCTCCGGCGCCTGCTGGCCCGACCGGCTGATCGGCAACCTGCCGAACCTCTATCTCTATGCCTGCAACAACCCCTCCGAGGGTGCGCTCGCAAAGCGGCGGGCCGGGGCGGCGCTCATCAGCTACCTCACGCCGCCAGTCGGGAAGGCGGGTCTCTACCGTGGTCTGCTCGACCTCAAGACCTCGATCGACCGCTGGCGCGGACTGGAGCCCGATACCGATCCGGCGCAGCGGGATGCGTTGGTCGAGCTGATCCAGGCGCAGGCGGTTGTTGTGGATCTTGCAACCGCCGAACCGGCCTGGACCGATGGCGACGCCGCGGTCGCCGCACTGCGCATCGCGCTGACGGAATTGGAGCAGACGCTGATCCCGCACGGCTTGCATGTCGTGGGCCGTCCGCCCTCCGCCGAGGCGCGGGCCGACATCATCGAATCAGCAGGGATCACGGACCCCGAGCGCGCAGCCGCCATGGACGCCGCTCTGGCGAATGAGACCGAACTTCCGGCGATCCTGCACGCGCTGGACGGCGGCTATATCCGCCCGGCACCCGGCGGCGACCTGCTGCGCACGCCCGAAGTGCTGCCCACCGGGCGCAACCTTCATGGGCTCGACCCGTTCCGTATCCCGAGCGCCGCCGCTATCCAGGACGGCGCCCGGCAAGCCGACCGGCTGCTCGCGCGCCATGCGGCGGACGGCAACGGATTACCGGAGACGGTGGCGATGGTGCTCTGGGGCACCGACAACCTCAAGACCGAGGGCGGCCCCATCGCCCAGGCGCTGTGGCTGATCGGCGCCGAGCCCCGCCATGACAGCTACGGGCGACTGACGGGTGCCAGGCTGGTGCCGCTGGAGCGGCTGGGCCGGGCCCGGATCGACGTGGTGCTGACCTTGTCCGGCATCTTCCGCGACCTGCTGCCGCTGCAGGTGAAGCTGCTGGCCGAAGCCGCTCTGCTGGCCGCCAGCGCCGACGAGCCGCCGGCCCTCAACCATGTTCGCGCGCATGTCCTGGCCTTCATGGCGGAGCACGGCGGCGATCTCGAAACCGCGGCGCTCCGCGTCTTCGGCAATGCCGAGGATGCCTACGGCTCCAACGTCAACAAGCTCGTCGACAGCGGCGCCTGGGATAACGAGGACGAACTCGCCGAGGCCTTCGTGCGCCGCAAGGGTTTTGCCTACGGCATGGGCGGGCGCGCCGAGCGGCAGGACAAGGTGCTTTCCCACGTTCTGAAAGGCGTCGACATCGCCTATCAAAATCTCGAATCCGTCGAGCTTGGGGTCACCACCGTCGACACCTACTTTGACACGCTCGGCGGCATCGCCCGCGCCGTGCGGCGGGAGCGCGGCGGCAAAACCGCATCCATCTACATCGGCGACCAGACGCGGGGCGACGGCACGGTCCGCAGCCTCAGCGAACAGGTCTCCCTCGAAACCCGCACCCGGGCGCTCAACCCGAAGTGGTATGAGGCTCTGCTCGCCCACGGCTACGAGGGCGTGAAGCAGATCGAGGCGCAGGTCACGAACACGCTCGGCTGGTCGGCGACCACCGGTGAAGTGGCCCCCTGGATCTACGAGAAGCTCAGCGAGACCTTCGTGCTTGAGCCCGGAATGCGGGAGCGGCTTTGCGCCCTCAACCCGCAGGCCTCGGCGAAGATCGCGAACCGCCTGCTGGAAGCGAATGACCGCAAATACTGGAACCCCGATCCCTCCATTCTCGAACAGCTTCGTCTGGCGGGAGAGGCGATCGAAGATCGTCTGGAAGGCATCACCGTGGGAGTAGCCGCATGACGATCGTCAGCAAGCCCGAAGCACTGCGCGCAGCCGCCGGCTGCTCCACCTGTCAGGAAGATGGGGAAGGCAGCGTGCAGGTCCGGATGGATGCGCCCCGCAAGACCGGCGCGGCGAAGGTCTTCGCCGTCTATGGCAAGGGCGGCATCGGCAAGAGCACGACATCATCCAACCTCTCGCTCGCCTTCGCCCGGCTGGGTCACCGGGTTCTGCAGATCGGTTGCGACCCCAAGCATGACAGCACCTTCACGCTGACCAAGCGGCTGATCCCCACCGTCATAGACGTGCTGGAAGGTGTGGATTTCCACCCGGAGGAGTTGCGGCCCGAGGATTTCCTGGTGGAGGGCACCGGCGGCGTGATGTGCGTGGAGGCGGGCGGTCCGCCGGCCGGGACCGGCTGCGGCGGCTATGTCGTCGGCCAGACTGTGAAGCTGTTGCGCGATCATCACCTATTGGAAGACACCGACGTGGTGATCTTCGATGTTCTGGGCGACGTCGTGTGCGGCGGGTTCGCGGCGCCCCTGCAGCATGCCGACCAGGCGCTGATCGTCGCGGCGAATGATTTCGACAGTATCTTCGCGATGAACCGCATCGTCGCGGCGATCGCCGCTAAAGCGCGCAACTACGACGTGCGGCTGGGCGGCGTCATCGTCAACCGCAGTGCGGGCACCGATCAGGTCGATAAATACAACGCAGCCGCCGGCCTCACGACGCTCGCTCATTTCCCCGATCTCGATGCCATTCGTCGCAGCCGCCTCAAGAAGGCGACGCTCTTCGAGATGGAGGAGACGCCCGAGGTTCTGGCAGTGCAGGCCGAATACACGCGCCTCGCGGCCAGCCTGTGGGCGGGCGCGCCGAACCAAGATGCCAAGCCGCTGCGCGACCGCGACATCTTCGACCTGCTGGGGTTCGAGTGATGATGAACCTCACCTACGAGCGTCGGCGCGGCGAGATCGAGACCTACTTCGATCGCACCGCCGCGACCGCCTGGGCGCGCCTCACCTCAGACGCGCCGCTCAGCCGCATCCGTGCCACGGTGCGCGAGGGGCGGGACCGGATGCGGACGACGCTGCTCGATTGGCTGCCGGCCGATCTCACCGGCCGCCGCTTGCTTGACGCCGGTTGCGGCACGGGCGCGCTCGCGGTCGAGGCCGCCCGCCGTGGGGCCGAGGTGGTGGCGGTCGATCTCGCCGGCACGCTGCTCGATCTCGCGCGGACACGGATCCCCGCGGACGTGGCCAAGCGTGTGTCCTTTGTCCCGGGCGACATGCTCGACCCGTCCTTCGGCGCCTTCGACCATGTCGTTGCCATGGACTCGCTGATCCACTATCCGGCGCGCGAGATGGTCGAGGCCATGACAGCGCTCGCGGCACGCACGACGACCAGCCTGCTGGTGACGTTCGCGCCCCGCACGCCGGCGCTCTCGGTGATGCACGCGATGGGCCGGCTGTTCCCGCGCGGCGACCGCGCGCCCTCCATCGAGCCGATCGGCGAGGCGTCGTTATTCCGCCGGCTGGAAGATTCTTTGGGCGGTCAGGGTTGGTCCCGGCTCCGCACGCGGCGGATCGAGAGCGGCTTCTACAAATCTCAGGCACTCGAAATGGTGCGCCGATGAGTGCAACCACCCGCGCCGCGCGGTTCTGGAACCGATTCGGGATCGAGTATCTCCCGCTTGCGGAGGCGGTCTCGCACGAATTGCCGCTGAAGCGCCTGCTGCGGCTCGCGCTATTTCAGGTATCCGTCGGCATGGCGGTGGCGCTCGTCGTCGGCACGCTCAACCGGGTGATGATCGTGGAACTCGGCGTCTCGGCGCGTCTCGTCGCGGTCATGGTCGCCCTGCCGCTGGTTTTCGCACCCGCGCGCGCCCTGATCGGCTTCCGGTCGGATAATCACCGCTCGCTTCTCGGCTGGAGGCGCACGCCGTTTCTCTGGTTCGGCACCATGCTGCAGTTTGGCGGGCTGGCCATGATGCCCTTCGCCCTATTGCTGCTTTCCGGCGCCGGCGGCGGTCATAGCGCGCCATGGGCCGGATCCTTTGCCGCGTCCGTGGCGTTTCTGCTCACCGGCGCGGGTCTGCACACGACCCAGACGGTCGGCCTGGCGCTCGCCACCGACATCGCGCCCGAGCGTTCGCGGCCTCAGGTCGTGACCGTGCTCTGTGCCATGCTGCTGGTGGGCATCCTCGTGAGCGCCGTGCTGTTCGGCATCCTGCTCTCGCATTTCACCGTCATGAAGCTGATCCAGGTCATCCAGGGCGCGGCTCTCGTGACCGTCATTCTGAACGGCGTGGCGCTCTGGAAGCAGGAGCCGCGGGCCCCTCTCGGCACCGTCTACGATGCCGAGCCTTCCTTCGCGTCGTCGCTGGCCGCCATCACGAGCGAACCGCAGGCGCGCCGGCGGCTGACCGCCGTCGGTCTCGGCACGATCGCATTCAGCCTGCAGGACGTGCTGCTGGAGCCTTACGGTGGTCAGGTGCTCGGCCTCCCGGTCGGCGAGACGACGGCGCTGACGGCACTTCTGGCGGTCGGCGGCCTTGTGGGCTTCGCGCTCGGCGGCCTGTTGCTCGGCCGCGGCACCGACCAGCACCGCGTCGCGGGCTACGGCGCGCTCGCCGGTCTCTTCGCCTTCACCTGCGTCATCTTTTCGGCGCCCATGCAATGCGCGCCACTTTTCGCGGTCGGCACGGCGCTGATCGGGTTCGGCGCGGCGCTGTTCCTCATCGGCACGCTGTCGAGCGCCGTCGATGTCAGCGGGAAGTCCCGCGTCGGTTTGAGGCTCGGTTCCTGGGGCGCGGTGCAGGCCTCGGCCGCGGGCGCGGCCATCGCGATCGGCGGCGTGCTGCATGATGCGGTGGCGCATCTGGCAACGAGTGGCGCTCTCGGCGTCTCGCTCGCCGATCGCGCCACGGGCTACGAGGCTGTCTACGCCTTGGAGATGATACTCCTTTTTGCCACGCTTATCGTTCTTGGGCCGCTGGTGCGGTTCTCACGCACCGAAGCCAATCCTGCATCATTCAAAAATCCTTCAAGGAAGGAGCACCTCGCATGAGGACCGGCGGCCTCGGCCAATACATCGACGTGGCGCAGATGACGCTCTATGCGTTCTGGGCGTTCTTCGCGGGCCTCGTCTTCTACCTGCGGCGGGAGGATAAGCGCGAAGGCTATCCGCTCGTCTCGGAGATGATCGGCGAGAGCGACAAGGCGGTGACCGAGGGGTTCCCCTTGCTCCCCAGGCCGAAGATGTTCCGCCTCTACCACGGCGGCGTGTCTTATGCGCCGCGGCCGGAGACGCCGACGATCCCGAACGGCGCCGTATCCGCTGGCCTTTTCCCCGGCGCGCCGCTCGATCCCACCGGCAACCCGCTCGTGGACGGCATCGGCCCCGCCGCTTACGCCCATCGGCTGGATGAGCCCGATCTCACCATCGACGGCAAATACAAGATCGTGCCGCTGCGCGAAGGCCGCGAATACTACCTTCATCCGGCCTCGCCCGATCCGCGCGGCTGGCGTGTCGTCGCCGCCGACCGGCTGAGCCCTGGCGTAATCTCGGACATCTGGCTCGACGAGATCGAGGAAGCGGTGCGCTACCTCGAGATCACGCTCACCCTCCCGGGCTTCGAGGGTCAGCATGTTCTGATCCCGCACAGCTTCGTGCGCTTTCGCAAGAACATGCGGGAGGTCTCCGTGACCGCGATCCTCTCCTATCAGTTCGCCGATGCGCCGCGCACGCGCAGCCTGGAATACGTAACGCGCTTCGAGGAGGACAAGCTCGTGGGATATTTCGGAGGCGGCCAATTGCTCGCGACCTACGAGCGTTCGAGGCCACTGCTATGAGCGCGCCCCTGCGCGTCATCCGCGCGGACGGCAACAGCCGTGCGCCGCGTGGTCTGCCAGCGCCTCTGCCGAAGGGCGAAGCTCTGCTGTGGCAGGGCGGCCCGAGCTGGACGCATGTCGCCTTTCGCGTGCTGCATGTGCGCAAGCTCATGATCTACTTCGCCATCCTCGCCATGATCGCCCTCGTGCGGTCGATCATGGTCGAGACCCAGCAGATGTGGTGGTCGCTCTTCGCGCTGATCTTCCTCGGGATGGTCGCGCTCACCATGCTCTGCGTGTTCGCCTATTTCGTTGCTAAAACGACCGTCTACACGATCACCGAGAAGCGGGTGGTGCTGCGCATCGGCGTTGCCATCGGCATGAGCCTCAACCTCCCCTTCAAGATGATCGAGTCCGCGGACCTGCGGCTGTTCGCCGATGGCAGCGGCGACATTCCGCTGCTCCTCACAGGGGAGACGCGCGTCGGCTACATCACGCTTTGGCCGCATGCCCGGCCGTGGAAGACGCGGCGGGTGCAGCCCATGCTGCGTTCTGTGCCCGATGCCGCGCGCGTGGCGCAGCTTCTGGCCCGTGCGCTGGCGGCCCATTCGGGGCAGGCCGTCGCTACCTTCGACACTGCGCCGAGCGCCGCCGCGCAGCCAGCAGGCGCGCATGTTCCGGCCTCCGCCGCGATGACGGGAGATTGAACCCATGAGCGCGACATCCGGTCGGGACCCAGCGGTCCCCACCATCCCGCATTACAAGCTGCCCTGGAGCAAATCCTTCACGGCGCCCGCCGGCTCGCCCGGACATCGCAGGCTGGCCTGGCCACCCGTGATCGCGGCGCTAGCCGTCGCGACCGTGGGCGTGGTGATCATGCTCCCCGGCAAACCGCTGCCGACGGGCGCCCCCATTGCCGAACGCAGCTTCCGCATCGACCAGCAACCGGGCGGCGTCATCTCGATGCTCGATGCCAAGACCGGTGCGCCGCTTCTCACTCTGGAGAAGGACGGCGACGGCTTCATGCGCGGTGTGCTGCACAGCATCGCCCTGCAGCGTGCAACGATGCACATCAGCCAGGAGACGCCGCTGGAACTGGCCGCGACCGCCGGCGGGCGGCTGCTCCTGTCCGATCCGCCAACGCGCACCAAGATCGACCTCGAGGCCTTCGGCTCGGCCAACGAGGCGGCGTTCGCCCGGCTGCTGCCGGGTCCGGTCAAGGAGGCGTTCCGATGATCGGTCGCGGCCGGACGGTAGAAGCGCGCTGCATCCTCGACCTTGAGCAGACGCCCTTCAGCTTTCACGCGTATGCGATCCCCCTCGATATCGAAATTCAGCCGGGGGACGAGGTTCTGCTGCACGATGCGCCGGCCGGCATCGGCTTCAATCAGCAGATCGTGCGCGAATGCCGCATCACCGTGCGCCGTGCCGGTCCCCTGCGCCGAGCCTGGACGCGCGCCACCGAGTTTTTTGCTCTGACGGATCTGTACGAAGTCGGCTTCGACGCGGAGAACGCAAAATGAGCACGCTGATGGCCGAAAAGGCCAAGAACGTGAATGAAACGACGCAGTCGGCCATTGAGAACACGGTGCTGAGCCCGCGTTTCTACACGACCGATTTCGCCTATATGGACAGGCTCAACGTCGATCTTGTCCGGCGTGAGTGGGACGGGTTGATCGCCGAGTTGAAGAGCGATCCCAACCGCAATCACTTCATCCGCGACGAGCGCTTCGACGCCGATTTCTCGAATATGGAACCCGAGCTGAAGCGAGAGTTTCTCGACTTCCTGGTAAGCTCCGTCACGGCGGAATTCTCGGGCTGCGTTCTCTATGCCGAGATCAAGAAGCGGATCACCAATCCCGATGTGCGCGAACTCTTCAGCGTGATGGCACGTGATGAGGCGCGGCATGCCGGCTTCATCAACGACAGCCTGAAGGATTTCGGCGTCGGGGTGGATCTGAGCTTTCTGACCAAGACGAAGAAATACCATTACTTCAAGCCGAAGTTCATCTTCTATGCGACCTACCTCTCCGAGAAGATCGGCTACGCCCGCTACATCACGATCTATCGCCAGCTGGAGCGGCATCCCGAGCATCAGATCCACCCCATCTTCCAATGGTTCGAGAACTGGTGCGGCGACGAATTCCGTCACGGCGAGGCCTTCGCCCTGCTGATGCGCGCCGACCCGAAACTGCTTTCGGGCGTCAACAAGCTTTGGATCCGCTTTTTTCTCTTGGCCGTGTTCGCCACGATGTATGTGCGCGATCACGCGAGACCGGTTTTCCACAAGGCGCTTGGCCTCGATCCCACGGAGTACGATTTCACGGTCTTCCGCATCACGCAGGAGATCGCGCGGCAGACTTTCCCCGTGACGCTCGACATCGACGATCCGCGCTTCCGCGCGGGGCTGGAGCGGCTGCGTATTCTTGGACTCAAGATGCAGGCGGCGAAGCGACAGGGGACCGTGCTGGGCCGCGTCCGCCGTCTGGCGCTGATGGCTCAGGCGGCAGCGACCTTTGCCCGGCTTTTCCTGTTGCCCGCCAAGCACGAGAAAATGCCGGCCGAGGTGCGCATGGCACCGGCCTGGTAGCGCTGAGTTCGTAGGAGAGAGACGAATGGTTCTCTATGCATTGCCGGCGCTCTTCGCGCTCTTCGTCTGGTGGTTTAGCACCGGCATCATCATGTATCTCGACGGCCTGCCTCGCTCGACGTTCAAATGGAGCATTCTGGGCGCCACAATACTGATGGTATTTTCGCTCTGGGGTATCCGGGCGAGCAGCGGCGATCACACGCTCAGCGGTGCCTATTGCGCCTTTACCTGTGGACTGCTTGCTTGGGGTTGGCAGGAAATCAGCTTCTACATGGGCTATGTGACCGGCCCTCGCAAAGAACCCTGCCCGGAGGGCTGCCGCGGCTGGAAGCACTTCGGCCACGCCATCCAGACAAGCCTCTGGCACGAACTGGCGATCATCGTATCCGGCATCGTCATCGTCGCGATCACCTGGGGGCAGCCCAATCAGGTCGGGATGTGGACCTTCATGGTCCTGTGGTGGATGCACCAAAGCGCCAAGCTCAACGTGTTCCTTGGCGTGCGGAACCTCAATGAGGAGTTCCTGCCGGAACACCTGCAGTTTCTGAAGTCGTTCCTGACAAAGAAGCCAATGAACCTGCTGTTCCCATTGTCGATCACCATCTCCACGGTGATCCTGGTGAAGCTCGTGCAAGCGGCAATCGATTCCCACGGCAGCCGGTTTGACGCCGCGGGGTTCTGCTTCCTGGCGACCCTGATGGGCCTTGCCATCGTCGAGCACTGGCTGCTCATGCTGCCGCTGCCCGCCGCCGCTCTCTGGGGCTGGAGCCTCAAATCCCGCAAGCCCACGAAGCCGTTCGACGCAGAGGTCGTGTCCGGCTTCCTGGGCGCGGGCAAGACCACCTTCATGCGCGCCCGGCTGCAGACGGCCGGTCCGCGCACCGTCGTGCTGGTCAACGACTTCGCGAGCGTCGGCGTGGATGGTTCGCTGCTGCGGGAGCGAGGCGCGGATGTCGTGGAACTGCCCAACGGCTGCATCTGCTGCTCGCTGCGCAAGGACCTCGCGGACCAGCTGAAATCCGTCGTCGCCCAATGGTCCCCGGAGCGTGTGCTGATCGAGCCATCGGGCGTCGCCGATCTCGCATCTTTGCTTGCCGTGATGCAGGCGCCGGATCTGCGGCCGCTGGTTCGGAAGCTGTCCGTCACAACCGTGGTCGATGGTGCCGCCTTCCTGCGCGACTACGGCCGCCTGCCGGCACAGCTGGATGCGCAGGCGCGGTTGTCCTCCATGCTGGTTCTCAACAAGACCGATCTCGTCGGCTCCGCCGAGCTGATGATGGTGGAGACGACGCTGCGTGGACTGAACCCGACGGCGCCCATCCTCCGCGCGACCTTCGGTGTCGCGGCTGCGGGTCCGATCCTGCCGGTTGCGGTGTCGGCCGCGGCGCCCGCCGCGCAATCCGTCGCCCCGTCGGTTGCGCCGGCGCACGACGGCCACGGCCACGGCCACGCTCATCAGCATGAAGGCGAGGATCATGATGCCCACTCGCATCATGACCACTCGCATCACGATCATGCGGACAGTGCTTTGAACTTCGACTCCTGGAGCGGCCTGATCCAGAAGCCGTTGGAGCCGGAGTCCCTGCTCATGCTGCTCGACCGTCTCGCCGATGGCGTGGCGGGCGACATCGAGCGCCTCAAGGGCATCGCCCGCATGGGAGACGGCTGGGTCCGCTTCGATATCGCGGGCGGGCGACCGTCCATCGCGGCCTTCGCGCCGCCCGCCGAGGAAACCGCGCGGGTCATCGCGATCGGACGCCATCTGGACAGACACGCGCTCACGGATGCCTTCATGGCGCGCCCCGCCACAGACCTCATCGAGCCGCTCACCGCGGTTGCCTGAACGACAAATCCCAAGAGGGGAGACGGCGATGGATTACCAGGAGTTCTTCCAGCAGCGGATCGACGGGCTGAAGCGCCACGGCAACTATCGCCGCTTCGCGGAGCTGGAAAGATCGCCTGGCAAATTTCCGCATGTTTCGCTGGCTGGCGGTCAAGAAGTGACCGTCTGGTGCTCGAACGACTATCTCGGCATGGGGCAGAATGCGGCCGTGATCGCCGCCATGCACGCGGCCCTGGAGCAGAATGGGGCAGGGGCGGGCGGCACGCGCAACATCTCCGGCACCAGTACGTGCCACGTGGCGCTCGAGCGCGCGCTCTCCGCGCTGCATGGCAAGGAATCCGCTCTGCTCTTCAACTCCGGCTATATGTCGAACTGGGCGAGCCTCAGCACGCTGGCTTCGCAGATCCCCGGTTGTGTCGTCTTCTCGGACGCATTCAACCATGCCTCCATGATCGAGGGCATTCGCCACAGCCGGGCGCGCTGCGAGATTTTCGCCCATAACGATCCGGTGGATCTCGCCCGCCGCATGGCGGCGCTGCCCTTGGAAACGCCCAAGCTGGTGGTCTTCGAATCCGTCTATTCGATGGATGGCGACATCGCGCCCATCAAGGAAATCTGCGACGTAGCCGAGCGCTTTGGCGCGATGACCTATCTCGACGAGGTCCACGCCGTCGGCATGTATGGGCCGCGTGGCGCCGGCATCGCCGCGCGCGAAGGGCAGGCGCATAGGCTGACCCTGATCGAAGGGACGCTCGCCAAAGGGTTCGGCGTGATCGGCGGCTATATCGCGGGCTCCGCCGCTCTCTGCGACTTCATCCGCTCCTTTGCGTCGGGCTTCATCTTCACGACGGCGCTGCCGCCGATGGTGGCGGCGGGCGCGCTTGCCGCAATCAACCATCTGGCCGATCGCGACGACCTTCGCGCTCTCCACGCCGACCGCGTGGCGCGGGTGCGGGGGGCGCTGGAGGCCGAGGGCGTGCCACATTATGCCAATCCAAGCCACATCGTTCCCGTGATCGTCGGCGATCCGGTAAAGTGCCGCGCCATGACGGACATGCTGCTCGACGCTTTTGGCATCTATGTGCAGCCGATCAACTATCCAACCGTGCCGAAGGGCACTGAGCGGTTGCGCATTACGCCTTCGCCTCTGCATACGGACGCCGACATCGCCCATCTTGCGGACAGTCTCGGCCAGGTCTGGTCCGCCTTCGAACTGCGTCGCGCCGCATGAACTCCACGATCGCAGCGCGGTCCGACCTGATCGAGCGCAATGCCGCGCCCGCCACGGCGCGGGCACGCCGCCAGTTCCCGTTCAGCGCCATCGTCGGACAGGACGAAATGAGGCTCTGTCTGCTGCTGGCGGCCGTCGATCCCGGCATCGGCGGCGTCCTGGTCATGGGTGATCGCGGCACCGGCAAGTCCACCGCCGTGCGCGCGCTCGCGGCCCTGCTGCCGCCGATGCGCGTTGTCGATGGCTGCCCCTATCACTGCGACCCGGCAGGGGACGCGGGCGCCTGCCCCGTCTGCTCCGAGACTTTGGGCGAGCGTCGGGAGAAGCTCGCCCCGGTGCCGACGGTCGATCTGCCTCTCGGCACGACCGAGGACCGGCTGGTCGGCGCGCTCGATCTCGAACGTGCCCTCGTGGATGGCGTGAAGCAGTTCCAGCCGGGGCTGCTCGCCCGGGCGCATCGCGGCTTCCTCTATATCGACGAGGTGAACCTGCTGGAGGATCACCTCGTCGATCTCCTGCTCGATGTAGCTGCCTCGGGTGAAAACGTGGTGGAGCGCGAGGGGCTGAGCCTGCGGCATCCGGCGCGCTTCGTGCTGGTCGGCAGCGGCAATCCGGAGGAGGGTGATCTTCGCCCGCAATTGCTCGACCGCTTTGGGCTTGCGGTTGAGGTGTCGACGTCGCGCGTACTCGCCGAACGCGTCGAGGTGCTGCGCCGCAGAGATGCCTTCGACACCGATTCTGCCGGCTTCCTCGGTCAGTGGGCGGAGGCCGAGCGCGAACTGGGCGCCCGCGTGCTGGCGGCGCGCGTGCGCCTGGGCAGCATGACCACGCCGGATGACGTGCTGGAACTGTCCGCCCGCCTCTGCATGGCGCTCGGCACCGATGGGCTGCGGGGCGAGCTCACCTTGTTGCGCGCCGCGCGCGCGCTTGCGGCCTTCGACGGCGCTGAGATGATCGCGCCCGCTCATCTGAGGCGGGTGGCGTTGCCCGCGCTCCGCCATCGGCTGCGACGCAATCCGCTGGACGAGGCGGGCGCCGCTCCGCGTGTCGAACGCGCGCTCGCCGACCTGTTCGGCGCGGCATGAGCGCGAGCCCGTCCACTGTCTCCGCCTGGGCGTTCGCCTGCGTCGTGGCGCGCGTCTTCGCGCGTGATCCGTTTGGAACCGGCATCCATGTGAAGGCCGCGGCCGGCCCCGTAAGGGACCGTTTCCTCGGGATGCTGCGCACGATGATGCCCGTGGAGGCGCCCTGGCGCCGCTGCCCGGCGACGATCGCGGACGACCGGCTGCTCGGCGGCATCGACCTTGGGGCGACACTCGCCAGCGGTCGCGCCGTCATGGCGCGGGGTCTACTCGCCGAGGCGGATGGCGGGATCGTCGTCATCGGCTCGGCGGAGCGTCTGGCAGCCGGCATGGCGGCACGACTTGGCGCGGCGCTCGATCTTGGGGAGGTGGTGGCCGAGAGGGACGGTTTCGCGATCCGGCATGCGGCGCGGGTCGGGCTGGTGTTGCTTGATGAGGGGACGGAGGAAGACCTCGCGCCCGGCTTGCGCGACAGGCTTGCCTTCCGCATCGATCTCGACGGGGTGCGGTTGTCCGAGACAACGGCGATCGCGGCGGAGACCACGGCCCCTCACGGTTCAACCCTCGCCGAAGCGGATGCCAGCGTCATCGAGGCGCTCTGCGCCACCGCCCATGCTTTGGGGATCGGCTCGGCGCGGGCGGAACGGCTCGCACTGCGCGCGGCGCGGGCAGCGGCGGCGCTTGGCGGCCGGAGTGTGGTCACGGAAGCCGACGCCACGCTGGCCGCCCAGCTTGTGCTTGCCCATCGCGCGACGCGGCTGCCGCAATCCGCTGAACAACCGGCTGACGATGCGCCGCCGGACCAGCCGGAACGCGAGACGGACCATGCCGACGGCCCAGACGATGACGAGCATGCGGAGCCGACGCCCATGGATGAGACTTTGGCCGAAGCGGTTCTGGAGGCGGCGGTCGCCTCGTTGCCGCCCGGTCTGCTGGCACAGCTGGCCGCGCGCGCCGGGGCCGACCGTCAGGCCGATCGCCAGGGAGGCCGCCAGTCCGGGCCGGTTGGCGCCAAGCCGAGCGGAACCCGGCGCGGCCGGCCGATCCCCTCGCGGCCGGGCCGTCCGGGTGGTGGTTTGCGCCTCGACGTGGTCGAGACGCTGCGCGCGGCCGCGCCATGGCAGCGGCTTCGGCGTCATGGGGCAAACGGCCGGGTCGCTTTCCGTGCCAGCGACCTGCATGTGCGGCGGTTCAAGTTCCAGCCGCGCGCCACGACGGTGTTCGTGGTCGATGCCTCCGGCTCGGCTGCGCTGAACCGTCTCGCAGAGGCCAAAGGCGCGGTCGAATTGATGCTCGCCGAATGTTACATCCGTCGCGATCAGGTGGCGCTGCTCGCTTTCCGGGGAACCGAGGCCGAGCTTCTGTTGCCGCCGACAGGCGCATTGGCACGGGCACGACGCTGCCTCGGCGCGTTGCCGGGCGGCGGCGGCACGCCCCTTGCGGCCGGCATGCAGGCGGCCTGTGCGCTGGCCGAGACCCTGCGGCGCCAGGGCGAGACGCCGAGGCTGGTGATGCTGACCGATGGGCGTGCCAATGTCGCGCTGGACGGGGCCTTGGATCGCAGCCGCGCCATGGCCGATGCTGAGCGTGTCGCGCGCCACCTCCGCGCGACGGGGCTGCCGGCGCTCGTCATCGACATCTCGCCGCGCCCGCAGCCGGAGGCTGGTCGGATCGCGGCAGCAATGGGCGCCCGCCTGCTCGCCTTGCCGAGGGCGGATGCGGCGGCGCTCACCCGGGCCGTGAGGGCTGCCGCATGATCGGCGCCCCGGACTGGAGTCGGGATGGCCGGGACTGGCCGAACCGGGCCACGAGCCGCTTTCTCCTCGCCGGTGGGCTGCGCTGGCATGTCCAGGTGATGGGCGCCGACATCTCCGGCCGGCGGCCGGTGATGCTGCTTCTGCACGGCATGGGCGCTTCGACCCATTCCTGGCGTGATCTCGCGCCGATCCTTGCCCGGCAGTACACGGTCGTCGCGCCCGATCTGCCTGGCCACGGCTTCACCGGCCATCCGGCCCCGGCGCTGATGACCTCCGAAGGGATGGCGCGCGGGGTCGCGGCGCTGCTCAAGGCGCTGGGTGCGCAGCCTGCTGTGGTCGTTGGACATTCGGCCGGGGCTGCCGTCGGTGCACGGATGATGTTGCTCCACCTCATCGCGCCCGTGCCGCTGGTGAGCCTCAACGGTGCCCTCTCGCCCATGCCGCAGCATCAGGGCAAGCTCTACTCCGTCATGGCCCGCCTCCTGACGAACAGTGGCGCCGCATCCTGGGTGTTCGCGCTGCAGGCGCGGCGAGAGACGACAGTGGACAGGTTGTTGACCGCGACGGGCTCCCGCATCGACGGCGAGGGCCGAAAGTTCTACGGCAGGCTCATGAGCCGGCCTGGCCATGTTGGCGGGGCTTTGCGCATGATGGCGCGCTGGAACCTCGACGACCTCGACCTCACGCAGCTCGATGTGCATGTGACGCTGATTGTCGGGGATAAGGATGGCATGGTGCCGCCCGAGGATGCGACGCGGCTGGAGGGGCGGCTGCCCCGGGCGCGCGTTGTGATGTTGCCTGGACTGGGTCACCTCGCGCACGAGGAAGAGCCGGCGCTCGTGGCGCGCTTGGTGGAGGAAGCAGCGGTAATGGACCAGACGGAGCGGGGGCAGCCGATGACGCTGGCTGATTGCGCATGACGATGCTCTTTGCGAATGGGCGAGTCATCGATTTCATTCTCGCGCTTGTGGTGGCCGAGGGGCCAGCGCTCCTGTTGCTGCGCCGGGCCACTGGCCGAGGCGTCGGGCCCTCCGCTCTGCTGGCGAACCTCGCCGCCGGCGGCTTCCTGCTGGCGGCGCTGCGTTTCGGGCTTTCGGGGGCGGGCGATGCGTGGATCGGACTTTGCCTCGCGCTGGCACTCGTCGCCCATCTCGCCGATCTGCGCGCCCGGTGGTTCGCATGATCGCGGCAGCCGACCGCGCCGCCTGTGCCGCGACATTGCGCACGGGCTCGCGCTCCTTCGCGATGGCTTCGCTTTTTCTGCCCGAGCGCGTGCGGGCGCCGGCGACGGCGCTCTATGCCTTCTGCCGCGCCGCGGATGACGCGATCGACCTATCGGACGATCGCGCGGCGGCGCTCGCCATGTTGCGGTCTCGGCTCGGGCGGATTTACGCCGGCGCGCCCAGCGCGGCAGGGGACGCGCCGGGCGACGCGGTGGACCGCGCCTTCGCTGCCGTCGTGACCGATTTCGCCCTGCCGCGCGCGCTGCCGGAAGCCCTGCTCGAAGGCTTCGCCTGGGATGTGGAGGCCCGGCGGTATGACGATCTGGCCGCCCTCATCGGCTACGCGATGCGGGTCGCAGGCACCGTCGGGGTGATGATGGCCCTGCTCATGGGCACCCGCGACGCCCGCATGCTCTCCGCCGCCTGCGATCTCGGCTGTGGGATGCAGCTCACCAACATCGCCCGAGATGTTGGTGAGGATGCCCGGGCCGGGCGGCTTTATCTGCCCCTGTCGTGGCTACGGGAGGAGGCGATCGACCCCGAGGCATGGCTCGCGGCACCCGCTTTCACTCCGGCGCTTGGCCGGGTGGTGGCGCGGCTGCTGGCCGAGGCGGAGTGCCTTTATGCGCGCGCCGAGCCCGGGATCGCGCGTCTGCCGGCCCGGTGCCGTCCGGCTATTCGCGCGGCGCGCCGCCTTTATGGCGGCATAGGCGACGCGGTGGCGCAGGCCGGATACAATTCCGTTTCAGGACGTGCGACGGTGCCGATGGCGCGCAAGCTGATGCTGCTCTCGGGCTGTGTGGCGGGTCCGAAGGGCGCGTTGCTGCCGCCGGATCCTGCCGGTGACTTCTTGATCGGCGCCGTCTGGCCGGGGCCGTCGATGGTCAATCGGCCTGCGCCGTGGCAGCAGGTGGACGATAGAATTGGTTGGGTGGTCGAACTGTTCGCCCGCCTCAACGAGATGGAGCGGGTCCATGGACGCCCTGAGCCCAGCACTGCCGATCGCACGGCCGAGGCCTAGCCGGAACCTCCACCGGTTCGCCAATCCGGGCCGGTTTCTGCGGCTGTCCGGGCGTGTGA
>JABBOH010000071.1:0-9060 GCA_019351895.1 Pseudomonadota bacterium
CGATGGTGCCGTGCAGTTCCAGTGCGGCGACGCCCGCGCCATGGCAGCGCACGCCGCCACCGATCGTCACGCGGCGCGCGGTGCCGTCCGGCTTGACGCTGAAGCCAGTCGCCGGGAGTTGGACGATGACGCCCTCGACCAACGAGTCGCCGCTACCGCCGAACGTCTCGATGCCGCGCCGCACGACGATGCCGCCGACGGGCCGGCCGATCTGGATGCCGACCGCGCCGTCGCCGTGCGTCACCACACGGTCGAACGTCGCCGCCCGCACCGTACCGGCATAGACGTTGAACCCGCGCGCCCCGACTCCGAAGGTTTCCACGGGGGCGGCGATGTCGAGCGTGTCGATTCTGCCGAAATTGACCACGCCAATACCGCTCGGCCCGTGCGAGGTGATCGCCGCATCGGCGACCCACCGATCGACGCTGCCCCAGTTGTCCAGCACCATGTCGTTGGCGCCGTAAGTCGTCACCGGGCCGCGGTTGCGCACGCTACGGACGGTCGTGCCGGACACCACGAACACGCCGCCCGCGATGCGGTCGTGAGTGCCCGGGACGATGCCGCCATCGCTGTGGATTTCCGCCGTCTCCAGCCGAGATACACGCATCTGTCCGCCAACGAACACGCCGCCGCCGCGCACTGGCGCGCCGGCCCTTCCAGCAGCGATGCCGAGGAGGTCGGCGGTCAGTGTAACCGACGGATCGTGCTGCTGATTCCAAAGCGTGACGACGCCGGCGACGACTTCTACGCCGTAGCCTTTCGGCCGATCGGCAACGCCGCGTGCGTCGGCGGCCAAGATGTCGATGGATTCCATGGCAACGTGGCCGCCACGCACCTGGTCGGCGGCGAGTAGCCGGATCATGCCGGTCACGCTAAGGCCACGCAGGAGAAGGCGGCCCAGTGAGGCGACGCCGGTGTCGTTGAACACCACGCGCCTGTCGGGGTCCGTGCGCAGGTCGAGATTGGCAACATCATTGTCAGTGGTGAGCTGAACGCCGTCCTCGCCTGGCGCGAAGCGAAGCCGCGCGCCGTCCGCGCGACCGGTCAGCGTCTTACCCGGCGGCAGGCGCAGCATCGGCAGATCTACAAGGTCGCCCGCAACGACGATGTGCGGCACAGCTTCGTCCGCCGCCGCATCGCGCAGTGCCTCGGCGGTCGCCACCTCGCGCCGCATCACGAGGCGGAGCCTGCGACGGCGCCGGCACTGATCTCCGGTAGCCCGAGGCTGAACAGGCGGTTGGCATTGGCGCGGCCGATCGACGCCTTCAGGCCGTCCTCCAGTTCCAAATCGTCAAACCAGCGTCCGCCCACGTCCATCTGTTCATATGGATAGTCTATGGAGAACAGCACGCGCTCGGCACCAATCTGCGCGATGGCCTGGCGCAGTTGCTTGGTGTGGAAATGGCCACTGGTGGTGATGTGGAAGTTACGCGCGAAGTAGTGGCTGGGCCGGTGCGCGGCCTTGGCGCCCTTTCTGCCCTCGCGCTGCTCGTCGAGCCGGTGTTGCAATCGCGGCAGCATAAACGGCAGACCCTCGCCGAGATGCCCGAGGATCACCTGTACGCCGGGATAGATGTCGAACAGACCACTCAGCATCAGCCGCACCGCATGTGTCGACGTCTCGATCGCGAAGCACCAGGCCGATCCGCCGAGTTCGGGATAGCCGCGGATCGCGCGCTGCTGGCTTGGTAATTGTTCGCGCGGGTGGAGATAAACCGGCACGTTAAGAGCCGCCACGCGGTCCCAAAACGGCAGCACGACGTCCTCGTCAAGATACTGCACTGCCTCATCCGGGCCGACATTGGAATAGCCGTTGATCAGCGCACCCTTCAACCCGAGCTCGCCAACCGCGCGCGCCAGCTCGTCGGCTGCGGCTTGCGGCTCCTGCATAGGCACCGCGGCGAAGGCCGCAAAGCGGCCCGGATGTTTGCGGGTCAGCGCATGCGCATGGTCGTTGGATGCGCGCGCCAGTGCCAGCGCCTCGTGCGGATCGACCACGCCCTGCACGCCGGGCGAGGTCAGCGAGAGGATGCACATCTCCACACCGGCACGATCCATCTCACGGAGACAAGCATCGGGATCGAGCAGCCGGCGTTCCACGTCGCGCGCGTAGGCAACGCCGTTGCGGTCCTCCTCCCCTTTGGCGTTCCACAGTGCGTTGTTGCGCTCCGTGGAGAAATGCTCCTCAAGCACGACCTTGCCTTCCATCATTCTCTCCTGTGCGTACGCGCGTTCAGAACGTGACGGTCTCGCCGTTGGGATCGCTGCGGAACGTCCATGCGCCATCGCTGCGGAAGGATGCGCTGGTAGCCAGCGTGTCTTCCATGAATTGCAAATAGTAGCAGCGGCCTTCGCGGACCTTGGCAAACACCGCGAACGGCGACGTGACTGTCTTGCCAAGTACGCGCGAGCGATAGGTGAAGCGTCCGAACAGCGCGGCGCAGCCTTCCTCGCCGAACAGTGCGTCGCGCTCGAAGCTCAGAACCTCCCAGTAGCGGCTGACATCGACGAATGTTTTCACAATGCTTTCGGCGCCGCGCGAGGTGCCGCACCACGGCATGATGCGGCGCAGATCGGGATGGTCGAAGTTCAGCGAAACATAGGTCACGTCGTCGCTGGTGAGCGACCGGACATGCGCGAGGTCTGTCGGGTTGTCGAGGATGGCGGCGAGTATGTCAGACGAACGGCGCATGCGCGTCTCCCTGGTTCCTACCGAGGAGGGTTACGCGGCTGCCGCGCCACCGGTTAGCCGGCAATGCCGCAATTCATCTTCCCGGAAATGGAATGGTGCGGGGTCAGACCGGCAGGTCGGGAAACAGGTTCGGCGCCATCTGCGTGGCGAACTCCTTGAACAGGCGCACCGGTCGCGAGATATGGCGGTTGCCGAGATGCACGAGCGACAGGTCGAGCGGCTGGAAGTGCCACTCCGGCATCACCTCGACCAGCCTGCCGTTGCGCACCAGTCCAGGCTGCACGATCGGGGGCAGATCGCCGATGCCGCCGCCGGCGAGCAGCGCCGGGATCAGCCCGGCAAAATCGTTCATCGCGAGGTAGGGCGTGAAGGTCAGCGTTGACGCGTCGTGATTGCCGGCAGCGTGTCGAAAGGTCCAGGTGCACTGCGGCTTGCGGTGGGAGAAGGCGATCAGCCGGTGTTCCAGCAGCTCGTTCGGCTGTCGCGGCAGCGGAATGCCGCGCAGATAGTCCGGGCTTGCCACCAGCCGATGCCGGTAGGTGAGCAGCTTGCGGGCGATCAGCGCGGAATCCTTCAACGCGCCGAGGCGGAAAGCCAGATCAACTCCCTCCACGATATGGTCGATCATGCGATCCGTCACCAGCACCTGGATGCGCACATTCGGATAGGACGCCTGGAAGGCGCCGGCCAGCGGCCCGACCAGGGTGTCGGACACGCTCGGCGGCGCCGACAGGCGTAGCATGCCAGAAACGTCGGCCGACTGATTGGAAACAAGGTTGTCAACCGCCTCGCTCACCTCGGCGCCGCGCCGCGCGTGGTCCAGGATCTCTGCGCCGAAATCGGTCAGCCGCAGGTTGCGCGTCGAACGTTCGAGCAGGCGCATTCCAAGCCTATCTTCCAATTCGGCGATGCGGCGGCTAACCGTTGAGACCGGCATATGCAGCAGCCGCGCCGCCTTCGAGAAGCCGTTGGCCTCGACGACCTTAGCGAAGAGCACGAGCGCGTCGAGATCGGCCATCAACTTCCCATTTCCGGAAAAGTCATTCGCGGTTTTGCCATCTAATGCCGCTTTTTGAGATGATCATAATCTCACGCGAATGCAAGTCTTCGTTGGAGGCCATATGCCTAATAATCTTGAGTCCGTGAGTACAGCCGCCCCCGGCGCCGCCACAGTGACGGCCGAAGCCGACGACAAGGCGGCGATCACCGCGGCAATGGACGCCTACAACCGTGGGCTAAACACCTCATCGGTCGATGACTGCCTAACCCTCTATGCCGAGGATGGAGTGTTCATGGCGCCCTACGGCGAATCCGCCATCGGCAAGGCGCAGGTTCGGCGAGCTTACGAGCACGTGTTCGAGACGATAACCCTGAACGTCAAGTTCACCATTGCCGAGATCGTCAGAATGTCGCCGCGCTGGGCCTTCGCACGAACCAACTCGGCCGGAACCGTCAAGGTGAACGCGACGGGCGCGACGAGCACTGAGGGCAATCAGGAACTGTTCATCTTCGGCAAAGGCGATGACGGACAGTGGCGGATTGAACGCTACAGCTTCTCGCCCACCAACCCGCCAAGAGGGCAATAGCGCCATGCCGACGCTCTCCGCCTGCCACTGGATTGACGGCGAATGGGTCGACTCCGCAACACGCCGCGAGAGCATCGACCCGGCTACAGGTGCCGTGATTGGCAGCTATGCCGATGGCGGCGAGGCGGAAGCGGCACGCGCCATCGTGGCCGCCAGGCGCAGCTTCAACGAAACCGCGTGGCGTGAGGACAGACGGCTGCGCGCCCGTGCGATCAACGAAATGGCGGACCGCTTCGCGGCGCGTCTCGAAGATCTGATTGAAATCCTGGCGCTTGAGAACGGCAAGGTGAAGGCCGAGGCGCGCTTCGAGGTCGGCATGGTGCCTTCAAAGCTGCGTTTCTATGCGGCGCTGGCGCTGACCGATTTCGGTCGCGCGATCGAGACCGCGCCGGGCCGCTATTCAACCGTGCTGCGTCAGCCGATGGGTGTGGCGGGCATCATCGCACCGTGGAATTCGCCGGTCGTGCTGTTCATTCGTTCGCTCGCACCGGCGCTGGCCGCCGGCTGTACCGTGGTGGGCAAGCTGCCCGGCTGGACGGCGCAGACCAACGCGCGCATGTGCGAGGTGTTTGCCAGCGTCGAGAGCCTGCCGCGCGGCGTAATCAATGTGCTTTCCGAGCTGCACGGTTCTGGCGCGCGGGCGATGATCGAGTCGCCAGACGTGCCCGCCGTCAGCTTCACCGGAAGCTCGAAGACCGGCCAGGAGATCTCCGCATCCGGTGCCAGGCACATCAAGCGGTTCGGCCTGGAGCTGGGCGGCAAGACGCCGGTACTGCTGTTCGACGATGCCGACCTCGACCGCGCGCTGCCCGCGGTCGAAAAGGCGCTGACCACGTTTGCCGGCCAGTTCTGCATGACCGGCAGCCGGCTGCTGGTGCATCGGCCGATTCTGGACGCGGTCCGCACACGCCTCGCCGCGCGGCTGCAGGCGGTAAGGACGGGTCCGGCTGCCGATCCGGCGAGCGACATGGGTCCGATGATCAACCATGCCGCGGTCGCGCGCGTCGATGGCATGGTGCGGGCCGCCATCGACGCCGGTGCCAAGGTCATCGTGCGCGGCGGGCCGATCGCCGAAGGCCCACTCGCGGCCGGTGCGTTTCATCGCCCGACACTGCTAGAAATCACCGACCATGCGCTGCCGATCGCGCAGGACGAGGTATTCGGTCCGGTTCTGGTTATGCAGGCGTTCGACAGCGAGGCGGAGGCTGTCGCTCTGGCCAACACGTCGATGTACGGCCTTGCCGCCTCGGTGTGGTCAACCAACGTGGACCGGCCGCTGCGCATCGCCCGACAAATCAACGCTGGAACGGTCTGGATCAATACCTGGGCGGTCGTTTTCGACGAAACCGAGGAAGGCGGCTTCAAGCAGAGCGGCCTCGGCCGGCTGAACGGCGTCTCCGCCCTGGAAGATTTCGTCGAGTACAAGACGATCGTTCACGAAATCGCTCTTTGAACCCCCGACATGAAGGAATTGGCCGGATGAACACCGCGATCATTGGACTAGGCAACATCGGCTCGCGCGTCGCAACCAACCTTGCGCGCGGCGGCGAGAGCATAATCGTCGCCGGACGCGACATGGCGAAGACGCGGGCGTTTGCGGACAAGCTCGGCGGCAAGGCGCACGCGCTACCGGTCGAGGACGCGGTGCGCGGCGCCGACGTCGTGATCCTGGCAATCTATTTCGACGCCATTAGGGAGTTCCTCGCGGCACATCGGGGTGCGCTGCTCGGCAAAGTCGTCGTCGATCCGTCGAACCCGATTGCTCCGGACGGCAAGGGCGGCTTTCGCAAGACGATAGCGCAGGACCAGTCGTCCGGCCAAATCATCGCCGGGCTACTGCCGCCAGGGGCTGAGCTGGTCAAGGCGTTTGGAACGCTCGGCGCGGAATCGCTCGGCAGCGCCGACAATCGTGCGCCGGAGCGCGCGACACTATTCTATGCGACCGACTTCCCCGAAGCGGGACGGGCGGTCGCAAAGCTGATCACCGCGAGCGGCTTCGCGCCTGTCAGCGTCGGCGGCATCGCTCAGTCCATCCGCATCGAGGTCGGAGGTGACCTGCACGAGTTCGGCAAACTCGGACGCCTGGTTTCGGCCGCGGAAGCGGCGGCGCTCGTGTGACGGCCGCCGGCATTCCCTGCGGCCCGCTATCGCGGAGGCGTAACGCTTATGGCGATGATGAAGGCCGTCGTGATCCGGCAGGCAGGCGGGCCTGAAAGGCTGCACCTGGAGTCGGTGCCGGTACCGGACCCGAAGCCGGGCGAGGTGCTGATCCTGGTCAAAGCCTTTGGTCTCAACCGCTCCGAAATGTTCACCCGCCAGGGCCACTCACCCGATGTCGTCTTCCCCCGCGTACTCGGCATCGAAGCGGTGGGGCTGGTGGAGTCCGCACCCGGCAAGGAGTTCCAGAAGGGCGAAGTCGTTGCTACCGCCATGGGTGGCATGGGCCGGCAGTTCGATGGCGGCTACGCCGAATACACCTGCGTGCCAGCGGCCCAGGTGCAGGCGGTCAAAGCCGGGCTCGCCTGGGACGTGTTCGGCGCGCTGCCGGAGATGTTGCAGACCGCCTGGGGATCGCTGTTCCGCGCGTTGCGCATCGAGCGCGGCGAGCGCCTGCTGATCCGCGGCGGTACCACCTCAGTCGGGCTGGCGGCAGCGGCGATCGCCAAGGCGCACGGCGTGCTGGTCGCCGCCACCACGCGCCAGCCGGAGCGCGAAAGGCTGCTGCGCGCCCAAGGCGCCGATCAGGTGTTCATCGACAGCGGCCGGCTCGCCGATCAGGTGCGCGAGGTGTTCGTCGGCGGCGTGGACAAGGTGCTGGAACTTATCGGCCCGATGACGCTGTTGGATTCGCTGCGCTGCGCCAAGCCGCGCGGGATCGTTTGCATGACCGGCATTGTCGGCAATGTCTGGTCACTCGCCGATTTCACGCCGATGGACGCGATCCCGACCGCGGTTTGCCTGACCAGCTATGCCGGAGGAGCAGCCGAGTTCATGGCAACGCCCCTGGACACATTGGCGGCGCAGGTGGCGACCGGCGCGCTCCGCGTGCCGATCGGTCGCGTCTTCCGTTTCGATGAGATCGTCGAGGCGCATCGTTGCCTGGAGGAGAACCGTGCCGGCGGCAAGATCGTCGTGATGACCTGACACATCCTGCCACTCCATGCGATGCTTCCATAGCGGCGCTGGCCGGTGTGGCTGAGAATGTGCGGGCGCTGAGGCCTTCGCCGCGGTGACGGCAGCGGCGGTGCGGGTACTCAGCTCCCCGGAGCGACCCGGCTTTGCGCCGGGACCGGTCGTCTGGCAATAGGCGGTTGCCGTACTGTGGTGGCTGCTTGCGGGGCGCATCGCCGTCGGCGCCTTGCTCCTGTTTCTGGTGCTGAAGGACCGGCCGCACGAGACCCGCATCCTCTCCGACCTGCTGACCGCCCAGGTCTATGTCGCGATGGCGCCGGCGATCGTCAAGCTGATGTTCGCCGTGCCGCTCGGCGGCCGGCTCGCCGCCTCCGGCGTCATTTCCATCGTGATCGGCCTCGCCTTGCAGAGTAGGCTCTCGGACCTGTTCTCTCGCCTTGCCGTTGGACTGGAAAAACCCAATGGCGTCGGCGACCTGCTCCGGGTCGAGGGCGACATCGAGGGAACGGTCGTTTAGGTCAATTGGCGCGCCACTCAGATCGCCACCATCGATAACAACGGCGCCATCGTGCCAAACAGCGTCATCCTCAAAAGCCCGCTGATCAACCGCAGTGCACCGACGCCGCGCTGCTTCACTGGCATCGACGTCAAGCTCGATCCGCGCGCGATCCCCGAGTCTTGCGCTGCGGCACTGGTCGCCGCGGCCCGCGGCGGCGCCTATTGCTGGATGAGCCGGCGCCTTTTGTCACCTGCAACGGCTTGCGTGGCGATCCCACGCGACCCGGTGGCGACAAGCGCCGCATTGCCACTTAGGCTCCCCGTCCTGTCTGTGACCTTACGTTTCGCTATCGCGTCTCGCACGGCATCATGCCGTGCGATCGACGGGACCTGTCCGAGTGACCGCAACCGGCGCGCAGCTCGCCACAGCGATACCTTCCGCCCGTCTGCGCTGGTCGCCGCATGATCAGCCAGGCAGGGGCACTGCTTTCTGGTGACGGTACGCGAACTTGGTCCGCTGTACTGACGACTTGCTCATGCCCTCGGCACGAAGAAATCTACCGCATGCATGCTGTTCTCGCGGGAAAGCACCTCAGCCGGCCGGATCGGTCGGTCGAACGGCCGATCCGGCGTATTGCCGCAAATATCTTCGAGAGCCGAGGCGACACGGAGGCGATACATGCCTGTCCGCCATGGCGCTTCCGGTATAAATCGCCATTGCATTTCTCCCGAATCGACTTCGATCCGGCCGGCAATCGGGCCGCGGGTCTCCGAGACAACGAGGATCCCACCCCAGAGCTGCATCCAGTCCAGCGACTGTGGAAAAGCCACCGCAATAGCCTCGCGGCTTTCCCCGCTTGGCGGCCGAACCGTCCAGCTCCCGACCGAGATACGTTCGCGCCGCGCCGCCGCGACAAGGAACGACTTGCTGAAATCTTCCCGCAACGGCTGTCCGTGGCCGTCGATCATGCCCGAACCGATTCTCAGGGTATATCGCTGCCCCGCTTGCAGCGGCGGCCCGAGCAGTCGGTTCGGGCCGACACGCCGCTTGATCCTGCCGGGATCCAACAGGATCGTCAGGCAGGTCATGTCGCGACTCCAAAGTTCGGCCGGGGGCCGATAGAGAACGTCGTCTGTCGGGTTTCCGTGCTC
>JABBOH010000071.1:9613-11232 GCA_019351895.1 Pseudomonadota bacterium
CGCTCAGATCCGGTCGATCTCGCCGCGGTGCTGACGGTACCCGAAAGGGTCGGGTCCGTTGGGCCAGTTCATCTCCGCCATACCAAGCCGGCGATCGAAGAAATAGGGCACCATGAGAGTACCGAGGTCGAGCCGGTAGGTCGTCTTCGGATGCCGCCAGATCGCAACCGCCCAACGCTGGTTGAGGATCGCCATGTGCTCGGCCCTGATAGGAAGGTTGCGTTGCGTGCGACCAAGGCCTCCCGGCCCGAAATCGATCGGCACGTTCGTCGGCTCCGCCGGCGCGGTTGCGAGATCCGCGACCTTGATCTGCGCTGCACCGCGGACGTCGATTGTCACCAGTAGGTAATCCTTGTTGTCGAACGGATTGGTGAAGGTGAGCATGTCGAGTGGATTGCTGCCATAGCCCAGCTCCCCGATGACGTCGCCGCGCACATGCGCCCCATCCTTCAGCGCCGCGAGCGGAAAGCGCACCAGCGGCGTGCACCCATAGACAGCGAACAGGTAAGGGTCGCCGTCGATCTCGCGGATGACTTGCCGGATGATCGGTGCGCGCGTCTCGAACTCGCCGTGTACCGGATGCCAGATCTCGACGGTGGAGGCCGCCCGTTGGCCGGTGAAGGGGTACGGAACTCGATACAGCGTTGAGGCAAACCGCTGGTTCGAGATTCCCGTAACGAAGATCTCACCGTTGTGATATTTGATGTCAGTTATGGCGTAGATGCGTTGCGGCTCGAACTCCAGGCGTGCAGCGTCGTCTGGCTCATGCGGAATGCCGATTTGGCTATGAGGTACGCCGTCGAGTTTCAGGACTTCCAGCCGGCCGCGATTAACCTTGACGATTGCTGGGATAGCGTCGAGACCACGCCCGCGCTCCACGGAAAGCACGACCTGTTTGGTGGGCTGATGCACCACCATGTCGTTTATGACGATGTCATCGGTGGTCGTGCCCATCAGGGCGGCGAGCTTCACGTCCAGGCCGCGGACGAGGTCCATTCCTTCGAAGTTGTGAAAATTGCCTAGTTCCACCCCGGTTTGCGGCTCTAGGTCGGTATCGCGAAGCGCGAAGGCATGGACCGCGGCCCCGGCGATGTCGCCGACGAAGAGCACGTTGTCGGGGCCGAACGCCATCATGCCGGCCGAGCGCAGCGGCCCTGCCGTTCGCGGCGCAGGCGCTTCGCCCTGGGCGGCCCTGGCCTTTCCGGCGGCGAACATTCCGCCCCACAAAGCAAGCCCGGCACCCGATGCCGCGCCCAGGCTCAACGCGGCGCGCCTGGAGTGCAGGCCTAGTTTGGTATCTTCGGTCATTTGCTTACTCCTGGCTGAAGCGCCCGAAAGCCCGGCGCGTGCGCTGATCCTTGTCTGTGTCCCGACGAACTGCCGCCGCTCGCTCCGAGGTGGCGAGTGGCAACGTGGCCCAATGCTGGCCCAATCGCCCCGCGATCAGCAGGCCGACATCGGCGTGCCCATTCTGCCGAGGCTGTTGCAAAGTCATGCAGCCGTCTTGGTTCATGGCAGCCTCGGTCTGGATATGGTTGTCATAGGACGACCCTCTCGTGCTCCGGTTGGCGGCAATGACGATTTCGGCGGTGACTGTCTCCCGCAAGGCGTTCGCCCAA
>JABBOH010000030.1:0-16229 GCA_019351895.1 Pseudomonadota bacterium
GACATCGGGATCGTCCAGCTCTCGTAAAGAGCCACGAGAAACAGGTAGGCGAAGAGCACGGCGAGCGCGAGCACGATGCCGGTCTGCCCGCCCGCCTGGATTTCCTGATAGGCCGTGCCCGTCCACTCGTAGCTGTAGCCCGAGGGCAGCACGCGGTTCGAGATTTCGGCCATCGCGGCCAGCGCCTGCGACGAGGACACGCCCGGCGCGGGCGAGCCGTCGATCGTGATCGAGCGCACGTTATTGTAGCGTGAGATGACTTGAGGGCCGGTGACGATATGCATCGTCGCCAGACTGCGCAGCGGCACCATGTCGCCATGGCTGTTGCGGATGTAGATCTTCCACAGCGACGCGAAATCGTTACGGTCGGCGGCCTCGCCTTCGATGTTCACCTGCCAGACACGGCCGAACAGATTGAAGTCGTTGATGTAATAGCCGCCCATCGTCGCCTGGAGCGTGGTGAAGATGTTGTTGATGCTGACGCCGAGCGCCTCGGCCTTATCACGGTTGATGTCGAGATAGACCGACGGGTTGGTCGCCGAGTAGGTCGAGAAGACGCGACTGAGCCTGGGATCGCTGTTGGCGGCGATCAGGACGCTGCCGAGCACCGACGCCATGTCCTGCGGGTCCTGACCCTCCAGCGCGTCGAGCTGATACTCGAAACCGCCGCCGGTCGAGAGGCCAATGATCGGGGGCAGGTTGAAGGGGAAGACGCTGGCGCTGAGGATCTGCTGCGACATGCCGAACATCTTGCCGATCAGCGCCTGCACGCTGTCGCCAGGCTTGGTGCGATCGGCAAAGGGCTTGAGCCGCGCGACGACGAACGCGGCATTCGGCTCCGCCGCCCCGTCGAGCAGAGAGTAGCCAACGATCGAGATGGTGTGCTGGACCGCAGGCTGCGACTTCAGCATCGCGGCGACCCGGTTCACCACGAGCTGCGTCCGATTGAGCGACGCGCCATCTGGAAGCTGGACCGCGGTAAAGAAGGCGCCCTGATCCTCTTCCGGCAAGAAGCCGCCCGGCGTCCGTCCCGCGACGAACAGAAGACAGAACGCGCACACGGCGATGATCGGGATCACCAGAACGGCGACGCGGACCAGTCGGCCCACGGTATAGCCATAGCCGTTGCGGACGCGATCGATGCCGCGACTGAGGCGCGAGAAGGGCCCCTTGCGCGTCGCCTTGTTCTTCACGGGCCGCAGGAAAAGGGCGCAGAGCGCTGGCGACAGGGTCAGCGCGTTGGTCGCCGAAATGAGCATGGTGACGCTGATGGTGATGGCGAACTGCTTGAACAGCTCGCCCGAGAGGCCCGGGATGAAGCCCACCGGCACGAAGACCGACAGCAGCACGAGAGAGATCGCGATGATGGGGCCGGTGATCTGGCGCATGGCGAGCTTGGTCGCCTCCTGCGGAGACAGTTCTGGATACTGCTCCATCACGCGCTCGACGTTCTCGACGACGACGATCGCATCATCGACGACGACGCCGATGGCGACGACGAGCGCCAGCAGGGAGATGGTGTTCGCGGACATGCCTATGGCCAGCATGATGGCGAAGGCGCCGATGAGACTGACAGGGACCGCGACCGCCGGGATGATGGTCGCGCGGATATTGCCGCCGAGAAAGAGGAACACCACCACCACGACGAGCGCGAAGGCTTCGGCGATCGTCTGGACGACCTCGTGCAGCGTCTCGTTCACGAAGTCGCTGGTGTCGTAGATGACGTCGGCCCTGAGCCCCGGCGGAAACCGTTTCGAGATATTGGCGATGACGGCCCTGACCCGTTGGGACGTTTCAACGGCATTGGCCCCGGGTTCGAGGTAGATGCCGATGCCGAGCGCTGGGTTGCCGTCGAGCTGGTCCTGCGTATTCTCGCTCTGCGCGCCGAGCGCTATCCGCGCCACGTCCCTCACCCGCAAGACCGACCCATCCGGGTTGGCGCGCAGGATGATGTTGCCGAACTGCTCGGGCGTGACGAGGCGGCCCTGAGTTTGGATGTTGAGCTGGAACTGCTGTTCCTTGCCGATCGGCTCGGCGCCGATGGTGCCGACCGCCGCCTGGGTGTTCTGCGCCTGGATGGCGCTGATGATGTCGACCGGCGACAGGCCGAGCTGCGTCAGACGGTCGGTGTTCATCCAGATGCGCATCGAATAGTTCTGCGCGCCGAACAGGAACGCCTGACCGACGCCCGGCGTGCGCGACAGCACGTCGAGGACGTTGATCGTGATGTAGTTGCTGATGAACAGCGGCGTCAGTGACTTGTTCGGACTGGAGAACAGCACGAACTGCAGCACGGCGGAGGATTTCTGCCTCAGCTGCAGGCCTTCCGCCTGCACCTGGGGCGGCAATTCCGACAGCGCCGCCGCGACGCGGTTCTGCACGTTCACCACGTCGATGTTCGGGTCGGTGCCGAGAGCGAAGCTGACGGTCAGGCTGTAGCTGCCGTCATTGCCGCTGTTCGACTTCATATACAGCATCTTGTCGGCGCCGACGATCTGCGCCTCCAGCGGCTGCGCGACCGTCGCCTCCACGACCGCCGCCGAGGCGCCGGGATAGGTCGTCGTCACCGAGACCTGCGGCGGCACGATGTCGGGGAACTGGGCCACCGGGATGCGCGTGAGCGCAATCAGACCGGCGAGCGTTATCATGACGGCGATGACGACCGCGAACCGCGGTCGATCGACGAAGACGGAGGAGATCATGGCGCCATCCGTCCTGTTCTACTGCGTCGGCTCGCTGGTGCCGCCAGCGTCGCCGTAGTTCGGCGGCGTGTAGGGCATCGGCTTCACGGGCGCGCCCGGATGCACCCGCTGCACGCCGTCCGCGATCACGGTGTCGCCGGCCTTGAGACCTGAGGCGACCACGCCCAGCAAGGCCGTCGAGTTGCCGAGCGTGATGTTCCGCCGCTCGGCCTTGTTGCCCGCGCCCACGACATAGACGTAGCTGCCCTGCTGATCGGCGAGCACGGCGGAGCGTGGCACCGTCACCTGCTGCACCGGATTCTTCGACTGCAGGATGACGGTGACGAAGCCGCCGTCGACCAGCGTGCGGTCGCCGCCAAGGGCCGCGGTATCGGCCCGGCGCGGATTGGGCACCGTCGCCCGCAGGTTGATCGTGTCCGTCGAGGAGCTGACGCTGATGTCGCTGAAATCGATGGTGCCGGTCTTGTCATAGAGCTGGCCGTTCGGCAGGCGCAGCTTGACCGTCAGCCCGGCGAGGCCGCCCTGCCCCGCATATTGCTCCTTGAGTTTCGACGCCTCGACCTCGGAGACGGGAAACAGCACGTATTCCGGGTCCTCGCTGACCACTGTCGCGAGGGCAGCGTCGGTGAAGGCGACAACATTGCCCGGATCGGTCGCGATGCCGATCCGCCCGTCGATGGGCGAGACGATCGTCGTGTAGCCAAGGTTGATCTGCGCCGTCTGCAGCTGCGCCTCGGCGATGAGCAGCGCGCCCTGGCTCTGCCCCGCGCTCGCCTGATCGCTTTCGAGCGTCGAGCGCTGCCCCGCGGGCGTGTTCAACAGCGTCTGCGATCGGGTGAGGTTCTGCCGCGCGTTGCGCAGCGCCGCCTCGGCCTGCACGACCGCGCCCTGGGCCTGCAGCACGGCGGCCTGATAAGGCGGCTGCTCGATCACGAAGAGCTTTTGACCCTTCTTGACCTCATCGCCTTCCTTGAAGTCCCGCTCCTCGAGAAGCCCGGTCACGCGGGCGCGGATGGTGATCTTGCTGACCGCCTGAACGCGGCCGGTATACTGGCTGGTCGAATAGATCGGGGTCAGCGCCGCCTTGACGACGCCGACCACAGGGGGGCCGCCCGGCCCCATCTGGGCTTCGGCCGCCGGCGACACGCCGGCCACGAGCACGGCTGCGAGGATGAGCGAGGAATAGCGAAACCTCATCAGGAAATCCCTGGACTGGAGCCGTATGGCTTACAAAAGCGCCACAATCACGGATGCGACGACGCTCAAGCGAGAACAGGCTCCTTGAGGGGCGGTTACGGATCGTTCACGCTCCTTTTGGTATGTGCTGACCGATCGGTCAACGGGGGGTGTGCAGCGCAGCATGGGCTGGGCAGGCCGGCGGCGGCGGCGCTAGCCGATTGACGGGCGACGGGGTTGCGAAGAAAAGCCGTCGATCGGACGATCGGCGTCGTGCGACCGAAGGCGCCGTCCAACGGCCTCAAACAAGGGTGGAACTATGCAGCGCGTCTTCTCCGGGATTCAGCCTTCCGGCATCCCGACGCTCGGCAACTATCTCGGCGCGATCCGCAATTGGGTGGCGTTGCAGGCGGCTCACGAATGCCTGTATTGCGTCGTCGACCTGCATGCCATCACGACGTGGCAGGACCCGGCGACCCTGCAGCGGCAGACGCGGGAACTTGCAGCCGCCATCATCGCCTGCGGCGTCGACCCGGATCGCCACATCCTGTTCCACCAGTCAGCCGTGCCGGCGCATGTCCGGCTCGCCTGGATTTTCAACTGTGTCGCCCGCATCGGCTGGCTCAACCGCATGACGCAGTTCAAGGACAAGGCCGGGAAGGACCGCGAGAACGCGTCCGCGGGGCTCTACGTTTATCCGGACCTCATGGCCGCCGACATCCTCGCCTATCACGCGACGCGCGTGCCGGTCGGCGACGACCAGCGGCAGCACCTGGAACTCGCAAACGACATCGCGCAGAAATTCAATCACGATTACGAGAGCGCCTTCTTTCCCATGATCGAGCCGTTGATCATGCCTGAGGCCGCCCGCGTCATGTCGCTGCGGGACGGGACGAAGAAGATGTCGAAGTCCGATCCCTCGGACCAGAGCCGCATCAACCTGAGCGACGACACCGATGCGATCGTGGCCAAGATCCGCAAGGCGAAGACGGATGCGGAGCCGCTGCCGAGCGAGCCGCAGGGGCTGGAGGGGCGGGCTGAGGCGCGCAACCTCGTGGGCATCTACGCGGCGCTCGCCGGGACCACGCCCGCGTCGGTTCTGGCCGAGTACGGCGGCCAGGGCTTCGCCGGCTTCAAGATCGCGCTGGCGGAGCTGACGGTCACGAAACTCGCCCCCATCGCGGCTGAGACGAAGCGGCTGCTGGCCGAGCCCGGCCATATCGACCGCGTTCTCTTTGCTGGCGCGGCTCGGGCCGAAGCCATCGCCGACCCCATCGTCGCCGAGGCGGAGCGTCTCGTTGGCTTTCTGCAACGGCCGGCGAAGTGACAGATCGCCAGTGTGACAGATCGCCAGTGTGACAGATCGCCAGTGTGACGGATGGCGAGGATAGGGTATCAAGCGGCCATGGATGCGTCTTCTCCCTCCCCGGCTGCAGAACCGCCGGTTTCGGAACCAGGTCCGCGTGCCGCGAGCCTGACGCGCCGCACTTCGGAAACCGAGGTGACTATCCGGCTTGACCTCGATGGCACCGGCCAGGTTCGCGCCGATACGGGCGTCGGTTTCTTCGACCACATGCTGACGGCGCTCGGCCGCCACGCGCTGTTCGACCTCGACATCGCGGCGAAAGGCGACCTGCACGTCGACTTCCACCACACCGTCGAGGATGTCGGCATCGTGCTCGGCCAGTTGATCCTGCGGACGGTCGGCGACAAGCGCGGCATCGGCCGCTACGGGCAGGCGCTGGTGCCGATGGACGAGGCGCTCGTGGAGGCCGCGATCGATCTCTCCGGCCGCGCGACGCTCGGCTGGCAGGTGGCATTCACCCGGCCGAAGATCGGCGAGATGGATACCGAGCTGTTCGAGGAATTCTTTCGCGCGCTGTCCGGCAACGGGCTGTTCGCGCTGCATCTGGTCCAGAGAGCGGGCCGCAACGACCACCACATCGCAGAGGCCTGCTTCAAGGCGGCCGCCCGGGCGCTGCGGATGGCGGTCGAGCCCGATTCACGCCAGCACGGCATGATCCCCTCCACCAAAGGTTCGCTGGCGGGATGAGGATCTATACCGCTCATCTCCGGCCCGGAAGCGCGCCCCGCCTCGTGCGCGAAGGCTTCAGCCTTGGGGCCTTCATCTTCGGCCCGCTCTGGCTCTTCGCCCACCGGGCATGGATCGCGGGGGTCATTGCGCTGGTGCTTCTCTTCGGCGTGTTCGGCCTTGCCGGAACAATGGCAGGCAACGGCATCCCCTTCATCCTCTTGCTCGGCTACGCGGCGCTGCTTGGCTGGAACGGGCGCGACCTCTGCCGCTGGTCCCTCGCCCGCCAGGGCTACGAGGAGAGCCACGTCCTGGCGGCGCGGAACAGCGACACCGCCTTTGCGCGCCTGATGGCCCGCGACCCCACCCTCGCGGGCGTGGACCTCCCATGAAGGTCGCAGTCGTCGATTACGGCAGCGGCAATCTCGCCTCGGCTTCCCGCGCCGTCGCTCTTGCGGCAGAACGCGCGGCGCTGGACGCCGAGGTGCTGATTACCAGCGATCCGGCGGCCATACGCTCGGCCGACCGCATCGTGCTGCCGGGCCAGGGCGCTTTCGCGGACTGCATGGACGGGCTGGCCGCCGTGGCGGGCCTGCGCGAGGCTCTCGACGACGCCGTCGGGGCCGGCACGCCTTTCCTCGGCATCTGCGTCGGCATGCAGCTGATGGCGGAGCGCGGCCTGGAATACGGCGCGACCGACGGCCTCGGCTGGATTGGCGGTGAAATCACCCGCATGCCCGCGCCCGGCTTGCGCCTGCCGCAGATGGGCTGGAACGGCCTCGACTTCACCCCGGGCTCTCATCCGTTGCTCGAAGGGCTGGCGCCGGGCGACCACGTCTATTTCACCCACAGCTATTCGCTGACGGATGGACGCGGCGAGGAGTGTCTCGCGACCACGGACTATGGCGGCCCCGTCGTCGCCATGGTCGCGCGCGGCAACCGCGCGGGCACCCAGTTCCACCCGGAGAAAAGCCAGGAGGTCGGCCTCACGATCATGGGCAATTTCCTGAGGTGGTCGCCATGATGGCGGTCGAAGGCGCGAGCGCTCAGGCGCGGGACGCCGCTCCCCTGCCCGAGGCGAAACCGAAGCTCTCCGTCGACCGGATCAGCAGCTTCTCGGAGGAGGATCTGCTCGCGCTCTGCGAGGCGACGGACGCGGCGATCATCGACGGCGGCGGCTTCGGCTGGATCAATCCGCCCGGGCGGCAGGTGATCGAGAGTTACTTCAAGGGCCTGCTGATGGTGCCCGAGCGCGAAATCTATGTCGGGCGTGTCGATGGGGTCATCGTCGGTTCGACGCAGCTCGTCCGCCCGTCGCGCAACAACGAGGCGCAGGCAATGGCGGCGACCATCACCCAGGCTTTCGTGGCCCCTTACGCGAGGCGGCTCGGGCTTGCGAGGATGATGGCGATGCGCGTCGAGGAACGGGCGCGCGCAATGGGCTATCAGGTGCTGAACCTCGACGTGCGGGAAACGCATGTCGGCGCGATCTCGCTCTATGAGGGCCTCGGCTACGTGCGTTGGGGCGAGCACCCGGCCTATGCCCGCGTCGGCGGCCAGATGATCGCCGGCGTGTTCTTCTACAAGCTGCTGCAGCGGAAGAGCTGAGCCTGCGCGATCAGGCGAACGGACCTCCTCATATGAAGTGCCAATGCTGAAGATTAGCTGTCTCTGCGGTCGCGTCGGCATCGACGTGACGAAGCGACCGGACTTCATCAACGCGTGCAACTGCACGCTCTGCAGCAAGTCCGGCGCTCGCTGGTCGTATTTCCAGCCTATGGACGTCGGCATCGTGGGTACGACCACGGCCTATCGTCGGGAAGACAAAGACGACCCGGCCGCGGAGATCCACTTCTGCCCTCGCTGCGGTTCGACCACGCATTTCATCCTGACGGAGAGCGCCGTAGCGAAGTTCGGCAATGTCCAGACGGGCGTCAACATGGCGCTGGCCGATGAAGGCGATCTCGTCGGCATCGAACTTCGTTATCCTGACGGACGGGCTTGGTCGGGCGGACCAGAATTCGGCTATGTGCGGGAACCCAGGATCATCGGCGAGAACAAGGCTTCGCAATGACGGCTTCCGGGAATTGCCGCTCTGGCCACAGCCCGGATTGGAACGAAATCGGAACTTTTTTTGGTTGATGCGGTGCTCATGCGACCTTTGACGCTCTATCCGGCGATCGACCTCAAGGCCGGCGCCTGCGTCCGGCTGCGCCGTGGCGAGATGGATCATGCGACCGTCTACGGCGACGATCCGGGGGCTCAGGCGCGGGCCTGGCAGGATGCCGGCTGCGGCTGGCTGCACGTCGTCGACCTCGACGGGGCCTTCGCCGGGCGGTCCGTCAACACGGCCGCCGTGCGCGCGATCCTCGCCGCCGCGCGCGTGCCGGTACAGCTCGGCGGCGGCATCCGCGAGATGGCGAGCATCGAGGCCTGGCTCGCGGAGGGCGTGTCGCGCGTCATCCTCGGCAGCGTGGCGGCTAAGGACCCGGACCTCGTGCGGGATGCGTGCCGTCGGTTCCCGGGCCAAATCGCCGTCGGGATCGACGCGCGGGACGGCTTCGTCGCGACCGAAGGCTGGGCCGAGACGTCTGCCCTCTCCGCCGAGGCTCTGGCCCTGCGGTTCGAGGATGCGGGCGCGGCGGCGATCATCTTCACCGACATCGGGCGCGACGGCATGCTCTCCGGCATCAACCTCGACGCGACGGCGGCGCTCGCCCGGGCGGTCACGACGCCGGTCATCGCGTCGGGCGGCATCGGTTCCGTTTCCCATCTGGCGGCGTTGCGGGCGGTGGCAGCGGAAACGCCCGGGATCGAGGGCGTCATCGTGGGCCGGGCGCTCTATGACGGCCGCATCACGCCGGAAGAAGCGCTCACGGCACTCGCGTAAGCCCTACTGCGCCAGGAAACCGCCGTCGACGGCGAGCGTCGTGCCGGTAATCATTGCCGCCGCCGGGCTCGCCAGGAACGCGATCGCGTAAGCTACCTCCTCCGGCTCGGCCAGCCGTCCCAGCGGCGTCACCGCGCGGATGCGCTCCATCAGCTCCGGGTTCTGCTCCAGCTCGCCGATGAAGCCGGTCCGCGTCCAGGTCGGCGCCACCGCGTTCACGCGGATGCCGTGCCCCGCCCACTCAACGCCGAGCGCGCGCGTCATGTTCACGATCGCGCCCTTGGTCGTCTGATAGGAGATGTTCGGATAGAGCCCGCCGCCGGACAGTCCCATGATGGACGCGGTATTGACGATCGAACCGCCGCGCCCCCCCGCGATCATCGCCGCCGCCGCCGCGCGCGCGCAGAGGAAAGCCCCGGTCATGTTCACCGCGACGACCGCATCCCAATCCGCGAGATCGAGGTCGAGCGACGCACGGCGGATCGCCCGGCCGGCGTTGTTCACCAGGATGTCTAGCCTGCCCTCTGTCTCCATGACGCTCCGGAACGCCGCAACGACGGAGGCTTCGTCCGTCACGTCGAGGCCGATGCCACGCGCGCCCTCGCCGATGCCGGCGGCCGCGTCCACCGCCGCCGCCACGTCCCGGTCCATCAGCACGACGCGCGCGCCCATCGTCACGAGCAAGGCTCCGGCGGCAAGCCCGATTCCCCGCGCGCCGCCAGTGATCGCCGCCACCCGCCCGTCCGCGCGGAATGGAGGCGGGATCGCGGTCATTGCGCCAGGTAGCCGCCGTCCACCGGCAGGATGGCGCCAGTAATGAAGGAGGCCTCGTCGGAGGCGAGGAACAGGATCGCGTTCGCCACCTCCGCAGGCTGGCCGACCCGCCCGATCGGGTGCGCGGCCGTGACGCCGGCGATGTATTCCTCCGACATCTTCCTCAACCCGTCGGTCGCGATGGTGCCCGGCGCTACCGCGTTGACCCGCACGCCCTGCGCGGCCAGTTCCACCGCCAGATGCTTGGTGATGCCGGAAGCGACAAACTTCGCAGGCCCGTAGACCGCCTGCCGCTTCTGCCCCGCCTCGCCGGAAATCGACGAGAGGCAGACAATCGACCCGCCGCCGGTCTTCAGCATCGCCTCCACCGCGAACTTGCAGCTGAGAAACATGCCGCGCCCGTCGATCGCCATGACGTGATCGAAATCGTCCGCCGTCGCGGTCGCGAGGTCCATCTCGGGGATGATGCCCGCATTGGCGACGAGCACGTCGAGCCGCCCGAAAGCCTCGACCGCGGCGGCGACCATCGCGCGCGCATCTTCCGTCTTCGAGACGTCGCCGACGACAGAGCGCACCTCGCCGCCTGCGCCAGCAATAGCGAGGCGCAACGTCTCCAGCCGCACCGCATCGACGTCGTTGATGACGAGCCGCGCGCCTTCAGCCGCGAAACGAAGCGCGGTCGCCCGGCCGATGCCGCTCGATGCACCTGTGACGAGGGCGGCTTTGTTCTTGAGGCGGCCGAGGCCGGGCGGAACGGTATCCATGGTTGCTTCTCCTTGGCCGGTCAGCGTCAGACCGCGCCGGTCGTGTTCAGAAAGACAGAATACACCGAGGTGCTGCCCGCCATGAACAGACGGTGTTTCTTCGCGCCGCCGAAACAAAGATTGGCGCAGGTTTCGGGCAGATGGATTTTGCCGATGAGGTCGCCGTCCGGCGCGTAGCAGCGAACGCCGTCCTCGGCCGGATCGGCCCAGCCCATGCTGCACCAAACGTTCCCTTCACTGTCGACGCGCATGCCGTCGGTGAAGCCGGGGGCGAAATCTTCGGCGAACACGCGCCCGTTTCGAAGCTTCCCGCCATCCACGTCGAAAACGCGGATATGTGCGGGACCGCCATGAGTGGCACCGCTGTCGACGATGTAGAGAAGCTTCTCGTCCGGCGAGAAAGCCAGCCCGTTGGGGCGGACGAAATCATCCGCGACGATGGTCGCCTGACCGCTGGCGGGATCGAGCCGATAGACGTGCCGCCCGACTTCGGACTCGGCCGTGTGGCCTTCATAGGGACCGTCGATCCCGTAGCCCGGATCGGTGAACCAGATCGAATCATCGGAGGCGACGACGATGTCGTTCGGCGCGTTGAGGCGCTTGCCGTCGTAGCGGTCGATCAGCACGGTGATGCGGCCGTCGAACTCGGTGCGCGTCACGCGGCGCGCATCATGCTCGCAGCTCAGCAGCCGGCCCTGGCGGTCCCGTGTGTTGCCGTTGGTGTAGTTGCTCGGGGCGCGGAAGACGCTGACGTGACCGTCATCCTCCAACCAGCGCAGGATGCGGTTGTTAGGGATGTCGCTCCACAGCAGGTAGCGCCCGGCGGGGAAATACACCGGCCCCTCGGCCCAACGGAAACCGGTCGCGATCCGTTCGATGGCCGCGTTGCCCTGCCGCGCGGTAAAGCGGCGGTCGAGCGCCTCGACCCTGGTGTCGGGGTAGCGGGTCGCCGGGAGATGGCCGAGCGGCAAAGGCTCATGGCGGCCGAAGTCATGCGGCGAGCCGGTAAATCCGTGTTCCATGTCCGTCTTGCTCCTTCTTGCGAGAGTTTTGCGGGGTCGGTTGCGGCTCTAGGTGACGGCACCCGGCAGCAGGGTGATCGTGCCGTTCGCCGCGCCGTTCGCCGCCACACCACTGGCCGGCGCGGTCCTGTCGGTCCACTCCATCCGCCCGACCGTCCCGCAGGACGGACAGGCAGCATGCCACTCGCCCGGTTCCGCGCCGCAGGTCGAGCAGCGCCAGCGTGGATCGGGCCGCGCCGTCTGGCTGCGCCGCAGCGCCTCATGCGCCGCGAAGGTCGCGCCCTCGCCGCCGCCCGCCGCGGCATCGGCCTCCTCGATATCGGCTTTCAGCACCCATAGTCGCCGCTGATCGAGCCCGGCCGCGAGCGCCGCCTGAGCGTAGCGCCGCGCCTCGCCGGTCAGCTTGGCGGCCAGACACACCTGCGCCTGCAGGAAGTTGCTCTCGCCGTGGTTGCGGTTAAAGCCCGCGAGACGCTCGGCCTCGCGCACCCGCTCCAGCGGGTCGGTGACGGGATCGAGGTAGAAAGCCGCGAGGTCGGGGTGCGGCTGCGCGGCCCAGGCTTTCTCGATGACGTTCTCGGCCTTGCGGGCTTCACGCGCCGCCCGCAGCCTGCGGGCATAGGCGAGCGCCGCCGGGGCAAGCTTCGGATCGGCCGCGAAAGCGTCCTTGGCAAGACGCAGCGCCTGGATCGGGTCACCCGCCGCCTCGGCGGCAGCGGTCGCCATGACCGCGCGCGGCGCTTCGGGGCCTGCGAGCGCGAGCGCCTCGGCCCAGCTTCCAGTCCTGAGCGCCAGCCGCGCCCGTTCGCTCCGCAACCAAGCGGCCCCCGGATGGGCGAGTTCCGCGCGCCGCGCCACATCGGCGGCGAGCGTCCAGTCGCGGGCGTCCAGAGCCTGACGCAGCAGCCCGCGCAGGCCGAGGAAAGCAGCGTCCGGCTGTTCGGACAGTGCGCGGTAATCGGCCTCGCTCTCGTCCGGCTTTCCGGCGAGGCGCGCGGCCTCGGCCGAGACCAGCAGCGCCATAGGCGCGTTCGGCAGCAGGCGGCGGGCTCGTTGCGCCTCCCGCCGCGCCGCGCGAGGGTCGGCGGCGGCGATGGCGGCGAAGGCGCGCGTCACGGCGCGGTCACCCTGGCGCAGCTGTCGCTCATGCCGGCTGCGTCCGAAACGGCCGGGCGCGCCAAGCAGCAGCGCGAGCAGCCGCAGCAGAAAATAGAGCACGAGAAACAGGATAACCGCCGCGACCACCACCAGGGGCAGCGGCGCCTGGATCGTCCAGCTGCCGACGGTGGCGCCGATCTCGCCGGGCAACGCGCCGATACCGAAGGCGATCCCTATGAGAATGACGGCCAGAACGAGGAAGCCGATGACGCGCCGCATCAGCTGGCTGCCATCTTTGCCAGCGCCTGCTGAGCGTCCAGCAGAGCCTTTGCCCGGGCCTCCCAGGGCGCCATGGCGACGGCGGCGGGACCCGTCAGCTTGCCCAGCGCATCGAGCGAGCCCGAGAGGTCACCGGCATCGAGCAAGCGCTGCGCATGCGCCAGGATCGCGCCCGTCGGATCGCCCAGAATGACGCGGTCGCCTTGGCGCACGGTCACCAGACCCTGCATCCGGAGCCATACGCGATGCCAGAAGGTGCCCTGATCGGGCGTTGGCTCGCCGGCCTTCTCGGCGGCCTTGGCGGCCTCAGGGAAGGACACCCGCAAGGCGGCCTCGGTCGGCGGGGCCGAATTTGCGAAGCGGGTCAGAGCCTGCGGTGCGTTGTCGATCGTGCCGAGCGGCATGCCGGCCCGCAACGCGGCCTGCGCACGCAGGATCTGGCTGAGCCGGTCGGCCTTGCTCGTCAGCTGCGAGAGGGCGGTCGCGTTCTTGCTGAGTGTCTGCGACTGATCGGACAGCTTCGTCAGCTGCTGCTGGACACCATTGAGATCCTGCCGGACCGAGGCGGTTTCCTCAGACTGCTGCTGAGCCACGGCCTGGACGCGGGAGGTGAGGCTCGTCACGTCGGCAGCGGAGGGCAGCGCCTGCGTCTGCTTGGCCTGGGCGGTCTCGGCAGACTGGATCTGGTCGAGCCGGCCTGAGAGGGCCGCGACCTGCTCGTGCAGCGCGTCCGTGGCCGCCATCGCCGCGGCGGCGGCGGCCCCTGACCCGCTGGCCTCAGGGGCACCCTGCCCCGATGCATCGGAACCGGAGGCGTTGGAACCGGCTGCTTTGGTCTGGGGCGCGCCAGCCTGGGGCGCGCCAGATTGGGAGGCGCCAGATTGGGAGGCGCCAGATTGGGAAGCCGCCGCAATGGCTGACTGCAGCGACGCCACGTCCGATTTCTCCCGCGCATCGAGCGAGGCGAGCTGGGTCTTCAGCGTGCCCACCTCGGATTTGAGGGAGGCGACGGCGCCGCTCTCATCCGGCGGCGCGGGGGGCATCGGCGGCAGTTCGACCGGACGCACCCAGAGATAAGCGATCGCGCCCGCGAGGATGACGAAGCCGACCACGCCCAGAAGCGGCCCCAGCATGCCGCCTCCCTCACGCGACCTTACCGGTCCTGTCGGGGTCCCCGTCTCAGGCGAAGTCGCCCTCTCCGGCGAAGTCGCCCTCTCACGTGAAAGCCCCGGATCCCGCAAGGGCGGCTTGGCGGATGTCCGGCCGGGGGGCGGAGCGGATTCGCGCTCTGCCTCCGCGCGAGACGGCGGCCCGAGTTCCTCGGGCGCGGTCTGTCTGGGCCCGGCCTCGCCCTCAAGGGTCGGCCCGCCAAGCGCTATGGGCTCGGAGGGATCGGGCCTGGACGTGTCGGGCCTGGACGTGTCGGGCCTGGGAGTATCGGGCGGTGCGTCGGGTGCGTCAGTCATTCAGAAGGGCCAATACCGCGTTTTCTGTGGGTGTCATTGCCACACGGATACTCCGCCAGGGCAAGTCCCCAGCCGCATCCGAGACGGACCGGCTTATGGCGGCAAGGTCTAGCGTCGTGAAGCAGGCTGTCAGATCCGTCCCCTGTATCAGCCGGCAGAGGCAAAGTGCTGTCTCCCGCGAGAAGAGCAAGACCCTGCCGCCTTTCTGCGTGCGGATCATCGCCCGGGCCGGTTCCGGCAGCTTGGCGACCGGGCGCGCCGCATACACCTCCCGCCGCTCCACGGTAAAGCCCGCCTGCGCCAGCAGACGCGCCAAATAGTGCCCTTGGCCCGCGCCCGCCGCGAGCAGCAGGCGTCCATCGCCCGGCCGGCGCATACGGGCGACCAGCGCCGCCAGCGCCGCCGCGTCGCCCTCGGCGCTCCGGACCTCGCCGAAGCCCTCGCCGCGCGCCACCTCCGCCGTGGCGTCGCCCACCGCGAACAGAGGCAGCACCCGATAGGGCGGGGGCAGCGGCGGCACGGCATGACGGCTCGCGACGACGATCGCGCCGAAGCCATCGGCTGGCGGCAGTCGGTGCGCGACCGGCGCGATCGTCAGCAGCGGTGCCAGGACCGGCATCAGGCCCATCGCCCGTAGCCGCACGGCGGTCGCGGACGAGCCCGGTTCGGGTCGCGTCACGAGCACCGGGATCGGCGCCACGGCGCTCTCCGCTCAGTCGAGGAAGATATCGGCGGGAGACTGCCCGCGCAGCTGCTCACCGAGGGTGCGGCCAAGAGCCTCCGCATCACGCGGGCTGCCGCGCAGATTGGCTTTCAGCAGAAACGACCCATCCTCCCGCGCGACCAGCCCGGTGAGCCGCAGCTCTCCCTCGATGAGGCGCGCATAGCCGCCGATCGGCGTGCGGCAGGACCCGTCGAGCGCCGCCAGAAGCCCGCGCTCGGCCATGGAGACGGCCCGCGCCTCGGGATCCTCGATCGCCGCCAGAAGCTCGCGGAGTTCGACGTCGTCCTCCCGCACGGTAACGCCGACGATGCCCTGCCCGGCGGCGGGAACCATGATGTCGGGCGCGATGATGACGGCCGCCTCCGCGCCGAGGCCGAGGCGGCGAAGACCGGCGAGCGCCAGCAGGCTCCCGTCGAACTCGCCCGCGCGCACGCGGCCGAGACGGGTCTGCACGTTGCCGCGGATGGTGCGGACCACGATGTCGGGCCGCGCGTAAAGCAGCTGCGCCTGACGCCGGACGGAGGCGGAGCCCACGACGGCGCCGGGCGGCAGCGATGAGAAAGGCACGTCGGGGTCCGGCTTCTCCAGCCCCCCGGCGAGGATCAGCACATCCCGCGCATCCTCGCGCTTGAGGGTGCAGGCGAGCACGATGCCGGACGGGAGATCGGTTTCCAGATCCTTGAGGCTGTGCACGGCGAAATCGATCCGCCCATCCTGCAGCGCCTCATGGATTTCCTTAGCGAACAAGCCCTTGCCGCCGACCTCGGCGAGACGCTTGTCCTGGATGCGGTCGCCCGAGGTGGTGATGACGTGCTCCTCGAAGACGCTCATGGAATCGAGGACCGGGCAGAAGCGGCTGAGCTGGGACTGGAAGGCGCGCGTCTGGGCGAGCGCCAGAGGAGATCCGCGTGTCCCGACACGCAGGGGCAAGCTGCGGCCATGGGGCTTTACACGCGCGTCATGCGATAGACTGTCGGTGGACCTCATCGGCGGGTGTTAATGCCTGACTTCCATGAAGAAAAGACTACCACCTTGCACATCGGCCTTGAGCCAGGCTCTGCATCCGCGCGCCCGGTGCTGGCGATTGAGTCCTCATGCGACGAAACCGCGGTCGCCATCCTGGCCGCGGACGGCTCCGTTCTGGCCGAACGGGTGCTCAGCCAGTTCGCCGAGCACGCGCCTTTCGGCGGCGTGGTGCCGGAAATAGCGGCCCGCTCGCATCTCAGCCACCTGCCCGGCATGGTCGGGGCGGCGCTGGAGGAGGCTGGTCTGCACGCCGCGGATCTCGCCGCTGTCGCGGCG
>JABBOH010000030.1:16239-54907 GCA_019351895.1 Pseudomonadota bacterium
CGCGGCGACGACCGGCCCCGGGCTGATCGGCGGCCTCCTCGTGGGCGCGGGCTTCGGCAAGGGCATGGCCCTGGCCGCAGGTATTCCGTTCATCGCCGTCAACCATCTCGAAGGCCACGCGCTGACGGCAAGGCTGCCCGGCTTGGTGCCGGGGGGTGTCGCCTTCCCTTATCTCCTTCTGCTGCTGTCGGGTGGTCATTGCCAATGCGTTTCCGTCACCGGTGTGGGGCAGTACCGCCGGCTGGGCGGTACCATCGACGACGCGGTGGGCGAGGCTTTCGATAAGGTGGCGAAACTTCTTGGCCTGCCACTGCCGGGCGGACCTGCGCTGGAACGCATGGCGTCCGACGGCGACGACCGCGCTTTCGCCTTTCCGCGCCCGCTGCTGGGCCGGCCGGGTTGCGATTTCAGCTTCTCGGGCCTCAAGACCGCCGTCGCGCAAACAGTGGCGACGCTCCCCGCCGGCCCGATCGCGCCCGCAATCTGCGCCGACATCGCCGCGAGCTTCCAGGCGGCGGCCGCCGAGGTGCTGGCGGACCGCGCCGAACATGCGTTGGCCATGACGCCGGAAGCGACGCGGCTCGTCGTCGCCGGAGGCGTCGCCGCCAACCGGACCATCCGCCGCGCGCTGGCGGAGGTGGCCGACCGGCACGGGCTGACCATGGTCGCGCCACCGCTGCGCTACTGTGGAGACAACGCAGTGATGATCGGCTGGGCCGCGATCGAGCGGCTGCGGGCCGGACTTGCGGAGGACGGCATGGATCGCCGTCCTCAGCCGCGCTGGCCGCTGACCGAGCTTTGACGGGACATACCATACCCGAAACGTGACCCGCAGAACCGACCCATGATTTTGCCGCGACACCAAATCTCAAGGCGACTGTGCTTTAATGTCAGGCGCCTAAACTCGGTCGGTCGTGAGGTTGCAGGTGCTCTATCAGGGACGTTCGCGAATACCGGCATGGTCCCGTTGCTCCCGCTTAGCCGGGCTCTGGATCGTGGCGCTCGCCCTGACAGGCTGCGCCGCTGGCGATAGCGACGCCGCGACCGGCGCGACCTCCGCCGTGGTGGAGGGGCTGGTCGATACACCGGGCGCCGCGATGCAATTCGCGCCAGGCACTCCTCCTCTGATGACCGAGGAGGGCGTTGTCTCAACCGCCGGCCCGGTCAGCATCGTGCGTCCCGCCGCCTACCTGCCGTCGGCGCCCGAGGACGCCGATCAGCCCGCGCCTGCCACCGTGGCCGCAGAGGCGGCACTCCTGCGGGAAGCGATGACGCGCGAAGTTCCGCATGAGGTCGATCTCACGCCGGCGCATCGGCAGTCGCTGGTCGCGCTCGCGCAGCAGATGGCGGTAGCCGATCACCTGTTCGTCCGCAAACCCGAACTCGTTCTAATCGTCGATCGTGCGCCCACCGCGCAGTTGCTGGCGATGACCCTCGCCCGGCCTGATGGCGACTGGCAGGTCCTCGGGACCATGCATGTCTCGACCGGCAAGCCCGGACGACGCGAACATTTCAAAACGCCGGTCGGCGTTCTGCTGAACGACGGTTCGGAAATCGGCTATCGCGCGCAAGGCACCTATAACGAGAACCACATCCGCGGGCTCGGCGTGAAGGGCATGCGCGTCTGGGATTTCGGCTGGCAGACCACCGACGACTGGCGCACGCCCGGCTCCACCATGGACGTTCGCGTCGAGATGCACGCGACCGATCCGGCTGTGCTGGAGCAGCGCATCGGCCGCGCTGACTCGGAAGGCTGCATCCGGCTGCCGGACGCGCTGAACCGGTTCCTCGACCGCCACGGCATCATCGATGCGGACATCGAACGGATGGCCCAGACCGATGCGGGCTACCGCGCGCTGCTGTCGCCCGAATTACAGCCGACGCCGCTCGCGGGGGATGCCGTCATCGTCGTCGATACTTCGGAGCCCTGGGCGCGCCCCTACCCGCCCGAGACGAACCTCGCCCTTGGCGACTGACCGCGGACCGGCACAGCGGACCTCGCTTCAGATACCCGGGCGACCGATCAGGCGCGTGATCTCGGCCCGCACGAGGCGCTCGACCAGAGGCGGAAGGTTCTCATCGAGCCAGGTCTTCAGAAGCGGCCGCAACTCGGACCGTACGACATCCTCGATCGTCGGAGAGGCTGTGGAGGGCGCCGCCTTCAGCAGGGCCAGCCGCTCCTCGCCCAGTTGCTTGAGCAAAGCGTCGACCGAAGCCGCCGCCGCTGCCGCGGCCGCTGGCGCCAGCAGAGCCTCGATCGTCTGCGCCGTGACCGCTACCGGCTCCGCAGGTAGCGCCGAGCCAGGCATCGTGTTGCCTGGCACACCAGACGCATTCGTGTCGGCCGCGACCGTGCCAGCCGCTTTTGTCTCGGCCGCATTCGTGTCGGCCGCGACCGTGCCAGCCGCATTTGTATCGGCTGCGTTCGTGCCGGGAGCACGGCTTTCGGCAGGTTCGGTCCCCGGATTCGGGCGCTCCGACGCACCTGCGGGCGCCACAGTAATATCGGGCGCGTCCGTCACGGGCCTAATCGCTTCAGCGACTTTCGCCTCGGGCACCTTTAGATCGGGCGCCCTTGCCTGGGGCGCCTCTGCCTCGGGTGGTTTCGCCCGCAAATTCCTGGGCTCGGCTGGCTCGCCCGAGGGCGGGCGTTGGCGCGCATCCCCGACCGCCATGCTGGCGTCCAGGATCAGCACCGTCTCGGCACTCGTCGGAGTGCGAGGTTTGCCCGCGTCCGCGGACGCGTCCGGCGGAGGTGGTGCGCCGCCATCCTGCAGCCGCGATTGCTCATCCAGCATGATGCGCCGGATGGAGGCCAGGATGTCGTCCATGCTCTGGTCATCTTCAGGCGGCTCGCCTGACGTCGGCGTCATGGCGCTACGGCTCCGGCGACGTTCATCCTGCCCCCATCAGCGATTGTTGTGGCGAAGGTTGTCGACCGGGCCGCCGTTCGGATCGCCGACCATGTTGGCAGTCGGATCGCCGGTGCCGACCCAGGCATCCTTAACCGCCCGGTAGTAGGCGTTGTCGTCGTAGAGCGGCACGTGCAGCCCCACGTCACGCGCGGTAAAGCGACCGATGGCGGCTGCCACGTTGTAGGAGTCGGTCACCAGGTTGGCGAGGTTCTGCACGAGCGTCACCTGCGACTGCAGCAGCAGTTGCTGGGCATTCAGCACGTCGAGCGTCGTGCGGCTGCCGACGATCGCCTCACGCTCGGTGCCGTCCAGCGCGATCTCGTTGGCCGCGATTTCCGCCCGCGTGCTGGTGATGGTCGCGCGCGTCGCGACCAGCGTCTCCCAATACTGCTCGGCATTCTGGATCGCGGTCCGCCGCGCCACATCGAGCTGCTGGCGGTAGTATTCGCGTTCCTGTACCGCCTGGCGGATCGCCGCGTATTCGGCGCCGCCCTGGTAGAGCGGCCAGGAGAGGCTCGCCAGCACCTCCGCGCCCTTGCTGATGTATCCGGCCTGAACGGACCCGGACTGATCATACACCTGCCCCTGCAGGGCGAGCGTCGGCATCAGCCTGCTCCAGGCGAGGTCGACCGCGTCCGCGGCTGCGGTCTGGTTAAAAAGCGCCTGCACGACCGATGGGTTGTTGGCAGCCGCCTCGGCCGCCGCCGCCTGCTTGCTGCCGACGGGAAGCGCGAGGGGCTGCGGCGGCGTCAGCTTGCCGGGCACAGAACCGATGACCGCCTCATAGGTCGCCCTCGCCGTCTGCAGATTGCCCTGAGACGTCTGCACCTGGGCCTCGGCCTGGGCGAGCGCGCTCTCGCTCTGCGCCACGTCCGTGCGGGTGATCTCGCCGACGCTGAAGCGGTCCTGCGTCGCCTTCAGCTGCTCCTTCAACACCTGCGCGTTGTTGATCGCGAGTGCCAGGAGCTGCTGATCCTCGATGACCGTGACATAGGCCGAGACTGCGTTCGTGAAGACCTGCTGCTCCACGTTGATCAGGTTGGCGCGTTCGGCCTTCACCTTGGCGACGGCCTGCGCCGTCTGCGCTTTGGTCTGGCCGCCGCGATAGATGTTTTCCGTCACCGTCGCGGCGATGGTGCCGAGCGGATGGTCCTCGCTGGAGGTCACGGTGCCCGATCCGCCGAAGACACGTGACGTGGGCGACGTGATGGAGCCCTGCGTGTAGCCCGCCGTGCCGCTGACAGTCACCTGAGGCCGCCACCCCGCCAGCGCCTGCGGCACGCCTTCATCGGTGGCCCGGAGATTGGCGCGCTCGGCCTGCAAGGTCGGGTTATTGGCGTAAGCCTCTGCCAGGGCCTGCTTCAGGGTCTGCGCCGCCGCGGGCGATGCGGCCCCGAGGAGGCCGAGCCCGATCAGAATGCCAATACGTGAAATCATGAACCCCATTCCAATCTTCGACGCGAACCGGCTTGGCCGGAACACGTCCTACGCGTTCGAGCGAGCCGGTAGAGCCTGCTCAAGGCTATCCCGCAGCGCGGCGCGCGTGACCCCGGGACAAGCCCATGGAAAGACCAGTCCCCCGCATTTGCCACAGGATCAGACCCAAAGGCCAATTCTTTAGGATAAATGGCCAAGATCGGCCGGAAGGGTTCCGGCGTCCATGCAGCAGCCCCGCTGCCCGCCGCCTGCTCGGGCCCGGCACCGCGGCTTTCTAAGGTCAATGATCCGTCCATCCGTCCGTCAAAAATGAAACTCCGACACCGTCTCGAACCCCGGCAGCATGGCGGTGGTGCAGTCGAAGGCACGAGCGAAGGCGAGCCCCGCCCCCTGCCGCTCGCCCAGAACGGCGACACCGGGAGCGCCGGGCCTTCCGAGCACAGTGACCAGCCGCCCCGTATTGGGCCGCAGTTGCTGGGCGAAGCCCTCCGGCACAGCCTCTACCGCGCCTTGAATGAAGATCGCGTCCCAGGGCTGCACGCCGGGCAGCCCGTCGCGGGGCGGCCCCTGATGAAAGACGACCGGGGCGCTCGCCCCCGCCAGCGCCGCGCGACCGATCGCGAGCAGCCACTCATCCTGGTCGAGCGCCGTCACGCGCGCGCCGCAGCGAGCCAGCAAGGCGGCGCCGTAGCCACTGCCGGCGCCGACCACGAGCACCCGCTCGCCCGTCACGGGCCCGAGCAATTGCAGCAGACGCGCCAGGGCAAGCGGCGCCATGAGCACCCGTCCGCCGCCGAGCTGCACGTCCTGGTCGGCATAGGCCAAAGTCCAGAGAGACGGCGGAAGGAATTGTTCGCGCGGCACCTCCCGCATGGCGTCCAGCAACGAAGCGTTGCTGACCTTGTTGGGGCGGAGCTGGCTATCGACCATGAACTGCCGGGCGGCTGCGAAGGGAAGTGTCGTGCTGGCCATCATCTCCACCGGGTCGCGAAAGCGCAGCGGCCTTCATAGCGGTGCCGTGAGGCAGCGCCAAGCGCGCCTCCCACGGCTCCCCATTCCGAGTCGAGCCTCGCGGCTCTCGGGCAGCGGTTGATCTTGACCCGCGGCTCGGTGGATCGGATAAGCCTCCGGCGTGCGGGGTCCCGTGGCAGAGTGGTGATGCAACGGACTGCAAATCCGTGAATCCCGGTTCGATTCCGGGCGGGACCTCCAAAAGCGGCCTATGACGGGTGGCCCCGCCGCACGTCGGCCGGTAGCGGCTATGTCTGGAAAATCATTGACTTTCCGTGCCGCAAAAGGCGATATCGCTTCCGACGCGATCGTTCATCCGTGCGGACCCGAGTGGTCCGGGCGGCTATCCGTTCGTTCGCCATGCATCCCGCCGCCGGCGTCAGGCGTGCGGCACGGCCTCGAAATCGACGCCAGACCACCACAGGATCAGATCCTCTTTGTCTCTACACGCAGCGTCCTCAGCGGACGCACAAGGTTCATCATCGACGGCTCAGAATGCCGCCGCCACGGACAGCGCCGCGACCGTGCCCCAGGTGGATAACGGCCCCGCGAATAGGTCCTCCGAGGACGTGGCGTCCTCGGGTCAGCGCTCCGCGGATGCGGCGGCGACCGGCGCCGATGCCGACGCGCCGGATGAGCGCATGACCTTCGCCGACCTCGGCCTCTCGGATCTTCTGCTCCGGGCGATCTCGGAGAAGGGCTACACGCATCCGACCCCGATCCAGGAACAGGCGATCCCCATCGTCCTGCAGGGCCGCGACGTGCTCGGCTCGGCGCAGACCGGCACCGGAAAGACGGCAAGCTTCACGCTGCCGATGATGGAGATTCTGTCGGGCTCGCGCGCCAGGGCCCGCATGCCCCGCAGCCTCATCCTCGAGCCGACGCGCGAACTGGCCCTTCAGGTTGCCGAGAACTTCGTCCTCTACGGCAAGTACCTCAAGCTCAACCACGCGCTCCTCATCGGCGGCGAAAGCCTTGCCGACCAGAAGGAGGTGCTGATGCGCGGGGTCGATGTGCTGATCGCGACGCCGGGCCGCCTCATCGACATGTTCGAGCGCGGGGGCCTGCTGCTGTCCGACACGCGCATCCTCGTCATCGACGAGGCCGACCGCATGCTCGACATGGGGTTCATCCCCGATGTGGAGCGGATCGTCGCCATGCTGCCCGCGACGCGGCAGACGCTGTTCTTCAGCGCCACGATGGCGAAGGAGATCCGCCGCCTCGCGGATGCCTTCCTCCAGAACCCGAAGGAAATCACGACCTCCGCCCCGGCGACGGTCGCGACGACCATCACGGCGGGCCTCGTCGTCGTCGCCGAGGAGGATAAGCGCCGCGCGCTCCGCGAGCTGATCGGCTCCGAGGAAGTGCAGAACGCGCTGATCTTCAGCAACCGCAAACGGGACGTGGACATCCTCTACAAGTCGCTGCAGCGCCATGGTTTCAGCGTCGGCGCGCTGCATGGCGATCTGCCCCAGTCGGCACGCTTCGCGACCCTCGAGAAGTTCCGCGCGGGCGATATCCGCCTGCTCGTCTGCAGCGACGTGGCCGCTCGCGGCATCGACATCGGCGGCCTTAGCCATGTCTTCAACTTCGACGTGCCCCATCATGCCGAGGACTATGTCCATCGCATCGGCCGGACTGGCCGTGCCGGCCGCGAGGGCCGCGCCTTCACCATCGCGACGCCCGATGAGCATGACGCCGTCGCCGCTATCGAGAAGTTGACCGGCGCGCCGATCCCGCGCATCGCCATCGCAGGATTCGAGCCGCTCGAATGGTCCGAGGACGGAGGCGACCGCCGACGCCGTGGCGGCCGCGGCAAGCCGAAGGGCAAGGGTGGTGCGGGCGCCGCGCCCAAATCCCGCGCACCGGCGCCCTCCGCTGCCCCCGATGAGCCCGCGATCGCCGCCGCCGAGCCCGCGCCAAAACCGAAGGCGGAAGGCCGCGCCACGGGCCGATCCTCCGGCGAAGGCCGTGCTGCTGGCGAAGGCCGCGCTGCTGGCGAAGGCCGCGGGTCCACCCAGCGTCGTGATCGCGGGCGTGAACGGCCCGAGGCCCCACGCGCCCAGCCTACCGCCGAGGCATCCCGCCGGGCGCAGCCGGACCGCGAAAACGGTCCCGCTGTCATCGGCTTCGGCGACGATATACCGGCTTTCATGCTGATCCGACGCCGGTCTGCGGGCGTGGCGAGCATCGACGCACCCGGCTTCGTCGCCGGTCCCGATCTCTCGTCCGACGCCGAGGATGACGAGGATAACCGCTGATCCCAGCGCCGTCCAAAGCCCCCGGACGCTGATCCGCACGCGGATCGGCGGCATCGGCGGCGATGGCGACGGCGTCGGGCGGCTGTCCGACGGGCGGCCGCTGTATCTCCCCTACACCCTGCCGGACGAGTTGGTGGAGGCTCGTGCCGAGCTTCGGCGCGGCGGCGGTATGGCAGGCGTGGCGGAGGCGATCCTCGAGCCCAGCGCCGAGCGTGTGTCACCGCCCTGCCCCCATTTCGGCGTGTGCGGCGGCTGCACCCTGCAACATTGGGGCCGAGCCGCGCTCGACCGCTGGAAGTCGGCCGAACTCGCCGCCGCGCTCGCCGCTGCCGGCTACCCGGACGCGCCGCTCCAACCGCTCGTGCCGAGCGGTCCCGGCACCCGCCGCCGCGTCGATCTCGCCATTCGCAAGCAGGGCGGCGTCGTGCTCGGCTTCCACAGGCACCGGGCGGCCGATGTCGTCCCGATCGAGGCCTGTCTCGTCGCCGCACCGACGATCGTGGCCCTCCTCGAACCATTGCGCGGCGTCATCCAGCGCTTGCAGGCGATCCGGCGCGAGGCGAGCTGCGCCATCAACATCCTCGATACCGGCCCCGATCTCCTGTTCCGCACCGATGGCGAGCTTGCGGCCTCGGATCGCCGTCTGCTGGCGGCCTTCGCGACGGCTCACGGGATCCCGCGCATCGCCTGGGCGCGCGGAGACGGCGACATCGAGCTCGCGGCCCAGCTGGGGCCCGTCGCGGTGACGCTCGCCGGCGTTGTCGTCGCCCCTCCGCCTGGGGCGTTCCTGCAGGCGACGGCGGAGGGGGCCGCGGCGATCACCGCCGCTGTGCTGGCGGCCCTGCCCGCAGGTCTGCGGCCCAGAGACCGGGTGGTCGAACTGCATTCCGGCTGCGGCACGCTGACTTTCGCCATCGCCCGCCATGCCCGCGTCACCGCCTATGAGGGGGATGCCGGAGCGGTCGCGGCGCTGACCCGCGCCGCCGGACAGGCTGGGCTGCACGGCACTGTTCTCGCCCAGCTCCGCGACCTCAACCGCCAGCCCCTCGGCGAGCCGGAGTTGCGGGACGCCGCCGCCATAGTTCTCGACCCGCCCTTCGGCGGCGCACTCACCCAGACGGAGGCGATCGCCGCTTCGGCGGCCACGCGCGTGATCTACGTGAGTTGCAGCCCGGCGGCTCTGGCACGCGATGCCGCGGTCTTGCAGGGCGCGGGCTTTGCGCTCGCCTCGGCCGCCCCTATCGATCAGTTCCTGTGGTCGAGCCGCCTCGAAAGTGTATGCGTCTTCACCCGGCCGCCCCGGCCGCGGCGCGCTTTCCGGTCGCCCCGATAATCGATCGGCTTACGGGCGTTGACGGCGGCGTTCCACCATCCCATGACTTGCGTTCCTCGTCCGGTCAGCCGGATCGCATTAAGGACGCTGACGCTGCGCGCCGAAAGATCCGTATGCCCGAACGCGATGTAGCCGAAGCGGACGCGCTCCACAGGCTGGATCATTGGCGGGAATGTCCCGATTGCGGGCTGCTCTCGACCTTGCCGGAAATGGCGCCCGGCCTCGTCGCCGAATGTCCACGCTGCGGCAAAGACCTGTGGCGGATGCTGCGCTCGCCCTTCAGCTTTCCCATTGCCTGCGGGATTTCCGGTATCCTCTTCTATCTCTTTGCCCTCGTGGCTCCGTTCCTGGAGATCTCCGCCTATGGGCGGTTCCAGCTCGCGCGGCTGGAGACCGGGCCCGACAGCCTGATCGCCCAAGGCTTCGGCATGCTGGGGCTGTTGGTGATGCTGGTGACCGCGGTCTTTCCCGGGGTGAAGCTCGGGATCATGCTGGTGACGCTGGTCGGGCTGGAGACCGGCGCGGTGCCCGCGCGTCTCATGGTCCTGCTGTACCGCTGGTACCACCGCATTACCCCCTGGTCGATGATCGACGTCTATCTGCTGGGTTTCCTGGTTGCCTACACCCGGCTCATCGCCATCGCGCATGTCGACCTCGACACCTCCCTCTATGCGCTGATCGGGCTGATGGTCTCGATGGCCGCCGCCGACGGGTCGATCGACCAGGAAGCCGTCTGGCGCGCCTTGGAGGTCGCGGAGACGCGGGCTGAGGAGCGCTTCCTGCGCGACCATCCGCGCGTTCGCCGCCCACTGACCCCGGCGCAGCAGGAACAGATGCACCCAGCGGTCATCGGCTGCCATACCTGCCATCTCGTGAACCACGCAGAACCGGGCGACCGTTGCCGCCGCTGCCACAGCGTGCTCCACAGCCGCAAGCCGGAAAGCACGAGCCGCACCTGGGCTTTTGTGGCCGCCGCCGCCTGCCTGTACATCCCCGCCAACCTCTACCCGGTGATGGAGATCACGCAGCTGGCCAAGACGCAGACCTTCACCATCTTCGGCGGCATCAAGGAACTCATCGACTATGGCCTGTGGCCTCTCGCCGCTCTCGTCTTCCTCGCGAGCATCACGATCCCGCTCATGAAGCTCCTGACGCTCGGCTATCTCCTGACCCAGACGCAGCGGCGGCGGGAAACGCATCTCGTCTTCCGCACGCGCGCCTTCCGGGTCATCGACTTCATCGGCCGTTGGTCGATGATCGACATCTTCATGATCTCGATCCTGGTGGCGCTGGTCCGCTTCGGCCAGCTGGCCCACATCACGGCCGAGACGGGCGCGCCCTGCTTCGCGGCGGGCGTCGTGCTCACGATGTTCGCCGTCATCACCTTCGACCCCCGGCTGATGTGGGATGTGCGCCGAGATGCCACCACCGGCCCCCAGCCTGCCTACACGACCTCCGACCCGACGACCGGGACCGCGCCACCGATGGCGATCCGCGCGAAGGATGCCTCTGCATGACCGATCCGGACCGTCCCCCCGCCATCGACGAGCAACCGCCGCAACGGCCAATGCCGCCGCCGGCCGCGCATATCCGGCAACGGCGTTTCTCCTTCGTCTGGATCATCCCGATCGTCGCTGCGGTGATCGCGATCTATCTCGGCTACCGCACCGTGATGCAGCAGGGGCCGCTGGTCACCATCACCTTCAACAACAGCGAGGGGCTGACGGTCGGCCAGACCCAGGTGAAGTACAAGTGGGTGGCGCTCGGAACCGTCGAGAGCATCGACCTCAGCCCCGACAACAGCCATGTCATCGTGAAGGTGCGCATGAGCAATGTCGGCTCGCGATTCCTGACGAGCCATGCGCGCTTCTGGGTCGTGCGTCCGCGCCTGTCGGTCACCAACCTTTCGGGCCTCACCACCTTGGTGTCAGGCTCCTATATCGGCGTCGATCCCGGACCGCCGGGCGGCCACTACCAGACCAATTTCAAGGGCCTCGAAGAACCGCCGGGTGTGCGGTCCGATGAGCCCGGCAGCACCTACGTCCTGCGCGCCGATAGTGTGGGCTCCCTCAACACGGGGTCGCCCGTCTTCTACCGTGACGTGGTGGTGGGCGAGGTGTTGGGCTACGACATCGGCAACGGTATCGGACCGGTGACCATCAACGTCTTCATCCGCGCGCCGTTCAACAAGCTGGTCAAGCCAAAGAGCCACTTCTGGGATTCCTCGGGCATCAGCGTGGGCGTCCAGGGCGGTTCGTTGCGCGTGAAGGTGCAGTCGATCGAGGCGGTCCTCGCGGGCGGCGTGACATTCGATTCCCCCGCCGAGGCCCGGAGCGAACCGGCCGCCCCCGACAATGCGACATTCCACCTGTTCCCGACGGCGGAGGACGCCGAGGCTGCCGGATACGCGCACCAGATTCCGATCGTCTCCTATTTCCGGAGTTCCGTCGCCGGCGTCAGTCGCGGCACGCCGGTCACGATCTTCGGCATCCAGGTCGGCAACGTGACGGACGTGAAACTGCAACTCGACGCCGCGAGCGGGCGGGCCAAGGTTCGCGTGGCGATGGAACTGCAGCCCGAACGCGTGCTCACCTCCTCGGAGTTCAGCCGCGACCTCGATCCGCAGCAGGTGCTGCAGAAACTGGTCGATCGGGGATTGCGCGTCGATCTCGAGACCAGCAGCTTCGTCACGGGCTCGAAGGACGTGGCGCTCACCATTGTGCCCGATGCGCCGCCGGCGAAGATCACGCGGGAGGGCGACGCGCTGGTGCTGCCGACCGCCAATGACGGCAATTCCGATCTGCTGGCCGCGGCCTCTCAGATCACGGCCAAGCTCTCGGCCATCCCGTTCGACCAGATCGGCGCGAACCTGAACAAGCTGCTGGTCACGTCGAACCAGACGCTGGGCGGCGATCAGGTCAAGCACGCGTTGTCCTCGCTATCGGAGACGCTGCAGAGCGTGCAGCATCTCGTCTCGACGACCGATCGCGGGTTGCAACCGACGCTCCATGCCCTGCCGAAGCTCACGTCCAATCTGGAAGCGACGTTGCACGGCACGGACCGCCTGATGGCGCAGTTGAACCGCGGCTATGGCAATGACTCGGACTTCCAGCGCAGCTTGGGGGCGCTCATGAACCAGGCCGACGCCGCGCTGCGCTCCGTGAAAGAGCTGGCAACCTTCCTCGACCGGCATCCGGAGGCCCTGCTTCTCGGCCGCTCGGGCCGGGCCACTGGTGGAGAATGACCCTGCAACGCCGACAGTTCCTGCATCTCATGGGCAGCGTCCCGGTTCTGGCCGCCGGCGTGGGCAGCCTTTCCGGCTGCTCCTCGCCGAACCCCAACTACTATCGGCTGGGATCCGTGCCCGGACCGACCATCACCGGAGGGCCGCCGAGCCTCGAGATCCGCAGCGTCAGCATTCCGGGCTACCTCGACCGCCAGGGCATCGTGAAACGCGCCGGCGACTTCAAGCTCGACATCCACAGCAACGACATCTGGGCCGAGCCGCTGGCGGCTATGCTGCAGGCGGCGCTGGTACAGGACCTGACGCAGCGGCTGACGGGCACGAGCGTCATCGGCTCCGGCGGCTCCATCGGGGCCAATCCCAACCTGCTGGTCGAGACGAACGTGCTGCGCTTCGACCCCGATCCCGACGGCATGATGGTGCTGCAGGCGCAGGTCGCGGTGCGCAACGGGCAGACCCTGCAGATCATCACGACACGCTCGATTCAGGAAAGCGGGCCCGCGCGCGAGCCGGTCGTCGCCGACATCGTGTCGAGCATGAGCGATCTCTGGGGTGCTGCCGCCAACGATATCGCGCGCCTCGTCGTCCGTACATGGCGGCATATGCCGCGAGATGCGGCGGGCTGAGGGTCGTGGCCGACCTGTCCTCCCACCTCGCGGCGAGCGTATCGGAGGGTCATGTCATCGCGTCCGAGGCGGTCGGCCGCCTTCTGGCGGCCACCGGCCTGCCGACGGTCGAGGCGCTGATGCTGGCGCTCCTGCCCACCGCGCAGGCGCTGGCGCGACCGGTCATCTCGGGCTTCCGGGTGGGCGCCGTGGGCCGCGAGGGACCTGGCGGCGCGCTCGTCCTCGGCGCCAATGTGGAGTTCCGGGGCGCGCCGATGGCCGACACCATCCACGCCGAGCAGTTCCTGTTCTCACGCGCCTACCACCGCGCGGCGAGCCTTGACCTGATCGCGGTCTCGGCCCGGCCCTGCGGCCATTGCCGGCAATTCATGGCCGAATTCGCGGGACGGGAGAGCCTCGTCATCCTCGGTCCAGACGGCGACCGGCTGAGCCTCGCCGATATGCTCCCCTGGAGCTTCACGCCCGCCGATCTGGGCGAAGCGGGCGCACAGGCAGGCGCCTGCTCTCCGCTCGATGTGGAGGATGATGACGCCGTCGCCGCCGATCTGCGCGCCGCGCTCGGGGCTGCGGGTGGGCGAGCCTACGCGCCTTACAGCCGCTCGCCCTCCGCGGTCGCGTTGCGCCTCGGCGACGGGCGCATCGTCAGCGGCAGCGCGATCGAGAACGCGGCCTATAATCCGGGCCTGCCGCCGCTCCAGGCGGCGCTCATCAATCTTGTGGCCGCCGGCGAGGAATACGGCGCCATCCGCGAGGCGGTGATCGTCTCGGCGGGCGGCGGCGCCGTCAGTCACACTGCCTCCACGCGCCGGCTGCTGGGCTGCATCGCGCCCGGGGCCCGTGTCGAGGCCAGGTTCTGGCGCTCGGCGGCCTCCACCTGACGGTGCGCCTTCTGCTATAGGCGGATCATGACCGCGCCCTTCTGGCAGACCAAGACGCTCGACGAAATGACGACGGAGGAGTGGGAATCGCTCTGCGACGGCTGCGGCCGCTGCTGCCTCCACAAGCTGCGGGATGAGGACACCGAGGCGCTGGCCTTCACCAACGTCGCCTGCCGCCTCCTCGATACCGGCAGTTGCCGCTGCTCGGACTACGAGCACCGCTTCGAGAAGGTGCCGGACTGCGTGCAGTTAACCCCCGCCACGCTGCGGGAGATCGACTGGCTGCCGCCATCCTGCGCCTATCGCCGCATCGAGGAGGGGCGCGGACTGGCGCCGTGGCACCCGCTCCGCTCCGGCACGCAGGACAGCGTCGTGACCTCCGGCGCATCGGCGACAGGGCGCATCGTCAGCGAGCGCGAGGCCGGGATGCTGGAGCACCACGTCGTTGACTGGCCCGGGCGCAATCCGCGTAAGCCGACAGCCCGCTGACCGCCGCGCACCCGTGCCATCATGAGCGAAGCCGCCGCGCCCGGGCTGAGAGTGCTGTTCGTGCGGCCCAACGGCGCCTATCTCGCGACCTTCAGCCTGGGCTCGGCGCTCTATGCCTTCGCGGCCTTCCTCGTCGCCGCCTGCATGCCATCCGCTGTCCAGGTTCTGGGCCATCTCGACCTCATCAGCTGGGGCTTCACCTTCTATCTGATCGCGGCCATCGTCGCGGGGACCGTCGCCGCGCCGATGAAGCGGCGCTTCGGCACCGCGCAGGCCCTACAGGGCGCGGCTGTCAGCTTCCTCGCCGGCACGCTGGCTTGCGCCCTCGCCCCGGACATGTGGGTGCTGCTGGCTGGGCGGGTGATCCAGGGCCTGGGGGAAGGCGCTATATCCGGCCTCATCTACATGCTCATCCCCGAGGTGTTCCCGCCGCTGCTGATCCCGGCGATCTTCGGCGTCGAGGCTGTCATCTGGGCGAGCGGCTCCACCATCGGGCCGATCGTCGGCGGCTTTCTGACGCAGACCATCAGCTGGCGCGCGGCCTTCCTCGTGGAGGCGCCGCTCGTCCTGCTCTTCATGCTGCTCGTGTCGCTCTATATCCCGCGCCGCCCGCGGACGCCGCCGGTCGAGCCCCCGGTCCGCGAGACGCTGCCGCTCGGCCGGCTGCTCGGCGTCGGCCTCGCCATCCTCATTCTGTCGGTGGCGGCGATCGAGCCCGCGCTCTGGATGCGCGGCGCGAGCATGGTGGTGGCGCTTGGGCTTCTTGCCGTGCTCGCGCGGCGGGACGCGACTGCCCTTAGCCGGCTGCTGCCACGGGGCGCCTTCACCGTCGGCTCCACGCTCGGCCTTGCCTTCTGGGTGGTGCTGCTGATGTCGGCGGCCAATACCGGTCCCGCGACCTACGAGATCCTGCTGCTCGAGCGCATCTGGGGCTTCCACCCGCTCGCGGCGAGCATCCTCGGCGCCGCCACCTACGTGACCTGGAGCGTGTCCGGCATCGTCGTGAGCCGCCTGCCGCCTCGCTATGCGCCGACTTTGCTCTGGCTCGGCCCGCTGGTGCTGGCCAGCGGTCTGGCCGTCGGCACGGTGGCCATGACGATCCCGTCGCTCGGGCTGCTGCTCGGCGGGCTCATCCTCGTCGGGATCGGCTATGGGCTGAGCTGGGGCTTTCTCAGCCAGGCCATCATGACCGGAGCCGGGCCGGGCGACGGTGACCGGGCTTCGGCCATGCTGCCGACCGTGCTCTCAATGGGTCTCGCGATCGGCGCGGCGCTCGGCGGGCTCGCGGCGAACACGGCCGGTCTCACGGACGGCGCCTCCGCGGGCACGGTGGCGCAGGCTGGCTTGCTCTGCTTCGCCGTCGCGACGGTGGTCGCCATTCCCGGCGTCTTCGCGAGCCTCAGGCTGGGGCGGCTCGCCCACGCCTTCGCACCCGCACAATAAGCCTCGATCCGGCCATTCTGCCGGTATAATGAGGCGCGTCGCGCGGAGTTCCTCCCTTGTCCCTGCCTCCTGCCCTGCTTGCGCTGGGTGCTGCCGCCTTCGGGATCGGCACCACCGAATTCGTCATCATGGGGCTGCTACCGGAGATCGGGCACAGCCTCTCGGTCTCCATCCCGGAGGCGGGGCAGCTGGTCTCCTGCTACGCGCTCTCGGTCACCATCGGCTCGCCGTTCATGGCGATCCTGATGGCGCGCTTCCCCCGGCGCTTCTCGCTGCTCATCCTCATGGTGATCTTCATCCTGGGCAACGGGCTCTGCGCGCTGGCGAGCGGCTACGACACGCTGATGGCGGCCCGCATCTTCACCGCGCTGGCGCACGGTGCGTTCTTCGGCATCGGCGCGATCGTCGCGGCGGAGGTCGTGCCAAAGCACCAGCGCGCCATGGCGATTTCGCTCATGTTCTCGGGGCTCACTCTGGCGAACGTCCTCGGCGTGCCTTTGGGCACGCTGCTCGGTCAGGCCTATGGGTGGCGCACGACCTTCTGGGCCGTCTGCCTCATCGGCATCCTGGCGTTCGTCGCGCTGCTGATATGGGTGCCTGAGGTCCGTCAGGCGCGGCGGATGCGCCTGAAGCGGGAGATCGCGGCCCTCGGTCATCCTCAGGTTCTGCTCGCGATGGGAACGAGCGTTTTGTGCTCGGCCGCCCTTTTCACGGTTTTCACCTACATCACGCCTTTGCTGGAGAGTGTGGCGGGCATCTCGCCTCACGGCGTCAGCATCGCGTTGCTGCTGTTCGGCATCGGCATCACGCTCGGCAATCTGGCGGGCGGGCGCGCCGCGGATTGGCGGCTGATGACCTCCATCATCATCATGCTCTGCGCGCTGATCGTGGTGCAGGCGATCTTCACCTGGACCAGCCACAGCCCTGTCCCGGCCATCATCACCATGATGATCTGGGGCGCGCTCGCCTTCGGCGTCGCCTCGCCGCTGCAGATGCGGGTGGTGGACCAGGGCCGGGCGGCGCCGAGCCTCGCCTCCACCCTCAACCAGAGCGCCTTCAACCTCGGCAACGCGCTCGGCGCCTCCTTCGGCGGCCTCATGGTCTCATCCGGCGCGAGCTACGCCCGTCTGCCCTGGCTTGGCAGCGGCCTCAGCGCGCTCGCACTCGTCACGATGCTCACCGCCGTCTGGTTGGAAGCGCGGGCCGCCCGCCGCCGGCAGCACCGCCGGGCCACGCTGCGGACAGCCGCGCAGAACGGCCGGCCCTGACCGGCAGCCCCTGACCGGCAGCCCCTGACCGGCAGGCCAAGAAAAAGGCCGGCCCATCTCGGGGCCGGCCTTTTTGTTTAGTCGATCGTGCGAAGGCTTCAGGCGGCGATGCGACCTAGTTCAGGCTCGCGCGTCATCAGCTGGCGGCGCTCCGCGATCTGCGTCTTCATCGACTTCTGCAGCTTCTCGAAGGCGCGGACCTCGATCTGCCGCACCCGCTCGCGCGAGATGCGATACTGCTGCGAAAGATCCTCCAAAGTCGTCGCTTCGTCCTTCAAGCGGCGTTCGATCAGGATGTGCCGCTCCCGCTCGTTGAGCGTCTTCAAGGCATTGGCAAGCAGCGCCTTCCGATCGGTCAGCTCCTCGCGCTCGGCCATGGAGTCTTCCTGCGTTTCGGCGTCGTCGACCAGCCAATCCTGCCACTCGCCTTCGCTGTCCATCCGCACCGGGGCGTTCAGACTGTGGTCCGGCGCCGAGAGGCGGCGGTTCATGTTCACCACGTCCTGCTCGGGGACATCGAGGATGCGGGAGATATGCGCGACCTGCTCGGGCCGCAGGTCGCCGTCCTCGATCGCCTGCATCTGGCCCTTCAGCCGGCGCAGGTTGAAGAACAGCTTCTTCTGCGCGGCGGTGGTGCCCATCTTAACGAGCGACCAGCTATGCAGAATGTATTCCTGAATAGCGGCGCGGATCCACCACATGGCGTAAGTGGCGAGGCGGAAGCCGCGCTCGGGGTCGAAGCGCTTCACCGCCTGCATCATGCCGACGTTGCCTTCGCTCACCAACTCGCCGACCGGGAGGCCGTAGCCGCGGTAGCCCATTGCGATTTTGGCGACGAGACGCAGGTGGGAGGTCACGAGCTTGTGGGCGGCCTCTACGTCGTTATTATCCCGCCACGACTTCGCGAGCGACAGTTCTTCTTCGGCGGTAAGCATCGGGAACTTGCGGATCTCCTGCAAATAGCGGGAGAGATTTCCTTCCGGAGCGATGTTGATCATACCAAGGGCCATCAGAGACTCCTTTATTCTTCGGCGAAAACGGCCTGAAATCAGCGCCGTCTCGGTAGAAAGCCGATCAATGTTGAGCTTTTATACCGATTGGATCGTGATCTGGTCTCATCACGACCCAGCGATTACCCCAGTAGCGGCAGTAACCGTTAAGTGATGGCGTCGAATGACGACGGCGTAAAAGTCTGCACGGGCCGGACTATACGCGCGAAACCGGCCCCTGTTAAACTCAAAACGACAGCAGCAAGCCGGGTATGAGGCTGGCGAATGCCGCCAGCCCCGCCCCGGCCCACGCCCGATTGTCGAGCCGTCTTAGCTCCGCGACTTACGGCGCCCCGGGCGCAGCAGGTCCTGGCCCATGACCAAGCCTACGACGGCGGCCGTCAGCAAAGCCGTGCCCTTATGCCGGGCAAAGAAGCCGCGGCCAGCTGCCGCCATGTCGCCGGGAGCCGGCAGCGCCGCGAGGGCCGCGGCAGGCCAGGCCGCAGCCGCACCCGCCGCGGCACCTGCCTGACGGGACGCCTGCTGTCGCTGACGCTGCCGCTCCGGCTTGCGGCGCGAGATCATGATCCCGATGAGAAGCACGATGACTGCCACGATCACGAGGGCGATCGCCGTCACGAAAGCGGCCCAGACCGGCCCGATGTCGTGCTGGACCCCGATCCAAATCCCGGCCGCCGCGCAACCGGCGGCAGGCACCAGAATAAGACCGGCGACGAGCGCGCAGACGACCAAAATCGCGGTTCGGCGCGCCGAATCGGCCGCGTCCTCGACGATTCGGGCCGGGTTGAAGGCGAGTGCAAGACCGATGCGCAACAGTCGCTGGATATTGGCCATGATGCGTCCCGCCGCCTTAACGCGTCAGGATTTTGCTGAAGATGAATCCTGCCGCGAAGGCGATCAGGAGGCTCGAAAGCGGCTGCTCCTCGACACGCGCGGTCACGGCGTCGGCCGACTTCCGCCCGGTCTCGGAGACCGTCTCGTAGATGTCGGACGCACGCCCCGAGAGCTTGTCGGCGGTATCCTGCCCAAACCGATTAGCTTCCCGCATGGCGACCTCCTTCATCTGCTTGATCAGGGCTGCCACATCCTGCTTCAGCGCGGCCACGTCGTCGGCGACGCGCTTGGCTTCAGGTCCGGTCGATGATTCTAAGTCGCTCATAAAGATGCCCCTCGGTTAAGTTCTGCGACGGAAACGGCTTACGGGATCGCCCCGGCCTGCCTCTCTGCCGCATGATTTGGGGGGCACACATTAAAAGGCAATAAGCTTCTGCGCCCTCTCAGGCGCTGACCGCGGGCAGGAGCCGCCGCGCCGGCGCCTCCACGACGCAGATGAGCAGCACGGCCAGAACCTGCGTGACCAGCGCCAAGCCTACGAAATCGACGACCGGAGCGCCCCCGGCGACGCCGCCCCAAGCCAGCCACGCGGCGAAGACCGACGGCTGCGCGATCACGATGGCGAGCGCCGTGCGCGACCACAGGCGCAGGATCGCCTCGCCGGGCAATTGCCAGCTTCGCTCCCGCAACAGGACGCCCGACAGGATCATCAGGAAGCCGATGAAGAAAAGCCCCGGCCCATCCTGGATCGAGGCGCCCAGCATGACGAGCCAGCCGAGAATGATCGTCGGCCCGCGCACCGCGGCGATGAACGGCAGCGCCCGCAACAGGCTGGCGCAGAGGCAGACGCCGAAGGCGAAGTCGATCAGCGCCGTCGGTGGCCACATCCAAAGGATCCGGTGCGTGCCGATCTGGAAGCCCATGCCGAAACACATCAGCCCGAGGAACGCGCCGGCAGCGGGGATGAACGAGTCGCACGTCCACATCAGGTGCAGCAGCATCGGCCAGATCACGGCGCAGACGATCAGCGGCAAAATGACCAGGACCTGCACCCGCATCAGCGGATCCTCCCAGGGCGGCACGGCGGCATGCCCGGGCCCCACGAGATGCACCGCCTCCAGCAGCAGAATTCCGAGGACCAGATAGGCGAGCAGCGGCAGCACCGCCGCGACATAGGTTTGGCGCGCGACATGCCTGTCCCACTCGCGCCACAACCCGCGGCGGAAATGGAAGGCGAGGCAGCCGGCGATGATCATGCCGAAGTCCGGCATGTAGCGCGCCTTGTCGAGCGCGAAGCCCGCGAGCGGCGGAAGCCGCGCCGCCACCCCGGCCAGGGGCGGCAGGGAGAGGAATTGCCAGAGGAAATAGAACCAGGCGGCCAGCAGCCCGAGCGCCAGCACGCCACCCATGTCGCTGCGGGCCGGGATCGTCTTGTTCTGCCAGCTGACCTCGGTCGCACCGACCATCTTCGACCCAATCATTTCGCTACCGGACACACCTACCAGACCCGGCCAGCATCGCCAACGTGCCATGCAGTCGGCACGTTCGCGGCCGCGCGCGGGGGCTTGCTCCGACCCGCGAAAGCCCTTAGAGAACCGGCCTCCGCAGACGGACTGGGTGCGTAGCTCAGCGGTAGAGCATCGCCTTCACACGGCGGGGGTCACAGGTTCAATCCCTGTCGCACCCACCAGTTCCGCGACAAAGCCCGCCCTCAGAACCCGAACATGTGGTCGAGCGAGAAGCCGCCCCGGTCGTCCACGAGCCCGTGGTAGCCGAACAGCCGGCAGGTGCGGTCGCGGATGAGCACATAGCCGCGCGGACCGGCGGCCTCCATGAGCGCCCGTGAGAAGATGAGGTCCGGTCGCACCAGCGCCGAGCCGGAGCGGGCGATGGCAAGCCCCTCCTCCGCGAGCACGGCGCCCGCGCCGTCATGCAGCACCAGCCGCGTGTCGGATCGCGCGTGCCACGCGCCCGAGGCCGGGTAGATGAGATGGGAGAAGCTTTGGCGGCCCCCCTCGCCGAGCTTCAGGAACAGTCGCGTGGTGAGGCCCGGCGGCGGTCCCGAATAGGATTGCGGCTCGCCCTTGTACGTCATCACCGTGTTGAAGATATGCGCGCCGAAGCTCGTTTCGGCGGCATGGGCGCCGTCCCGCCGCTCGTAGCGCATGAGGGCGTGCAGCCAGCCGTCGGCCTCGCCGCCGTCCCGGAAGTCATAGACCAGATCGGCATGGCCACCGACGGCCTGCAGCGCGCCGGCCCCCAAGATCTCGTCGAAATCCACCATCACCGCATGGTCGCGCGGCAGGCAGCCGAGGAAGTGCTCGCAGAGCAGCGCGCCCTCGGCGTCGAAGACATCGAGGCGCAGCGGCATGGTGCGCGCACTCTCGGCCATCGGCGTCGGCAGCACCTGGCTGCGATACGCGCCGCGCGGCAGGATCGGCAGCGGGAGCAGAAAGCCGCGCCCAAGCTCCCCAGGCAGCGTACGGATGCCCGGATCGGGCACGAGGTCGGCCCGCTCGACATTCACATGGGCAATGCGCGTGCGGCCCTGGCGGATGACCTCGTAGCGCGGCCGGACCATGTGCCGCCCGGCCCTCACCTCCACCTGCTCGGGCCAGCGGAGATCCGGGAGCAGTTCGGCCACGTCCACCGCGCGGCTGGCGAAGGGGCCGATCTCCTCGGCCAGGGCGACCGGCGCATCCCGGCCCATGCGGTCGAGCGCGATCGAGCCGGGCGGTATGGGCGAGCCATGGCTGTTCTGGATCCAGAGGATCACCCGCTCATCGGGGCGCGGCGCCGGCAGGCCGGCGTAGCGGTCCGACGGCCAGGCATTGGCGTCATGGGTGCAGGAGAGGCTCGCCTCGTTCCCCCCGCCGATGGTGTCGAGCGCGTATTTGACGATGTCGTGCCCGGCGACTCCGATGGCATGCAGGAAAAGCTGGCCCGTGAAGGGGCCGAGGCCGAACCGCGCACGGACCTCCCGGCTGTCGAAGGCGACACCGCCCGCGCCTAATGGCGCCGGCTCCTCCCATTCCGCCATCACCGTGCCGGCGCCGTCGAACAGGCGCAGCCAGAACCGCACCTCAGTCGCGCCGTAGCCCGCCCAGTAGTTGGCGGTCACGAGACGGGTCGAGAGGCCGTCCGCATCGCGGAAGAAGGCGAAGTTCATGGCGAAGTTCAGCGGGTCGAGGTAGCGCCGCCGGTTGGTGAGGCGGGCGTCGGGCAGCCGCGCCTCGTCGAGGCTGAGCACGGCGATGTCCTCGGGCAGAATCGCACGCAGCAGGGCGACGCTGCGGCCCGCATCGAAGCCGGCCACTAGAACGGTCCGTGCTCCGCTCTCCGCGATCTCGGTCATCGGGCGGGCGACGAGGCCCGCGCGCTCCGTGCCCACCGCGCGTACGTCCTGCACGAACAGGCTTGCGATGGGCAGCGCCGGATACATCGTCAGCAAGGGACCCGCCACCGCCTCGGGATCGAAGAGCGCAACCGGCCCTTCCGCCGTCAGCCGGGACGCAAGACGGCCGATCGCCTCGGCGGCGAGCGGATGGGCGAGCGCCTTGTAGAGAACGTTGCCGCCCTTCAGGGCGTCAAAGGTCTGGATGTCGAGCATCGGTCGAACAACTGCCTGCCGTGAAAACCATAATAGACGGGAATTTTAGAAACCCAGCCTGCGCCGCATCTCCTGCGCCGCTTCGGCGGTATCGTCCAGGGGGAGGACCGGCCAATGCTCATAGCGACCAAGGAAGGGCCTGACGCGGCCCGAGGCGATCATCGCATCGGTGAAAAGCCCGATCCGGCGGGACCGGCCGGGCAGCGGCGCCAGCATGACCGGCGCATGCGTCGCCGCAGCCTCCGACACCATCGAGACGGAATCGATCGTCGCCACGATCATGTCGGCGAGCGCCAGCATGCCGTAATAAGGGTTCTCGCCCGCGCCGTCCCAGACGAACGCCCCGCGCGGACCAAGTTGCTGCTGGAACACCGCAGTCGCCTTGGGATCGGTGCGCCGCGACGGGGTGAGCATGAGGCCGACATGGTCGAGTTCCATCATCCCGGCGAGCGACCCCGCGAGGCTCCCGGCGACCGGCGCATCGAGCCGGAAGCGGCCATTGGTGCCGCCGACGAGCACCGCGACCAGCGGGCGCGGCAGATGGGCGAAGGCCGGGCGCCACTGCTCGGCGGCCGCGGCAAGCCGTTCGGGGGATGCGCGGTGCAACGCGGTTCGGGTGACGATGACATTGGGGCCTGTCACCTCGTCGTGCCGGTTCACGACGATGAGGTCGAAGCGCTCGAGCGCCATGCGCGGGTGCTGCACGTGCACCACACGCCGGTCCGGACCGCGAAGCGCCGCGCCGACGGCGCCCGCCATGCCGCCGCAACTCAGCAGAAGGCCCGGCCATGGTCCGGCCAGCGCATCGCGTTCGACCGCGCGCAACGGCCAGGGCCAGCGCGGCGCCGAGACGTGGTTCCAGGGCCAGCGGGCCTTCAGCGTGCGCAGACGCGGTGCCAGACCCGCCGCCTCCGCGAGCCCGAGAGCCTGCGCCTGCAGCCCGGCGTATGGTTCGCTCAAAATCCAGGTGGACGGCGAGGCACCCAACGGTGCGGCAGGCTCGGGCGCCGGAGATGACATCCCGGCCTTGTGATGCCCAGCCGGCGCCACGTCAACGCTTCGGCATTTCGGAGCGGATCCGTGCGATCCCCGGTTGCCGCGCCCAACGGCCGCTATAGGATTGCCGGTTATGCGCAAAGAACCGATTGCAGATGTCCTGAGCGAGCGCCCCGCGGACGCCCCGATCACCACGGTCGCCATGCTGGCGAAGCTCATTTCCTTCGATACGACCAGCCGGAACACCAACCTGCAGCTGATCGCCTTCGTGGCCGACTACCTCGATGGGCTCAGGGTACCCTTCCGCCTGAGCCATGACGAGACCGGGGCCAAGGCCAATATCCATGCCGTCATCGGCACGCCCGGGCCGGGCGGGCTGGCGCTGTCCGGCCATGTCGACACCGTTCCCGTGGAAGGACAGAACTGGACCAGCGACCCCTTCACCCTGCGCGCGGAGGGCGGCCGCCTCTATGGCCGGGGTACCGCCGACATGAAGGGCTTCGTCGCCGCCTGCCTCGCGGCCATTCCGGATATCCAGGCCGCCCGCCTCGCCAAGCCGGTCCACCTGTTCCTGAGCTATGACGAGGAGGTCAGCTGCAACGGCGCCCGCCGGTTGATTGAGGATATCGGGGAAAGCGGCTGGAAGCCCGACCTCTGTCTGGTGGGCGAGCCGAGCCTGCTGCAGCCGATCACCGGCCACAAGGGGCGGCTCGCGATGCGGGTGACGGTGCGCGGCCGCGCCGGGCATTCCTCCAACCCCGCGGTCGGCGTGAACGCCGTCGCCGCCGCCGCCGAGGCGGTCAGCTGGATCGCGCGCGACGCCGGGCGCTTTGCCGTCGAAGGTCCGTTCGTCCCGGGCTACGAGCCGCCGCATTCCACCTGCCATGTCGGCGTCATCGGCGGCGGCGCCGCGATCAACATCATCCCCGACAGCGCGTGGTTCGAGATGGAGTGGCGCACGGTGCCCGGCGACGACTTCTTCCGCGAGGCCGAACGGCTGCGCGATTATGTCGCCGAGACCATCGAGCCCGCGATGAAGGCCATCGATCCGGCGGCGGGCTTCACCTTCGAGGTGATGAACTGGATCCCCGGGCTCGCCTTGGATGAGGGGCATGATTTGGCCGACATGGTCCGGCAGGTGACGGGCGCCAACGGCGCGGGACGGGTGAGCTACGGCACCGAGGCCGGCCTCTACGACGACGCCGGCATCCCCACCATCGTCTGCGGACCCGGCAACATCGCCCAGGCCCACCAGGGCGACGAATGGATCGCGGAGAGCCAGCTCGCGGCCTGCGACCGGTTCATCCGGCAGATGGCGGAGCGGGCTTGCGGATGAACACCACGCTGCCGCCGGGACCGGCGCCGCTCGCCTTGCCCCATTTCGAGGTGAGGGTGACGCCGCCCGACCTCGCTCCCTGGCTGGAGGGCAACACCGGCGTGCCGGGCTTCACGACGCGCGACAGCGGCAAGGACGGCCCGCACCTCATCCTCATGGCGCTCATCCACGGCAACGAACTCGCCGGCGCCATTGCGCTCGACCGGTTGCTGCGCGGCGGGCTCGAGCCCCGGCTCGGGCGGCTCACCTTCGGCTTCGCCAACCTCGCGGCCTTCGCCCGCTTCAATGCCGAGGACCCGGTCGCGTCCCGCTATGTGGACGAGGACCTCAACCGCGTCTGGGACCGGGTGGCGCTCGACAGCGAGCGGCGTTCGCTCGAACTCGACCGGGCCCGGCAGATGCGACCGCTGATCGAGACGGCGGATGTGCTGTTCGATCTGCATTCGATGCTGTGGCCATCCGACCCGCTCATCCTGAGCGGGGCGACGGGGCGCGGCCGCGCGCTCGCTCAGGGCATCGGCGCGCCGGGGCTCGTGGTGGCCGATAACGGCCACGGCAACGGGCGGCGGCTGATCGATTACGAGATCTTCGCCAACCCCACGAGCGGCCCGATCGCCAATCTCGTCGAAGCCGGACAGCATTGGGAACCCGAGACGGTGGAGACCACGATCCGCGCCATCACCGGCATGCTGCGGCAACTGGAGATGGTCGCGCCTGACGATCCGCTGCTGCCGCCGCCGGTTCGCATGCCGCGGGTCTTCGCGGAGGTGACGACGGTGGTGACGGCGCGCACGACGGGCTTCGCCTTCGTCGAGCCCTATCGCGGCGGCGAGATCATCCGGCGGCGCGACACGCTGCTGGCGGTCGATGGGCATACGGATATCCGCACGCCCTACGACAACTGCCTGCTGGTGATGCCGAGCCTGCGGCCGAGCCGCGGCCATACCGCCGTGCGTCTGGCGCGGCTCGCTTAATTCAGTCTGCCGGACGAGCTTGCCAACTAAATCACCCGACAGCCCGGGGTTCAGCGCCCGCCGCGCGTACCTCCGTCACAAACGCCCTCACCGCCGCGCCAATTTCGTAGGGCGAATCCTCCTGCAGGAAGTGCCGCCCCTTGACGGTGACCTCTTTCTGGTTCGGCCATGTCCGGCAAAACTCCCGGACTGGACTGCCTTCGGTGTTGACCGCCCCGGGTTCCCCGCTGATGAACAGCTTCGGCAGGGCGCTTTCACTCATCCATTTGCCGTAAGCGCGAACGATCTCTGTCACGTCCTCAGGCTCGCCTTCGATCGGGGCTTGGCGTGGCCAAACTAGCGTCGGCAGCCGGGAGACGGGGTCAGGAAACGGGGCCCGATAAGCGGCCATTTCCTCCGCGCTCAGGGTCCGGATCATCGCCCCCGGAAGGACTTTTTCGATAAAGCCGTTCTGCTCCAGAACGAACTCTTCGCCCGCCTTCGACCGCATCATGCCGAACATGCCGCCACCTTCGCCGAAGGCCCCCCAGGTCAGCGGCTGGGTGATCGCCTCCATGTAGGCGATTCCAGCGACGTGGTCCGGAAAGCGGTGGGCGCGGTGAAGGCCGAGCGCGGAGCCCCAGTCATGGATGACCAGGATGACTTTCTTTAAGTTCATGGCGCCGAACCAAGCGTCGAGGTAGCGCGCGTGGTCGATGAGGCGGTAAGAATAGGTTGGCGACCGGTCCGATTTCCCCATCCCGACGAGGTCCGGCGCAAGGCACCGCCCAAGGTCGCTGACATGCGGGATGATGTTCCGCCAAAGATACGAGGACGTTGGATTGCCGTGCAGGAAGACGATCGGATCGCCTTCCCCCACGTCGACATAGCTCATCTCGGTGTCAAGAACTTTGACACGCTGCCTTGGATGAGGATCAGAGGCTGTCATGTTTGACTCCCGTCAAAGGTTTCTGCCTTTGGGACTGAGCCTTGCGGTCCTGCTGACCGCAAGCACTACCTGAGCGCTTACGCCTCAGCTTGATCTGGCAACCGCCTCTTTCGCGAAGTCCTCGTAGCTGCGCGGGGCGTGCCCCAGGAGCTTCGTCAAGCGCGCGATCTGAAACGATGTCGCGGCAAAACCTTGCGAGTAGAACCCTTCGAACATCGCCCGAACGTCAAAGACATACCATGCGGGCATCTGCTGCGAGAGTGCCATGGCTTCCCATCTATCCATGTCATGACCGCCGTACTGGATGGGTTTGTCCAAGAGCTTGCTCCAGAATGCCGCATTGCCGGGACCGGAACGAACGGTGGGTCCAACCAAGTCGTAGGTCTGACCTTCATGGCCTTCCTCGGTCAGCGAGATCGCGGCGGCTTCCGCAATATCGCGAACGTCCACCATGCTGATCCCATCTTCGCCAAGTGGCAGGGGATAAAGACCCATTCCCGCGATCACGGGTTGGATGATTTGAAGTTCGGTCTGCATGTAGCCGTTCGGACGCAAGAAGGTGAACGGAATGCCGCTGTGACTTATCGCGCTTTCGAGGGCCAACTTCGTCGCCATATGCGGCGAATTCCTCATCGTGTCCGCCTTGTAGACCGAGAGATAGGTGATGTGCTTGACGCCGGCTCGTTGCGCCATCCCGAAGCCGATCAGTCCCTCCATCAACTCACTCGGACTGACGGCGTTGAGCAGGAAAAGCTTGTCGACGCCCTTGAGCGCGCTAGCGACCGACGCCGGATCGAGCAGATCGCCTATGGCGACTTCAACTTCTTTGGGATAGGCGCCATCAGCGGGTTGCTTGCGTGTAAAAATGCGGACTTGTGCTCCGCGCTTGATCAGTTCCGGGACGAGGAATGACCCGACATTCCCTGTCGCGCCCGTGACGAGAATCTTCATTTTTTATCTCACTCGTGAATGTCTAGTGTTGTGTGAACAGAAGAGAATTAGCCGCCTCAGCTAAGGCGTGATTTTCCAGCCGTTCGTGACGCGCTTGCCAGCGCCAGCCGAAACCCTACCCGCGATGGTTCCGAAATGGAGCTAATTGCACCGGCCTCGTTGTCAGGCGCCATGCGGACGCACGCGAAGCGGTATGCTGAAGCAGGCTATCCAGCCTTCGACGCCTGACACGAGGCGCCTCCTTCGAGGGCGATGTCAGGGATGCGAATACATATTGACGAGATTTCCGTCCGGATCACGAAAGACGATGGCGCGGGCGCCCCAAGGCATTACCTTCGGTGGCATCACCCAATCGCTCACGCTCTCCTGCAACCGATCATATTCAGCATCGACGTTTTCGACTTCGAAATCGAGGATCACGGAACGATTGGCCGCCGCTTCGGCGACGCCTGGCTAATGGTTTCGTAGAATCGAGTCAGCTTCGACAGGATCGGTGGTGACCAGTCGGGTTTGCTTGAGAGTCATGGTAACGTCTCCGAGAATGCCGTAGCCTGTATCTAAGCTACGGCACCGTATCGTAGCTATCCACAGGGAGTCAAGCGGAGTGTCCACCAAATCCCGCAGCGCGGGGGAGCCAGCCGAAGGACCGGAGCCGCTACGGCGTTCCAAGGAGGCCGTGAAGGCGGCGAGCTTGGCCGCGGCCTACGAATTGCTGACAGAGTTCGGACTAAGCGGCGTCAGCGTGGACGAAGTGGCTCGGCGCTCGGGCGTCGCCAAAACTACGATCTACCGACACTGGCCATCGCGCACGGCCCTGTTATTCGATGCCGTGATGCAATTCGCCCCTCGGCTTCAGACGCCCAACACGGGCAGTCTTCGGGGCGACCTGACCTCGTTGGCGCTGGGCTTGGCGCAGCGCTTGCAAACAGGCCGGTGGTCGTCGGCGATGCCCTCGATCGTTGACGCGGCCGAGCGCGACACGGAGGTCGCTGAGTTTCAGTCGCGCACTCATGCTGGTATGATGTCGGGGTTCGGCGCGATTGCGGCGCGGGCGCAAGCGCGCGGCGAACTGGACCAGAAACTGGATGTATCCGAACTTACGGCGGCGATCGCCGGGCCGCTCTTTTATCGGCGGTGGTTTTCGCGGCAAGAGCTTGATGAGGCGTTTGTTCGTGGCGTGGTCGAAAGGGCCCTCGTCTGGGATTGCAGCAGCCACGGATAGGTCCAGCTTGAACTTCGGCTAGTGGTTGGCCGCAAGCCCCCCTGGAGAGCTATGCCGATCGCATCCAGCGGCGAAGTAGCTACCAGATCCGTCGCACGCGCTTCGAAAAGCACGACGCCCACTACCTTGCCCTCGTAAAACGCCGCCAGCCGAATCTGGATGTGGTTTATGAGCGGTGACCTAAAGCTTCCTGGGCGGCGCGAGGCCGGCGCGCGGTGCGGCCAATGCCAGCGGAGCCGCGATGCCGATGGTGATGGCCGCCGCGATCAGCACGACGGTCACGGCGAGGCCGGCCGTCGCGTCCACCAATCCCGGCGGCGGCAGGGCGCCCGCGCTCGCTATCTGCAACGCCCCCGCGACCGTCCGGAAACCATAGACCCCAGGGATCATTGCAACCACGCCGGGAAAAGCGAAGGTCGCCGCCGGGGCCCGAAGGCGCTGCGCGAAGATGGTCGCGAGACCCGCTGCGACAAAGGCGCCCACCAAAGTGCCGGTGACGATGTCGAGGCCGAAATGCATGCAGATCGCGCGCACCGTATGGCTCCCGAGGCCGCAGAGGGCGCAGGCCCAGGCGAGGTGCCAGGGCACGCTGAACAGGAAGACGAAGCCGAGGGCGGCGAGCGCTGCGAAGACCGCATCCTCGGCCAGCGGCACTGTCTGCGTCACCATGGTGAGCGGCAGCGCGACACCCGACACCAGCGCCGCCACCTCCAGCCCCAGCCCGATGGCGGCGATGACGAACAGGGCGAAGCCGATGCGCGCCAAGCCGGTGCTGGCGTGGTTGCGGATCATGTCCTGCACGCCGTTGATGAGGGGCACGCCCGGCACGATCACCATGCCCGGCGCCACGAGGCAGAGGGCCGCTGTCGTGCTGCCGAGAAGTCGCGCGCCGATGCCGCCGAGAAGGCCGCTGACGCAGGCAGTGCCGAAGGCGACGATCACTGGGCTGAAACCCCGCCGCCCGAGATCCTGCCGCACCCGCGTCCCGAGCGTGACCGCGACCCAGCAGATGAAGAAGGCCGCCCAGTCGCCGCCGAACAACCGGCTGAGCGATGCCGCGGTGAGGCCGATGGCGGAGGCCACCAGCCAGCGGTTGTAGGCAGGCGGCGCATGCTCCAGCCGGTCCAGCGCCGCCTGCGCTTGCGGGAGGGCGATCTCCCGGGCCTCGACGCCGTCCAGGATGCGATACGCCTCGGCCAGCGCGCCCATGCCGACATTCATGGCCGGGATGCGGTTGCCGATTTTGGTCCTGAAACCGCCCGGCCCGACCAGCGTCAGCAGCAGCGCCTCGTAGCTCACCAGCAGATGCGCTTCGTAGCCGAGGGCTGCGGCGAAGCGGCTGACCGCCTGCTGCACCTGCGCGGTGTCGCCGCCGTTCTGCAGCAGGATGCGGCCGAGCTGCAGGGCGAAATGGGCCACGGCCTCGGCACCTGACTTATCGCCGTCCGGCAATGTCCCGAGCGAAGGCTCTGCCGCGTTGGGTGCGAACGGCATGGCGGCGCTCAACGGGCGCACCGAGGCTGCTGCCGGACGGCTCGCGGCGCGCCCGTGCCGAGGCGATCGCACTCGTCCAGTCTAGCCGGCATGGCCTGCTCCCTTGGCGCCGGGCGATCCATAGCAGATCCGGGTCCTCGGCGCATGGTGGCTCAATTCGAGGCCGTGAGCCGCAAACCGATCGCGCCGCCGATGATCGCGAGAAGGCAGCACACCCGGATCACGGTCAGATGCTCGCCGAGCAGACACACCCCCATCGCGGTCGTGCCGACCGTGCCTATGCCCGTCCAGATCGCATAGCCTGGTCCGAGCGGCAGGGCCTTCAAGGCGAAGCTGAGGGCCAAGAAGCTCGCGCCCGACACGCCGAGCGTGATCCCTGCCGGGACAAGCTTCGTAAAGCCGTGCGATTCCTTGAGAAAGTAGGACCAGACCGGCTCGCAAAGCCCTGAGAACACGAGCAAAAGCCAAGCCATAGCGATGGCCCGGGGTCTAGGCCGGTTCGCCCTGGATCGGCGTGAGCCCCAGCCGCTCCATGATCGCCGTGACCTCCGCCGTCGCCGCCTCGGCCTCTGCGGCGTCGGTGCCTTTGCTCACGATCGCGACGCCGGTCCCCGTCTCGCGCGCGAAGGGATAGCTGCCGATGTCGAGCGCGGGATAGCGCTTCTGCACCGCCTCCAGATCGCTCGCGATCGCGCCCTCCAGCAGGCCCATGGCATAGACCGCGCGGGAGACGATGGGCGCCCCGCCTTCGAGCGTGGGCGCGAGGCACTCGAACATCGACTGCATGATGCGCGGAACGCCCGCCATCACGTGGACATTGCCGATGGTGAAGCCGGGTGCCGCCGAAACCGGGTTCTCGATCAGCGTCGCGCCGCGCGGCATGGTCGCCATCCGCTGCCGGGCGGCGTTGAACTCGCCCTTGGGATAGCGCGCGTTCATGATCGCGAACGCCTCCTCGTTGATCTCCCAGGGCACCCCGAACGCGGCCGAGATGCACTCGCTGGTGATGTCGTCATGGGTCGGTCCGATGCCGCCCGTCGTGAAGACGTGGTCGAAGGACGCCCGCACCTCGTTCACTGTACGGATGATGGTCTCCGCCACATCGGGGATCACGCGAACCTCGCGCAGGGGGATGCCCAGGGCGCCGAGGCGGGTCGCCAGGAACTTGATGTTCACGTCCTGGGTGCGGCCCGAGAGGATCTCGTTGCCGATCACCAGCAGGCAGGCGATGGGATTGGGCATGTGGCTCGGCCTCGCTTGGTGATCGGATTGAAGTCGCGACGTTACAGCAGGTCGCGCAGCATGGGGAGCAGCGGACGGTCGGCCGGCAGAAAAGGATAGTCGCCCAGAGCCTCGGGCTTGATCCAGCGGATCGTCTGGCCCTCGCGCGGGGCTGGCTTGCCCTGCCAGCGCCGGCAGAGGAACAGCGGCATCAGCAGGTGAAACCGCTCATAGGCGTGGGAGGCGAAGACAAAGGGCGCGAGGCAGGTGCGCGACACGTCGATGCCAAGTTCCTCGCGCAGTTCCCGCGTCAGCGCGTCCTCCGGGCTTTCCCCGGCTTCGAGCTTGCCGCCCGGAAATTCCCACAGGCCCGCCATCGCCCTGCCTTCGGGCCGCCGCGCGATCAGCACCTGCCCCTCGGCGTCGATCAGCACGCAGGCCGCGACCAGTAGCAGCGGCACGCCGCCCGCGGCGGGCGCCGGCAGATCGGGTACGGCCGAAATCTCGCCCCGGCTTGCGATGAAGCGCCGCACCGGATGCGTGCCGCCGCCGCGCGACAGGAACACCTCCTGCCCGGCCCCGGTCTCCCGAAAGCCGACCACCTCCAGCACGCGGGCCGAGGCGGGGTTGTCGGTGGCGACGGTCGCCTCCACCGTATCGAGATCGAGATTGGCGAGCGCCCAGCGCACCACGCGCCCCGCCGCCTCGCGCGCCACGGCGTGCCCCCAGAAGCGCCTTCCGACCCAGTAGCCGAGCGTCGCCCGCCGCTGTCCCGCCAAAAGCTTGAGCCCCACGGCGCCGACCAGCACCTCATGTCCGGTCTCGGCGCCCGTAATGGCGAAGTGATAAGCCGCGCCGTCCTGCCGCTGCGCCACCGAATCGGCGATCCACTGGTCGGCCAGCGCGCGCGGATAGGGGAAAGGCACGCTCTGCAGCGTGCGGCAGACCTCCCAATCGTTCAGGAGCCGATGGAGCTGCTCCGCATCATCAGGGGTCAGCGGCCGCAGCGTGAGCCGTTCGGTCGTCAGGCGCAGGGATGGCGTCGGCGCGACCTCAGCTTCGATAGCTTCCATTGATGTCGATATATCCATGCGTGAGGTCGCAGGTCCAGACCGTTGCGGCCCCGTCGCCAAGTCCGATGTCGACGGCGATATCGACCTCCCGCCCCTTCATATGTGTCACGACCGGCCCCTCGTCGTAGCCCGGGACCACGGTCCCGTTCCGCGCCATCCATGTGCCGCCGACCGCAATCGCCAGCCGGTCGCGGTCCGCGGGCTCGCCCGCCTTGCCGACGGCCATGACGATGCGGCCCCAGTTCGCGTCCTCGCCCGCGATCGCGGTCTTCACCAGCGGCGAATGGGCGATGGCGAAGGCGATCGCGCGGGCCGATTTGTGGCTCACCGCGCCCTTCACGGCGATCCGCACGAGCTTCTGCGCGCCCTCCCCGTCCCGCACCACCTGCAGGGCAAGATCCTGCAGCACTTCGTCGAGCGCCCGGCGGAAATCCCGCAATACGGTGCCGCCCGTCTCGGGCACCGGCGGATGATCGGCCGCGCCGGTCGCGAAGAGCAGCACCGTGTCGCTGGTCGAGGTGTCGCTATCGACCGTCACCGAGTTGAACGTGGGGCCTACGCCCTTCGACAGCATCGCCTGCAGCGCGGCCGCCGGGATGGCGGCGTCCGTCGCGATGAAGCACAGCATCGTCGCCATGTCCGGGGCGATCATGCCGCTGCCCTTGGCGATGCCGTTGATGGTGACGGTCGCACCACCGATCTTGGCAGAGCGCGTGCTGGCCTTGGGGAAGGTGTCCGTCGTCATGATCGCCCGGGCGGCATCCTCCCACCCGTCCTCGGTCAGCGCCTCGGCGAGCGCCGGCAGCGCATCGGTGATGCGCTCGGACGGCAGCACCTCGCCGATGACGCCGGTCGAGGCGAGGAACACCTGTCGCGCCGGGCATCCCGCCAGCGCAGCCGCCGCCTTCGCGGTCGTCTTGACGGTGGCCACGCCCGCGCGGCCGGTGAAGACATTGGCGTTGCCGGCATTGACGACGAGCGCCCGCGCGCGGCCTCCGGCCAACGCATCCCGGCACCAGTCGATCGGCGCGCCGGGGCACTTGTTCCGGGTGAAAACCCCCGCGACGGTCGTGCCGCGCGGGAAGGTCATCATCATGAGGTCGCGCCGGCCCTTGTAGCGGATGCCGGCCTCGGCCGCGCCGATCCGCACCCCGGCGATCGGGCCGAGGCGCGGCAGCGGCACCGCGAGCGGCGAGACGCCCGTGATCGTCGCCATGGGCTCCGGCTATTTGCTGGCGGCGGGGGCCGGCAGCGGCGAGCCGTCAGGCGCGAATTCCTTGATCGTCACCTTGCTGCGCACGCTCTGCAGCAGGTTGTGGATGCCTTCCTGGATCAGCTGATTGCGGATCTTGTCGTGCACATCGGCGAGCGTCGGCGGCGGGGAAACCCGATGGCCAAGCACCTGGATCACATGCCAGCCGAACTGGGTGTGCACCGGCGTCTGCGTGATCTGCCCGTCCTTCATCGAGAAGGCGGCATCGGCGAATTCCGGCACCATGTCGGTCTTCTTGAACCAGCCGAGGTCGCCGCCGTTCACGCTGCCCGGATCGGTCGAATACTTCTTCGCGAGCTTCGCGAAATCGGCGCCGTCGTCGAGCTGCTTGATGATGTCCTCGGCCTCTTTCTTGGTCTTCACCAAGATGTGGCGGGCGTGGACTTCCTCGACGCCGGGCTTGTTGGCGTATTCCTTGTCGTATGCCGCCTTGATCGCGTCCTCGGTGATCTGGGGGCCGACCGTCTTGGTGATGAGGGCTGCCTGCAGCACCTGCTCGATGCCGACCTGAATGCGCTGCTGAACACCCGGATCGTTGAGCAGCCCGTCCTTCTTTGCGACGATCGCCATCGCCTTCTCGTCGACGATCTGGTCGAGCAGGATCGGGTAGAGCTGTTCCGGCGACATGCCCTGGAGCTGCTGCGGCAGATTGCGCGTCATCTCCGACAGCTCGGCCATGTGGATCGGCTGGCCGTTGACGGTCGCGACAACCGGATTGGGCTGCGCCGGGGCGGCGGCAGCGGATGCCGCGCCAGAGGACGAAGCTGACGAGGACGACGCTGACGAGGACGAGGGCGCAGCGCCACCCGAGGGTGCCGACGCGGCGGGCGTGGTGGCGGACGAGGACGTGGCGGGTGCCGCACTCTGCGCCCAAGCCCCCTGACCAATGAGAGAGAGACAGAGGGCGGTGCTGGCCAGAACGGTCAGCGACAGGCGGGGTGAACGCATGAAAAACCTCAAAACCGGCAGGGGCCCAAGCGCGGGCTGTTCAGGGCGGCGGAGAATGGCCGAAGAGCTGCCGCACCACAAGAAGGCGACGGTCCCAGGGGACGATCGAAAGCATGACGATTGTGCGCGGTGCAAGCGGCGCGTTGACCCGGATAACTGCCAGTCCTATCACTGGCGCCCCATCCAGGCTAATGGGCCAAGCTCATGGGCCAGGCTAGTGGGCCCGTGCTATAGCGGGCGAACCCGCCTGCCGACAGGCCGGGGCTTCCTCCCGGCCCTTCTGACCCAAGGTTGTCATGTTCGGATCTCTCGCCCGCGTCATTTTCGGCACCAGCAACGAGCGCACGCTCAAGAGCTATCGCCGCATCGTCCCCCAGGTCAACGCGCTCGAAGCGGCGACGGCCGCGCTGTCGGACGAGGCGTTGCGCGCCAAGACCGCCGAATTCAAGGAGCGGATCGGCGGCGGCGAGGAGCTGGACAACATCATGGCGGAGGCCTTCGCGGTCGTCCGCGAGGCGTCCAAGCGCGTGCTCGGCATGCGCCATTTCGACGTGCAGCTCGTGGGCGGCCTCGTCCTCCATAGCGGCCGCATCGCCGAGATGAAGACCGGCGAAGGCAAGACCCTGGTCGCGACCCTGCCCGTCTATCTCAACGCGCTCTCGGGCCGCGGCGTGCATGTGGTGACGGTGAACGACTACCTCGCCCGGCGCGACGCCGAGACCATGGGCGAGCTTTATTCCTTCCTCGGTCTTTCGACCGGCATCATCGTCCACGGCATGGAGGACGCCCAGCGCCGTGCCAGCTATGCCTGCGACATCACCTACGGCACCAACAACGAGTTCGGCTTCGACTATCTGCGCGACAATATGAAGTACCGGCTGGAGGACATGGTCCAGCGCGACTTCCATTACGCGATCGTCGACGAGGTCGACAGCATCCTGATCGACGAGGCGCGGACGCCGCTCATCATCTCGGGGCCGGCCGAGGACAGCTCCGACCTCTATCGTCAGGTCGACGAGGTCGTGAAGATTTTGGTGCAGGACCCCGAGACCTACGAGAAGGACGAGAAGGTCAAGTCGGTTACGCTGACCGAGCCCGGTACGGAACGCGTCGAGGAGATGCTGCGCGAGGCCGGCATCATCGAGGAAGGCGGCCTCTACGACGTCTTCAACATCTCGGTCGTGCATCACACGCAGCAGAGCCTGCGCGCCCACACCCTGTTCGCCGCCGACGTGGACTACATCGTCCGCGATGACAAGGTCGTCATAATCGACGAGTTCACCGGCCGCATGATGGAGGGCCGCCGCTACTCGGAGGGTCTGCATCAGGCGCTGGAGGCGAAGGAGCACGTCACGGTCCAGCCTGAGAACCAGACGCTCGCCTCGATCACATTCCAGAACTATTTCCGCCTCTACCCGAAGCTCGCCGGCATGACCGGCACCGCCATGACGGAGGCCGACGAGTTCGAGGAGATCTACAAGCTTTCGGTGGTCGACATCCCCACCAACGTGCCCGTCGCGCGTAAGGACGAGGACGACGAGGTCTATCGTTCGGCGGAAGAGAAATATACCGCCCTCGCCTCGCTGATCGCGGAATCCCGCGTGCGCGGCCAGCCGGTTCTGGTGGGCACGACCAGCATCGAGCGAAGCGAGTTGCTGAGCGAGCTTCTCAAGCGGGAAAAGGTGCCCCACGCGGTGCTGAACGCGCGCTTCCATGAGCAGGAGGCGGTGATCATCTCGCAGGCGGGCGCGCCCGGCGCGATTACGATCGCGACCAACATGGCGGGACGCGGCACCGACATCAAGCTCGGCGGCAACGTCGAGATGCGGCGGCGGCTGGAGCTGAGCGGCATCGCCGACCCCGAGGAATATGCCCGGCGCGACGCGGAGCTGGTCGCCGAGGTTGCCCGTGCCCATGACGCGGTGGTGGCCGCCGGCGGCCTTTTCGTGATCGGCACCGAGCGGCATGAGAGCCGCCGCATCGACAACCAGCTGCGTGGCCGTTCGGGGCGTCAGGGCGATCCGGGGCGCTCGCGCTTCTTCCTCAGCCTCGAAGACGATCTCATGCGCATCTTCGGCTCCGACAGGATGGGCGGCATGCTGCAGCGCCTCGGCCTCAAGGATGGCGAGGCGATCACCCATCCCTGGATCAACCGCGCGCTCGAGAAGGCGCAGAAGAAGGTCGAGGCGCGGAACTTCGACACCCGCAAGAACCTCCTGAAATACGACGACGTGATGAACGACCAGCGGCGCGAGGTCTATGCGCAGCGGCGCGAGTTCATGAAGCAGGAGGATGTGTCGGAGACACTGACCGAGATGCGGCGTGAGATCATCGGCGACCTTGTCGCCCGCCGCATTCCCGAGAAAGCCTTCGCCGAGCAGTGGGAGACGGCAGAACTCGCGGACGATATCGAGCGGCTGCTGGGGCAGCGCCTGCCCATCGAGGATTGGGGCCGCGAGGAGGGCATCGACGAGAGCCATATCCGCGAGCGGATCGATCAGGCGGCGGACGAGATGATGGCGGCGAAGGCCGCCAATTTCGGACCCGAGCTGATGCGCATGGTCGAGAAGTCGCTGCTGCTCCAGACGCTCGATCAAGTCTGGAAGGAGCATCTGCTCAACCTCGATCATCTGCGGCAGGGCATCGGGCTGCGGGCCTATGGCCAGCTCGACCCGCTGCGGGAATACAAGAGCGAGGCTTTCGCCCTGTTCGGCACGCTCCTAGAAGATCTGAAGGAGCGGGTGACGGCGAGCCTCGCGCGGGTCGACTTCACGCAGCCGGCCGAACCCCCGCCCCCGCCGACCGGCCTCATGTTCGAGAACCACCCCGAGGACGTGCTGACGCAAAGCTTCTCTGGCGGCGGCTACGGCGACGGCGCGCTGCTCGAGGCGCCGATGGTAGCCGACACGGTGGCGGCCGGCACGATCGCCGATCTACCGGCGGATTGGCGCACCACGCCGCGCAATGCGCCCTGCCCCTGCGGCTCGGGAAAGAAGTTCAAATACTGCCACGGCCGCCTGACCTAGCGGTGCGGCCCTGACATCTGCCTCCCGCTGCCGCGACGAGAAGCAGATGTCGGGGCCGAAGCACCACTCGAAGCCCCGTCATTTGGCTGGAGCTTTCGGATCTGACGTTCGAGGATGAGTTCGCGGCAGGCGGGACCCAAGCCGCCATGTCGCTCCGCGAGCCCGCTCCCGCGTAGCGCATTGACGCCTGGGGGCGCTCGCCTCCCTTCTACTGGCTGCCCTCTTGATGCCCCCCGCCGTGGTCCAGCACGTATTGGATCGGCTCCATCGTCACGCGGACGCTGCCCGCGAACGGATGATCGATCATGACGATCGCGAAGAGCGCCATGAAGATCACCGCCGTCAGCATGCCGGACATCAGCATCTGCACCCAGATGTGGCGCGTCCCGAAGAACAGAAGAAAGACGATGTTGATGATCGCGCCGCCGAACAGCACGATCCAGACGACCTGCGGCACGGTGCTGCCACCTAGTTCCAACCGGTCGCGCCGCGAGGCCGAGAGGGTCGTGAGCGCGGTCAGGAGGCTCTGATAGGCGTCCGACTGCTCCAGCGTCTGGGGCTTCGCGGCCAGCACGGCGGTGTAGAGGTCGCTCAGCGACCCCGTGGCGCGGCCGGAAATCCGCAGGCCTTCAGCCATCATCGGCGCCTCCTCCTCGACGACGATCCGGGCGTAGTGTGAGGCGGCTTGGCGGATCGATCCGGAGACCGCGGGATCGACGCCGCCCGCCAGCCGGTAGATCGTGGATAGCGCCGACGCCTCCCGCATGACCGCCGACTGGCCGTCACGGAAGTTCTCCCACACCACGATAACCGCGAATCCCAGCAGCACGGCGTAGATCACGCCCAGCACCGCGTATTTGAAGCCCG
>JABBOH010000072.1:0-557 GCA_019351895.1 Pseudomonadota bacterium
GTCCTGAAACACGAGGATCGCGGTCGCCGTCAGGCCGACCGGGCAATTCTGCTGCTGCCGCTCCGCAATGAGGGGTGCGACCACCGCTGTTGAACTCAAGGCGAGGATTGAGCCGATAAGGACTGCGGGGCCCGGCGCCAATCCCGTGACCAGCGCAAGCAGCGCAAGCGGCGCCGCGCCGAACAGAATTTGCAGAGGTCCAAAGCCAAAGATGTCTCGCACCTGCTTGCGCACATGGGTCAGAGAGAAGTGGAGCCCTATGTCAAACAGAAGGAAGACGACGCCGAGTTCCGCAAGCACGGCGACCGTATGAATGTCGACAAGAACCGCGGCGTCGCTTAACTGCAACAAGATGCCGAGCAGCAGATAACCGACAATCGGACTAAGCCGCATCGCCCGGCTTAAGGTTGCGGCGGCGACACCAAATGCCAGCAATAGAATAACGGGCACGAGCGCCCGCAGCACGATATCGTCTACCACGAAGTTCTCGCCCTTTCTAAATACTAGATCCTCTGCGGCGCCAGACGCGCCCGCGACCCTGCATCGCGGGCGCGCGA
>JABBOH010000072.1:567-10740 GCA_019351895.1 Pseudomonadota bacterium
AGTAGGGAGCCCCACAATAGGTAAAGTCGACGCTGCTTCGTTCGGACGCCGGCGCCGCGCCGTGGCCCCTGGCCGGTGGTGAAACCAACTCGGCACTTGCGCTGACATTGGACGACATCCGGCACGATCTGGGCCGACAGGTGCCGACCAGAGGCGGCAGCGTCACTTTGGGCCGCTCATCAAACACGCAATGTCCGGTTCGCCTCCTCGTCCAAGCGGCGCGGACCCACTGGATGCTACAGTGCCGCCACCGCCCGTCCCAACCCCACTGCGGTCGCGAGAGCAGGCAACGGACACAGCGACACCCTTCATAGGTCGTTGTCGGGCTTGACCACCTAAGTTCTATAGTCACTCCCGGCAAAAACACTCCATGCCTTCTGTGCATGGAATGAAGAGCTTCCCGGTATCGCCAAACGGCTGCGAAATCTTGGTAGACCTTAAGACGGTGTAGAAATCTGAAATGGCAGTACTTCAACTAATTCTCATTGCTACGAAGCCGGTTCGTGTCTATGAATCTGGCAGGTTTACAGAGGCTGGTAGTAAAGTGCGTGTTTCTGAATGTTGCCGCTGCGCGGTCAGACGGCTGTGTCGTCAGCATTTCGGGACGCCGTTCGGAGATAGTGATGTCACTGAAGGAAACACTCGACGCTCTGCGGTCGGCGATGACTGAGGAAGCGACGGCGGCATACGCGGAAATCCTCGAACGCTTTGACTCGCAGATGCTGGGGCGGCGCGCGCTTAAGATCGGTGACCGAATGCCTGAATTCGTGCTGCCAAACGCCGAGGGTAAGCTAGTCTCTTCGGCGCAACTTCTGTCTAAGCATTCCCTTATCATAAACTTCTACCGTGGGAGCTGGTGCCCGTACTGCAGCGTAACTCTGAAGGCGCTTGACAGCTGGGTGAAGACACAATCAGAACGGATACCGCTTGCTCTCGTAGCTATATCTCCCGAGACAGGCGGCCGTGCAAGCGAGTTCAAGGCGATTAATGAACTTGAATGCGAGGTGCTCGTTGACGTGGACAACGCTATAGCGGTTCAGTTCGGGGTTGTGATTAGACTGCCCAAGCGCTACCAAACGTTGCTCCTCGGTCGTGGCATAGACCCTAAGACGCTTCACGGTGGCGAAGGGTGGCTCATTCCCCTTGCGTCCACTTTCGTCGTCTCGACTGGAGGGCAAATCGTTCATTCCGAGCTGCATGTCGATCACACGCGCCGCACTGAAATGGAGACTATTCCTCCGGTCATCGAGAGACTCTCCTCAAGTGTCTAAGGACTCCGGTTGATGGATCTCCCCCAGATCAGCCATTTTCTGGTCCTTGCACGACTGCTTAACTTCACGCGCGCTGCTGAGGAGTGCCGCATTACGCAGCCCGCATTCTCTCGTTCCGTTCGTCGGCTGGAACTTGAGCTTGGCGGAGACCTCGTTCTGAGGGAACGCTCACTGACACAGCTCACGAAATTTGGGCAGGCCATGCTGCCGTTCCTTGAGCAGATCATGTTCGCGGCTGACGCCGCCAAGGCAGAAGCACGGCAATTTCATTCCCAGGAGGGGGCTCCCCTTCACCTTGGGCTTAGCCCTTGGCTTGGACTTCCTTTAGTCGGCCCAATCCTTGCGGAAGTTGTTCGCACGGTGAAGAATGTCGAGTTCAGCGTCACGGTTGACAAGGAACCCGCTCTCCGGGAGCGTATGCTGCAGGGCGAACTGGACGTTATCTTTGCTGTAGGATCTGATACAGCGCACGGGCGCTTCAACCAATGGCGCCTGTTTTCCCCCACAACCTCCTTGTTTCTGCCACCCGGTCACGCCATGTTAGGTGTTGATGAGATTAGTGCTCGGGATTTGGCGGACGCCACCTTGCTCGGTGCGTTTGACGCCGACGCGTTGCCCGAGGTTCTCCTGGCCCAGGTCGCTCGAACGCTGGGGCGGCGGCCCGCGACGCCGCATCGTGCAGGGAATTGGGAGACGTCACTCCAGCTAGTACGCAGTGGTTTCGGCTTGAGCCTTGGGTTGTCCTGCTGGACGACTCCGGACGAGCTTGTCGCGCGACCGCTGAGAGACCTGGAACTCACGCAGGGTGTTGTTATAGAAACGATCGGTGGTCGGCCGAGGTCCGCTGCGGCCACATCCTTTATCAAGCTTGCTCGAGCGAGGTCGTGGCTGTAGCCGTCGCGCCGTCCGAACGCGCGGCGAGAGCATTACGGCCTCATTGCCTCCTCGGCGCCGTCAGCGGCCCTTGCACCATGCCAGCGGCGTGTTCTGGCGCGACGAGGTCCGATGTTCGCTTCGGCTGCAAGCTGTTCAAAGCGGCCGCCCTTCTCACGCTATCGCTCATCGTGCGGCGGCTGCCTCGTCTGTGAAGAACAGGCGCTTGCCGGCCGGCACGACGTGCACCGCGGGCAGCGCCTCGTCCCCCGCCATCGCCCGCGCCAAGATGTGCCGCTTGCCCTCGCCCGACACCAGGAAGGCCACCACGCGGCTGCTGTCCAACGCGGGGTGCGTGAGCGTCAGCCGCGGCTCCGGCTTGGCGCCGATCACCGCCGCGGTCCAGGCGCTACGCTCCCCGAGTGCGGCCACGCCGGGGAACAGGGAGGCGGTGTGGCCGTCCTCGCCAAGGCCAAGGAGTTGTACGTCGAACAGTGGACGCGACGGGTCGAACGTATCGCCGCCGTAGAAACGCTTCAGCGTGTCGGCGTAGTGCAGCGCCCCGTGCTTCGGGTCGCCGTCGGTTTGCCACGGATGCACCTGAGAGGCGGGGATCGGCACGTGGGCGATCATCGCCTCCCATGCCATGCGGTAGTTGCTGTCGGGATGGTCGTGCGGCACGAAGCGCTCGTCGCCAAAGAACAGGTGGGTGCGGTCCCAAGGAAAGCGATAGCGGAACGCGTCGGACGCAAGCAGCGTATACAACGTCCTGGGCGTCGAGCCGCCGGACAGGCCCAGCGCGAAGGCGCCCTGCTTCGCCAGCGCCTGCCCCAGCAGCCATTCCGCCATGTGGCGGGCGATGGCGCTGCCGTCCTTCAGGACCACGATCTCGCCGCTCATGGCAGGATGAACCTCTCGACGGCTTTGGCGAATCCTTCGTCGTCGTAGCTCTCCGTCACGACATCGGCCTCCCTCTGCACGGCCTCGCTGGCATTGCCCATGGCGATCGAGAAGCCGCTCGGCTTGAACATCAGCACGTCGTTGGGCTGGTCGCCGATGGTGGCGATCTGGCCGGGATCGATCCCCAGCGTGCGGGACAGATACGCGACCACGCCGCCCTTGTTGGCGTCGGGGTGGGTCACGTCGAGGTAATATGGCTGCGAGCGCGCGGCCGAGGCGGTCTTGCCCAGCGCCGCCCGCACCGTCGCCTCGCAGTCCGCGACGCGGTCCAGGTCGTTGCTGACGCCCACGATCTTGACCGCCGCGGCCAGGTGCTCGTCGGTGAACGCCTTCACGAGCTTCGGCGGGAACTGCACCGTGTGTTCCTCCCGCTCGCGGTGCGGCGCATCAATGTCGCGCAACAGCCAGTCGTCGCCGCTGTAGACCCAGACGTCCAGCCCCGCCTTCTCGATCAGTTCCACCGCCTTCATTGCCGCCTCCGGGTCGAGCGTGCGGCTCTCGATGATGCCGAGGTCCGGTTTGACGAACAGCCCGCCGTTGAAGCCGGCGATGGGGGTCGTGATCCGCAGCGGTTCGAACAGCATCTTCATGCCCTTCGGCGGCCGGCCGCTGGTGAGGGCGAATTTGATGCCCTCGGCCTCCATGGTGCTGATGGATGTCTGAGCCCGTTCGGTGAGCACCTTGTCCTTGGTGACCAGGGTGCCGTCAACGTCGGCGAGCAACAGAGCGATCTTGTCGGGACGGGGGCGTGGGCGGGGCATGCGGCGGCTCCTCGGCAGCGTTGGGCAGGACGTAGCGGTCGATCGCCGGCGGCCCGGCCGTTTTCCTCATGGGAGGCGGTGTGTTGCTTGGGCTTAGGCGGCAACATCCGCCGGCTCGTCGTCGTCGCCGATGTCGCTGATGACCCGTCGGGTGTTGGCGAATGGACAGGGAGACACGCCGCGCCGCTCGAGCAGGTCGAGGCTCAGCCGAGCCGCGTCGTCTGGCACGCAACGCGTCTCCGGCACGGCCTCGCCCGGGGCCAGATGCCTGCCCGCGTCGCGCAGCCGGCCGGCGGCGTCGATCGTGGCCCTGGTCGACACCTTGTCGGTCGTCATCATGGTGCCGCCGACGTCCGAGACCATGAGCTTGATGACTTCAGCGGCCTCCACTGCCGCCCGTCGAGCGACAGCAGCGCATCCGCGGCAGCCGGGCCATCGGTGCCGGCGGGGTAGGTGTGGATGGTGCCGCCGCCATTCGCGACCGCGTCCAGGATCGGCTGCACGCCTTTCCACCCCGCCTCGATGTTGTCGGCGCGGTTGAACAATGTCGGATCACCGATCAACACGTCGTAGATCAGTGTCTCGTAGCCGGTCGAGGGCTTCAGCTCGAAGAAGTCCTCGTAGCGGAAAACCATCCGCACGTCGTTCAGCTCGACGACCTGGCCGGGGCGCTTGGCATTGAAGTGCGTAGCGATCCCCTCATTCGGCTGCAGCTGCAGCACTATGGTGTTAGGCGGCATGCGGCTGACGCCGGTGTCGCGGAACATCACCGTGGGCGCCTGCTTGAAGGTGATGACGATCTCGGTGCTGCGGCTCGACATGTGCTTGCCGGTGCGCAGGTAGAACGGCACGCCCGCCCAGCGCCAGTTGTCGATCGTCAGCTTGAGCGCCATGAACGTCTCGACCGTGGAGTCCGCCGCCACGTCCGGCTCCTCGGTGTAGCCGATGACGTTGCCGCTCGCCGCCGTCCCGGCCACATACTGGCCGCGCACGACATTCGTCTCAACGTCGGCGGGGGTCAGCGGACGGATCGCGTCGATCACTTTGGCCTTCTCCGTCCGCACCGCGTCGGCGTCAAAGGAGTTCGGCGGCTCCATGGTGGTCATCGCCAGCAGCTGGAACATGTGGTTGGGCACCATGTCGCGCAGCGCGCCGGTGACCTCGTAGAACTTGCCGCGCTTCTCCACCCCCACCGTCTCGGCCGCGGTAATCTGGATGCTGTCGATGTGGTCGCGATTCCACAGCGGCTCGAACAGGCCGTTAGAGAAACGCAACGTCATGATGTTCTGCACCGTCTCCTTGCCCAGGAAATGATCGATCCGGTAGACCTGTCCCTCGTCGAGCTTGGACAGGATCTCGGCATTTAGCTCCTTGGCCGATTGCAGGCTGTGGCCAAAGGGCTTCTCGATGACCACGCGACGAAAGCTGCCGTCCCTCTCGTCGGTCAGATTGGACTTGTGCAGCATGTCGACGATGCCGCTGAAGAACCGGTCGGCGACTGCCAGGTAGAACACCGCATTGCGGTCCTTCAGCCGCTCGGTCAGCGCGGTGAAGATGTCATTCGTGGTGAAGTCGCCCTTCATGTAGTGCAGCCGGTCCTTCAGCCAGCCCCACCATTCCATGTTGAGCGCCTTCTCGGCGAACTCGCCGGCCGCCGCCGGGGTGAAGCTCTCCATCATCGTCTGCTGACGATCCCGGAAGTCCTCGTCCGTGCTGGCATCGCGGTCGACGCCTATGATCTCGAACCTGTCGTCCAGCAGCTTGGAGCCGGACAGGTTGTACAGCGCCGGCATCAGCAGGCGTTTGGTGAGATCACCGTTAGCGCCGAAGATCACCATGGTGCAGGCGGGTGCCGGCTTGGCCGTCTTGGCGAGCGCCTCGGAGTTGCTCGACGTGCGGGCGGTCTCGCTCATCGCCCTGAGCCTTCGACGTGGCCGCCGAAGCCGAACCGCATGGCCGATAGCATCTTCTCGCCGTAGGTGTGCTGCTGGCGCGAGCGGAAACGGGCGAACAGCGAGGCGGCCAGCACCGGCACTGGCACCGCCTCCTCCACGGCCGCGTCGATCGTCCAACGACCCTCGCCGCTGTCGGACACGTCGCCGCTGAACTTCTCCAGATTCTCGTCGGTCGCGAGCGCCTGCGCCGTCAGGTCGAGCAGCCAGGACGAGATCACCGAGCCGCGCCGCCACATTTCCGCGATGTCGCCCATGTGAAGGTCGAAGCGCTCGTCCTCGGCGAGCTCGTGCCCGTTCTTGTTCTTGAGCACATCGAAACCTTCGGCGTAGGCCTGCATGATGGCGTATTCGATACCGTTATGCACCATCTTGACAAAATGGCCGGCACCGGCCGGGCCGCAATGCAGGTAGCCCTGCTCGGACGTCGGATTGCGCCCCTCGCGATGCGGAGTCTTATCGATGTTGCCCTCGCCGGGCGCCAGTGCCGACAGGATCGGATCGATGTGTTTCACCGCCTCCTCGTCGCCGCCGATCATCATGCAGTAACCGCGCTGCAGGCCCCAGATGCCGCCCGAGGTGCCCACATCAATATACACAACGCCCTTTTCGCGCAGCACCTTGGCGCGGCGGATGTCGTCCTTGTACATCGTGTTGCCGCCGTCGATGATGATGTCGCCCTTCTGCATCATTCCACCGAGCGCCTGCACCGTCTCCTCGGTGATGTGCCCCGCCGGCAGCATGACCCAGACGACCCGCGGAGAGGGAAGCTGGCGGATCATGTCCTCGAGCCCGTCCGACTTTGCGGCGCCCTGGCCGACGATGCCGTCAATCGCCTTTTCGCTGTGGTCGAACACCACGCATTCATGGCCGTGCTTCATCAAGCGCAAGCTGATGTTGCCGCCCATGCGCCCCAGGCCGATCACGCCAAGCTTCATGCTACTGCTCCTGTCCTACGATTTAAACGGCGGCGGTGATGGCGGCGGCAAGGGTTTGCAGGCCGGCCTCAAGGTCGCCTGTGATGTGCACCCGCAACGCCCGGCGGCCACGCTCCGCCAACACGTCGAAATCGCCCCGCGCCTGCGCCGCCTTCACAACGCTGAAGGTGTATTTCTCGCCGGGCACCGGGAGGTCCGCCGCGTCCTGCGACGTGATCTGGGTGAACACGCCGCTGTTCGGGCCGCCCTTGTAGGTCTGCCCTGTGGAGTGCAGGAAGCGTGGCCCGAACTCCGCAACCGTCGCCACGTGCTTTGCGTCGCGAATTGTCGTGCGCAGCGTCTGCAGAACCGCGATGGTTTCGGGCCTGCGCTGGATATAGGCGATCAGCGCTGCGTAGTCGCCGGCCCCGAGCCGGGCCAGATGCGCCTTCATCACCGCGTCCAGCGTACTGCCCGCCTTGCTCAGCTCGGCCGCGTTCCGTTCATCGCTGAACAGCTGGATGGCGCCGTCGGTCAGGAACGGCGTTTCGTCCGGCAGCTCGCCGCTCTCGTTGTAGGCGGCGGTGAGCTTCTTAGTGACAACCTTGCTGGCCTCCACGTCCGGCTGGTCGAACGCGTCGATGCCGATGATCGCGCCCGCCACCGCTGTCGCGAACTCCCACAGGAAGAACGCCTGCCCCAGCTGCGTCGTATCGGTGAGCTCCACCCGCACGACCGGCTGGCCGGCCCGCTCCAGCGCCGCCACCGCCTTTTCCTGAGCGGGATCGAACCCGTCCTTAAGCCGCAGATAGGCGAACACCCGATCGTCGCCGTAGTGCGAGGCGTGCGCCAGTGGCTCATTGTCCACCGGAACGATACCGCGACCCTGCTTGCCGGTGCTCTCCGCCAGCAGCTGCTCCAGCCACGCGCCTACATCGGCGATCCCGGGAGAGGCGACGATCGTGACCTTATCCCGCCCGGTGGTGGCACCCACGCCGATCACTGTGCCGAGCTGCACCCCCGGGTTCTGCAACGGCGGCGTGCCCGCGGCGCAGGCCCGCACCATCAGCGCCGCCGAGCGCAGGAATTGCGACAGGTCGAGCCCCATCGCCGCGGCTGGCACCATGCCGAAATTGGAAAGCACGGAGTAGCGGCCGCCGATCGCCGGGTCACCGAAGAAGATGCGGCGGAACCTGTCGTTCTCTGCCGCCATCTGCATGTGCGACCCGGGGTCCGTGATGGCAACGAAATGCTCGCCGGCCTTGTTCGCGCCGACCGCCTTCGCCATGGCGTCCCAGAAATAAGCCTTCAGGATGTTGGGCTCGAGCGTGCCGCCGGACTTGCTGGACACGATCACCAGCGTGGTCGCCATTGCGACCTTCTTCTCGAAGGCGGCTATCTGCTGCGGATCGGTGCTATCCAGCACGTGCAGGGTCGGGAAGCCGCGGCGGCGTTGGAACGTCTCCGCGAGCACCTCCGGCCCGAGGGAGGAGCCGCCCATGCCCAGCAGCAGCACGTCGGTAAACCCGGCCTGCTTCACCTCGTCCTGGAAGGCCTCCAGCCGCTTCAGGTCGGCGGTGCGGTCGGCCACGATGTCGAGCCAGGCGAGCCAGTTTCCTTCGTCCTTGCCGGTCCATAACGACGCATCATGCGCCCAGAGCCGGCGGACTTTGCCGCGCTCGCGCCACGCGTCGAGGGTCTGCTCCACCGCCTTGCCCATCGCCTCCGGCAGCTTGTGGGAGACGGTGACCAGCGTGTCGCCGAGCATGGCGTTGCGCTTGGCCGCCACCGCCCCCAGCAGGTCGTCGGCCGCCTTGGCGAACTGCCTGACGCCGTCTTCCACGAGGTCGTGGGTCACGCGATCAAGATCGAGGCCGAGCCGCTTGGCGGCGCCCAGGACCTCCTTCGCATCCTCGATATCAGCGGTCAGCGCATCCTTGCCGTGGCCGTGGTCGCGATACGCGTCCATTGTCGCCGGTGGCATGGTGTTGACGGTGTCGCGGCCGATCAACTCCGCCACGTAGAGCGTGTCGGGATATGCCTTGTCCTTTACTCCGGTGCTGGCCCAGAGCAGACGCTGCGGCATCGCCCCCGCCGCGGCCAGCGCCTTCCAGCGCGCACTGCCTGTCAGCGAGAGATAGTGCTGGTAGGCGAGCTTCGCGTTGGCGATCGCCAACTTGCCGCGCAGCCGCTTCAGCGCCTCCGTGTCGCTGCCGCCGACCTTCACGCGCTCGTCGATCTGCTGGTCGATTCGGCTGTCGATACGGCTGACGAAGAAAGAGGCGACGCTGGCGACGCGGCTGACATCGCCGCCGGCGGATTTGAGGTTCTCCAGCCCGGCGATGAACGCCTCTGCCACGTCTTTGTACGCCTGCTGGCTGAACAGTAGCGTAACGTTGATGTTGATGCCGTCGCCGATCAGCGTCTTGATAGCGGGCGTGCCTTGGTGGGTGCCAGGCACCTTCACCATCACGTTCGGACGGTCCACCAGCTTCCACAGCCGCCGCGCCTCGGCAATGGTCTCGGCCGTGCGCAGCGCGAGATAGGGCGAGACTTCGAGAGAGACGTAGCCGTCTACCCGGTTGGTGCGGTCATACACCGGGCGCAGCAGGTCGGAGGCATGCTGGATGTCTTGAATTGCCAGTGTTTCGTAGATGGTCTGAGCGTCCACGTCGCCCGTGGCGGCAAGTTCCCTGAAGCCGGCATCGTAGTTGGTGCCGTGGCCAATCGCCTTCTCGAAGATCGACGGGTTGGAGGTCATGCCTTTCAACCCGTCCTGCTCAATCATCGGCTGCAGCTTGCCAGCGACGAGGAACTCCCGCTCGATGAAGTCGAGCCACGGGGACTGGCCGAACTGTTCAAGCGTCTTCAGCGGATTTGAAGTCTCGGTCTCAATGTCCATGGTCACTTTCCGATTAGAAGAAAATCGGGCGCTGCCCTGCTAAACACGCTTTGCCGGCTCGAAACGGTCGCGGTTGGGCTAGTGCGGACCGGCAGGCCGTGGCTAAGTTCTGCATGTCGACAAACTTGACCTTTCCGCATGCGGGTCATGGCTCATCCGTTGAAGTCACTTCCGCAAAGGTGAGTTAAACCACCCGAGCACTTCTAATCGCCCACGCCATGCGTCGTCGTCCAATGCCCTCTCTGAATGGTTTCGATAACCAGGACGTGCTCGTCAGTCTCTGGGGTTTGTGGCAGTAGCCCGGCGTCACCGAAGCGGCACTTTGCTTACACCGCCGATTTCCGGACGGCCTAGAGATGCGGGGAGCGGTCGCCGAAGCGCTAGTTTCGCGTCGGATCTCTGATCGGGGGTAGACGCGCGGCTTGAATTGTGAGGTTGGTGAAAGCCGAGGCTGACGGTGAGAACAGCGCGCCAACGTCTTGAAAGTAAGTCAGCCGGAGCTGCTTGCCTTGTGTCGTGCCGATAGAAAAGTCATCT
>JABBOH010000072.1:10750-11069 GCA_019351895.1 Pseudomonadota bacterium
CTCCTTCCCTTGTGCTGGCCATCAAATCTGTCGCACTACAAACGCGGCTTCGACGGGCTATCGACGTGGATTCCCATTCTCTTCACATGGAGTTCCTTCCGATGCGACATCTGCGCCTCCCCAGATCCGTCACCCAGCCCGGGACTCTAGCGATCAATCCCGCAGATATGACGGCGGCAACGGTCGCGGCGGGGTACGGCCGGGGCGATTATCGCCCAAGCGACGTCGTTGGCGCCTGCCTGGACCGCATCCGGCGGTTCGAACCTCTCCTCAATGCCTTCATCGTGGTGAATCATCACATGCTGGAGGATGCCGCCCG
>JABBOH010000073.1 GCA_019351895.1 Pseudomonadota bacterium
TATCCTGCGACGCTGCCGCCGTCGAAGAACAGGATCTGGCCGGTGATAAAGCTCGCCGCGGGAGACGCCAGGAAGATCGCGGTGCCGCCCAGTTCCTCGGGCTCGGCCGCGCGACCGAGGGGGATGCGCGACATGAACAGCTCCCGCACGTCGGGATTGTTCAGGATGTAGTCCGCGAGCGGCGTCTTCAGCACGCTCGGCGCGATGCAGTTGACGTTGATGCCGTGCTTCGCCCACTCGGTCGCAAGCTGTCGGGTGAGAAGATGGACCGCGCCCTTGCTGACGCCATAGGCGACGTAGCCGAGCGGATGGCCGACCTGCCCGCGTACCGAGCCGATGGTGATGATGCGGCCGCCGCTGCCTTGCGCGATCATCCGGCGGCCGACCGCCTGCGCGCAGTACCAGGTGCCCTTCATGTTCACATCCATCACGAGGTCGAATTCCTCGGGCGGAAGCTCCTCGGCTGCCTTGCGCCGGGCGAGGCCCGCGGCCGTGACCAGAATGTCGATCCTGCCGAAATGCGTGACTGCGGAACCAACCGCGTTCTCGACCGCGTCGGGCTTCGTGACATCGACGGTAACCGCCATCACGCAGTCGCGATTCGAGAAGTCGGTTAGGGCTGTCTGGAGTTCGGCCTCACGGAGGTCGGCCAGCACGACATTCGCGCCGGCCGCGACATAGGCGGCGGCGACGGCCTTTCCCAGCCCGCCGGCTGCACCCGTGACCATGGCAACCTTGCCCTGGAGGCCAAAAATCCTTTCCAGCACATGACCGTCGGTCATTCGGCACCTCCCTGTTGTCCACGGTCCTGTTGTCCACGGTATTCAGCGGCGGCTCGTTCGTTGGCCTCATTCAGTGTGCGCGCGTGCCCCCGCGCTGTAAACCCGTATATCGACAAGACTATAAAATCTGCGCCATAAAGCTTTGTGAAGGCGAACAGGCGCAAATCGTCGATATTCAGATCGAATGTAAAGATTTTGTCGAGTTTCCGTTGATCGCCCGGCGCTGCCCTGGTATCGGGAATGCCAGTTGTTCGCGCGAGGGAAGAATGCGTCTGCTGTCATTCATGCGGGACGGCCGCCCCGCCATCGGCCTCAAGCTGCCGGACGGGATCCTCGATCTCACGGCGCTCGGCGATTTCCCGGCCGACCTCACCGCCGTCATCCAAGGTGGCGCCTCGATGGCTGAGCGGATCGCCGCCGCCGCGACGCGCACCGCCGAACGGATGTCGCCCGACGCCATCGCCTTCCGGCCGCTCATCCCGCAGGCGGGCGCGATGTTCTGCCTCGGCCTGAATTACGCCGACCACGCGGCGGAGGGCGGCTACGCCAAGCCTGCCTCTCCCACGATCTTCATGCGCTGCCCCCGCAGCCTGACCGCGCATAATGCGCCGATCCTGCGCCCGATCGTCTCGGAGCAGCTCGATTACGAGGCCGAGCTTGCGGTCGTCATCGGCGCGCCGATCCGCCACGCCACGGCGGATCAGGCGCTGGACGCGGTCTACGGCTATTCCTGCTTCAACGACGGCTCCGTCCGCGACTATCAGCGCAAGACCATCCAGTGGACGCTGGGTAAGAACTTCGAGCAGACCGGCGCTTTCGGGCCCTATCTGGTGACCGCCGACGAGTTGCCGCGCGGCGCCTCGGGTCTCGCCATCACCTGTCGCCTGAACGGGCAGGTGGTGCAGCAGGACAACACGCGCTCGATGATCTTCGCGGTCGGGGAGACGCTGGCGCAGCTGTCGGAATGCGTCACCTTGCAGCCGGGCGATGCGGTCATCATGGGGACGCCCTCGGGCGTCGGGCATGCCCGCAAGCCGCCGCTTTGGATGCGGCACGGCGATGTGGTCGAAGTCGAGATCGAGGGTATCGGTCTGCTGCGCAACACGATCGAAGACGAAGCCGCACGAAAGGCAGCGCTTCCACGCGCCGCCGCATGAGGACAGCCATGACAGCATCGGCACCCGGTCCGGCCTACGACATCCACCCCGGCAACGTGACGGAGAAGGTCATCGCCTCCTTCCACATGCGATCGGAGCGTGAGAGCCAGCTCCTTGCCGGATTGGTGACGCATCTTCACGCCTTCGCGCGCGAACATCATGTGACGCACGAGGAATGGGCGAAGGCCGTCGGCTTCCTGTTCCGCTGCGGCGAGATCAGCTCTGAGAAGCGCGACGAGTTCATGCTGCTTTCCGACGTGCTCGGCCTCAGTTCGCTCGTCGATATGACGGATGCGCCGAAAGGGGCGACCGAGGGCAGCGTGCTCGGGCCGTTCTATGCCTCGGACAGTCCGTTGCTTCCCATCGGCGCCGACCTGCGCGCATCGCCCGAGGATGCGCCGCTGCTCGTGCGGGGCGTCGTGCGCAGCACCGGCGGCGGCGGCGTGCCGGGTGCGTCCATCGACATGTGGCAGACCAACGTCAACGGTCTCTATGCGACGCAGGATGACGCCGTGCCGGACGACGCCCTGCGCTGCAAGATGCACTGCGCGCCGGACGGCAGTTTCCATTTCACGACAGTGTTGCCCGGGCCATACATGGTGCCGGATGACGGTCCGGTGGGCGAGTTGCTGCGGGCCGGGGGACGGACCGCGTGGCGGCCGGCGCATTTCCATTTTCTGCTGAGGGCGGACGGGCATCGCCCGATCACGACGGAGATCTTCATCGCCGGCGACCCTCATCTCGGCAGCGACGCGGTCTTCGGCGTACGCAAGTCGCTGATCGTGGAGCCTGTGACCGAGGATGGTCAGCGCGTGGTGGAGCTTGCCTTCACGCTGGCGCCTGGGGACGCCTAGCGCGTTCGCGCGATAGTCGGCTGATCCGGCGTCGTGGCCATCAGCCCGGCGCGGCAGAGGTCGCTCGTCAGCACGTAATGCCGCATGAGCGCGTCGACAGCGCCGTCCGCATCGCCGTCGACCGCGGCCATGGCGATCGCGCGATGCTCGGTCAACTCGTCTCGGGGCGCGCCCGATCCCGCCCGGGCGACCTGCCGGTAGCGGAAGGCGCGGTCGGCGAGCTGGCTGCAAAAGGCAATCAACGGCCGCGACCGGCAGGCCGAGATCAGCGCCGAATGAAAGGCCCGATGCCGCACCTCCCACTCCGGATTGTTGGCGTCGTCGCCCGCGAGGCGGCGAGGGGTTCGGGACAGCCGGTGGAGCGCGAGCACCAACTCCTCCTCCCAGAACACAGTGCGGTGCAGGATGCTTTCGCGGAGCGCCCGTTCCTCCAGCCAGCAGCGCGTGCGCGTCAACTCCTCGAGCTCCTCGAGGGTGATGGGCGCGACAAAGAAGCCGCGCTGATCGCGGCGGTCCAGAAAACCCTCCGAGGCGAGGCGGTTGAGCGCCTCCCGAACAGGAGACGCGCCTGTGCCGAAGCGTTGCACGGCCCATTCGACGCGAAGCTTGCTGTCGGGCTCGATTCGTCCGTGCAGCAACTCCTCGCGGAGTTGGTTATACACCGATGACGCCATGGTGCTGACGAAGGCGGTATCATCGGCCAAGACGGCAATCCTCGATGTTCGAGTGCGCGTCTATCGGATCTCCTTCAGGACGATGATCTCCGGCGGTCCCTGAACAAGATTTTCGATGGCCGCGACGAACGTATGAAAGTGCGGCGTCGTCATGTGCCGGTCCAGCGCTTCCCGGCTCGTCCAATGCTCGACGAACACAAGCCGGTGCTCATCGCTCTGATCCCAGTGTCCGGCATACATCACGCACCCATCCTCGGCGCGGCTCGCCGACGAACAGGCGCCGACGGCCGCTTCCATGGCGGGCTTCGCGCCCGGCTTGACCTTGAGGAAGGCGACGACGCGGATATCGTTTTCCATGCCAGCTCCACTATGAACGTCTGTCTGCTTGGGCGATTGATAGGCGGTCGGCGGAATGCGCGCAAACACGATGCGATCGCGGTTCCGGGCCGCCTTCAATCGCGCAGACCTTCGGCGTCCCGGCGTCCCGGCGTCCCGGCGTCCCGGCGTCCCGGCGTCCCGGCGTCCCGGCGATCCGTGCCGGGGCGAGAGTGGTAGCGCCGCGCGTCGACCGGTCCAGCGAAGGCTGGTACAGCGAAGGCCGGTACAGCGAAGGCTGGGGCGGAACCGGCGCGCACCCGTCGCACCGAGACGCGGGCGGACACGCGGACGGTGCCGGCCGGCGTATCATGCAGCGCGGCCAGGGCCGCGAGTTCGGCATCGAGAGATTTTGACGCGGCCGTAACGGCAGCCTCCGGCGGTATCCTCGAAATCCCGCGCCCAAAGGTGCCGACAGACCTCTGGTGGAGATCGGGGTAGCGTCCCAAGTAATCGCCCACCCCAAGGAGCATCGCCATGAATCCGACCTCGCCCCTTCCCGTGACCCGGGTCGCAGAACCCGCCAACCTCCCCACCGTCCAGGAGGCGGGCGAGCGGCGCGGCGAGATGCTGTATCGCCCGTTTGGCCGGTCGGGCGAGACGGTCTCCGCGATCGGTCTGGGTGGTTTCCATCTCGGCAAAAGCGCGGTGTCCGACGCGGAGGCGATCAGGCTGATCCACACGGCGATCGATCGCGGCATCACCTTCATGGACAACTGCTGGGACTACAACAAAGGCCGCTCCGAGCTTCTCATGGGCGAGGCGCTGGACCAGGGCGGCTACCGCGACCGCGTGTTCCTCATGACCAAGATGGACGGACGTTCCAAGAAGGAGGCGGCCGACCAGATCGACACCTCGCTGAAGCGGCTGCGCACCGACCGGATCGATCTCGTGCAGCACCACGAAATTCTCCGCTTCGACGACCCCGACCGCATCTTTGCCGAAGGCGGCGCGATGGAGGCCTTCGTGGAGGCCAAGCAGGCCGGGAAGCTGCGCTACATCGGTTTCACGGGGCATAAGGACCCGCGCATTCACCTGCAGATGCTGGCGGTCGCCGCGGAGCGCGGCTTCCACTTCGATTCCGTGCAGATGCCGCTGAACGTGATGGACGCGCATTTCCGCAGCTTTGCTCATCTGGTGCTGCCCTATCTGGTCGACCAGGGCATCGCGCCGCTCGGCATGAAGAGCTTCGCCGACAGCGTGCTGCTGAAAAGCAAGGCCCCGATCCGGCCGATCGAATACCTCCATTATTCGCTCAACCTGCCGACCGCGACGGTCATCACGGGCATCGAGAGCCAGCGCGATCTGGATCAGGCGTTCGAGGCGGTTCGCACTTTCAAGCCGATGGACAAGGCGGCTCTCGCCGAGTTGCTGGAGCGGAGCCGCCCCTTCGCGCTCGAGGGTAAGTACGAACTGTTCAAGACCAGTTCGCTATTCGACGGCACAGCCAAGAACGCCGAGTGGCTCGGCGACGATGCCGACAGCGTGCAGGAACTAGCCCCCATCATGGGGTAGCGTGGCGATGGCGGGCCACGGCCGACGATGATGAGAACTACGTTTTCGCCATAGCCCTATGAACGAACCTAAGCGCGTAAGCCAATGAGACACAATCGTCAGGCTGCCAGCATGTCGTAATTACGAGTACTGGGCACTACCAGTTGGTCTGCTAACCGTCGCCGCTCGCCGGCCAGACTCCTCGCTCGATCAGGGTCGAGAAGTTCAGCGAGGTAGGATAGCGAGACCGGACGCAAGATGACCGATGCCGGCCGCTTGTTGGACCATGTTACAGGCTGACGAACCTCAACGCGCTCGTCACGTGCTTCCGCAGACATTGAGGCATACAGCAGCACGCTAACTTCGCTTGGCGAGGCAAGAGCATAAATTGAAAGTTGATACAGCCATTCGGCTGGGAGGCTCCTTTCCCAAATGTCGCGATATTTTGCATCCAGGAAGCCGTGCAACTCTTTGTCGTAGAATAGAGCGTAGTCCGGCCGCGGTGCCGGCGCACGGCGCTGCCTCGGATTGGCGTCAGGCGCATAGGCAAACAAGTTGCGAATCGCTAGTTCGTCCGCGATTCGCGCACCGGCAAGATTATCGTGCAGAAAGCGGGAGAGCAGACGTTGGAAGAAGACGTTCATATCGAACAGAAAACCGGGCGTCCGGCTCGGCGGTTGTCCCGAATCGAAGGCGATACCCATGGCGTCATGCAGTAGCCGGATGATCGTCAGCGCTGGCCCACAGGATGCGGTCAAGCGGGTTAGGCCACGATCCGCTCGGTCGATATCATGAGCGCCAAGGCTCACCAAGCGCTCGACATCCCCAAACATCGACGAAAGTTGATGCGCACGCCGTCGTAGGTTCCTGTCCTCAGCAAGTCGCGCCCCAACCTCAAGGCCGGCGCGCAACACCTGATTCAAATGCCAATCAGCTCGACGTTCGAAATGTCTGCAGGGAAGCCGCGCCTCCCGCACGCCGCCTTGGCGGATCACTTGATCTATCAGGATGTGGCCGCGCGGGCTCTCCAGATTCTCCAATAATGGGATGTAGCGACGCGCCAGACCCCGGTGTAGTAGTTCCTCCACCTCCCCTGCGAGCAACGAAATCAGCAAATCGTGTAAACCGTGGCGGGTGGTCGGAGAACTCGTCTCCTCGACCGCCGTGACATCGCGCAACCCATAAGCGTAGCGGAGTAGTCGAGCGAGCGGCATCGCAGGCAGCTTGGGCCCAATCGCAATGCGAAGCGGCCCCACGTCCACACGGCCGACGAATGATGTGCTGGTGATTTCAAGTCCGTCGTATCCCTCGCGGATGTGCAATCGTCCACGCAGCGCCTCGGCCAGTCGGCGCGACGCCATGTCGCCCGCTAGAGAACAGCCCCTCAAGCGCGCGTCCTGGGCAGGGCCGACTTGGTCCCATTCTGTTAGTTCGACGACGAAAGGGGCCGGACCGTCAGGGTGCGGAGTCATCCTCACCCTCGTTGTCGTCGACAGGGGTATCAGACGGCTCGCCCGCCAAAGTGCTATCGGCCGGCTCCTGATCAAGTACAAATGGCTGCATTTCCTCGAATGACACAGCCTGAATTAGATCTCCTTCTCGATTGGTACCAAATATCTCTTCTCTAATACGTCCCACCTCCGCATCGACCAGTTCACCGCCAAGGATGTCTCTGAGCATATCAAAATCATCATAACAATATTCTTCGAGCAAGGGGATTATGTCGTCGCGTAGAATGCGCGAAAACTCTGCTACCGAAGTGATGGGCTGCGGTGGCATTAAATAGGCGTGACCAATCTGAAGGTTGCGTGCGTCCCGTTTCAGGTGGTGGCGAAGTCTTTTGTTCAGCGCGTCCAGCCAAGCACCAAGCAGCAACCCCCCCGCTTTCCGTCCAGCCAGTAAACTGCTTTCTGGCATTAGTTCGACGAAACCAAACCGCCGCCGAAGTGCGGTATCCATTATAGAAATGGACCGATCCGCCGTGTTCATCGTGCCAATGATGAACACGTTTTTTGGCACAGAAAAGACTGCCCCGGTGACCGGCAATATGATCTGTCGATCCCGTTTATCGTATTCGATCGCCGTAAGTAGTTCCCCAAAGATGCGTGGTAGGTCGCCACGGTTAATTTCATCCACGACAAGAAAAAAATGCCGGTTCGATTGCTTGGACGCATCGGCACAGAGACGTTTGAATATACCGTCGCGCGGCTCGAAAACCATCCGGCCATTTATTGTCGCCGGCCGTAGACCCTCGATGAAATCCTCGTAACCCCACCCAGGATGAAAGGTACAGACACGCACGAGACCGTCGCCATCGGCGACCGTCTTGCGCTCAGATGTGGTCAGATCGACAAAGCTCTTCCGGAACGCATGGCGGGCGGCAAGTTCGTTGGCGACGGCCAACGCCCGGTAGGTTTTCCCGGTGCCCGGCGGACCATACAAGATCACCTGGCCTTTGCGGCGGAGGACGGCTTCGATTCGTAAAGCGAATTGATCAAGCGGCGGCATAGGTGCGGTTTCGGCCGCCGGAGCAACTGGACGCGGCGCAGATACCGCGGCAGGCAGCGTCCCTCTTCGGGATAACCGCTGCTCAAGCTCAAGCAGGTTCGCTGCGCTCCTGCCAAGTTCATAAACCGTGGTACGCGGTCCCTCTTGGTGGGGCATTCGCCAGGAGTCGAGGCTAAGCCACTCAACAGGACGTTTGTGTGGGAAGCCAAGGCTGCCGTCATACTCATAAGGCCCGCGAACTTTCCCTACGCCCAGCACGGTTTGGCCTTCACACGCCAGTACTAAATCTGACTCCGAGATTTCTTGAGAAAAGTTCAATATTTCTCCAGCTTTTCTAGAGGCGACTCCTGCGTTAGAAGGGTAAGCCGGAAGCAAAAAATCCCGAATTCTATTTTTGGCGGTGGCCTTGTCCTGACCGATTGATTCTGACAGATCGGGAACTTGCTCGGACCAACCAATGGACACGAAACCGCCCTCACGCATTTCTGCCCAGTGGCTTCCGCCGTCACTCCCTTCTGTAGTGCCAACCTTCCAATACCGGTGAAAGGCACCATCACGCCGATTGAGGATTGTGTTGAGTGTCGTGACCGGCACTTCAAGTTCACGCGCGGCGGCAATGAAACGCCCAGCGCAGATGAAGCGCGGCGAACTGCCATCCAGGATGCCGACTTCATCGGGAGGCATCTGTAAAAGCTTGAAAAGGTGGAATCGCTGGTAACGGGGGCTATGGTAGTCATCAATGCGGTCAGGGCTGATAAGGAACCAGTATTTGTGAGCCCAGCCGTCGTGCGCCAGTTTTGGGGCGGCCTTCTCCATGGCAGCTTGAAGTTTGACGTATGCCTCATCCGACGTGTCGCCGATGTCAAGTGACGACAATGCGTCAGCCCCGGCCACCAATTGGTCTCTCTGATTTCGAGCGAAATTTATGGCACCCTCAAGCGATAGGACGTTCTGTGCCTTCGGCGATCCCGTCATCCAGGCATTGTCGCTCTGGCGCTGGTAGATGCCGAATTTTAGCGCTGACCCACCACCAATTCCGCCAAATTGGTTGCCGGAGAACTCATCATCGTTTTTGAACTCCAGCCAATAAGCCAAGCACCGAGTTTCACCCGTCAAGCGCCCGTGCATCAGACGCAGCAGGGCTTCACCGTCGAGATCGCGCAACACGGCTGGTCCAAAGCGCTCACGGAAGAGCGCTGTTTGCTGCTCGATCTGCGAGTGTGTCAGCAGCTCGCCGGACGCGATGCCGTGGTAAAGTGCAGATTTCAGTTCATCAAAAATCTGCGGTTCAAGAATTGCTGCGCTCATGCGGTCCTGTCTATCTCACTGGGTATTCAACCTCGCAGCCAACGGCTCCATTTTAACACGCGGTGGATCAAACCTAGCACCGACCCAGCCGGCGTTCTATGGTCGCCGCTGGTGGCGTGGTATGCCTCGCGGAACACTCACTCGATACCATCGAGCCGAGCTTGGACTCGTGGAACGGACGCCAGAGCCGTGGCGAAAGCTTGCGCCCTGACCGTCAATTCGGCATCGGGATCGACGACCGTAAACCAGCGCTGGCGTTGCACGTAGGACCGCGATCCCGCTGTGCGAGGCACGGAGACATTCGTCCGCAGGGTGATGAGGTTCCCGGCATCTGCTTCGACCATCAATCGCCCGTGCAACTGCCGCAGCAGCGCGTCGTGCGTCATGCTTCGGCCGGGGAAGGTAATGAAGACGATGGCCCGTTCGGGTTTGCGGAGCAGCCGGATTTCCGAGAAGGTCGCATGCTTCTCCGTTTCTCCGCCGACGCCATTGTCCGGGTCGAGAAATACGATGTCCGCCCCGTCGAGAACGCTCCGCTTCCGTGTCCCCCACGCGCTCCGCGCGAAACGCGGCGGCATCGGCTCACGATGAAACAGTGCTCCCTTGCGCCAGATCGCCGCCTGTTCCAGAGCGGCAATGCTGCGTTGGGGCAGCGTGGTGAGCCCCGCGTGAAGCTCTTCATCGAGTAGACGCCATGCCGCCTCGTCGCGCCATTCGAGATGCCGTCCATCCGGGCGTCCGTCATCTCCCGGCGCGTAGTACCATGCGATGCCGAGCGTCCGGTCTGCGCCTGCAAGCGCGCGTAGGAACGCGAATTTGAGAACGTCGCTGACATCGCCGGCATACTGATCGCGCATTTGGTCCCCATGTCCGTCGTCGTCAAATATCCGCCCGATTGCACGAGCGTTGCATAGTCTCACGGCACCATATCGCCACAGAACTTCAGCCGGACTGAGAGCGATGTGCAATGCCCCGTTTCGTTTCATTCGTGCCTCTGCATGACGGCGATCGACACGGCGAGAGCCAAGCGACCGTGAGCTGGGCAGGCGGACGGTTTAGGGAACGCAGATGCAAGGTGGTTTGGCTGCAAGTTCTGAGTCGATATTCGCATCATTGTTTTCAGGTTGCTTGCAGTCAAAACTTGGCGATTGAGATAGCGTGAAGGTCAGAGTGGCAAAAAGAAGAGTGAGGGCAAGATAAAGCGAGTTGCCTCGCTACCGGAACTTCGTTCCTAAGAGTCCTCTCTGATTGGGGTTGTTGGGGTCAAGCAGCTTCTTGTCCTTCATCGGTTCGGCCGGTCGATTTTTGGTTCAATCGCGGCCGTAGCCGCGCGGCGGTTCGATCTCGGCAAGGGGCGTCAGGTCGAGATCGACTATGGCTTCGAGCGCGGCGGCCATCGCGCTGTCCTGTAGGCTGTCTGGGAGTGCTGCGAGCCAGTCGGTGTACTCAGCCTGAAGCGCGAGCAATGTTGCGACGGCATCACGCCAGCGTTGGGGACGGTTGCGTCGGTCGATCGGGCGGTGGGGCCGGGTGACCGCAGTGGTCGCTTCCGTCTGGTGGCGGGCGCGATAACGGGCTTGGCGTTCGGCGTTGCTCAGCGCGTGTTCACCCGTTGGTTTGCAGCCTCGCGGCATGGCTTGTTCTCCGTTACTGTAACGCAATGCAGTGGAAGTCGACATCAACTAGGCCTCACCATCCCGGACGCCCTTTCTGCCTGGGGCCGCCGGCGGCAAGCTGTCCTTGTTCCTCATGTCGCGCCCGTGGGTCACTCGCTTCTCTTCGCGGTCGGCGCAGGGCCG
>JABBOH010000031.1 GCA_019351895.1 Pseudomonadota bacterium
TTAAGGCCGCTGCATGGAGCCCGGGTTGCTGCGGCGGCCGCCATCCTGCCGCCGAAATCGCTCAGAAAAGTTTCAGTTCCGGCGGCAGCTTGCCCAGGCGCACTTCCGGCAGACCTCCGGCGAAGGCTCGTCCGCGTCGATCGCGGGCAGGCAGGGGTAGATACCAACGTACTAGGACACCCCCGACTTAGAGGGGTCTGTGTCGGGTCCCGTGCCGGAGTAGGTTCCCGCCAGGGAACGAGGAGAACTTACATGACCGATGCGATGGCACAACGACTGTGGGACACCATCGAGTGGCGGGGCGGGCGGATCACGGTGAATGACGCCATCTTCCATGACCTCGAATGTGGCATCATCAAAGGGTGGCTTGCCCCCGTGGGGATCGGCCGCTTCGAGGCCACGGAGGAACTACGGAAGGCATTGACGGCTTAAGCATTGCCGAAGCGAAGCCCCTCCGAGGGGCTTCGTCATTTTCACCAGACCCTTGCACATCTGCGCTCGCCGGTTCGCGCTGGCGAAGCACGCCGCTCATAATCTTGGGCGGCCTCGGAGGGGCGGGCGCCGATATCACTTAAGTAATCAGTATGCATGAGCCAAGACGTCACGCATGTGCATCGGCGGTGACGAGATGCTCTGTGCGGTCTGGCGATAATCGGCCACCGATATTGTTTGCCGGCTTGTAACAACATTCCAGATCGCATCCAGGCAACCGCCTGCGGAGCCTCCTGGCTTAGGCCTAGGACAATATTGGCTAATCCAACTCGAGGGTCTAAGCTCATCGGGCTCAGCCACCGGATCAAACCGCAGCCGATCACGCTCTAGTGAGGAGGTTTGCCGTCCCTTAGCCTCATTTGGGGCTAATCAGAAAGACGATGACACCCAATTATGCTCCCCAGGAGACGCAATCAGCTAAGCGTCTAGTCAATCATCTTTCTTTTTTTGCACATCGCATGCAAGGGTCGCCTCAATGACTCCGTCTCGTTTACCTGCCGCCGCTTCCACTTCACTTGATGCCGCAGATGACACGAATACCGTCTGCATCGCGTGGATCGACGTGTCTTTCCTGACACGCGAATGCATGACCCGAGCCGTTGCCAGCGCGCAAAGGCTTTTCATGATCGTGCCGTTCGAATCGGTGTACGACTGCATCAAGGACACTGAGCGGAAGATCGACCTCATCGTGTACCACGCCCACGAAAGCGACTCCGTCAACGTGGCCGACATCGCGGCATTGCGGGCGGCTTTCGCATCGACGCAATTGGTGATCCTGTCGGATGCCACCGCTCTGGACCCCTCGGTCGTGAAAGATGTGCTGATGCAGGGCGCATCCGGCTTCATCCTGACCAGCCAGACCGGGTTGCAGATGATGCTGTCTGCGCTGGCGCTGGTGGCGTCCGGCGGAACCTTTGTGCCGAAGGAGTTCCTGTTCTCTCAGAGCAATCCGGAGCAGGCAACGACCAAGGATCAGCCGCGCAAGGCGGGTCAGCTTACGCTCCGAGAAATCGATGTTCTGCGCTTGCTTAAGCAGGGTAAGCCGAACAAGCTCATCGCTTTCGAGCTTGATCTCAGCGAATCCACGGTCAAGGTTCACATCCGCAACACCATGAGGAAGATGGGCGCCACGAATCGTACCTATGCGGCGATGAATGCGGACAAATTTCTCGGCAACCGCGCCGCATAAAATCGAAGCTTCAAGCCTCCACGACGAAGACCTCGTCGTGTGTGGCGACATGCATGCGGCCCTCAGCTGTGATCCAACCGCGAAACATGCCGGCCGTATTGTAAGGGGTGACAACGCAGCCGGCGCCGTCAATGGCGACGAGGCCGGCGCCGATTCGGTATGGCGCCAAGTCCTCGAAAACGATCCGGGACGCGGCCGTTGCCACGTCCTCGCCGAGGTACCGCATACGGCTTGCGATCTCATGCCCTACGACATGGCGGATGAAGAACTCACCCGCGCCCGTGCCTGAGGCGGCGCAGGCGCCATCGCGCGCATAGGTGCCCGCCCCGATGATGGGCGAGTCGCCGACGCGCCCAGCCGGCTTGTTGGTGAAGCCGCCGGTCGAGGTCGCCGCCGCCAGATGGCCGTCCGCGTCGAGTGCGACGGCGCCGACTGTGCCATGCTTCTCCGCCTCTGTCGCCGTAGCGCCCGCCGCGCGCCGCGCCTTCATCCGTGCGAGCGCCGCCCGCTGGCGATCGGTGATGAACCAGTCAGGATCGACCACCGGCAGGCCATGTGTTTCGGCGAAACGATCCGCTGCCGGCCCTGTCAGCATCACGCTCTCGCCTGCATCCATGAGGGCCCGCGCGAGGCGCACAGGATTGCGCGTGCGCCCGACGGCGCTCACTGCGCCGGCGGCGAGGGTGGCGCCATCCATGATCGCGGCATCAAGCATTGGCTCTCCGTCGATATTCAGCGCGGCGCCACGACCTGCGTTGAAGTGTGGCGAGTCCTCCATCACCATCACGGCCGCCTCGACCGCCGAGACGGCGCTGCCGCCACCCCTGAGCACGCCCCAGCCGGCGCGGAGTGCGCGGGCGAGATCGACACGGGCGGCTGCCCAGCCTGCTTCGTCCATCTCCTCGCGCGGCATGACGCCGCAGCCGCCGTGAATCCCGAGCGCGATCGCCGACATGCTTCTCTCCCGCTATTTCAGCGGCAGCCTAGCAGGGCTGGCGGCGTGTTGCGAGGCGGGCCACCTTGGGCGTGAACCGTCGGCTCGCGAGGCGGCCGCCTTGCGGCTCGCTCGATTGACAGGTCGATGACGGTCCCATAGCGTTTCGGCGACAACGTTCCGTCCAAAGAAGACGACCGCAGATATCGCGCTAGACCTGCCACGGTTTCGCGGAGGATTGTCGCGCGGCGCAGGAGGAAGCTCATGAAGCCCGCTGTTCCGCCGCGCGTCCTGCGCATCCAGCGCGTGGCGCTGACGCTCGTTGTCATCGCAGGGACCCTGAACTATGTTGATCGCGCGACACTGGCGGTGGGAAATCCGCTGATTCGCCGCGACATGCATCTATCTCTTGGTGAGATGGGTCTGCTGCTCTCGGCTTTTCTTTGGGCCTATGCTTTCGCCCAGCTGCCGGGTGGCGCGCTCATCGACCGCTATGGCCCGCGCAAGCTGCTCTCGGCCGCGCTCTTCCTGTGGTCGCTTGCGCAGGTCGCTGGCGGACTCGTCGGCAGTTTCAGCCAGTTCGTGGTTGCCCGCGTCGTGCTTGGGCTCGGTGAGGGGCCCATGTTCGCGTCCGATGCGCGCGTCGTGAAGGATTGGTGGAACGTACGGGCGCGCGGGCTGCCCACGGGCATATTCAACTCTGCCTCGACCCTTGGCCCGATGATCGCGCCGCCGCTGCTGACCGCGCTTATGCTCGGTTTCAGCTGGCGCTGGATGTTCGTCATCATGGGGGCACTCGGCCTTCTGCTCGCGGTGATTTGGGCCGCCGTCTATCGCGAGCCCTATCAGGAGCGGCTCACGGTAGAGGAGGAGCGCTACATCACCGACGGTCAGGAGACGCTGTCGGCCAAGCCGATTACCTTCGCGGAGTGGCGGCGCCTATTCACTTTCCGCGTTACCTGGGGGCTGATGCTGGGTTTCTTCGGCATCGTCTATCTGCTGTGGCTGTTCCAGGCATGGTTGCCAGGCTATCTGGAAATGCAGCGCCATATGAGCCTGCACCGAACCGGATGGGTTGCGGCTATTCCTTATGCTTTCGGTGTCATCGGCAGCATCGGCACCGGCTTCATCGCCGACCGACTTATGGCGCGCGGCCTATCCCCCATCAACAGCCGCCGGTATCCTGTGATAATCGCCCTGATCGGCATGGCGGTCTTCACCTTTCTTGCCGCCGTTGTACCGAGCGCGGGAACGGCGGTCGCCTGCATCTGCGTCGTCATGCTCTGTGCGGGGGGATCGAGTGCAATGGGCTGGGCATTGGTCAGCGTGGTGGCGCCGGAGAATAATACAGGCTCGCTCGGCAGCATCATGAACTTCGGCGGGTATTTAGGCGGCGCGCTCGCGCCGATGATCAGCGGCTTCATTGTGCAGGCGACGCACAGCTTCGTCCCGGCGCTGATCCTCGGGGCCGCAATCGGCCTCGCCTCCGCGCTTGTCTACTTCTTCGTCCTGCCGGACCGCCCGATCACGGAGGCGGACATGGCCGGCACCTCGCCCGGCTCCGGGATCCTGGGCACCGGCCGGTAGCCGTCAGTCAGCGTTGCGCGCCATGAAGGTCTCGGGGCTGCCGTCTTTCGGATCGATGAAGATGATGTCGCGGGGGTCGCGCCGCGGTGTGTCGACAGACAGAAAAACGACGGGTTCTTCCGCGAGCGTAGGCAGCGCATGCACCGTGCCTCGCTGGAAGAACAGCAACTCGCCGGGGCCGAAGGCGGCTTCGGTCGACGCGTCCTCCATCCAGAAAGTACCGCGACCCGAGAGGACGAACAGGTATTCGTCGCAACTCGCGTGGTAGTGCGGCGGCGTTGGCCGGTAGACGCGGAAGACGCGCGCGCTCGCCGCTTCCCTGTCCGTCAGATAGTGGTCGACGAGCAGCGTTGTCGCGGTCTCCGGCAGTGCCGCCGCGATAGCCTTCACGTCGAAGCGCGCCGAAGCCTGCGGGTGCTTTTCTGTCATGGTATCTCCTTTTACTGTAAGCTTCCTGAACGGATGGTGGCCTCATGCTACCAGTGTCGCCGAAAGCGGCTTGCAGCTGTCACCTAGAACCATCGCGGGCTGAAATACCACATGACGGGGCGGCATCGGGCCGCCACGGTCGATGCGGTCGATCAGGAGCCGAAGGGCCTCGTTCGTCATCTCGACAGTCGGGTGTTCCGTCCGCGTGAGGCGGGGACGAAGGCCACCCTCGCCCGGGATCGTATCGGTGGACGCGACCGAGATGTCCTCGGGACATCGCAGCCCGAGGTCGTCGAGCGCGCGCATCACGCCGAGCGCCATGACTCCATTGGCCACGTAAAGGGCGGTCGGGCGATCCGGGCGCGCGATCATCTCCCTCGCCAGGGAATACGCGACCTCCTCCCGGAACTCACCCGAACGGATAAGTGACGCATCGGGCGACACACCGCGAGCCGCCATGGCTTGATGCATGCCGTCGAGCCGTCCCCGCCCCGTCGAGAGATGGAGTGGTCCGGTGATGCTGCCGATTCGCCGATGCCCGAGGTCGAGAAGATAGTCGGTGACTTGCCGTGCGGCTGAGATGTTGTCGAGCGACACTGAATCGCACGCGCTGCCCGGCAGAACCCTGCCAAACAGGACAATGGGCATTGCACGTCCGCCGAAGTCACGCTGCTCGACCTTAAGGCGGCTGCCGACCGGCACCAGCACGACGCCATCACATGCCAGAGTTTGGATCCGGCTGAAAATTCGTCGCTCGTTCTCGGGCTTCTCGTCGCTGTTGAAGACGACAAGCGAGTAGCCCCAGGCTGCGACCGCGGCTTCTGCCGCCCATACGATCCGGCCAAAAAATGGATTGGCGAGATCGGACACCACGAGGCCGATAAGCTGGCTGCGCCCACGCTTGAGATTTCGCGCGGCGGAGGAGGGGGCGTAGTGCAGCGCCTCGACAGCCTTCAAAACCCGCACCCGCAGTTCCGGGCTGACATAGGCGCTGTTGTTCACGACCGCCGACACGGTTGCGGTCGATACCCGCGCTGATCTCGCAACATCCCGAATGGTCGCCAACGATCACCCAGCTAAACGATGTGATATGCTCTTTCACAGCTATTAGGAGCCACTGTATACTCTGATCAACGGCTTTTATGCCGATCAAGATGAAAATCCTTGCGTGTTACCCTCCAATCGGAGAATGTCAGCAAAACGGTTAGGCGTTGTTCGCGGATTAACGCGGCTGATACGCAAGAGCCCGGGGGAGGATAGATGCGCAAATTGAAGATGGGGTTGCTCGGGGCGACCCTCCTGTTGGCCGCAACTGCGACTCAGGCGATGGCGAAGCCGCTGTTGGGCATCGTCTCGATTTCAGCGACTGAGGCGAACAACGCCCGCTACATCAAGGGCGCTGAAGCCGCTGGAAAAGAGGACGGCTGGGCCGTCTCCGTTGTCGACGCAGCAGGCAGTGCCGATCAGGCCAATTCGGCAATCCAGAACTTTGTCGAGCGTGGTGCGGGCGCCATCATCGACATGGTCTTCCCATACTCCTCTATCGGCGCCGGCCTGTTTGCCGCGCGGCAGGCGCATATTCCTGTCGTGACCTGGGGCGGTGGACTCGGTAGCTCCGTCGCCGCCACGAACGGATCGGGCGCACCGATCGCCAAGCCGGTCATCGACAAGATGGTGTCAGACTTGGGCGGGAAGGGCGATCTACTTGCCTTGACCTACCGAACCGGAGAGGTGTGCCGCGAACGTGAGGTCCTGCTCGATCAGGTTCTGGCAAAATATCGCGGCATTCACGTCACGAAGAACGAGGTGCGCATCCCGGGCTATTTTGAGGATGGTGCTCAATATGCGAACGCCTGGCTCGCGTCGCATCCAGCGGGGAGGGGCAACTTGGCGATCTGGGGATGCTGGGACGATCCGGCCATCGGCGCTATTAGCGCGCTTCGCCAGCAAGGGCGGACCGATGTGAGAGTCTATGGTGTCAACGGCAACGCGCAGGCAATCGAGAACATCAAGGAAGGCTACATGACGGCGACGGCCTGGGAGGACAGTTACAAGGAGGGCTTCGCAATGGTGAAGCTCCTCGGCAAGATCAAAGCGGCGGGTGCGAACTGGAAGCCGGAAGCGGTCGAGGTGCCCGCGGTGCTCATCACCCAGAGCAACGTGGCTGCTTTCATCAAGGCACATCCCGACGCCCTGGGAAAATGAACACTGACGTGCCTGTCGTGCCGGCGGGTGAGGCTGGGAGCAGGCAGGGCCGTCTGCCGCCGCTGCTCGAGGTCGCCGACATCACGAAGTCCTACGGCGGAGTGCAGGCGCTGAAAGGCGTTTCCTTGTCTATCGCGGCGGGAGAAATACACGGCCTCGTCGGCGCAAACGGCGCCGGCAAGTCAACGCTCATCCGTATCCTCGCGGGGCTGACGCAACCGGATAGCGGCCGCATCAGGATCAAGGGCGAGCCAGTCAGCATCCCCACGCCGCAGCGCGCTACCGACTTCGGCATGAGCTTCATCCATCAGGAGCTTGCCTTTGTTCCCAGCATGACGGTGCTGCAGAACATCATGCTTGGTCTGCCGAAGAAGACGCGCTTCGGCATGGTCGACTGGCGTTCGATCGCGCGGGATGTTGCGCCCGTGACGGCTCGGGTCGGCGTCACAGCGCCGCTGGACGCAAATGTCAAAGGCCTGTCGACCGCGGAGAATTGGCTCATCAACATCTGCCGTGCGCTGATGCGCAACGCGCGCCTGATCGTGATGGATGAGCCGACGGCATCGCTCGCCGCCGGTGAAAGCGAGAAGCTGTTCGGCATCATCCAGGATTTGGCCCGAAGCGGGGTGTCGATCCTCTACGTGTCGCACCGGCTCGACGAGATCCTGCGGATCTGCCATCGCGTCACCGCGTTCAGAGATGGGCGGTCGGTCGCCGCGCTGAGCGCAGATAGCTTGACACGGCACGACCTCGTCGACGCCATCGTGGGCCATGCCGTGCAGCCGGTGATGAAGTCCTCGGTGGCGGTGGGCCGCGGAGACATCGTGCTCTCCGTGGAAGGGCTTTCTCGATTTCCGCGCGTGAAGGGCGTGAGCTTCGATCTTCGTCGGGGCGAGGTGCTTGGCATCGGTGGACTGGTGGGAGCCGGACGCAGCGAACTCGCGCGCCTTCTGTTTGGCGCCGACAGGACGGACGGCGGTCAGATGACGCTGGCGGGTCAGCCATTCGCACCCAAGGATCCCGCTGCCGCTGTCAAAGCCGGGCTTGGTCTGGTGCCGGAGGAAAGGCGCTCGGACGGCCTCGTGCTGACCAAGAGCGTTGCTTTCAACCTTCAGCTTTCGAACCTGAAAGCGATCCAAAGAAATCCGGTTCTCCCCTTCATCGACTACCGACGGCGCGCAAGCCTTAGCCAGACGATGGTGCGGGATCTCGCGATCAAAACCGCGGATATCGATACCCCCGTTGGCCGTCTCAGCGGCGGAAACCAGCAGAAGGTGGTCATCGGGCGGTGGCTTCTGCGTTTGCCGAAGGTTCTCATCCTCGATGAGCCGACGCGCGGCGTGGACATCGAGGCGAGGGGGGAGATCCACCGTCTTATGCGCGTGCTGGCAGAAAGGGGCATGGCTGTCATTGTGATTTCATCGGAGCCTGACGAACTGCCTGATCTATGCGACAGGGTGCTGGTTATGGTGGAGGGGCGGCTGGTGCGGGAACTGGAAGGCCCGTCTTTGTCGCGTGCCGCCATCATAGAGGCGAGCTACGCCGAGAAGCTCTCGTCGGAGGACCGCGCTCTTGTCTGAAACCAGCGCTCCGCACCGCCGGCTTTCTGCACGTTTCAAAACCGGTTTAGGGATCGTCGCCAATTACGGAACCATCATCGGCCTTCTTGGGATGATGCTTGCCTTCTCCATCGTTTCTCCGAAGGCCTTCCCGACCATCAACAACTTCGTCAATGTGCTCAATCAGGCATCTCTCGCCATGATCATCGCGGCCGGGCTCACAGTGGCCGTGGCGGTGGGCGAACTCGATCTTTCAATCGGCTTTGCGGCAAGCCTGCACGGCATTCTCGTCACCGGCCTCATCGTCAGCAATCAACTGCCGATCTCGATCGCAATTCTGATCGTCATGGTGGTCGGAGCCGGCATCGGCTTCATCAACGGCCTGATCGTGACGAAGGTGCATGTCAATTCCGTTATCGCAACTCTCGGCACCGGAACCATCCTCACAGGTCTCGCCTTCGCCTATTCCGCGGGCGTGCCTATTGTGGCTGGCGTGCCGGACGCCTTCCTGTCCATCTCCCTGGGCCGCTGGCTCCTCGGTATCCCGAACAACATCGTGATCATGGTCGTGGTTGTCGGGGGCCTCTGGCTTCTCGTCGAGCGAACCTCGATCGGGCAGGAGATCCAGGCGGTCGGCGGCAACCCGTCTGCCGCGCGGCTCGCCGGCATCAGCGTCGACCGCATCAAGATTCTTGGCTTCGTCGTGTCCGGGGTCTGTGCTGCCATTACCGGCATCCTGCTGGCGTCCCGCCTCGGCAGCGGCACCGCGAGCGCGGGCGACAGCTACCTGCTGACCGCGTTCGCGGCGGTGTTTCTTGGTTCTGCGACGCTTCGCGACGGCGAGTTCCACATCCTCGGCACGCTGATCGGCGCCCTGATCATCGCTTTTGGCTTCAATGGCCTCAGCATATTCGGAGCGCCGACCTTCTCCCAATACGTGCTTCAGGGCACCATCCTGATCGTGGCTGTCGGTCTCTCAAGTCTCGGTCGCACGATCGCCGAAAGCTAGGAAAGGAGGCGACATGTCATCTACCACATGGGATGTCTTTGTCATCGAGTATGCGCGTTCAAAAGATCAGCCTCTTGGAGGACTCGTAATCGGGGAGAGCGGAGTGTTCGACCTGCCGTTCTCCTTTGTCCTCGCAAAGCGGGATGCGAGCGTCGTGCTCGTCGATACAGGCTTCATGAGAGAAGGCAGCGGCGAGCAGATGAGCATCAAGTTCGGCATCCCGAGCTGGATATCGCCGGTGCGGATGCTGGAGGAGATGGATGTTCGTCCGGAGGATGTCACCGACATCGTCCTGAGCCATGCGCACTTCGACCATATGGGATCGATCGGAAAGTTTCCCCACGCGAAGATCCATATCCAGAAACGGGAAATGCTGAGCTGGATCGAAGCGATGGCGCTGCCGCCGCAGTTCGGCTATCTCACCTTGATCATCAACCCGGATGATCTACGGAGCGCGTTCGACGCGTCCGTCGAGCATCGACTGAATCTAGTCGATGGGGATGTGGACGACCTGCTTCCCGGGCTGCATGTGCGGCTGGGGCCGGGCCACACCATGGGTCAGCAATTCGTCGTCATCGAGACCGCGCGCGGACGGATCGTCATCTCTGGCGACTGCGTCTACACGAGGAGCAATATCTGTGGCCACAATTACAGCGGCGTCTATGCTCCGTTGGTCAATGCGATCGGCAGCGCCTGGGATCAGCTCAAAACGATCGATCGTATTAACACCGAAATCAAAGGTGACTTCGACAGGCTGGTCATTCTGCACGACATGGAGCGCTGGTCACGCCTTCCAGTGGAAAAGGAGGTTGATGGGTTCCGCATATCTCGCGCGTCATGACCCTGCAGCGAGTTGGCGCGCCGGCCGGCTTGCGCCTATGCCTAGAACTCGGTGAGCGTCGTGTCTCACCATGCGGACACGTCACGTTCGCGCGTCGAAGCTGCTGCCCTCGAGGCATGTGCCCGCGACCAGAAGTCTCCAAAGATCGGGATGCCCCGCCCGCAGCGGCTCGTTGCCGTCCCTCTTGAAGAGTTTCGCGGCCTGCTGATCGTTCTCGCTTCCCGTTTCTTGGGCGACGGACGGCGGCCGTTCGGCATCGTGACCGTCCGCGGCAGACGGCACGAGCCGCTCGACCACGTCGGGAGCCACCGCGGGAATCACGGCGAGCGGTTCGCCGAGTTTCGATCTCGCCGCGACTGCCGCATCACCCTGGGCGGGCTGCATCGGTGGCCGCCTGTGTGGGATCGAGAAGGAAGCGCTTCCTGAGCCGCCCATGCGCGGCGGAATGCGATAAATTACGCCATTCAGGATGCCTACGTATTCGGCGGCGCGCTCGATCGATTGGGAGCTCACGGCGATCTTGTCCTTCACGTCAGGGAGGGATCATGGGAGCTTGTTGGCGATCATTGCGGCCTGGGTCCGGTTAGCCGCCCCCATCTTCCGCATCAGGTTGCGTGCGTGAACCTTGACGGTGCACACGCTTGTCCCGAGTTGAGTTGCGATGACCTTGTTGGGCTTGCCCTCCCTGATCAACGCGAGGACCGATTGCTCGCGGGGTGTGAGCCGGCGATGCGTGTCCACGCCGAGTCCCCGGCCCCTTGTGAGGGTGTGCCAGCCATCAACGACGTATTCCTTCGGTATGAAGGTTCCACCGGAAATGACGAGGCTGATCGCCGAGGCGAGCATCTGAATGCTATTGCTGTTTGCGAGGACCAGGCCCGCGGCGCCTTCCGCCAGGATCTCGCGGACCACCTCCGACGACATCGTGGACTGATCGGAGATGACGAGAAGCTTGCTTGAGGCCAGTGCTCTTCTGAGCCGTGTGATCTCCTGAAGATCTGCCATGTCGGTGCCGTTCGCATGATAGACGACCAAGTCCAGCGGCTCTTTTGACAGCTTGATGCAAGAGATTGCGGTGTCGAACGACTCAATTCTGAAGAACCGGCTCTCTCGTGCAATGGCATCCGTCATGCATTCCCGCGCCAGCCTTGAGACGCTGATCCAGGCGATCGACACGTGACCCCCCCTGACCGCCTCTATGCAGGCGCGGCCCGGCATCGAGGGCGGTGTCTCGTGAAGAAGTTCGGCCTTGACGGTCATAAGCATGGCTTTTTAACCTCGCTGAAGACGCCGCTCCGCAGATTCCGAAATCCCGTCGCTCACCCATCATGGCATGGCAGGCGGGATCGTTGCCGGTAGGGTGGTTCCCGCGCAGCAGGCCGTTGTAGTACTAAAACATAATGATTGAAGACCCGGCTTTGTCGCACGTACGTCATCGGCTAAGGCCGTCTGTCCCTAAGCATGGACCATCCAGCTATCGCCAGCTCCGTGCCGCGATCACGCCACAATTGGCGGTAACCTAATATGAAGTATTTCATAGGGCGTGAACGCCGTTTTGGCGATGTCGCCGGGCAGGTTGGCCTACGAAACGTTTCCTTGCCAGACTTGCCCGTAAATTTCATCATGCAACGAACTCCCCGACGCACTGAATGACGTTTCGTGTTCGACAGAACCGAGCGTCCCGTCTATCATCTCTCTCTCTCAACTTGGGAGCCAAAGATGGGGATTCGGCCGGCCACCTCGCTCGGAGCCCGCGGCGGCGTTGCATCGCATAACGTTGCCGACCAGATCCTGGATTACCTCGCGGTAGAAAGCGCCACTCTGATCTTCGGCATACCCGGGGCCGGCCTCGCGAACATGCTGGAGCGTCTTCATAAGCGCCGTGAGGAATTCAGATTTGTGGTGTGCCGGCATGAATCGGCTGCCGCCTATATGGCGGACGGCTATTACCGCGCGACGGGCAAGCCCGGCGTAGTGATGGTGACAAGCGGACCTGGTGCGACCAATGCGCTTACAGGCACCATGAACGCACAGTTCGGTGGCTCTGCGGTGCTGGCACTGACGGGAGAGGTCGGGCAACCCTACCTCGGGCGGGGCTATCTGCAGGAGGGCACCGATTGCGGGCTCGACGTGCGCGCAATCTTCGCCGCTGCAACAGCCTACAGTGCCGACCTTGCCGATGCCGCGAGTGCGCCCATCCTGATCGAGCAGGCGCTGCGCGACATGCTATCTGTCCCGCGCCGCGCCGTAAGGATCGGAGTGCCCGACAATGTGGCGGCGAGCCCCTCCTGCGGCGGCGTCGCGCCACGGCCGCCCTGGAGTTCGGCGGCCTATCGCTGCGCCCCCGGTGGCGCGCCAGCCAAGGGCGTGCAGCGGGCGCTCGAGATCCTCGGGGGCGCCAAACGGCCGTTGATCCTGCTCGGCCACGGCTGCCGCGAGGCGGTTCGCGATCCGGATACGGCCCGGGCGCTGCGATGCTTGGCCGAGTGGTGGCAGATCCCGATCATGACGACCTCGGACGGCAAGGGCGTCTTCCCCGAGACCCACAGCCTGTCGTTCCGCACCTACGGCCTCGCGGGCTGCCAGTGGCCGCAGTTCTGGATGATCGGGCAGGACGGCAAGCCCGCGCACGACGCTCTGATCGTCATCGGCTCATCGCTTGGTGAACTCGCGACCTATCGCTGGAACCCCATGCTGGTGCCGAGCGGCTCGTTCCTTCAGGTCGACATCAACCCGGCGGTCATTGGCCGCGGCTTCCCTGTGACGGATGGCTGTGTCGCGGAAGCCGGCGCATTTCTGCGCGGGCTGTGGGAGAGGTCGCCGGCATGGCCGCGCGACGTCGCCGCCGTCGAGGAGCGCGGCCGTACGATCGCCGCGCTGAAGCAGACGCATGCCCCCGTCGTTTCACCCGCGGCGTACGCCTCCGAGGCTAGGCCTCTGCACCCGGCCGCACTCTGCCGGCTGTTGAATAAGCTCCTGCCGGAGAACGCCCTCGTCTTTATCGATTGCGGCAACTGCGTCGGCTGGGGGCTGCACTACCTCATCATCGACCGCGCGCAGGAGTGTCACAGCTCGCTCGCAATGGGCCCGATGGGGTTCGCCGTTTGCGGCGTCATTGGAGCCCGCGTCGGCGCGCCGGACCGGCTCGCGGTCGCCCTGGTCGGTGACGGAGCGCTGCTCATGCATGCGGGCGAAATTTCGACTGCCGCCAAGCATCGCATCGGCGCCGTCTGGGTGGTGCTGGCGGATGACGACCTTCGGATGGTGACCCAGGGCATGGAGATGCTGTTTCCGGCAAACGGCGGCTTCGCGGGGATGAACGAACTCGGCAAGCCCGACCTCGTGCGGCTTGCCCGGTCGCTCGGAGCGGATGCCTGGCCGATCGCCAAGACTGCGGATTTGGACGAAGCCTGGCCGATGGTTCTGAGCGGTGCGGACAGGGGTAGGCCGCAGATGATCGTGGTGCAGATCGACACGACGGCAGCGCCTCCGTACTACGACAAGCCTTACTGGCAGCAAAAGCTTGAATGATCCGGAGCGTCAATCGGGCTGCCGAAGGGCCCGGTCGAGACCGAAGTTCGGTGAGAATGAGGCGCGCTCCACATCGACACCGTAAGCAAAACGGCCAATCGGCAGGAGGCTAATGGATGGAGTGCGATGAACCGGATGTCGATGTGGCAATCGTCGGAGGCGGGATCAGTGGCGTCTATTCGGGTTGGCGGCTTCTGGGCGGTCCGCTGCCCGCCGCGTCGCTCCCCGCGTCATGGGCGGAAGGGCGTTGCGACCGGAAGCTGAAGGTCGCTTTGTTCGAGGGCAGCGACCGTATCGGCGGCCGCCTGCTTTCCGCGCGCTCGCCTCATCTGCCGGAGACGACGGCCGAGATCGGGGGCATGCGGTATGTCGCCCCGGCGCAGCGTCTGGTCACGGGGTTGATCGAGAAGGCACTGAACCTGTCCTGGCATGACCAGGCGGTGGATGTTCCGGGCAACATCGCCTTCCTGAGAGGACGGCTGCTCCGCACGAGCGATCTCGGTCGTCCGGCGGCGTTGCCATATGCGCTTGATGCCTCCGAACAGGCTTGGCTGGCGGCGCGAGGAGGCCAGAGTCCCGCCGCACTCATCGGGCGCGCGCTTCAGCAACTCATGCCGGGTATCGCCGAGCACCTCGCGGGCAGCACTCTGCGCGAGTATCTCGCCACCGTCGCGATCGATCGCGCGACGGGCGTACCCGATCTGTGGCATCATGGCCTGTGGAATTTGCTCGCCAAGATGATGAGCCCGGATGGATATGCCGGGGCAAGAGCGACCATCGGCTACGACTGCCTGGGCGGCAACTACAACGCCCTCGACCTCACCGCCGAATACTTCAACTTCACGCCCGAGGTCAGCTACCGGATGGTGGATGCTGGCTACGAATCCGTGCCGTGGTCGCTGCGGACGGCCTTCGAGGCGGCGGGCGGCGAAACCGTGCTCGACCACTGGCTGACGGGCTTCGAGCGCGCCGCCTTCGCGGACGGATCGACAGGGGTGCGGCTCGTCTTCCGCAATGGCCGCACGCGCCTTGCCCGCGCGCTGCTGCTCGCGATGCCGCGCCGCTCGCTGGAGTTGCTGCGGCCGGAGGGACCCGTGCTGGCGGATCCCGCCTTCCGCCGTGACCTGCTGTCGGTCTCAGCCGTGCCTCTGTTCAAGCTTTTTCTGCTCTATCGGGAGTGTTGGTGGCAAGAGGCCGGGGTTTCGAAAGGCCGCTCGCTCACGGACATGCCGCTACGGCAATGCTATTACTGGCTCAATGGCTCCGATGGCCGCACGGTGCCACATCCCAACGACCCGGCGTTGGTCATGGCCTATGATGATTTGCTTAACGTCACGTTCTGGAGCGGCCTCGACACGCGCCGCCACACCGCCGAAACCGGCGCCGTGCGACCGCTCTTCGTAGGTGTCCCCGCGACAGCTGAGGTCCCCGATGATCCCTTTGGGAAACGCTTGCGCCAGAACTGGGAGGCGCACAGCGCCACTCGAACGATGGTGGCCGAGATGCATCGGCAACTGAAGATGATGCATGGTGTGGATCAGGCGCCGGAGCCCGTCGATGCCGCCTATATGGACTGGTCGCGCGATCCTTACGGCGGCGGTGTCCATTTCTGGAACCCCAACTACGAATCGGCCCGGTTGGTGCGGCGCATGACCCAACCCGTCGACGACTTCCCGTGCTACCTCTGCGGCGAGGCGTATTCCACCAACCAGACCTGGGTCGAGGGCGCGTTGCAGACCGCCGAGATCGTGTTGCAGGACCGGCTGGGTCTGCATCGGGCCGAGTGGCAAGATGGTTGAGCGGCGGGTTGGCATTCTTGGGATGGGCCATACGCTGCCGTCGCAGATAAGGTACAATAACGACCCGATCTTCGAGTGGCTGCGGAAGCATGACGTGTCGGGAAAGGATTTGTTCCTGGGCTTCGACAGGCGGCATGTGCTGGCAGACGGCGAGACCGTAATCGATATCCTGAGCGCCGCCGCGCTGATGGCGATCCACGATGCCGGGCTGGTGCCGGAGCAGATCGACCATGTGATCGGCTGCATCTCGCCCAATAGCTACATCGTGCCGCACGATCTGTTTCGGCTGGCTGCGGTCGTCGGCCTGCCGAAGAACACGCTGACCGTTCCTCTGGCCAATGACTTCGCCAATTTCAATATCGCGGCGCTGCTGTCGGACTCTCTGGTGCGCACCGGCCGGGCGCACAACGTGCTGATCGCGATCGGCGGCGGCTGGTCACGCGCAGTCAGCTACACCACATCCCAGGCCATCAGTGCCGCCGACGGCGCGGCGGCGGCGGTGGTCGGCCGCGAGCGGCTGGGCCGCACGGCGCTCTGGACCTTGATCGATAGCGAGGTCATCGCCCAGGAGCAGAACTTCGGTCAGATGGCTCTCTACGCGCAGCGCCGCGAAGTTTCGGACGGCGCCTCCACCGGTGTTCCCGCCTGGCGGGACCCTACGGAGGAGCTCTTCAGCGGTCCCTTCTTCCAGATCACGCAGGAGGGTTTGCGCGAGTTTACGACGTTCGGCGGCGGCACGGCGCCGCTTGCGGCACTTCGCCTGATCCAGCGCCAGGGCCTCACCGCCAGCGATGTCACCATCACCGGGCATCAGGCATCGCGGACGCTGCTCGATGTCTGGAAGACGTCTCTGGCGCCGGCAAAACTGTTCGATACGCTTGCCTGCCTCGGCAATATGACCGTCGCCACCATCCCCATTAACCTTTGCCGCCTTCGGGATGTCCTGACGACACCGTATGTGGTCGCCCTGGCGCTCGCGCCCGACATGCACGCCCACGCGCTGCTTCTACGCCGCACGCCATAGTGAGAGACAGGCACTTCGTGATAGACGGGCGCTTCCTGAGAGATGGGCGCTTCGCCGGGAGGCTCGGTCAGGTCGCCGGGAACTCGCGGTCGATGAGCGCGAGCTTCGACACCGCCCCCCAGTCAGCGAACAGCCGCCGGGCCTGTTCCGCCGCCTCTGCCGCTCCGGCTTCGTCGCCAGCCCGCCGCAGCACGCGAGCGAGATATTCCTGGGCGAGCCCCGCATCCTGGAGGAAGCGACCGCGAAGGGCGCCATCTGCGGCGCGCCGCAGCCGCTCGACCGCTTCGGCCGCGGAACCCCGCGCGGCGTGCAGCAGCCCGTCCAACAGCTCTGCCTTATGCCCGAACAGGTTCGGGTTGGGTCCGCTCCAGAGCCGCAACTGCTCCATGCAGTCCCATCCGTCCTGGATGAGCCCCTCCCGGTCCAGGGTGACAGGACCACGAACCGCACGTTCCGCGCCGGTGTCGAACGCCGCCAACGACAAGGCCGCCAAGCCGCGGTACTGGGCAAGCTCGAACTCGGCGGTCTGGCCGAGGAAGAACGGCAGCGCCGCGCGCGCCCGCTCGGCAAATCGAAGGGCTCCGGGCCAATCCTGGTCGTGCAGATGAAGGCGCGTCATCGTGACCAGGTAATAGCCGATCTGATTGCCGAGGTTGCTCTCCATGATTGAGGCAATGTCGGCCGTCTCGTCATACTCCGCGTCGCCAAGACAGAGCGGACCGGCTGTCAGTCCGGCCATCGCCTTGGCAAACTGCAGCTCGAGAATAAGGTGATAGGCCGAGTTCAGCACTTGGCCGGATGTTGTCGACAAGTGGCGGCGGCAGGCGTCCATCACCTCCGGCAAAGGCCGGCCGGCGGCTGCTTGCAGCACGACAAAGCCTGCGAGATTGAAGCAGCCGTAGATGATCTCCCGATCGCCGAGACCCGCTTCGCCGCCGGCCAGAGCGAGGTCCATGCCGGCATCGAGCGACGACACCCAGTGGCTGTGAAACCAGATATGAATGAAGGCACAACGGGAGAAGCTTGCGCCGCGCGCCGTCCCCTGCATGGTCAGGCTGAGGCGGCTCCAACCGACCGCCATGACGCGATCGCCCGACATGGCGCCGAAGATGATCGAATACATGCCATAGACATCCGCGGCGAAAGGTCCGTTCCCGTACTCCAGCGTCAGACGCAGGGAGCTGCAGACCATCAGGGCGAAAAGCTCCTGCTCGAACTGAAAGGCGAAGGGCGCCAGAGCCAGCAGCAGCCGGATGAGATGGCCTGCCGTCGTATTGACCAGCGGCGGCAGAGATACGAGTTCCTGCGGGGCGCGATCGCCGAGAAGCTCGTTGATGCGTTCCAGCTCCACGCCGACGGCTGCGCGCAGCTCCGTGCCGCCGACCGGCAGATCGGCGCCCAGAAGCCGCGCGCCGGTCAGACCGACTTCCACCGACTGCCGTACGAGCCCCGCGCGGAACAGCCGCTCTGCCTCCAGCAGCAGATAGGAGGCGGCCTGTTCGGCCTCTCCCGCCGCTTCCAGATGATGCGCGAGGAGCACATAGAGGCGTGAGCGGTCGTCCACGAACACTCGTTCATACCAGTCAGCTATGGCTCGGTGCAGCTGTCGCCGCTGGGCGTAGAGCATCAGGACGTAGGTGACATCGCGCAAAATGCCATGCCGGAAGGCGTAGCCGTCGCGTTCCTCGATCAGGTCAGGCTCGAGGAAACCGATGCGATGGTGCTGGGAGAGGTGGCCGGAGACGACCTCTGGCGCAGTCTTGAGGAGTGGGTGGATTTCCGCGACCAGCTGGCTCGGAAACCGCAAGCCGGCCGCGCTTGCAACCTTCAGCGTCACCTGGCTGTCCGGCTCAAGCTGGTCGAGGCGTCGGATGGTCATGGCTTGTACCGTGTCGGGCAGCAGCAGACGAGCGGCATCGACGTGACGGGCGATGCGGCAGGTTCCGTCCACGACCTCGATCAGACCCTCCTCCAGCAGGGCGCGCGCCAGTTCGAGACAAAAAAACGGATGCCCGCGTGTTCGCGCCCGCATCAGGGCGGCAAGGTCGGGCGCAAGCCGTTCGGTCCCCAGCCGCGCCATAACCAGTGCGTCCTGCTCTGCTTCCGACAGCTCCTTAAGCCGCAGCCTGCGGGCACCGGCCGCCGTGAGGGCATCCGGCCAAGCGTCATCCTCCAGCGGCTGCATGCCCACGACCAGCACGAGCCCCGCCACCTCGCGGGCGGCGATCTCCGCGAAGGCCCAGCTCTGCTCATCCGCCCAATGCGCGTCATCGAGTGTCACCAGCAGCCGATTTGCCCCGGCGGCCCGGCGCAGCAATGCGAGGAGCATCTCCTGGAGCAGGGGAATGCGCCGCTGCGGGGTGAGCGACTGGGTTTCCGCCGTCTCGGGCAGGTCCAGCGGCAGAATGGCGTTCAGCAGCGCCGCGCGCGGGGCGAGCGCTGGGCCCAGATTGTCGAGCAGGGCAGCGCGCTCGTCGACGCCGGAAGCGGCGGTGTCGAGGCCGAGCACTCTTTCCAGAACGCCACGCCAGACGCGAAAAGGCACCTGACGTTCGATGCGGTCCGCGTAGCCCGAGAAGACGACTACACCGTCGGCCGCCGCTTGCGCCTGCAGTTCGGCGATCAAGCGGGATTTGCCCATGCCGGCCTCGGCCTCGATCAGAAGCAGCGGCAGCCGGCCCCCCGGCGCGGGTTCGGTCTCCGCGCGGCGCAAGGCTGCCAGTAGCGTGTCGAGTTCGTCTGTGCGCCCGTACATCGGCAGTGGCGCATCGGCGTGCTCCTGCCGCCGGGGCGTCCAAACCGCGACCGGGGGCGCGACGCCGCGCAGCTGCTTCCGTCCGACCGGCAGGAAGGCGACCCCGTCCCCAGCGCCACGCATCGTGGCGTCGTCGCACTGGATCATTCCGGGCCCAGCCGCCTGGAGGCGCGCGGCCAGGTAGACCGGGTTGCCGAATATGGCAAAGGCGCGGAAGAGGTCATTGCCCACGATGCCGCAGACGACGCGTCCCGTGGCGACACCGAAGCAGGCGCGTAGCCCGCCACGTCGCAAGGCGTCTCTGATGTCCATGGTGCAACGGACGGCTCGCGATGGGTCATCCGGATGTGCCACCGGCGGGATGCCGAAATAGATCACCATATTGGCGCCGCTCTCATCGACCCGGAGCTGGTGCACGTAGCCGTCGTGCCGGCGTACGAGCGGGCCGACCGTCTCCGCCACCGTCTCCAGCGTCCGCAGGACGCCCGGGGAGGAGTGGTCGAGATCCGGGATCCCGACGAACACGACTGTCACCCGACGCAGCTCGGCCCCCCAGTCCAGCAGGCCGCGGTCGAGCCGGCTCGCGAGCGGCAGCGGAACATGCGTCGTCACACGTTGCAGCGCGTCCGCGGGCACCGGCGGAATGGAGAGCGGCACGGGCGGAGGGGCGCGGAGCAGTGCGACGAGGCGGAAGGCGTTGGGCCCGGCCCGGACGGCCTCGGCGTCCTCGCCGAGAGCCGCGCGGGCCGCGTCGGAGAGTAGGATTTCCTCAGGCAGTTTGGTCCGCGTGGTGGCCTGAAGGTCAGCCAGCCCGCCCCCGACCGTCACGGTGAGAACGTTGCGTCCCGGACCGATGGCGGTCGTCCGGCGGGCACCGACGGCAATCGCGACGTGCAGCTGCAGACGATCGCCCGAAACCGAGGTGGCGTCCGGAGTGCCGGCGGGGGCAACTAGAATGGTCTGGCCACAGGCGACCGCGCGTGCCACGGCAGAACCCGGTCCCTCGTCCGCACAATGCCACCCAGCCAGCAGTGCATCCCCCGCGAACATGAGCGGCTCACCGCCGTGCCGGCTCAGCAGGTCGAGCAACCGGTCGAAATGCCGCGTCAGCAGGCCGGCGAGGGCCTCCGCGCCCGCAGGCCCGCTTTCCACAAGCCGTCCGGCAATCCCCGTCGAACCCACAATGTCCACCCAGATGAGCGCCATGTCGCCTTCCGGCGGCCGCGATGCGGCGCCCATGGCAAGCCGTAACGACGGTGGCATGAAGCTCTCGACCAGCCTCGTCTCATGCGTCGTCACATCTGCCATGGTGGTCGTTGTCCATCCAGAACATGCCGGGGCCTGTTGCCAGCTCGGCGCTAGAAGCTAGTCTGCGATCCAGCCAAGCCGAAGAATTTTCGCTCCGACCTGGTATCTACGGTTTGTCCGGGAGACAGATCTTCTCCCTTTTTCTGCAGGTCGATCCCGCGACCGGTTGGTGCGACACTGGCTTGGAGGATCGGGAAGGCTTGCTAGCTGAGATGACAGTCAAAACGGTGGCTATCTTCAGAAATCTCCCGGCCGGCGCGCTCGCTGAGTTGGCACGCGGCAGTATGATCCTCGACTGTGCCGACCGAACAATGATTTTTCAGAAGGGCGACGCTGCGGACCATGTTTATGCCGTAGTGGGCGGACCAGGGCGAGTACGGATCGGGTCCGGGGATGACTCCGGAAAAAACCTCATGGTCGAAGTCGTCGGCGTCGGCGAGCTGTTCGGCGAACTCGGCATCCTCAACCATGGTGTGCGGACCGCGGATGCCCTGACAGAAGGGCCGCTCCGCCTGCTGCGCGTCAGCGCCCCAGTGTTTATGCAGGTACTTCACACGGCGCCCGGGCTCGGTGCGGCGCTTGCCCAAGCGCTCGCGGCACGGCTGCGGCGGACCTACTCGCTGCTGGAAGACGCCACGTTCGAAAGCGTCGAACAAAGGCTTGCCCGCCAGATCCTCTATCTGGGGGATAAGCATGGCCGCCTTGTGCCGGGTGGGGTACGGCTGAACGGACGATATCGACAGGGTGATCTCGCCGACCTTTTGGGTGTCACGACGCGCAGCGTCATCACGGTGCTGAACGGCTGGCGCCAGATTGGCATCGTCGAGTACGACACGTCGTCCGGCCATATCACGGTCCTCGACCGCGCCAAGCTTCTGGTAGCCGCGCGGCGCAGGTTTGCATGATAGGCGACGGGTCGTCCGGCTTCGTCGGCTGCAAGCCGTTCGGGACATTTTCTTCGAGCGGCGCGGGGTCAGAGAAAGCAGCTTGGGTGCAGCCTGACCTGTCGGGATTTGGCCATTGGCCACATAACCCGGCGCGCAACGGCTCGGCGGGCGGATAGGGGCCGTAGTCGCCCCTCAAACGACAGGTAATTCGCGATTATTTCCCACCAGCAGCGACTGGGCGCGGCGGGCGGCATCGGCAAGACCCGCTCATCACTCCGGTCAGGGCGGTTCTCCGTCCGATGCCGCGTATTGGACAAGCGGGACAACTATGGCCTAACTCCACGTCACGCGAGTTTCGGCGAATGAGATGGCAGGGTCAGCGTCTGCGTCGCTCGCCGGGAGGGAAAGGCGGCTGTGACTGAGCTTCAACAGAGTAGATCTCCCGCCGCCACCTGCGACGTGTTCGTGGTGGGCGGTGGCCCGGCGGGATCGACTGTCGCCGCGCTACTCGCGGAGCGCGGGCATCGCGTTGTGCTCGCCGACAAGGATCGCCATCCGCGCTTCCACATTGGCGAATCACTGCTGCCGCAGAACCTGCCGCTCTTCGACCGGCTCGGGGTGCGCGACAAGCTCGAGACGAGCGCCATGCACAAATACGGCATCGAATTCGTGTCGCCCTATCACGGCAAACGGGTGAAATACGAGTTCGGCAGAGCACTGGACAAACGCTTTCCATATGCTTTCCAGGTCAGACGCTCAACTTTCGACCACATGCTGCTACGAAATGCGGCAGAGAAGGGGGCCGAGGTTGTCGAGGAGTGCCGGGTCGAGACGGTCACCTTCCCAAAGGGTGGACGCCCCGTCATAACCGCCAAAGGCGCGGATGGCACCGAGCGGCGTTGGGAGGCTGCCTTCGTGGTCGATGCCTCCGGCCGGGACACGCTCCTCGCCGGACAGATGCAAATCAAGGAAAGAAACGTCCGGAACAACAGCGCGGCGATCTTCGGTCATTTCTCGGGCGCGCGCCGGCTGTCCGGCAAGGACGAAGGCCACATCTCCATCGTCTGGTTCGATAATGGCTGGTTCTGGTTCATCCCGCTTTCCGACGGCACGACGAGCGTGGGCGCCGTCTGCCCATCGGAATTCTTCAAAACTCGCGGCAGCACGGATCTGCATGCCTTCTTTCGCCGGCTGATCGCTTCATGTCCCGATATCGCCGACCGCTTGCAGGACGCTGCACTCGTGGGGGATGTCGCGGCCACGGGCAACTACTCGTATCAGACTCGGCAGACCAGTGGCGATCGCTTTCTCATGGTCGGCGATGCCTGTGCTTTCATAGATCCGGTTTTTTCGACCGGCGTATATCTCGCGATGGTCAGCGCCTTCGCGGCGGCCGAAGCCGTTGATGGCTGCCTCCACGCGCCCCACAGGGCAGCACGGCTGCTACGCCGCTATGACGCCCGCACGCGGAAAGCGCTCGGCGCTTTCACGTGGTTCATCTATCGCATTCGAGAGCCGGCCATGCGCAACCTCTTCATGTCGCCGCGCAATATGTTCCGTGTGGAGGAGGCGGTGCTATCGCTTCTGGCGGGCAGCGTGGCCGATGGCTGGCCTGTGCGCGGACGGCTTTATCTCTTCCGCATCATCTACTACGTCACGAAATTCTCGCACTTGCGCTTCCGCCTGAGTGGCGACAGGCGGCGCTTCTACGGCGGCGCGAAAGAGGCCTTGAACGGCTGAGGCGCGTCGTGGACGGTGCCCGCTTGGTGCTGATCCCGAGCTACAACACGGGGCCAAGACTTGCGGCGACAGTGCGCGAGGCCGCGCGCCACTGGCAGCCGGTTTGGCTCGTGGTCGACGGCAGCACCGACGGTTCCGCCGACGGCATCACGGCGACCCCAGCGCTTCGCGTTTTGCGGCTGGCCCGCAACTGCGGCAAGGGCGGCGCCGTGTTGGAGGGCCTCCGCGCCGCCGCTGATCTCGGATTTTCCCATGCACTCGTCATGGACGCCGATGGTCAACATCCCGCCGAAGCCATCGGGGAGTTCATGACGCTCGCCACGCGGCACCCGTCGGCCATGATTCTCGGTGTTCCGGTGTTCGATGCCTCGGCGCCGCGTGTGCGGGTGCTCGGGCGGCGGATTTCCAATTTGATCGTGCGTTGGCTGACAGCGGCAGACATCAGCGATGCTCTATTCGGCTTCCGCATCTACCCGATCGCGCCGTTGCTCTCGGTCATGGAAGCGAGCCCGCACATGCGGCGTTACGATTTTGACGCCGAGGCCGTCATCCGCCTGTCGTGGCGAGGCGTCGCCGCCATCAACCGCCCCGTGCCGGTGCGATATTTTCGCACAGATGAAGGGGGCATCTCGCATTTCCGCTATGGGCGCGACAATCTCCTGCTCGCCCGCATGTATTGCCGACTCACCTTGGAGGCGATCGGCCGACGTCTCAGGCCATCCCGCCGTTGATGGAGATGATCTGCCCGCTGATGTAGGCGGCTCGGTCCGAGGCCAGGAAGGCCACGAGATCCGCCACTTCCCGTGGCTCTCCGGCGCGCTGCATCGGCACCATCCGCGTGATCGCCTCCTTCGGGAACAGTGCCTCCGTCCCTGGAGAGGTGATGATGCCGGGTGCGACGGCATTCACGGTAACCCCGCGGCTGGCGAGTTCCAGCGCGAGCGAGCGCGTGGCTCCGTGCAGCCCGGCCTTCGCTGCGGCATAGTTCGTCTGTCCGCGATTGCCCATTACCGCCGTGACGGACGAGATGTTGATGATGCGCCCCCAGCGGGTTCTGATCATGGGCAGAAGCAGCGGCTGCGTGACGTTGAAGAAGCCGTTGAGGGAGACGTCGATGACGCGGGCCCATTGGTCGCGCCGCATCCCCGGCATCACCGCATCGTCGTGGATGCCGGCATTGTTCACCAGGATCTGGATGGGTCCATCTTCCAGCAGCCGGGCCAGCCCCGCGGCGGTTGCATCGGCATCCGTGATGTCGAAGCGGCTCGCCTCCGCGCTCCCGCCCAATGCGCGAATTTCCGCCGCCAGCACCTCGGCCCGCGCAAGCTGCCCGTGGGCGTGGAGAATCACATGGTGCCCGGCGGCGGCGAGCGTCGCGGCGATGGCGCCACCAATGCTGCCGCTCGCACCGGTGACCAGAGCACGCTTCATGGCGGCGCCTCGAACAGGACTGTTGCCCGTCCGCTCAGCCACTCATTGCTTGCCGCTGCAACGGTGAAGGCATAAGCCGCGCCCCGTGCATCGCCCATGGTTCGCCGGGCCATCACCGTCAGCGGTCCGATGCCGGGCGGTAAGGTCGTCGCGAGCAGGCGGACATCGCGCAGGCTTACCAGGAAGCCCGGGCGCGGCGGCCCTTCCGCGGGCGCGGTGAGCCGGCCGTGGACCGCCATCGCCTGGGCCGCGAGTTCGATGCCGCAGGCCGCGCCAAGGCTCCCATCCGATCGACGCAGCGGATTATCCGGCGCCGCGTGGCGGGCGGAGAAGCACGCGATGGCGGTGTCGTTCCAGCTTTCGACGCCGTCCAACAGACACATGGCACCGGCATGCGGAATCAACGCCAGGATCTCATTGCGTGCGATGAGGGTCATGCGGCGTCTGCCGGTCCAACCCGGATGTGAAGCGCGAGGTCGTCCAGGTAATCGAGGGTGATCTCGGCTGGCGCGCGGCAAGCCAGGGCTGCCAATAAGGGCAGGCATCGCGCGGCCGGCACGGTTCGGCGCATCGGTTCGAGATCTGGCGGAGACGCCGCCGTGACGGCGCCGCGATGGCTGCTCAGGTTCAGGTCGATCCGCATGCGACCGACGCCGCGCGGCGCGGGCGACAGCACCAGGGCCACGGCGAGCGCCTCTGGGATCAAGCGGGCCAGGGCCAGCGGACCGGGATACGGCAGGTCGTAGGCAATGAGCACCACGGCGTCGCGTTCGGCCATCGCCTGCGCGCCAGCCTCGATCAGCCCGGCCGCGAAGCTGCCATCATGCGCGCAGAGGCTGGTCGCGGGGGTCCTGGCGCCGGTCGCGATGCTCCAATATCCTGCCGCGACGTTATGAACCGAATTGTGGAACCTCGTGGGTGAAAGGGCAGGATCCGGTCCGGCCAGCGTCTCCAGAATACTATGAATGGTCTCGCCATCCCCGCCGGAGGAAGCAAACACTGCGGGCGTCGTCGCTGGAGACATGCCGGCGGCTTCGAAGGCTTCCGCGCCGGCGGCCAAAGCAAGCCTCACACTCTGTGGGGCGCGGCGGCGTTCGTTGGCCGGCAGAAGGCTGGCTGGTGGAACCGCAAGAGGGGCTGGCACATAGGGTGTTTTCCCGGTCAGGATGGGCAGGCTGAGCGCCCAGCCGGCCAGGCCAGGCCCGCACAGGCCGATACCTTCGACAAAAAGCGGAATCACGCGGCCCGGCCCAGGATGACGGCGCAATTCACCCCGCCGAAACCGAATGCGTTGCACATCACCCGATCGACCCTGGCTTCGCGCCCCTCCAGCAGATGGCCGGAGGCGAAGGCCGGATCCAGCCTGCTGGTATGCGGGCTGCCGGGCAGGAAGCCATGCTGGATGCTCAGCGCGCCGATAGCCGCGCTCACGATGCCGGCGGCGCCCAGCGTGTGGCCAGTGAAGCCCTTGGTGGAACTGCGCGGCGTGTGCGCCCCAAAGAGCGTGGTCACGGCCTTGTCCTCGGCGGCGTCGCCCGCCAGCGTCGCGGTCCCGTGCATGTGGATATAGTCGATCGCCTCCGGCCGTAGCCCCGCGTGGCTCAGTGCCCGCCGCATGGCTTCCTCGGCGCCCCTCCCTTCGGGATCGGGAGAGGACATATGATAGGCATCGGAACTCTCCCCCGTTCCCAGCAGCATGAGAGCCTCGCCTGCCGCAGCGGCGTCCGCACGCTCCAGAAGCGCAAAGCCCGCTCCCTCGCCGATGGAAATGCCGCTCCGCTCGGCATCGAAGGGACGGCAGGGACCCTCTGCCATGACGCCGAGCGACTGGAAGCCGAACAGGGTGGTCGCACAGAAACTGTCCGCGCCGCCCACGACCGCAGCGTCGCAGAGACCGGCCGCCACCATGCGCGATGCGGCGGCAAACACCTTGGCCGTCGCGGCGCAGGCCGTGGAAATGGTGAAGCTTGGTCCGGCGAGCCCCAGCCGCGTTCGCACGAAGCGGCCGAGGGCGTAGGTGTTGTGGGTCCGGTCGTAATCGAAGCCCGGCGGCAGAGTGCCATTCATGGGACAGAGCTGACGGTACGCCTCTTCAGTCTGCAGGATGCCGGACGTGCTGGTGCCGGTGAAAAGGCCGATGCGCGAAGGCCCATACAGGGCTTTGGCTCTCTCCACCGCCGCCTCGAAACCATCCGCGCGCAACGCCTGTTCGGCAAGACGGTTGTTTCTGCAATCAAATGGCGCCCAGTCGCCGATCAGTGGTGCGTCATTCAGCCCGCCCGCTTCCCCGGCATAGGCTGCGATGGGCAGTCTATCGAAACGGCAGGGCGCCAACGCACTTCGGCCACGCACCAGGGCGTCCCAGGTTTTGTCCTGCCCGGCACCCAAAGCGGTGGCGAGGCAGAGGCTGGAGATCATCAGCGGCGGGGTCACGGCCGCGCCCCGACTTGCGGAACCGGTGCATCCAGGCGGTTCAGCCAATCTCCGACCTTGGCGGTTTCGGTGGCGAGATAGCGCTCATAGCTATCGTGAAAGCGGACACGATCGGGCGGCCAGGCTGCGCGACGCTGCGACCGGCCGGCGGCGCTCCGATAGCGCTCGGAGAAATGACGCAGATTGGCAAGAAGGTCCGTGTAGCGCGGCTCGCTCAGAATACGTCGGAACCACCCGCGGTAGGGACCCCAAAAAGGATTGTCGTAGAAGATCAGACGAAGCTTTCCCACGTCGTAGATTTCGTTGTCCGGGATGGCTGGGCCCATCGAGGTGAGAGCCGCGGGTCCGGTTGGCAAGGTTCCGGTCTCCAGCAGCGCGCGCCGGGCGGCGTCGTCCGCGAACAGCGCCTCGGCGTCTTCCAGGGGAAGATCATTGGCGCGAAGGGCAAGATCAACGAGCATGTTCTTGGGAACCGGAAAGCGGAAGACGGCGAGGGGCGCGAACTGCCCGGTAGGCCAGGGCGCCCAGAACCCGGCGGCGGCCAGCGCGTTATGCGCCACATGCACGCAGTTGTCGTTGATAAGCCGCCAGCGATAGAACGCGGCGCCGGTGCGATAAGGGAGGTTCAGCGCATTGAGGAAATCGACGATCAGCTGCATCCGGCGTTCGTCCAGCGGCAGCCGCGCCCGGTAGCAGTGACGGCCCAACTGCACCCCATAGTCGGTTGCAATGGAGATTTCGTACTTGAAATCCTCCGTCGACATGCCGGGCGGTTTTTCTCGGAAGAAACGCTCGTGGAATTCGATGCCGTCCAGCAGGCCCCTAGCGCGCGCAAGCGCCTGCGTCCGCTCATAGGTCTCGCGCGTGACGGGCTCCCCTGGCGCCAGCGCACCACGAAAGACGAAGTCGCGATCTTCCACCGCGACCCAGTTCGCGTTGCGGTAGTGGGAGTTGACGCTGATTGCGGCCCCCATCCGGCCGGGCCGCGCGTGCGGCGGGCAAAGCTCCAGTATCGGATAGCCGGTGCTGCGATCGACGCGCACGCCGTTGAGGTAGAGCAGCGAATGCCCGCCGCGCCCACTCCGCACGGCCACGCCAAGGCCGGGTTTTTTTCGCAACTCGGACAGAGCGCAAATCTCGGCGTAATAGGGTACGAGGTCTTCATAGATCGGCGCAGCCGGGACGATACGCTCGGTGCTCGGACCCTGGACGTTCATGCCGGCATCTATAATCCTGTCGCTTGCGGCGTCCAATGAAGGGGGCCTCAGCCGAACGGGCTGCGGGCCAGGATCGCCTCCCAGGCCTCGGTCCAGGCTGGCCAGTCATGCCCGCCTCCGACCAGCGCCACCTGATCGCGCGGAAGCTCGGCCGCGAGCAGGCGATGCCCGCCGGCGAAGCGGTCCCGCTCGCCATGGCCGAGGAAGAGACGGGGCGATGTCGCGCCCGCCCGCAGGTATTGCTGCAGCCAGCCGAGCATGTTCCGCTCCGGCGCTGTCGCGGCCGATGTCGCGGCGGACCAGGAGGTGAAACCGCCAGCCTGCGCCACCTCCGCCATCGTGCCGTGAGTGCCGAGAAACGGGGCGAGCAGCACGACCCCCTCGACCAACTCCGCATGATCGCTGGCATAGAGCAGCGCTCCCATGCCGCCGAGGGAAATGCCGAGAAGCCAGATCCGCCGGTTGCCCGCAGCGCGGGCGGGCAGGATGACGGCCTCGTGCAGCGCCGCGCCAATACGGCCTTCGAGGTAGAGATCGACCTCCGGCCTCACCGCGATCACATCGATAGCGGAGCCGCTGGCCTGCGCCTTGGCCACCAGCCCATGGGCCGCGAAGTCCTCGGCCTTGATGCCAGCCCCCGGCAGCATCACGAGCAGGATCCTGTCCGCTGATGAACGGGGTGAGGGATAGCGCAGACAGGCGCCGACACCGGCGGCGGCGCTCATGGCGCCGGCCTGCCGTCAGGCGGGGCGCTGAAGGCGGCACCGCAGACGAGGCAGAGGAATGTACCGATGGCGACCGTCATTCCGATATCGTGGAGCACGGGAAGGCGGGAAAGCGACAACAGCCCATAGGCCGCGACCGTGCACAGGTTGGCCAGCATGATGGAGGCAAGCGCGCGCCGCCAGGCCTCGGGCTCGTCGCCCCGCCGGGCAGCAAAGAAAAGGCAGTAGTTTGAGCCGAGGGCGACGATCAGCAGGAAGCCCGCGACCATGAAGATGGAGAGCTTCCCGTCGAGCGTCAGCGCCGCGGCCGTCAGCGTCACAGCGGCCGCCACCGGCCCCGCCACCGCCATCACCCGCCGCAGGGAACGCAGCCCCGCGCAGAGCAGCAGGAGCACGGCGATGCTTCCCACCACCGCGAGCATCACGGCCTCATGCTGGAAGGTATGCAGCAGGGCGGCTGATTGTTGGTTGAGGTCGATGAAGACAACGCCCCTCGGCGCCTCGGCGGCCAGCCGGGTGCGCAGCAGGGCAGGGTCGGCCACGCCATGCAGGGGCGCCAGCACCAGCCACCCCCGGCCCTCCGGCATCACCATGGACTGCAGACGCAGGCTGAGCGGCGGCGGCAGGCTTGCGGGCGTCATCAGGGGGGCGGCGCGTGCCTTCGCCACATCCTCGAGGAACGGGCCGAAGATTCCCATGCGAAACGGCGTGTCTGCGGTCGCCGCCGCGAGGTTCGCGCGTAGCGTGGCGGCATCCGGCAGTGCCGCGCGCCGCGCCGCCTGCGTCCGCTCGCTCGGCAGTACCAGGCTCGGCAGATCGTAACCCGCCAGAGCCTTCTGCTGGACCAACGGCTCCAGCACCGACTGGAGTTGCTCGCTTATCGTCAGCGCATTCTGCAGCCCCTCGGCGTGGTAGGCGACGAAGTAGCGCGTGCCGGGAATGCCAAGCTCGCGGCTCAGGCGCTGATCCAGTGCCTGAGCCGCGGCGGGAAGCGGGCTGAGGTTGAGCAGGTTGTCGTCCCACATCGAGCCACGATGCGTGAGCAGCGCTACAAGCGACGCCGCCACCAGCACCGCGAGCAGAACGCGGACCTGTTGTTGCCCGCGCAACAGAAGCCGCAGGGGTGCGCCGATGCCGTCTGCGCCTCGGGCGAAGAAGCCGGCCGGCACCAGCGCCGGCAGCACGAAGCGCGTGACGCCGGCGGCGGCGATGAGGCCGGCCACGGAAAACAGCCCGAGTTGGGCGAAGCCCGTGAAATCCGACAGCAACATGGTGCAGAAACCGGCAATCGAGGTGAGCGCGCCAAGCCGCAGCGTCGGCCAGATCCGGGCCAGCGTTCGTCCGGCGTCGTCGCCGCGCAGGGTCTGGGTCAGCAGGTAGATGGAATAGTCCATCGCCTCGCCGATGAGGGTCACGCCGAAGCCGAGCGTGATCGCATGCACAAAGCCGAAGGCAAGGGACACGGCGGCTGTGGCGGCGAGCGCTCCGCAGGCGACCGGCAGCAACCCGAGGAGCAGCACGCGCGGCGAGCGGTAGGCGATGAGCAGGAACAGGATGGCGCCCGCACTGGCAAGGATCGAAAGCCGCGTCACGTCGCGCCGGGTGATGTCGCGCGTATCGACGGCGAACACACCGGGGCCCGTCGCCTGGAGGCGCGCCCCGCCGGCACCGGACATAGACCCGCGCGCGGCGGCGAAATCCCGGTCGATGACGTGCAGGGCGTGGGCCTGCGCATCGATATCGAAGCCCGGCGCGCGCGTGCGCAGCAGCAGGAGCGCCGCTTTGCCATCCGGAGAAAGCCAGGCGCCGTCTTCGGTCAGTGGCCCGTGGCCGCCTCCGCCCGCCAGCCGCTGCGCGAGCGAAAGCGCGAGGCCGGTCGGGTCCGCCGGCAGGCTTTGCGCCGCGGCAGCGCCGAAGGGTGAGCTCAAGAGTGCCAGATCATGGTCGAGTGCGATGTGCAGCCCGGCTGCGGTGAAACTTTGAGGCCTGACATTGGCGCTGAGCAGGAACCGGTTGCGCCAGACAAAGGACCGCATGCCCGCCATGGCCTCGCCGTCGCCGTTCAGCACGTCGACGATCGCAGGATCGCGGCGAACGCGATCCGAGAGGCTGCGACTGAGCGCCGCCAATGTCGGCGCAGGGGCGCCGGTGATCTGCAGAAGCAGGATGCGCGAGGCGCCGCCGCTGCTCACCTGAGCGTCCAGCGCCTTTTGCGCCAGGCTGTGCGCATGGGGCAGAAAATCCGCCATATCGGTTCGGTACGGGCTGCGCGCGGCGATCACCGCGCACAACAGGGCGAGAGCGAGGCAGAGCCCGGCCGGCAGCCAGCTACGGCGCATCGGCCAGGGTTTCGTGAACCGTCGTTTGGGTGAGGTCGCCGTGGGCGCCCCCGCTTTCGATCTCGGTGACATGCGCGCCGCTGCCGCGAATGCTGAGCCAGTTCAGGATAGTCCGCACGCCCGGATCCTTCGGTCGCAGCACCAACTGCCAGTCCTGCGGCCCGCCGCTCAGCGCGATCGTGTAGGCACTCCGCAGCGCGGGCGCGTCGCCCGCCAGCGTGTCGCGAATGCCGCCGACCAAGCCCGCGACCTGCGGCGCCTGACCGAGACTGAACTCGTGGGTCTGCCCGTTCGCGGTCAGCGTGGCAACGCCGTTCTGCAGAACGAAATCCGCACGGGCCGGGGTCAGCACCGTCTCGTTCAGATAGTCCGGCGCGACATAGCGCAGCGTGCCGGAGGAATGGAGCGGCGTCTTCAGCAGCGCCAGGGTCTTCGTCTCGGTGAAGGTGCCCGAGGCGGCGCGCACCCCCGCCAGTGTGTGCATGAGCGCGCCAAGACCCCAAACCGCTGGTGTCTCGGCCCTGGCCGTGGGCGCGGAGACGGCCAGGATCAGGCCGAGCAGCGCCAGATGCCGGAGCCCGCGCATCTCAGGCCCAGAAGTCGTAGAAGTTGAACCAGTTGTAAGGCTCCTCGCGGCAAAGCGCCTCCAGCCGTGAGACGTAGCGGCGCATGATCTCGTCAAGCCATGCCTGTGGGTCCGCCGGGCGTCCGTCGCGCGCGGGCGCGAGCAGTTCGAACCGCACCTCATAGCGGCCGCGTCCCTTGTAGACGCCCGCCATCATGACGACGGGGCGCTGCAGCATCATCGCAACCCGGAACGGCCCTTGCGGAAAGGCAGCCGGCGCGCCCAGGAAGGGGAGGCGCCGCATGTCTCGCCCGTCGATGTTGCGGTCCGCGAGAACGCCGACAAAATTGCCTGAACGCAGCCGTTCCGCCACGAGGATGAGGGAATCGAGCCTGCCGAGGCCGATCACCTCGGCTTCGAGTTTCGGATTGATCGCCGCGAGCGCCGCCCGGATCTTGCGGGCGTTCGCCTCGTACATCAGCAGGCTCACAGGCACGTCCCGGTAACGCCGCCCGACGATCCGAGCGGCTTCGAAATTCCCGAAATGCCCCCCGAAAAGAAGGCAGCCGCCGCCATCCGCATCGATCTGCCGAACCAGTTCCTCACCCTCGACGCTGATGTCGAACCACGTCTCCTGCTCGTTGAGCAGATAGACGCGATCCAAGACGCAAGAACCGAAGGTCAGGAAGTGCCGATAGATCTCCAGCAGACGCGGGCGGTGGCCGAGGGCGCGGGTGAGATAGCCGCGAGAAGCTCTGATCGCCGTCGGGGATGACAGCAGAAAATACAGGCACACGGGATAGAGGAAAACATGCGCCACGCGGCGTCCGAGGCGGAGCGCGATCCAGGTGGCGAGCTTGATGGCCGATGTGGAGCCGCGTTCCGGGCGGCTCGCCCATTCCTGCGTGCGCGACTGGCCGCTCATCCCGTCGTCTCCAGCGTACCGGCGACAATACTCTTTTCCTGTCCGGGACGCCGGAACTCGAAGGTCACTACTCCATTATCGTGAGCGCGCCAGCGAAGCTCCAACGGTTCGCCATGGCGGGCAGGGGCGATAAATTTCACCGCCCGGAAGCAGACCGGCCCGGCAGCGGCACCGGCGATGGCCTGTGCCGCTTCGTCCAGCAGCAGAGCGCCTGGAATAACGGGGCGGCCGGGAAAATGCCCGCTGGCCGTCGGGTGCGCGTCCGGCACGAACAGCTCGCGTCTCTGCCACTCAGTCATTCCGCGGCCTGTTCCGCGAGCTTCAGCATGTCGTCGCGGACCAGCTTGCCGAGGCGGTTGCGGGGCAGACTGGCGACAAGGATCAGAGGCCTCGGCAGGAAGGCCGGGTCGATCCGGCATCTCAGCGCCTGCATGATCTGCTCGGCGGACACGCCCGGTGCGACGGCGAGCGCTCTCAGCCGCGGCACCGCCTGACCCGAGACCTCGTCCATGACGAAGGTGCCGTCCACCACGCCCGGCACCGCGAGCAGTTGATGGTTGAGGTAGCTGATGGATGAGCGCTTTCCCGCGACGTTCACGAGATCCGCGGAGCGGCTGCCCAAGCGGAACGTCTCGGGCGCTGTGGGTTCGATGACATCCTGCACCGGGGCGATGCCTTCTACGGCGGCGCCCTTGGCCCACCAGCTTCCGCCCTCCTGATAAAGCGCCACGCCCTTGAAGCAGTGCCATTCGCTTGTCCGCGTGCTGCGGCGGGTGGCGATCTGCCCCGCCTCCGTGCAGCCATAGATTTCGATGAGCGGAGCCTGGAATCGCGCTTCGGCCGCCTCGGCCAGTTCCGAAGGGAGCGGGGCGGTCGCGGAGAGGATAAGGCCTGCTGCCGGCATCGCGACAGTATCGGCTACCAGGGCGCGCAAATGCACGGGCGTGGTCACGAGCAGGCGCGGCGCTGGCGCAGCCTGCAACGCGGCGCTCACATCGGCCGGAAATAGCGGAGAGAGGGTCGAGACTGTCAGCCCGAACTGCCAGGCGAGCAAGATGATGGATTCCAGCCCGTAGCTATGCTGATGGGGCACGGTGCCGACGACGCAGCCGCCCTCGAACTCGGCCGCGCCCAGCCGGTCTCCAGCCGCGCGCGCGCTGGAAACGAGCGTCGACCAGCGCTTCGGCACGGGCTTGGGCCGGCCCGTGGAGCCCGAGGTAAAGAGCACAACAGCCGGCTGGTCCCCCCGGATGAGTAGCGAGGCTTCCTCCGCCGAAGGTAGAACCGGCGGGAACGGCAGATGCGGCAGATCGGGCGGGGCGCCATCCGTCACCGCATAGAGCCCGGGATAGTCTGAGGCGAGGTCCTGGAGCATTCCCGGCGTATTGGCCGAGGGCATGAGCGTGACCTGCCCGCGCTCGAGGGCTGCGGCGAAACCGACCATGAAGCGGTAGCGGTCCTGGCAGAGATTCACGAGGTGGGGCTTGTCGGGCAGCAAAGCCGCAAGTCCCGCCACGTCGCGGCGGAAGGTCGCGACATCGATGCCGGCGCTGCCGCGCATTGCCATGAGGGCACCCGGCGCGTAGCGCAACACCGCGAGATAGTCGTCGGACTCGGCGGCGCGCACGCTCATGAGCGTGGTGCTTCGCGCGGAGGTGCGGCAGTGGCCGATCCCTCATGCATGCATTGGCTCACCATTCGAACGATCATCGACAGGGAATGGCGCGGCGGATTCCGCAGAACGCAACGCCGAACGGCATATTCTCCTGCGAACATCGACGCCACCAACGGGATGTCCAGCACGTTCACAAAGAATGACCAAGCGGTCAGAGGGGCGAAGCAGAAGAGCGAGACCGAGGTGACGAGCTGCGCCATGAAGAACACCGACCACGCGATGGTGACCCGCCGCGTATATCGGATCATCTCCTCCGTCAGAGGGCCGTGCAGGCGGCTGGCCATGGTCGTGATCAGCGGCATGCGGCCGCGGCGCAACGTCAGCGCGAAGGTCGCAAGGAGGCTGCTATAGAGGCTCCAATGCGCAACGGCCGATACGGTGACGAAGCTGAGCTTGAAGACGCCGAGGAGAGACAAGCCGATCGGCGTTTGGCGCGTCGTGAGGATGACAAGGTGAAAGAGCAGCGGAACTGCCGCTATCATCAGCACGGCCATGAGCGGCGAGCGAGCCTTGGTTGCTCCGATCATTCAGCTAGCTACATGGGTCTGGATATAGTCCGTCAGGCTGCGCAGGGATTTAAAGATGCTGGCATTGTCGGCATCGTCGGAACGCAGCTTCACCCCATAGCGCTGCGCCACCACGAGGGAGATTTCGAGCATGTCGATCGAATCTAGCCCAAGCCCCTCCTTGTACAGAGGCAGCTCCGGATCAATTGATGCGGCTGGGGCTTCCAGATTGAGAGTTGACACAATGAGGCTGGCAAGTTCGGCTTCGGCGCTGGTCTGAGAGGCGGAGCTGGGCATGACACCATCAATAAGACAAGCTGCCGAGATGGCAAGATAGCGGAACCAGGTATCCGCGGGGTTAGGCCGATGCGCAAGCTTGGCCGCGGTTCGGTTGCGAGATAGTCCTGGCCTCAAGCCGTGGGCAAGCGCTCATCGCGCGGAAACGTGTAGTTGCGCAATCTCGCCTTCGGCAAGTCGCCCCATACAGTTTGCTTACCGCGCTCGCGGCCGGCAAAGCGGGCGCTTCAGCGCGGCAGTTTCAGGGACAGCATCGATGGAAACGGAAGACAGAGCGATGCCGGTCGGGCGACGTGCCGTGCTGGGCACCGGTACGGCAGCCGTGTTCATCGCCGGCGTAGCTCCTGGGCCGGATGCTGCCGCCGGAGAAACCCGGGGCGAAGCCACCGTGGCGACAGTTACCGTGGAGCTTCACGTGAACGGGGCGTCCCACAGGCTCACCCTCGATCCGCGGACAACCTTGCTCGACGCCCTGCGGGAGCATCTCGCCCTGACCGGCAGCAAGAAGGGCTGCGACCATGGCCAATGCGGCGCCTGCACTGTCCTGCTGGACGGGCGACGCATAAACGCCTGCCTGACGCTCGCGGTGTTGCATGACGGCCAGCCTGTCACGACCATCGAAGGCTTGGCGGATGGCGAGACGCTCCACCCGCTCCAGGCGGCCTTCATCGAACATGACGGATTTCAATGTGGATACTGCACGTCGGGGCAGATCTGCTCGGCAGCCGGCATGCTTGAGGAGAGCCGGGCCGGCATGCCGAGCTTCGTTACCGCGGACTTGGCCGAGCCGCAGCCGCCTCTGACGGATGATGAGATCCGCGAGCGCATGAGCGGAAATATCTGCCGCTGCGCCGCCTATCCGAACATCGTCGCCGCCATCAGGAAGGCGGCGGAGATCAGGGCATGAAGCCGTTTGCCTTCGAGCGCCCGGCGTCGGTCATGGATGCCGCAATCGCCGCCGCGGTGCCCGGCGCGAGCATCATCGCCGGCGGCACGAACCTGCTCGACCTCATGAAGCTTCAGGTCGAGACGCCGTCGAGGCTCATCGACATCAACCGCCTCGCACTCGACAGGATCGAGCCGACCCCGGAGGGGGGCCTGCGCATTGGCACGCTGGTGCGCAACAGCGATATCGCCGCCGACATCCGCGTCCGGCAGCATTACGGGGTGTTGAGCCGCGCCCTGCTCGCGGGCGCCAGCGCGCAGGTACGGAACAAGGCGACGACCGGCGGCAACTTGCTGCAGCGGACGCGCTGCTACTACTTCTATGACATTTCAAAGCCTTGCAACAAGCGCCGTCCCGGCTCGGGCTGCGCCGCCATCGGCGGCTTCAACCGTATCCACGCCATCCTTGGCACCAGCCAATCCTGCATCGCCACGCATCCCTCGGACATGGCAGTGGCCATGCGCGTGCTTGATGCGGTGGTCGAGACCATAAAGCCGGACGGCTCCAAACGGGCGATCGCCATCGCGGGGTTTCACCGCCTGCCCGGCAGCACGCCCCAGGTCGAGACCGTGCTGGAGCGCGGGGAGACGATCATCGCGGTCCGGCTACCGCCGCCGTTGCCGGGCGTCCACATCTATCGCAAGGTACGGGATCGCGCGTCCTTCGCCTTTGCCCTCGTCTCGGTCGCGGCTGTGATCCAGATGGCGGGCGGTAGGATCCAGTCGGCGCGGCTTGCCTTCGGTGGGCTCGCCCATAAGCCGTGGCGGGTGCCAGCAGCCGAGCAGACGCTGGAAGGGGAAGCGCCATCGCCCGCTGTCTTCCAGGCGGCGGCGGATGCCGTCCTGGCGGGCGCCAAGGGCTTCGGCAGCAACGACTTCAAGATCCCGCTGACGCGCCGCACCCTGCACGCCGTGATGGCGCAAGCCACGCACAGCTGAGGAGCGCGCCAGATGGAGATGAACTCACCCATCGGCACGACGCCCCTCGATCGCGCGAGGGACGGGATCGTGGGCAAGCCGCTCGATCGGGTCGACGGCCGCTTGAAAGTCACTGGAGGCGCCAAATACGCGTACGAGGTCGCCCAGGCGCCCGAGGCACTGTACGGCTACGTCGTCCAGGCGACGATCGGCAAGGGCCGTATCACGGCGATCGACAAGACAGCAGCGGAGGCAGCGCCCGGCGTGGTCCTGGTGCTGACGCATGAGAACGCACCGGAGCAGGCTCGGAACCGGAGAGCGCATCCGGTGCTGAACAGCCCCGACATCGCCTATTACGGCCAGCCCGTGGCGCTGGTGGTGGCACGGAGCTTCGAAGAGGCGAGAGCCGGCGCCTATCTCGTGCGCGTCTCCTACGAAGAGGCATCAGGCAGCTATACCCTGAAAGGCGGGCTGGGTCAGGCGCGCGTCCCAAGCGCGGGCTACTCCTCGCCGGAGAGTGCCGTCGGCGACTTTGCCGGCGTTTTTCCGAAAGCTCCGGTAAAGCTGGACGTGACCTACACGACGCCGCTCGAAACCCACGCGATGATGGAGCCGCATGCGACCCTCGCCGTCTGGGATGGCGACAGCCTCACGCTGCACACTTCGAACCAGATGCTTGACCAGGGCCGCGCCGCGGTGGCCCGGACTCTGCGGATGCCGGTCGGAAAGGTGAGACTGATCAGCCGCTTCATCGGCGGGGGGTTTGGGGCCAAGCTCAGCGTGCAAGCCGACGCCATTCTGGCCGCGATCGCGGCCCGGCACCTCCACCATCCGGTCAAGGTGGCGCTCACGCGCGAGCAGATATTCAACGTCACGACCCACCGCTCCGACACTATCCAGCGCCTGAGGCTGGGGACTGACGAGACTGGCCGCATCCTCGCCATCGGCCATGACGCCTATTCTGGCAACCTCCGGACCGAGAGCCAGTTCGAGGCGGCGGCGGATCAGACCCGCACACTCTACGCGGGCGCCAACCGGCTGACGCGCAACCGGCTTGTGCCGCTGGATGCCCCCATTGCCTCCGCCATGCGCGCGCCCGGGGAGGCGGTCGGCCTGCTCGCGCTGGAATGCGCGATGGATGAGTTGGCATACCGGCTGGACATCGACCCCATCGAGCTGCGGATCCGCAACGAACCCGCGGAGGACCCGGAGAAGCATATTCCCTTCTCCAGCCGCCATCTGGTGGAGTGTTACCGGGCGGGCGCGGAGCGCTTCGGCTGGAACAAACGCCAACCGAGGCCCGGGCAGGTTCGGCAGGACCAGTGGCTCATCGGCATAGGCATGGCGGCGGCGACACGCGGCAACGTGCTCGTGCCGTCGAGCGCCAGCGTCCGCATGGGGCCGGACGGGATCGCGATCGTGAAGATGGCGATGACCGATATCGGCACCGGCAGCTATACGATCCTCACCCAGATTGCGTCCGAGCTGCTCGGAGTACCTCCCGACCGGGTGCGGATGGAATTGGGCGACACCGCCTATCCCGAGGCGGCGGGTTCCGGCGGCTCCTTCGGCGCCGCGAGTTCTGGCTCCGCGCTCTATGTCGCCTGCGAGCGTCTGCGCGCCGTCTTCGCGGATCGGGCAGGGTTGGACACCGACAAGGCGGAGTTCCGCGACGGAATGATCGTTCTGGGCGGCAAGGCGGTTGTGCTTGCGAGCCTCGTGGGTGCCTCCGGCATCGAAGTCCGAGGCGAGATCAGGCCGGGCGACATGAGCAGGAAGTATTCGCAACAGTCGTATGGCGCACAATTCGCCGAGGTCGCGGTCGATGGCGATACCGGGGAGGTCCGGCTAAGGCGGATGCTCGGCGTGTTTACCGCCGGACGCATTCTAAACGAAAAGACGGCCCGGTCGCAGGCGATCGGCGGCATGGTCTTCGGCGTCGGTGCCGCGCTTGAGGAGGCGGTGGTGCTCGATCCACGGTTCGGCGCCTACTATGTGAACCATAACCTCGCTGATTATCTTGTCCCGGTTCATGCCGACCTGCCCCACGTGGATGCGGTTTTTCTGCCTGAACTTGACGACCGCACCAATCCGCTGAAGGCGAAGGGTGTCGGTGAACTCGGCATCTGCGGCGCCGGCGCGGCCGTCGCGAACGCGATCTACAATGCCTGCGGCGCGCGCATCCGCGACTTTCCCATCACGCTGGACAAGGTGATGTCGGCGCTCCCGGCGCAGGCCTGATCTCGCTCTCCACGGCACGTTTCGGGTTGGTCCGGCGGCGGTCCGGCTAACGTTGCGCTTACAACTGGGCCTCGGCCTCTATTTCCACGTCGTAGCCACCGATCAGGTTGCCGGCCTGAATGAGCGTGTTGGCCGGCAGCACGGCGCCGAACACACGGCCATGCGCGCGGGATACAGGCTCCCATGAGGCGGCATCGCGGAGGTAGATACGCGTGCGGACCACATCCTCCATCCGGCCACCTAGGGCCGCGATCGCGGCCGCGATCTTGTCCAGGATGTAGGTCGTCTGCGCGCCCGCATCGCCCGGCGCGACACAGCGGTCGGCGCCGTGGGTTGCGGTCGTGCCCGACACGCAGATCCGGTTGCCGACGCGGATCGCCCGGCTGTAGCCCGCGAGCGGCTCCCACATACTGCCCGAGGAGACGCGCGACCGGTCAGGGCGGCCCGGGACCGGCTCCGCCTGATAGACATGCGGAATGGTCGCGAGATGGTGGCTGAGATCGCCGGAAGCGGTGAGAAACGGCGGCCGCCGATACTCGTCGCCGCAATCGCCGGGGATAGGCGTCGTCGCCGCGAAGGCCTCGCCGAGCAGCGCCCGGTCAGACGCATCGAGGCTGAAGGCAAAGACCCGGCCGTTGTCGGCCCGGTGCTCGCGTTCGGTGATGCGGGCGCCGATGATCGCCGCCGCCACCGCCGGGTGATCCAGCACCCAGCGTGTCGCCACATTGGCGACGGAGACGCCGTGCTTGCGGGCGATCTCGGCGGCAGCGCCGAGGATGCCCTGGAAGGCCGCCCATCCGCCGGCCGCGTCGATGAAGCGCTTGTATTTCGAACGGCTCCAATCCGGCACCGCCGCCGGTTCGGGCCGCCCGAGCCAACGCTCCGACAGGAACCCGCCGCACAGCGTGCCGTAGGCAAGAAGCCGCACGCCAGTGCGCGCGCAGAGTTTGGACAGCGGCCCGGCGGCGCGGCGGTCGAGCAGCGAGAACGACACCTGATTAGTCGCCAAGGGTATGCCGTCGGCGAGAGCCAGCGCCAGATGCGCCGCATCGAAATTGGTGACGCCGATGGCGCCGATCAGGCCTTCCCGCCGGAGCTTCTCCATCTCGTGCAGCGCGTCGAGCCAGGCTGGATGCTCGAAGCTCCACCAATGGAACTGGAGAAGATCGACGCGCGATACACCGAGCCGGTCCAGCCGCGCCTGCACACCCGCGCGGACGACGGCCGCGGTCATCGGTCCCGGCGCGGGGCACCACTTGGTGAAGGCGAGGGGGCGCGGGCCCGGGCCGGTATGGCGCGCCAGCAGCCGGCCCATGATGAGTTCGGCACTGCCGTAGTGGTCGGCCATGTCGAAGGTTTCGAAGCCCGTCGCCGCATAGGCGCCGAGGGCGTCGGCGGCCGTCTCGGGGTCCAGAACGCGCCCGTCCTTCTCGATATCCGCGACCTGCCAGAGGCCGCATATCAGACGGTTCAACGCGAGCCCGGTCGGAAGCTGAGTGCGCTCAACGGCGATCGGCATGGGGCAGCCTCTGTCGAAGACGGGAACCTGGAAGGAGATGGCGCGAGACGATGCGGACCTCGCCGAGGATCCCGCGCGGCCGCAGCAGCAGGATCGCGCAGAGTGCCACGCCGATCAGGACGATCTGGAGAGACGCCGTGCGCGCCTGTTGATCCGCCGGGACGACCGCCGCGATGGCACTGGCGGACAGCGCCCAGATGCCCCAGACGACGATGGCGCCGAGGATGGCGCCGCGATTGTTCCCCGAGCCGCCGACGATCAGCATCACCCAGACCTGGAAGGTCAGCATCGGCAGATAGTTGTCGGGGGCGATGAAGCCAATGAAGTGGCCCTGCGCCGCGCCGCCCAGCCCCATGATCGCGCCGCCGATGGCGAAGGCCTGCAACCTGAACCGGGTGGCGTTCTTGCCGAGGGCAAGCGCCGCCGTCTCGTCCTCGCGAATGGCGCGGAGGACACGGCCCCAGGGGCTGCGCCCCAACCGCTCCAGCGCGAGGTAAAGGGCGAGTACTACCGCCGCCATGACCGCGAGGTTGAGCGCGCCGAAGCGGGCCGGATCATGCGCTGAGGCGGCAAAGGGCCTCGGGATGAAGGCGATGCCGAGTGCTCCGCCGGTGATCGGCTGCAGGTTGAGCAGGCAGAGTTGCACCACGACGGCAAAGCCGAAGGTCGCGATGGCGAGGTAATCTGCCCGCAGGCGGAGCGTCAGCCAGCCGACGCAGAGGGTCGCAAGGCCGGCCGCGAGCGCCGCGCCGAGCCAGCCGGCCAAGATCGGCAGGCCGAAGCCGCCGATGTGCTCGGCCGAATGGGGGGTCGTGAGGAGGGCCGAAACATAGGCGCCGAGGCCCACGAAACCGGCGACGCCGACGTTGAACAGTCCGGTCTGGCCCCATTGGACGTTCAGGCCGAGGCAGATGATCGCGTAGGTCAGGGCGACCGTCGTGAAGAAGGCGCCGTAGCTGAACAGATGGAGGATCATTCCGGCCGTCCGAACAGGCCTTGCGGGCGCAGGAGAAGGATCGCGACGAGGATCACGAAGGCGACCGCCGCACGCCATTCGGCGCCGAAGACCTGCACCGTCAGCGCCTCGGCCAGACCGACGATGAGGCCCGCGATCATCGCGCCCGGCACGCTGCCGATACCGCCCAGGATGGCGGCGGCGAACAGCGGGAGCAGCAGGTCGAGCCCCATCTCCGGGCGGATCTGCACGATGAGCCCGGTCATGATGCCCGCGACGGCGGCGAGGCCCGCGCCCAGGATCCACACCATGCGGACCACGCTCCGGATATCGATGCCGACGATGCCGGACAGCTGCGGGTTCTCACTGACGGCGCGCATGGAGCGGCCGATGGCCGTGCGCGTCAGCAGAAGATGCACGGCCAGGGCCAGCACCGCCGCCACGCCGAGGCAGAGCAGCTGATCGGGTGTGGCGCGCATGCCGCCGCCGAGCCGCATCGCGATCTGGAGGTTGGTCGTGTAATAGTCCGGCCGCGAGGTGAAGATGAACTCGAGCAGGTTGCGCAGGGCGAGCGCCGCGCCGAAGCTCGCCATGACAAGGATGATGACCGCACCTCGCCGGCTGCGCAGCGGGCGGAACAGGACGGCATCGACCAGCAAGGCGAGCCCGGCCGTTAGCGCCACAGAGGCGACGGCCGCGATCGGCAGCGACCAGCCGAAGGAGAAGGGACCGATAGGGGCCGCAAGGCCGCCCGAGAGGTAGCCGAGCAGGCCGCTGACGGCGAAGGCGAAGTAGGCGCCCCAGGAGATGAACTCCCCATGCGCGAAATTCGCGAAGCGCAGGATGGAGTAGGTCAGCGTCACGCCGATGGCGCCGAGCCCGATCATGGCTCCCGAGATCAGACCGTCCACCAGGATCTGCGGGCTCACGTCGCCATCGCCTCGCGGCTGTGGCGCGCGCCAAGGTAGAGTTCGGCCACGACCGGATCATCGCCGAGTGTCGCGGCGGGGCCCTCATGGGCGACCCGGCCCTCGACCAGGACAAGCGCGCGCCCAGCGACGCCGAGCGCTGCCTTCACGTTCTGCTCGACCAGAACGGTGGTGACGCCGCTTCGGTTGATTGCCCGCAGTCGCGCAAACACGTCGCCGACGACCTTGGGCGAAAGTCCGGCGGAAGGCTCGTCGAGGATGAGGATCGAGGGCTTGACGACGAGCGCCCGCGCGACCGCCAGCATCTGCCGCTGTCCGCCCGAGAGCTGTCCCGCGCGGCGGCGCGGGCGGGCCGAGAGGTCGGGGAACATGTCGTAAAGCGCCGCGATGCGTGCTTGCCGCTTGTCCTTCGGCAAGATGGCCGCCGCAAGCTGGAGATTCTCCTGGATCGAGAGCGTGGTGAAGATGTTCTCGGTTTGCGGGACGAAAGCAAGGCCCTGGCGGACCCTTGTATGCGCCGGGGACGCCGTTATGTCCTGGCCGTCGAGCCGAATGGCCCCGCCATGCACGGGCACGAGGCCTGCGATGGCCTTGACGAGCGTCGACTTGCCCGCGCCGTTGGGGCCAAGCACGGTTAGGAACTCGCCCCGCATCACCGAGAGGTCGATGCCCCGGATGATCGGCAGATCACGTTCATATCCGGCTACGAGTGCTTGGGTTGTCAGGACAATCGGCGGAGCCTGCGGAGCAGTCACGCCGTGCTGCCGAGATAGGCGCGGAGCACGGCGGGATCGCGGGCGACTTCGCCGGGCGTTCCCTGTGCCAGAAGCCTGCCCGTCGCCATGACGGCGACGCGGCTGCACAGCCGGGCGACCATCTCCATGTTGTGCTCGATCAGCAGGATCGTGCGGCCCTGCGCATGGAGGGCTTGAACCCTGTCGATGATCAGCTCCAAAAGTGCGGGGTTGACGCCGGCCGCCGGTTCGTCGAGCAGGATCGCCTGCGGGTCCGCCATCAGGATGCGCGCGAGTTCCAGAAGCTTGCGCTGTCCGCCTGACAGCACCCGGGCGGGTTCGAGCGCGAGCGGCGTCAGGCGCAGGAAGTCGAGCAGCCCGCGTGCCTTTTCGACCGCAGCCTTCTCCTCGGTCGCCACCCGACGGGGGCGAAGGAAGTTCACCCAAAGTCTCTCGCCCGATTGACCTTGGCCGCCGGTCAGAACATTCTCCAGCACTGTCATCTCGCCGAACGGCCGCGGGATCTGGAAGGTCCGGCCAAGGCCGTGTGCGATCCGCGTCTCCGGGCCTTCACTGGAGATATCCGCCCCGTCCATGATGATTTCGCCTGAGGTTGGCCTCAGGCTGCCCGCGAGCAGGTTGAACATTGTGCTCTTGCCAGCCCCGTTGGGTCCGATGAGACCCACCATCTCGCCCCGCGCGAGCGCGATCGACATCCCGTCAACCACACGCATGCCGCCGAACTGCTTCACGAGATCCCGGGCCTCGATAAATGGAGCCTCGCCGGCTACAGCGTCCATCGGTGGCATGAGGCTCTCATCGGTCGCACGTCCAAGATAATCGGTGTTTGATCACAAATATTGACTTCTACCGGCAGGTCAAGCATGAAAATTCAGAGGTCCTATAATGATGGTATCGGAATGAAGCGTCATGGCTCCCCCCGGGTTGACGGCGTGATTCACCTCCCGGGAGGCCGCATGAACGACACCGGCCGGATTGATGATCTCGACCATCCCATCCGCTCATGCGGCGATGCGAGCCTTGGTCATGACTGAGGCACCCGACGACAGCTTCGAACTTTTCGATCTCCGGGTCGAGGTCGTCGTGCCGCCGGGCGCCCGGGTCTTTTGCGGCGCGAAGCCCGGAGACTATTTCGATCTGCATGGCGAGATGCTGTTTCTGCCGCCAGAACAAGGCATATCCATCTACTCCCTCGCGGCGGTCCTGCCACTTCTGGCCGCCAAGCAGCGGCCGACGCAGCCAGCCGACTGGATGACGACTGACACCGAGGTCGCATGCCCCGATCCCAACTGTCCTACCCGCTTACGCATCACCCGCACGGCGAAGCGGCGCTTCAGCCACGCCGCGACCACTGCAGTTCGCCTGTCCGATAGTTGACGGGGCACCGATGCAGTATGTTCAACTGACCCCCGACCACACGATCTCGCGGGTAATTCGCGGCGGGTGGCAGATGGCCGGCGGCCATGGCGACATCGATCGGTCCGAGGCGGTGCAAGACATGCTCGCTTTCGCGGAGGCCGGCATTACCTGCTTCGATTGCGCGGACATCTACACCGGAGTTGAGGATCTGATCGGCGCCTTCCGGCTGCGCTATCGTCAGAAGCACGGTGCCTCGGCACTCGAGCGCATAAAGGTCCACACGAAATTCGTGCCGGACCTCGCCGGCCTCCGGCACATCACCAAAGCCGATGTCGCGCGCATCATCGACCGCTCGCTGCAGCGGCTCGGCTGCGAGCGGCTTGATCTCGTCCAGTTTCATTGGTGGGATTACGACACCCCGCTCTGGCGGGAGACAGCAGGCTGGCTGGACGATCTGCGGCGGGCCGGCAAGATAGGCCATCTCGGCGGCACGAACTTCGACACCGGGCATATGACGGCAATTGTGCGGAGCGGCGTCCCGCTTGTGTCGATGCAGGTGCAATACTCGTTGCTAGACCGTCGGCCGGCGCGCGCAATGGCCAGCGCAGCTGCGGAAAGCGGCGTATCGTTATTGTGCTACGGGACCGCCGCAGGCGGCTTCCTGAGCGACCGGTGGCTCGGCAAAGCCGAACCCCAAGGCGCCTTGGAGAACCGGTCGCTCGTCAAATACAAACTCATCATCGACGATTTCGGCGGCTGGGATCTGTTTCAGGATCTGCTTGAGACGCTGCGCCGCCTGGCCGACCGGCACGGCGCGGACATCGCAACCGTTGCCAGTGGGGCGATGCTGGCCCGGCCCGGCGTCGCCGCGGTCATCGTCGGCGCTCGCAACAGGACGCATTTGGCGTCCAATCTCCGGATTTCGGACATCGCTCTTTCCGATGGCGATGTGGCTGCGATCGATGCGGTGCTCGCGGAGGCTCATGCGATCGAGGGCGACGTATATGCGCTGGAGCGAGATCGCTACGGGCGCCACGGCGCGATCATGAAGTACAACCTGAACGAAGACCACGCCTGACCGAAGCGGCCGATGACATGCAACGCTGACCGCGGGAACGGCCCTCGGCAGGGCCTTTACCTTTCGAGGAGAACGACGATGAAACGCCTCATGTTCAGCGCGGCCGCGGTCTGCGTTGTGGCCGCCCTGGCCAAGCCAGCCGCAGCTGCCGCTTGCCATATCACCGTCGGCGTCGTCATGCCGCTGACGGGGCCGGCGGGCGCCTATGGACAGGCGGGCGCCAAGGCGGTCGACATGGCGTTTCGAGACATGAACGCTGCCGGCGGCGCGCATGGCTGTCAGCTGGTCACCGACACCCGCGACAGCCAAAGTCAGGGCAATGTCGCGGTCGATCAGGCGACCCAGCTGGTCGACATCAAGAAGGTTCCGGTCATCATCGGCGGCATCATCTCGTCGGAGTCGATCCCGATCCTGACCTCGGTCACGGCGCCCGCCGGTGTCGTTCAGGTATCGCCCGCGTCCTCCTCGCCGACGCTCACCGCGCTCTGCCGCGCGGGCAAGACCAACGGCGTGTTCTTCCGTACGATCACGTCGGATGCCTTGCAGGGCACCGCGGCCGCGAAGTTCGCGATCGACGAAGGGTTCAAGAGGATCGCGATCATCGACGTGAACAACGACTTCGGCGTCAACATGGTGAAGGAGTTCTCGGCCGCGTACACCAAGCTCGGGGGCACCATTACCTCGACGACACCGTACAACCCAAATCAGTCGAGCTACTCGGCCGAGGCGAGTGCTGCGATGAGCGGGAATCCCGAGGCCCTTTATCTGGTGAGCTATCCGGTCGATGGCGCGACGATCGCGCGCGCCTGGATCTCGGAGGGCGGACCACAGAAGTTTCTCCTCAATGACGGGATGAACTCCTCGGACTTCATCAACGCCGTCGGCGCCCGTTACCTCGACAACGCCTACGGCACCTCATCGGGCACCGACGAGACCGCGTCGACGCAGTACTTCTACACGAACTTCAAGTCCTTCTCTGGCGGCATCGCACCGGACGCTCCGGCGGCGGACCGTTCCTATGATGCGGGCGCGATCGTGGCGCTCGCTGTCGCCAAGGCAGCCAAGGTCGATCCGGCTGCGATCAAGGCCGCGATCCCCGAGGTCGTGGCACGGGATGGAACGCCGATCCACGCGGGGAGGGATGAGTTCGCCGAGGCGTTAGCCTTGATCGCCGACGGTAAGCCGATCCGCTACGAAGGCGTCATCGGTCCGATGGAGTTTGATCAATGCGGAGACATCACGGGGCCGTTTCGGCTGTGGCGCATCCAGAGCGGTAAAGTAACAACGATCGGGCAGATGAGCGCCGAAGATGTCAGCAAAATCCAGTCCTCGATCAAATGACGTGTTCGTTCGATCCTACTGGATGAGCGGCTAGTTCTACGGCTCCCGCGGTGCCGGGACGGCCGCGCGATCTGTAGCGGGTGCTGCCGGGAAGCCGACACGCCGAAGCCCGCAGCCGCCCTCGTGTCGCACGACCTCGCGGCTCTGTGAGGTTGTGCGCAGGGCTGCTCGGCACAGGCCCGGTTGACCCCGGAGCGCAGTTGGTAAACTCTCTGACCTAGGGAAGGGGATACCACCGGAGCCCGATGTTGATGAACCATCGGCAAGCGTATCGATCGAACATAGAACTGTTCAAATTGCGCCGGCATGGCGCTGCAGAAGCCAGGGAGAGCGCGGCACCATGTCTGCCAGTAACCAGAGGCACGCCACCATGGCCGTGCCGACGAACGCCCAGATTTTCAAGGTGGCCCTGGCCAGCATTATCGGCTCGGTGATCGAACAATACGACTTCCTCGTCACCGGCGTCATCGCCGCGACAGTGTGGGGCGGTGTCTTCTTCAAGCTTCCCGGCCTCGCGTCAGTCGCGGCGGCGATCGGGGTCTATGGCATCGGCATCCTGATCCGTCCCCTAGGGGCCTACATCTTCGGCAATCTGGCCGACCGCAGCGGACGCAGGAACGCCATGGTTTTCGCCCTTATGCTCATGGGCGTCAGCACGCTCCTGATCGGACTGACGCCGACCTATGACAGCATCGGAGTGCTGGCGCCGATCCTTCTGATCGTTTTTCGTCTTCTGCAGGGCATCAGCTTCGGCGCCGAATTCGGCACCGCGTCGACCTGGGTGGTGGAGCAGGCCGCCCATTCCAAGCACCGCGCCTTCTGGGGCGCCTGGGTCGGCTTCGCGATCCCGATAGGCCTGCTCCTCGGCTTCGGCTCCGTCATCCTTGTAAAGTCGCTCATGACGCCAGCCGCCTTCATCAGCTGGGGCTGGAGAATTTTCTTCTTTGTCGGGTTCCTGGTGGCTGTCGTCGGCGTCATCATCCGAAACCGCACAGAGGAAAGCTACGTCTTCGAGAACTACAAGGCCAGCGACGCGCCGCTGCAGTTCCCCGCGAACGCGGTCTGGCGCGAGATGCCGTGGCGCATCCTCCGGACCTCGCTGGTGAACGCCATGTTTGGCGGCGCCTTCTTTCTGTCTTTCGTCTTCGGCACCAGCTACATGAAGGCGGTCGGCTACAAGCCGAACGAGGCGCTGGAGATCGGTCTGATCGCCGCCGCCTTCATGCTCGTCTTCATGTTCATCGGATCGCTGTTGTCGGATATCATCAACCGGCGGACGATACTGCTTATCTCCGCGATCACGTTTCTGATTTTCGCCATTCCGTATTTCTATCTGATCAACACCGGCAACTTCTATCTCGCCATGCTCGCGGACATCATCGGCTTCGGCTTCGTCTTCGGCTTTGGCTACGGCGCCATTCCGACGTTTTACACCGAGAATTTCCCCACCCGCTATCGCGCCTCGGGCGCCAGCGCCGGCTACCAAATCTCACAGGTCTATGGCGGCGGCCTTATCCCCATCGTCGCCGGTTTGATCCTGCGGTCCGTCGGCATCAAGAATGCCTACATCTACATCGGCCTTCTGGTCATGGTTTACGCGCTCGCCGCGATCTACGCGATCATCGCAACCCCGGAAACCAAGGGCACCGATCTCGAAATCTGATTACACAGCCTTATCTATCCGTGTATGAGCGAGATCGGCTTGCAGTTGACCGCCACTCACCCACCGAACGTCGACGTGCTCGTCGTGGGCGGTGGGAACGCCGCGCTTTGCGCCGCCATAACCGCCCGGGAAGCCGGTGCAAGCGTCATGCTGCTCGAGCACGCTCCGCGCGAGTTTCGGGGCGGAAATTCCCGCCACACGCGAAATCTCCGCGCGATGCACGACAGGCCGGAAGGCGTGTTGGTCGACAGTTACGGGGAGGACGAGTACTGGGACGACCTGCTCCGTGTCACGGGTGGGGAGACCAATGAGGAGCTGGCGCGCATGACGATCCGCGCCTCTGCCGGGCTGCCCTCCTGGATGTCGGCGCATGGCGTTCATTTCCAGCCCTCGCTGACGGGCACGCTCAGCCTCGGCCGCACCAATGCCTTCTTCCTCGGCGGCGGCAAGGCACTGGTGAACGCCTATTACCGGACGGCGGAGCGGCTCGGCGTGCGGATCCTCTACGACAGCGAAGTCACGGAGCTGCGGATGGAGGAAGACGCCGTGCGGGCGGTGACCGTCGTCAGCCGCGGTTTCCCTCTCACCATCCTCCCGCGCTCGGTGGTTGTGGCTAGCGGCGGATTCCAGGCGAACATAGGCTGGCTCGAAGAGTATTGGGGAGAGGCCGCGAAGAACTTCATCATTCGCGGCACGCCCTTCGCGCAAGGCACGGTGTTGCGAAATCTACTTGGGCAGGGCGTCCAGCGGGTGGGCGACCCGGTGCAGTGTCATGCTGTGGCCATCGACGCGCGCGCGCCAAAGTTCGACGGCGGAATCGTGACGCGACTCGACTGCGTGCCGTTCAGCATCGTTGTGGATCGAGATGGGAACCGCTTCTACGACGAAGGCGAAGATTTTTGGCCGAAACGCTACGCGATCTGGGGTCGCCTCGTCGCTTTGCGGCCGGACCAGATCGCCTATGCCGTGGTCGACGCAAAGGCGGCTAAGCTCTTCATGCCATCGGTCTTCCCCGCGATCGCGGCGGAGACCATTCCCGAATTGGCCAGGAAGCTCGGGCTGGACCCGGCGCGCCTGGACGCGACGGTCATGCGCTATAATGCGGCGGTGCATCCCGGACATTTCGACAGCACGAAGCTGGACGATTGTCGGACGGAAGGTCTCGATCCGCCGAAAACCCACTGGGCGCAGAGGATCGACACGCCGCCTTTCATAGGTTACCCGCTGCGGCCCGGCATCACCTTCACCTATCTAGGCGTCCGGGTGAACGCGCGCGCCGAGGTGCTGATGGAAGACGGCAGGCCCGCAGCCAACTTATGGGCGAGCGGCGAAATCATGGCCGGCAATATTCTCGGCCGCGGCTATCTCGCGGGCTTCGGCATGACCATCGGCACGGTCTTCGGGCGCGTCGCGGGCGCGGAGGCCGCGCGGCGCGCCCGCAACTAGGTCATAGTTTTGCATTGGCGACCGCCGTGATCGGGACACAAATGTCGGAAGCGCGCCTATCGTCAGGAGCTCACATGCCGGAAAGCGACGTTCTCATCGAGGCCCGTCGCGAGATGGAGATTTGCAACGCTTGCCGATACTGCGAGGGCTTCTGCGCCGTCTTTCCCGCCATGGCTCGCGAGCGCGCCTTCTCCGGTGCAGATCTCACCTACCTCGCCAATCTCTGCCACAACTGCCAAGGCTGCTACTACGCTTGCCAATACGCGCCGCCACACCCCTTTGGCGTCAATGTACCGCGGACATTCGCCCTGCTGCGGGAGGAGAGCTACCGGCGATACTCATGGCCTCAGCCGCTGGCGCGTGCCTTCGAGAGCAACGGCTTCGTCGTTGCGTCGACGACGGCCGTGTCCCTCGCCGGGGTGCTGCTCGCGGTCGTGGCGCTGACGGAGCGTGGCACGCTCGCCCGTGGCCACGCCGGCCCCGGCGCCTTCTACGAGATCGTTCCCTGGGCCGCGATGACGGGTGTGGCCCTGGTGACGATGCTCTTCTCGATCCTTGCCCTCGCCATGGGTGCGGCGATGTTCTGGCGAGAGGCGGGAAGCGCGGTCGCGCCCCGCAGCCGGGCGATCGTCCGGGGGCTGCGCGATGCGTTGACGCTGAGGAACCTGGGCGGCGGCGGTCATGGCTGCAACGACAGCGACGAAGCCTTTTCGCAGCGGCGCCGGTATTTGCATCACGCCATGGCCTACGGCTTTCTGGCGTGCTTCGCCTCCACCACGACGGCCGCCTTCTATGCCTATTTCCTGGGGCGGCCTGCGCCGTACGCTCTGTTCAGCTTGCCGGTGGTCCTCGGTGCGATTGGCGGCGCCGGCCTTCTTGCCGGCACCTCAGGGCTCATTTGGCTCAAGATCGTGAGCAACCGCGCCTCAGCGGCCGAGCGGCTGTTCGGCGGCGACTTTGCCCTGCTGGGCTTGCTGTGGCTGGCGGCAGCCTCCGGGCTCCTGCTTCTCGGCTTGCGGACGACCGACGCGATGGGGACGCTCCTCGCCATCCATCTCGGCCTAATCCTGTCGCTGTTCCTGCTTCTGCCTTACAGTAAGTTCGTGCACGGCGTTTACCGCAGTCTCGCGCTGATCCGCGACGCGGCGGATCGACATGCGGCTGATCCGACGGTGTGAGCGCGGACTCGCCCGCTGACGCTGCCTCAGCGCAGGAACGTCCAGACGATCAAAGCCCAGACAGGGATCGCGACGATCAGCCCGATCGCGACACCCCGAAAGAAGGGCATTTCTGCGTCGGATCTATCGTGTCGTTCTGTCAATCCCGGTGCGTGTTCCTGTTCGGGGAAATACGCGCCGGGACGGAAGGCGGATGTGAGGCTATCGTTGCTGATCATACGCCCCGGCTCCACTGCATTTGTCGGGCGCGTCTCGATGGGAGACGCCCAACCTGACAGGCCGGATGATCTTGTCAGATGCAGTCATCAACAAGCCCCATTTGGGGCTCCTTCGGAGGGATGGCCCCCGCCGTCCGAGGCCCACATTCCGATCGGCACGCTTACGCTGCCATGCGGTGCTGAGAGATGTGCGGTCTCGGCCCAGCCGGGCAAACGAATTGCTTGCTGCGTCCATCCGGCTCGCTGAGGTTAAGGCTCGCGGCCAAACATCGCCCGGTAGACTTCCTTATAGGTGAGCACGACATCGGGTATCGTGTCAGCCGACTTGATGGTCCCGAGGACGAGCGCGGTCAGCGTCGCCGCCGCCTGAGCTTCGCCAGCGCGCGTAAGATGCGACAACTCGGCAGAATATTGGTTGGGATTGGTCACGACGGTCTCCCTCTTTTTTTCTTTTGGGATTTCAACCTTATGCCTGCCTCGTCGCAGTGTCACGCCGGGGCGCTGCCTCGATCGGTCCGCTCTGATCACCCTCGGCTATGCTTGAGGATTTCGCGATGAGCGCGGCAAGCGGACCATGCGCGCCCGGCTTGCATCCGCGAACAGGTCACAGATCATTCGACCACTGAGCCTGAGGCCGCCGGTTCGACCTGTAACGCTGTTGGGCCGCCATGGCGGATTGACAGTCGCAGATGATGGCCATGCGCCTAAAGATGCGCATTGGAGGCATCTTCCCCCAAACGGCCGATGAAGCCCTATCCGTCAGAACCTCGCGATTTCGAATTCCTGCCGTGACGCCTGGTGGCCCCGGGGTGCAATATGACCTGCGTCTACACAGCGATGGGGTTCGAACTGAATGATGGATGGATCACCGCCCACAGAACGCTCGCATGTGGATCTTCGTAGGTCCAGAGGAGCGCAAAGCGGGCGGGTGCGTGCCGATCAGCCGCCTCAGCCATCCAGCACGGAGTGGTTGAGCGAGTTCCTGCAGCGGGAGGGCATTGCCGAAACTCTCGAGGCACCGCCTGGCAAAATGCCAGTCCGTGAGCCTGTGTCGCAGCCTCAGAGGCGGAAACCCTATCCGGTTCGCGTAATCGCCGGGGGCGTGCTGCTCGCGGCGGGGCTCGCTGGCGCAGTGGTCTATGACCGCACCACCTTAAACCGGCACGCTCACCATGCGGCTCCTCCGGCGATCGCGCCGTCTGCGGTGGTGCCCCCGCAGCCTCCCGTGCCGCCTTTGGCGCAGCCGCCTGCTCAGGCTTCGGGAGAGCGCCTCCCGCAGGTCAAGGAGAGCGGCAGTGTGGCCGGTTTGCCCGATGTCCCACGCCAGCCTGTCCCGCTGACGCGACCCGCCCGGCCTGTCCAGTCGTCTCCTCCGACGCCGACCTCCCGGTCGAGCGAGCCTATCGCCGTGAACCCGCCGCTCCCCAAGCCCCCGGTTGTCCCTCCCGCAGAAGCGCGACCGCTGGCGGCATCGGCCGCCGCTGCCGCGCCGAAGGCCGACGGACTGCATTTGCAGATCATCCATCCGGCATCAGGGCCGGCCGAGACATCGCGTATGGATGCTCTGATCAGCGGGCTGCGCGCGGAGGTGGGGGATATCGCGAGCGCCACCGTAACGACGGGACCGGCGTCGTCACAAATCCTCGTCGTCTACTTCTCGGCCGAGGACCATGCGAGCGCCCGCCGTATCGCAGCAAGCCTAGCCCGCATCGAGCGAGCGCCATATCAGCTGATGCTCGGCCATGAACGCCCCCTTCCGAGTCCAGGAACGATCGAGATCCGGCTGCCACGCTCGTGATCGCCCCGGCGCGAGACTAGGGGCTTGGCGCAGCTACAGCGTATGCTGCAGGTCTCGAAACACATCATTTTTGGATGGAGAAAATGGTGCCGACACTCGGAATTGAACCGAGGACCTACTGATTACGAATCAGT
>JABBOH010000074.1 GCA_019351895.1 Pseudomonadota bacterium
TTCTATTCCTGCGTTCTTGCCACTGCCTTGATTCGTTTATTTCTCGGCGAGCCCTAAGCTGGTCTGGGCCGGCCTTAATCTGGGCCAGGACGACATCACTTTCACGGCGGATGGCGTGTCCAAGAGGCGCATGTCGATGTGCTACCCGCTATCGATGATGCGCGCGATGGCAGTCACTTGGTTATTCGGTGGACTCCGCAGCGACGAAATCGCCCGAATGCGGGTCGGCTGTATCCGGTGGCAATCCAGCGACGCAGCGTCCCCTGAGGGGTCGACTGCATCTCCGTGCTTCCTTGATGTCCCTGTCAACAAGACGTCTGCAGCATTTACAAAACCGGTTGATGCCGCCCTAGGGCATGCGGTGGAGGCGTGGCAGTTGGACCGGCGCAGTCACCCTAAAATGGCGGACAGGAAAACTGGAGGCGCGGTAGACTTCCTCTTTGTTTTCAAAGGGCGTCGGGTATCGGTCTCGTACTTGAACCGTACGCTCATCCCACTCTTGCGCCGAAAGGCAGGAGTTCCGCTTGAAGACGCCCGGGGGCGTATCACCAGCCACCGAGCGCGCGCTACGATTGCGAGCCAGCTCGTCAATTGCGAGGAGCCCCTGAGCTTGCTCGAACTGCAGAAATGGCTCGGGCACGCCACGCCGGATTCAACTCGGCACTACACGGCGGTGACGCCGACAAAGATGGCCAAATCCCTTGAGCAAGCCGGCTACTTCGAGCGCAACCTCCGCACCATCGCAGTACTCGTTGATAGTGACGCGATCCGCAACGGAGCAGCGGCTCGCAACGAACCCTGGCGCTACTTCGACCTCGGTCACGGACTTTGTACCTACGACTTCTTTGACCAGTGTCCACACCGGATGGCGTGCGCCAAGTGCAACTTCTATGAACCGAAAGATTCAGCTCGGATGCAGGCCGTCGAAGCCAAAAGCAACCTCATCCGGATGCTACAGGAACTACCACTTCGCGATGAGGAGCGGTCGGCGGTCGAAGATGGTGTCAAGGCGATGGACCGCCTCACCGATGGACTGCGCGACATCGCGACCCCCGATGGCCGGACTCCGATGCAAATTCAGCCCGGTGCATTTGATCGAGATGAGGTATGATCTCGCCGCCATTCGGGTCAGCAAATCGCCATGGATTCTGATCTACAGCAAGCATGCCAGCGTCGGAGGCTAATCCTGAGCAGTTCGCAGTGCCTTCGTCGTACCCTAAATGACCGCACTGAACTGGACCCATGCCTTGCCCAGGTGCTTTTTCCGAGTCGAATCTACCGGCGGCCTCTACCAGAGTGACTAAGGGGCAGCTAGGCGAAGCGCTGGCTGGGCTTGTCGAACGGGTGACGTTCCACAACGCCGACAGCGGTTTCTGCGTCTTGCGCGTAAAAACGCGCGGGCAGCGCGATCTGATCACCGTCACCGGGCACGCCGCGGCGATTGCCGCTGGCGAGTGGGTGCAGATGAGCGGAACCTGGATCAACGACCGCACTCACGGCCTGCAGTTCAAGGCGAACTTTCTGCGGCCTAGCGCCCCGACCACGTTGGAGGGAATCGAAAAGTATCTCGGCTCCGGGATGATCCGCGGCATTGGGCCGGTTTATGCGACCAAACTCGTGCGGGCTTTCGGCGCCGCAGTATTCGAGTTGATCGAGCAGGAGCCGAGCCGCCTCCGCGAGGTGACGGGCATCGGTCCCAAGCGGGCGGCGCGCATCGTCGCCGGCTGGGCGGACCAGAAGGTGATCCGTGAGATCATGCTGTTCCTGCACGCCAACGGCGTTGGCACAAGCCGAGCAGTCCGGATCTACAAGACCTACGGCACCGAGGCGGTGCAGCTGATCAGCGAGAACCCCTACCGGCTCGCGCGCGACATCCGGGGAATTGGCTTCATTACGGCTGATCGAGTGGCGGAGAAGCTCGGTATCGAGAAGACGGCGATGATCCGGGTGCGTGCTGGCATCTCCTTCGCGCTGGCCGAGGCCATGGACGAGGGGCACTGTGGCCTGCCGATCGACGAGCTTACTCAGCTCACCGAGAAGCTGATCGAGGTGCCGGCGCCCTTGATCCTGTCGGCGCTCGCATTGGAGCTCGAGGCCGGCGAGGTGGTGGCCGACACCGTGGGCGATCGGGATTGCGCCTTCCTGGCCGGGCTCTATCGGGCTGAGGAGGGGATCGCGACGCGGCTACGCGTTCTAGCTGGCTTCGGATTGCCCTGGCCCGCGATCGACGCCGCAAAAGCGATCCCTTGGGTCGAGGCCCAGACGGGCCTCTCGCTCGCCGAGAGTCAACGGGTCGCTGTCGAGCTGTCGCTGCGCTCCAAAGTATTGGTGATCACCGGAGGTCCAGGCGTGGGCAAGACCACGTTGGTCAATTCCATTCTCAAGATCGTCCGCGCTAAGGGGGTCGAGGTGGCGCTGTGCGCCCCGACCGGCCGGGCAGCTAAGCGGCTGACCGAGAGCACGGGGCTCGACGGCCGGACCATCCACCGGTTGCTCGAAAGCGACCCGAAGACCGGCGGCTTCAAGCGCGACGAGGAGAACCCGCTCGACTGTGACCTGCTGGTGGTGGACGAGGCCAGCATGGTGGACGTGCTGCTGATGCGTGCCTTGTTGAAGGCACTGCCGGACCGGTCGGCCCTGCTGATCGTCGGAGACGTCGATCAGCTGCCTAGCGTCGGGCCTGGGCAGGTGCTGGGGGACCTAATAGCGTCCGACGCGATCCCAGTCGTGCGGCTGACCGAGGTGTTTCGACAGGCGGCACAGAGCCGCATCATCGTCAACGCGCACCGGATCAACCGCGGGCAGATGCCGGAGTGGGAGGCGGTCGAGGGTTCGGACTTCTATTTCGTCGACGCCCAGGAGCCGGAGGACGGCGTGCGCAAGTTGCTGTCAGTGGTGCGCGACCGCATTCCGGCGCGGTTTGGGCTAGATCCCGTGCGCGACGTCCAGGTACTCTGCCCGATGAACCGGGGCGGCCTTGGCGCTCGCGCGCTCAACATTGAGCTACAACAGGCACTTAACCCGCCAGGCGAATCGCGCGTGGAGCGGTTCGGCTGGACCTTCTGTCCGGGCGACAAGGTCATGCAAGTGACCAACGACTATGATCGCGACGTATTCAACGGTGATCTTGGGGTCATCACCAGTCTCGACATGGAGGAAAGCGAGCTTGCGGTCTCCTTCGAAGGTCGCGAGGTGATCTATGGCTTCGGCGAGCTCGACGAACTAGTGCTGGCTTACGCGACGACGATCCACAAGGCGCAGGGATCGGAGTATCCGGCCGTGGTGATCCCGCTGACGACCCAGCATTACACGATGCTGGCGCGAAATCTGCTCTACACCGGGGTCACCCGCGGCAAGCGGCTGGTGGTGCTGGTCGGGCAACGGAAAGCGTTAGCTATAGCTGTCAGAAGCGGCGACGGACGCCGGCGTTGGTCCAAGCTGCGGGAGTGGCTGGTCCCCTGAGCCGAGTTGCGGCTGCTTGCGTGGACAGAGTGATACTGTCGGCCGACTAACGTCTCCGCGGGGGGAGTCGCCTTTCTCGCCGAAGTCATCGAGCTTGCGCTGTTTCCTGTTGTGTGCAACAAGAATAAATGTCGCTCACGCCGATTCAGTTCACGCAAGAGCAGGTCCGGGATATCGCTCAAGTGTCGCCTGGTGACGTGCGTCAATGGCGAAAGTCGGTTGCGTATCTCGCCGCGAAACCCGGCAAGTCGGCGCGCTTCGCGTTCAGCGATCTCGTCGGACTTGCGCTCACACGCGAGCTGACTGGCACATTGGGCGCTAGGATCAGCGAAATCGGCAGCGGCGTAGATGCGCTTTTTCAGGCGCTGGCGGAGGCGCGCCCCGCGCATCTCCAAGGCTTGGTCGCGATCGTTGAGCGCGCCGACGCGCGTCTCATCCCGGCACCCGACTTGGTCGCGCGCCAGCTTCGCAGCCCGGTTTTCGTTGCACCCTGCGATCCCATTCTCGCCGAGATTGGGGCACGAATGATGCCCATTGCGCCCGGCGCGAGCCAAACCGCTCTGCCATTTCCACCGCGCGCCGTCAGGAGCGGAGCGTGAGCGCCGAACCGCTGCGCCGGGTCCTCGAAGCGACAGGCTATCTTGACGACGGCGAAGCTGCGCCTGGCGTGCGGCTTGGGCTGGACGCGCAATCCGCGCGGCGCGGGCGGCGGTTCGCGCCCGACGCTTTGTGGCGCGGGCCGACAGCGACCACTGTCTACTTCAAGTATGTCGACGCGGCACCGGATGTGGCGATGGTCAGCACATGGCAGCGGGAGATTTGGAACGAGGGGTTCGCGCCCCTTTTATGGGTGATCTCGCCGAAAGCTATCGAGCTCTATAACGGGTTCGGGCGGCCCACATCGGAGACGGACGCCGCTCGTCATCGGCTCCGCACCTTCCAAGCGTTCGAGCACCAACTAGTCGAGCTCGACCATCTCGCTGGACGCCTAGCAATGGAGACCGGCCGATTCTGGCTCCAGTCGGACGCGGTCAATCGCAAGACCAGCGTCGATGAGCAGCTACTCGCCGACCTTGCGATGCTCGAGCGCGATCTCGTCCGCGGCGGCATGGAGCGAGGTGCCGCCCAAGGGCTAATCGGACGCTCAATCTTCACGCAATATCTGGTCGACCGGGAGATTGTCAGCGGCCTCCGATTGGCACAGGAATGCGGGATGGACCGCCTGCCGGCCGCCTTGCGCCGCCCGGACGCTGCCGAGCGTCTGTTCGGTTGGCTGGCCGATGTCTTCAATGGCGACATGTTCCCGCCGACCACCCCGACCGGAGCGGTCGCCGCGCCGCATCTCGCGCGCGTGGCCGACTTTCTCGAGGCGACGAACCCGGTCACTGGGCAGCGGACCTTCTTCCCCTATCAGTTCGACATCATCCCGGTGGAGCTGATCAGCTCGATCTACGAGCAATTCGCTCATTCGAAGGTCGGGACTCCCGGCAGCAATCCCGACGATCAAGCGGCGGCAAAGTCGGGAGCCGAGACCCCGACCGAAGCCCGGGCCCGTGGAGTCCACTATACGCGCCTGCCGGTCGTCTCGCTCATCCTCGATGAGGTCATGAGCAACGCCACCGGCGACGAGACCGTCCTCGACCTGACCTGCGGCTCGGGCGTGTTTCTCGTCGAAGCGCTCCGCCGGCTGGTCGAGCGGAAGGGGGGCGCCGCGCCGGCGCGCGCGCTCATCCGCTCGACGCTTTATGAGCAGATCTGTGGCGTCGACATCAGCGAAGCGGCGATCCGCGTGGCGGCCTTCAGCCTATATTTGGCCGCGCTCGAACTCGATCCCGATCCGCAACCGCCCGAGGCCCTCAAGTTTCGGCGCCTGATCGGCGAGAGCCTGTTCATCGGCGACGCCCGCGATATCGAGACCAGGCTCGATGGCGCGAAGCTGCTCGCAGAAACCGGAGAGCGGCGGACCTTCGATATCGTCGTCGGCAACCCGCCGTGGACGTTTCGGGGGAAGGCTGGGACCGATGAGCGTCGCAGCCGGCAACAGTCTGGCCAGCCCCGTGCACCGCGCGGCGAGGGCTTTGATTTCGTTCTGCGGGCCACCGACTTTGGGCACGGCAAGACGCGCTATGGTATCGTACTGAGCGCAATGCCGTTCTTCGCCGGCAGCAAAACCGGTACGGCCGCCGCGCGGTACGTGGTCGAACAGCTCGCACCGGTCACGCTGGTCAACCTCGCCCCGCTTACAAAATGGCTGTTTCCAACCGCCAAGATGCCGGCCGTCGTTCTGCTCGCTCGGCATCGGGCGCAGGACCCGGCGCTGATGACCGTCGTGAATGTGCCTTGGTCGCCGTCGACGGAGAAATCCTACACCTTCGAGATCGCGCCGAGCGATGTCACGGTGCTTCCCCTTCGCGAATGGAGCGTCGAACCCGAGCGCCTCAAAACTGCGGTGTTTGGACATAGTCGGGACATGGCGCTCCTCGACCAGCTCCGGATCGAGTTTGGGACACTCGATGATTGGCTAAAGAGCGTCGGATCCAGGTGGCGTGACGGTCTGCAATTTGGCAGCCGTGCGCAGGACGCTACGCACCTCGCCGGTCTTCAACTGCTGAATACGAAAGACCTGCTGCCTTTCCAAGTGCCGAAGAGCCTGAAGACCTTCTCCGATCCGAAGGCGCATCGGCCACGCTCTCGGGAAATCTACAAAGCTCCCATTCTGCTGATCAAAGAGTTTTTTAACGCGAGCCCCCGCCCGGTGACCGCTGTCGCAGAGAGCGATCTTGTCTACACCGAGGCTTATTTCGGCGCTTCACTGCCGCGCGCGGAGACCGACAGCGCGCGCTTGATCGCCGCAATCCTCGGTTCGTCGCTGGCTAGCTGGTTCTTCCTCTTGACCGCGTCCGAGTTCGGCATCTGGAAGCGACGGTTGCTCACCAGCGACGTCGGCCGGTTGCCAGTTCCTCATGCGCGCGCGGCTCTCGCCACAGATGCCGCCCAGGCCATTCTGACGCTCGAGGCCGCATTCCGCGCGGACGGGCCAACTGCTCATGGTCTCTCGCAGTTGGATGCGGCGGTCTTCGCTTTGTACAAGATCGACGAGGCCGACCAGATCATTGTCAATGATGGGCTGGTTCGCGCCGGCTGGCAATGGTCAGAGGGCCGCAACGCATCGGGGGCCCCCGCCTCCATTCGCGATGACCTCGCGGCCTATGCCACGTCGTTCGCCGCTGGCTTCGACCCCTGGCTGGAAGCGGCGAACGCACGCCACCTGCGAGCCGAGATTTTCGAGCTGCCACATGCTGCGCCGTTACGCGTCGTGCGTTTCGTACTCGCGCCGGGCCGACAGGCATCAACGATCGAGTTTGTCCCGGCCGACCAAGGCCTAGGCGAGGTGCTCGACGCCATCGGCCGCCGCCTCCAGGTCCGGCTCGGTTCGGCGCTGGTCGGCGAGCGTGAACTGCGTGTCCACGGCCAGGACGAGGTGGTGATCATCAAGCCGGCCGCGCGGCGCTTTTGGATGCCGGGCCTCGGCCTCGAAGACGCGGACGCGGTAGTCTCGGAAAGTTTCGTCGGAGTAGCAGCAGCGTGAGACTGCCGCTCGGGCAATCCGCCGCGCTCGGGCGCACCTTCATCGACCTCGCCCCGGAGCTGACGCTTGCCGTGCTGCGGACGCTCGATGCCGGATGGCCGATCGCGCTGGCGCGCCCCGAGGTGACCCCGCAGGCGGATGAAGTCACCATTACAGAATGCCTGCGCGACGCGATGCGAGTCGCTCTCGCCCAGCACAGATTGCCATGGCGCAAGACGATGATAGTGGCGCCGGGCACCGAATCACGATCGAGCGCCGGCATGGTGTCGCCTGATGGACGAACGGATATCCCGCTGTTTCTCACGCGCGTTTTCGTCCGCTCCGGCGAACATGATCCCCACGTCATCCTCGAGTGCAAGCGCGTTGCCGAAGGCGATGCGTCCTTGTCGCGTGAATATGTCGTCGAAGGGATTGATCGATTTCGGACTGGAAAATATGCCGAAAATCATCGTCGCGGGTTCATGATCGGCTATGTGATCGCGGGCACCGGCACCGCTGTGGTGACCGGCGTCAATCGTTACCTGAGCGGTCGCTCGCGGCAGACTGAAAATCTCGAGCCGGCGGCACTGGGCGCGGGCACCGGATGGGAAAGCGAACATCCCCGCGCCGCGAACGGCCACATCGTGCTACATCATACGATGTTGGCGGTCGCATGATGATGCATCTTTCCCGACAGGACTGAGCACGCAACAATAGCCGCTTTGCGCTCTTTTGGATGAACGGCAGCTTTCAAGATTAGAGATTCAGCGCCTTGATGGCTTAGTTTGGGCGCATTGCTGCCGGTAGCCTCAGTCAGCAGACAGCATAGAGACCGCCTATTCTACGATCCAGCCACCATCGGCACACTATACTACGCTAGGACCCGATCCGGACCGAATGGGATTCGCACACCTATGTCGAAGTATTCTGCCGCCCCGGAGATACTTCATAAAGCTTTGGTTATTGAAGACTAGGTAGAGCTCCCCCTGAGTGCAAAGCTTACAATCCGATACCGACGAATGTCCGCTCCTGAGATGCTCATACGGATAGCTATCGCCATTCGAACGTTCATTTCATCTGATCGAGCCGAGGAGCCGAGTGGCAGAGACGCTTGCGAGCGCATTCCACATAATGCGCGAGCCCGCCCAATTCGCCGCAATCATGTGTCGTTTCTGCGACGGCGTATCCGTAATGGCGCAGCATTCCCACGATCCGATCGAGGAGCTTGCGGCCCCGCCGTGCGATCCGGGGGACGTTCTCGAAGAGAATCAGTTCCGGTGGATCATCCTGGAAGGCCTCAAGTGTCAGCCAGACGCTGCGCAGCGTGAGCTGGTTGAGCGCCTGATACTTGTCGGTCAGGCTGAGCGCTTCAGCCAGCAGGCCACTGAACCCCTTACATGGTGCGGACAGGAACACGATATGCGGCCGTTCGTTACCGGCGGCGCGCTGGATATCTTGCGGGGTGGCGGCATGCCAGCCGGCGGGCGCTGGCCGGCCATGAAACGCCGCATATTGCTCGACGTTGAAGAGGTCGAGGACAGTGCCGGGAACGCCGGCGAGCCGCTCGAAATCCCGGATGGCGGCGGGCGAAACATCGACCCCGCCGATGCAACGGTAGACCGCCTCCATGTTGCCGACACGGGCACTGCCGCGATTAAATCCGCGCGCGCCCCCGCCAAGCCCGCAAAATAAGTGAAAGTGGCGGATTTCTCTCAGCTCGATTGATGACGACTGTCCTGATGCCATTGGGGATCTCCTTGTTGGATTACCCCTCCCTCGCCCCGCGTCCTGGCCGACTGGGGCAAGGGCGAAGCCGGCGGCAGCCGGGCGTGTGGGCTTGCCCCACGCGACCCTTGCGGCGGGCGGATCAGGACGCGGTAGGGCATCACGTCTTCTTTTCTGCGGCTTCCCAGATCGCCTTTGTTCGCGCTTCCCGGTCTTTGTGAGCGGCCAACTGCTCGGCTGTCATCAGGGTTGTATCGAGAACCATGCCCTTCTGGCCCATCTTGCTTTCAGCAAACTTGATCGCTTCATCGCGGTCGGTGAAATGCTTTGTCTTTGGCTGGCTTAGCCCCGCGCAAATCCGAACACTGATGCGGCCGTCGTCCATCCTGTCAACGTAGATGCAGCGCATTGTGCGGGGTTCCTTTCTGGCAAGGGGTCTGGTTGAGGGCGTGGGGAAAGCGGCCGGCTCCAGCGGACCTTGTCGATCCAGCCGTTTCGGTTTGAGCGTGGTCGCTTTGCGCTGTGCCAGCCTCGGCCTCGGATGCTGGCGTCTCTGTGCCAACCGGCGGCATCGAGCGATGTTCCGGGCTCGTCGGCGCGTGTGTAGGTGATGATCTTATGCCACCCCCTGCGTTCGGCCTCGCGCGCACACCAGCCGTAAAGCATGGACGCGGCATTCCAGCGCAGCGCGGTCGGCGTGTCGCGGCGAATGCAGAGCCGGTTGATTTCTACGATGCCGCGGCCCGAATAGGCCCGGGCAACCGGGTTGCCGACGATCGCCACTCCCATCAGGGTGCGACCGTTGAAGACGGCGCCATGGAACCGCCAGGCAGTCGGTATGCCGCAATGCGCGTGGTGCTGCGCGATGAACCGGCGCGCCTGACCAGAGCTGACGGGACCGAGCTGGAGCTGCCAGTCGAGAACCAGCCCAGCGCAACCGTCATCCGTGACGCGGCGTAGGCGATGTCCGGTCAACGGCTCGATCTCCAGCCGCCGGAGAAGCTCGCGGCCCCAGGCGGGATCAGCGTTCATGTCGAAGACGATCTGCTCGTGAAGGCCTTCACAGCACGTCTGGATCATGAATTCATGGCCCCAGATTTCGAAGAGTTTGGCCTGCTCTGGCTCGTCACAGAACAGGCACCGAAGTGGGTGACGGGATGATAGGGACGAGTCCTCCCAGGTGGCGGGGTCAGTCTTCTGCATGGCGCGCAGCCTCGCCATCGAGCTTCGTGCCGGCCCGGGTCATCCACGGCTCGGGACGGATACACCTCACCCAGTCGGCAAAGGAAGGAATGCGACCGAGATCCTCAAGGATGTGCTGCTCGGCAATCAGCCGCACGGGGACATCTCGCCCGGCGGCGTTACGAACTGTGGTCCCGAACAAAGCCTCTGCGGCAAAGCATCCTTCGGCGTGGTGCCTGAGCGCGCGGTGACGGAAATCGGCCAGGATCATTTTAGATGCGTCGATCCAATCATGGATCGATTGGTAATCTTCGGGGTTTCCACCGAAGCGTTTGGCGGAGGAAACTGCATGGTGATAAGCGTGCGCCATGATATCCTTCTAAAATTCATGCTCATGATAGGTGGTATCGACGAACCGCTCGTTGTATTCGAGCTTGATGCTTTGGTTGGCTGGCGTTAACCGAAACGTCCCGAAGGCGCCTTCGTTGTTCTCCCAGCCAGAACGAGTGGCTTCCAGAAAGTCGTTGACCATTTCTTCGATCGCGTCGCTTGGCGTGCTGATCTTCTCTTCGATTATTCCGGTATCGAAGATCGGCCTTTTCAGCGTGATTTCGTGGGTCGGAAGTGCGGCCTCCTCATTGTCGCCGCTGAAGGCTTTTATTCCTTCGAAAGCACCCGAATCCCCATAGCCGTCGAACTCGACCTCCACATGGTCGATGCCGGCTGCGGCAAGCACATCGAAAATCACCTCCTTATTGTGAGGAAGAGTTTCAGCGATGAGCTGATCAAATCGTGTTTGCTTGGCTTCGTAAGCTGCCATTCTATCGTCTGACATGATGTGTCCTTTCAGGATTCAGAGTTGCGCACGTAGTCGAGCCAGCCATCGATGATCGTTTTCAACGGGCC
>JABBOH010000075.1 GCA_019351895.1 Pseudomonadota bacterium
CGGGGTCGGGCTCCGAATAGGAGTTGCCTCCGGCATGGGATCGGCGTTCGATGATGACGCTCCGAAGACCGAGAAGGGTGCTGCAACGTTCGGCGATGACGGCGCCGGTGAAGCCCGACCCGACGATGACGATGTCGCAGTTACGAATGAGATCGAGCATAAGCAATGGAATCCTTGGCTGTTGCCGGGGCCCGTCAGCCCGGCTTCATGCACGCGAGCCGTCGGGCGGGATGCTCCGGTCCCGCGGGGGCACCGCCTGCGACCAGCCGCAGGGAGCGGGACGATTAAGCACCCTTTCTCTAATCTTTTATGGTGACGGCTGTAAGGCCCAAGGGGGTACTTCGCGGCTGACCCTCACCCCTCTATAGCCTCGGCGGGGCGCACTCGTCCCGCAGCGAGGTGTCTATGGCTGATCCGTCTTCAAAGAAGCATTTCCTGCGAAACTTGGCTTCGACGACGGTCTTCCAGGCGAGCGGCTACATACTGGCGATGATCAATGTGCCGTATCTCACGCGCACCCTGGGTGTCGCGGACTACGGCGTACTCGCTTTCGTGATCAGCATCAACGCCTACTTATATTTGATCATCGACTGGGGGTTCTCGCTCGGATCCACCAGGGACATTGCCCAAGCGCGGGGAGATGTCGCGACCATTCAACGCATCTTCTGGCAGACGATGACGGCCAAGGCGATGCTATCAGTCTGCGCGACGCTAATCCTATTCGGTGTCATAGGGCTGAACCGGGTTCCGAGCCCAATCTATCTTCTTCTTCCGGGCTTGCTGAACATCGTGGGCGCCATCTTCAGTGTCGATTGGCTGGTCCAGGGCATGGAGAGGATGGGGCTGTTCACCCTCTACTCCGTCGGTGCGCGCACGCTGGTGGTTCTCCTTACCTTCGTGCTGGTCCACGGGCCGGCGGATACCTGGATCGCATGCGCCTTACAGGGTCTTGGGGCGATCTTCGGCAGTTGTGCTGGCTTTGTCATCACGTGCCGGTTTCTCAACGTCGGCCGTCCGCGCTTCCCGATCCGAGCGGCGGCGCGCCAGATCCTGGAATACCGGCACTACTTCCTGTCGCAGAGCAGTTGGATCGCCTACACCACCGCGGCACCGCTGTTCTTGACTTTCGCAGCGGGCTCCACGGCAGTCGGGATTTTCGCCGGCGCAGATCGGATCGCGCGGGTCGCAATGGCTCTGATCGTCCCGCTCAGCATGGTCATGTACCCCAGGGTCAACGCGCTCATGGCGCGGTCACGCGAAGCGGCGGCGGCCGTGGCGGGACCCTTCCTAGCCGTGCAAATTGCCTTTTCGCTGATACTGACAGCGTTGTTCTTCTTCGCCTCGGGCCCGATCGCGACGCTCGTTTTAGGGGCCCGTTTCAGCAGTTCGGCAGAGGTTTTGCGCTGGCTCTCGCTCATGCCACTGTTGACGGGCGTCGCGGGCACGCTGTCCCGCCAGTTCCTGATCCCGCTCGGGTGGAGCCGCGAGGTCTCGCGCATCACTCTCATCTGTACCGCCGTTTATCTTGTGCTTCTGGCCGGCTTCTGCCGCTTCATGGGAGCTCCAGGCGCGGCAATTGCGCTTATTCTAACCGAGACTCTCCTGTCGGTGATCTTCCTTGCATTCCTCTACAAGAAGGAGCGTCAGTTCGCGATCAGGTCGTTGGCGGCCGTGGTTGATACGCCTCGCCAGGTCATGCAGGTATTCGACAGCCTCGTGGTGCGGCTGCGCTCGAGCTGAGGGGCGACCGTCAGCCGATCTCATGTCGCGATAGAAGCGCCATTTTCACGTCCTCGTGGCTGGGGGCGGTTCCCGGTGACGAACAATAACGCCCCTTGCCGGGGCAGTGCAAAGCATCCGGCGCCTTCGGCGCGGGGTGTCGCATGAGACAGCGGTGCCCATGCGCGTGCGACCTGGAAGTCGCTCATACGGATCGTCACGCCCCGACCTGTTGGAGCATCGGACGAGGTCGACGCACGGCGACGTGACTTACGCGCGCCGATGTCGATGCTGGTCAGATTAGGCTCCAGAACACGACGAGCAGACTCTAGGTGTGGACCCGGCATCAGTTCGTGCGGGTTGATTTCGAGCACTCGAGGCATTGTCTGCCGAGTACTCTAGATGCTTTCACAGGGTGGTTGCCATAGAAGCGCTTTGAGGTGCTTGGCAAGACCGTGCGCTGTCACAACGGCGAGGACGTGCGCTTCGCAGGCACTGAGATCCGGACACTGATGGACCTTGTTGATCTTATCCTTGATGGCTCATCCGCTCAGCTTGGCGAATGGCCGATTGGGGTTCAACCCGCAGCGAGCTCGAGGTCCGAATGCTTTATGGCGATGCTTGGAGCTTGGCTCGAACACGCGGCGTTGTTCGGGCGCTACCATGAAGGACTGCTGCCGTAGTGCATCCCGTGCCTCACATAGGCTTTGAACGCGGACAGGCGGCAGTGCAGGCGCCGGTCTTACGACCGGACGGCAGCTCTCAACAGGGCGGAGCGGGCGCAGCCAAGTGGGGGCAAGTCTGATGCCCCGCCGCAGATCGTCAGGCTGCAGACCGGTCAAACAAAAACCCACCGGCCGCGAGGCGCATCATTGTGACCGTGCGTGGAATCAGTCGACGGCGGCCTCGACAAATCCGACGATCTCGGAACGGAAGCGCGACTGCGAGAACCGCATCGCGTTCGCCCGGCAAGCTTCGGCGGTAATCTGATCCCGCACGTCATCGAATCGTGTCAGAGCATCCCGAACGGCCTCGGGCTCCTGACGGTCGAACAGAACCCCGGTGGGAGCGCGCTCGTCACGGCCGATGATATCAACGACCCCGCCGCGGCCAAACGCGATCACCGGGGTACCGCAGGCTTGCGCCTCCACCATCGCGATGCCGAAGTCCTCCTCTGCCGCAAATAAAGCCGCACGGGCGCGCTGCATGAGGTCGATGAGTTCAGCCTTCGGAACCGCGCCACGGAACTCAATATTCGGAGCCCCCTTGGCTGCGGCCCGAACTTGCGCCGCATCCGGCCCGTCCCCAACAACCACCAGTCGGCGGTTCGGTTCAGACCGAAAGCTTTCGACGATAAGATCGGCCCGCTTGTAGGGCACAAGCCGCCCGGCAAGCAGGTAGAAGTCGTCCTTCTCGGACCGCAGCGAAAACTGGTCGACATCGACGGGAGGGTGAATGACGGCCGCATCGCGCCCGTATGCCTTCTTGATGCGCCGCGCGATGTAGCTTGAATTGGCAATGAAGTGATTGACGTGCTGAGCGCTCGACACATCCCATTGCCGCAGACGCATGAACAGCCAGCGCACGTAGATGGCCTTGAGCCCCCAGGTGAGCTTCGACTGCTTCAGATACTGGTGTTGCAGGTCCCAGATATAGCGCATGGGCGAATGGACATAGCTGATATGAATCTGGTCCGGCCCTGTTATGACCCCCTTAGCCACAGCATGGCTGCTGGAGATCACAAGGTCATACCTGCTCACGTCGAGTTGCTCGATGGCCATCGGCATGAGGCCGAGGTAATTGCGAAACATGCGCTTTGCCGCCGGCAGACGCTGAATGAAGGAGGTCTTGACCGGGCGCCCGTTGAGGAAGCGCCGCTCCTCCGGCTTCATGAAGTCCACGACTGCAAACAGATCGGCGTCGGGGAAGCAGATAAGAAGTTGCTCCAGAACCCGTTCCGAGCCCGCGAACGTCTCAAGCCACTCGTGGACGATCGCGATACGCATCCTCCTCAGCCGGAACGGCTCATGCGCAGTTGCGGTACCGGCGCGGGGGCGCGAAGGAAGTGTCGCGAGAATGTCCGCGCTTTCGGTGCCGTCATACGCCATCTTGGTATCCTTCGTCATTTCAGCGACCGGCGGGTGCGCCGCTGCCTTGCGGCAGCGACTTGTATCTTGGCCAAACCCGTCACCTCCCGTAGCGGTCCGCGAGAGGCGGTCCCGATCACAACTACACTAGCAAACTTCGACGCGAGTGTGTCGTTCGCGTGTGAAGTTCACGGCGCGCCGGCCGGTCACGATCGTTAACTTCGTAGTCTGCGCGCTCGTCAGTTGCGGCCGTAGGTGTCTTCGATCCTGACGATATCGTCCTCGCCGAGATACGCGCCCGACTGGACCTCGATCAGCGTGAGCGGGATGCGCCCGGGATTGAACAGCCGGTGGACGCAGCCGAGCGGGAGGTAGATGCTCTCGTTCTCACGCACCAGCAGCTCCTCATGGTCCCGGGTGACGATCGCGCTTCCTGCAACGACAACCCAATGCTCTGCACGGTGGAAGTGCTTCTGGAGAGAGAGCTTCTCACCCGGCTTGACGACGATGCGCTTGACCTGGAAGCGATCCGCCAGAGCGAGCACCTCGTAATGGCCCCAAGGCCGGTAGTCGACGTTATGCCGCATCGCTTCCGGCCGGCGCAGACTTTTCAGCCGGGTTACAATCGCCTTCACATCCTGGGCGCGGCTGCGGTGCATCGCGAGGACCGCGTCCTCCGTGACCACGACGACGGTATCCTCGAGACCGACAACGGCTGTCAGCATCCCGTCGCTGCGCAGATAGCAGTTCCGAGCGTCCTCGACCATGACATCCCCGGTGGTGACGTTGCCGCTCGCGTCCTTGTCACCCAGTTCCCACAGCGCGTCCCAGCTGCCTACGTCGGACCAGGCGAAATCGACCGGGATTACCGCCGCCCGCTCCGTGTACTCGAGCAGAGCGTAATCGATGCTGATGTCGGGGCAGGCCGCGAATTCGGCCTTCCCCAGCCGCGTGAAATCGAGATCGCTGGTGCTGGCTTCGACGGCGCGGCGCGCATTTTCCAGAACCGCGGGCGCATGCGCCGCCAGTTCTTCGATGAAGTCCGCGGCGGTGAAGACGAGGATGCCCGCGTTCCAAGCGACATGGCCGGTCGCCATGAGTTCTGCTGCCAGGACAGCGTCAGGCTTCTCGATGAAGCGCCTGATTGCGTGGGCTCCGGCGGCGCCATCCAGGGGTGCGCCGATTTCGATATAGCCGTACCCGATCTCGGGACGCGTCGGGCGCATGCCGAGGGTCACGATCCGGCCCGTGCGGGCGACCGACCCAGCTGTAATAATCGCAGCTCGCAGAGCGGCGGCGTCGGGAATGGCCGCATCCGCCGACAGCACGCAGAGGACTGCGTCCGGGTCCTGCTGTTCGGCCACAAGCGCCGCGGCTGCGATTGCGGGCGCGCTGTTTCGTCCGACAGGCTCGAGGACGATCCGCGCATTCTCGACGCCTGCGCCGCGCAGTTGCTCGGCCACCATGAACCGGTGTGCCTCGTTGCAGACCACCAGAGGGGCTGCGAAGTGGGAGTCGACCATCCTCAGCGCCGTCTCGGCGATCATTGAGTTGGTCGAGGTCAGCGGCCACAGCTGCTTGGGAAAGCTGTCGCGGGAAACTGGCCACAGGCGGCTCCCGGAACCGCCTGACAGGATCACGGGTATGACCGTGCCAGGCGACCGCAGACGGTCCGACTGGGAGTGCGGGGAGAGGTCGGCGAGGAGATCCATAGGCAATAGCCCCTGCGGAATGTGATGATCGATGGTGGATGTCGCATCTGCGCCGACGGGCCTTCAACTTCCGAAACCGGTCAATGGATCTCACGCAAAAGGATGAGAGGCAGCCCGGATCGAGGCCTCATTATGTTGCATTGCAGCGCCAGCTGCCTCACACCATGTCCCCGACGTCGCCACATCTCGAGGAGCAGCATTTTGCCCGACGCGCATTGCGTGGAGCTTCCAGTTTCGTCCGTTCTCCGGCGTGCATCCCTGCTGCGCCGGAGCGTGGGGCAGTTGAACGCGGGCTCGCTTCCCACTCAAGCTTACGCTGCTTTGAAGAGGGCAGCAGGTGCGGCGGACAGCTATTCCAAACTTCACGATCGCGTCATTTTCGATGATCGGCGGACTGGGGCGCCGACGGTCGTTGCAATGCTCGCGGGCTATAAGCCCGATCTTTGGCCTTTCGTGATGCCACGGTTCAAGGCGGCGCTTGCCCCTGGCGCCGATGTCTGTCTCGTGTCGCCTGGAATGCGACACGATTTCCTCGAGGGACTCTGCAGGGCCGAAGGCTGGAGCTATCTCAGCACGGCGACGAACGACGTGGCGCTGGCGCAGAACGTTTGTTACCGCATGCATGAATCTGCCGATATGATCGTTAAGCTCGATGAGGACATGTTTCTTCTGCCGAATACGATTTCAGAGCTTCTCAGCGAATATGATCGGATTAAGGCGGAAGGCGTGGTCAATCCCGGCTGTTTGGCGCCAATGATCCCGCTGAACGGCTTCTGCTATCGCTATCTTTTGGAGATGCTGGGGCTGCTGGAAGAATACGAGGACCGGTTCGGAACGGCTAAAATCGCAACCTCCGGCCTTGCCCTCCACGAGAACCCCGTGGCCGCTCGCTGGATCTGGGAGAACACGGCACCGCTGGAAGCCACGGCAGCCCAGCTCACCGACATTGGGCGGCAGGAACTCTTGAGCCCGATCCAGTTCAGCATCGGCCTTATCGCGTTCGAACGGAAGTTCTGGGAGCAGATCGGCTACTTCACTGTCTCTCGACACAAGCATTTAGCCAAAATGAGCACGCTCGGCGGCGACGAAGCCTGCCTCTGTGCGGCTGCGACGGTGCATGCACGCCCGGTTGTCGTGACTACAGCGGCGCTGGCGGGCCACTTCTCGTTCGGGCCGCAATTCTCTGCGATGAGCGATCTGCTCAAGAGCCAGCCCGAGATTTTTGCCTGAGGTACAGGCATCGGGGGGCGAGTAGACTCCGATATAGAGGCTAATGCGTCACCGGGCGGCGACACATATAGCCCGCATCGCCCGTTTTGGCCGTGTAGCGCCTAAGTTGCGCGATGGTGCTGAGGGCCCGGCGAGCGTCTATTTGTCACCGTAGCCGCCTGGATGGGCCTCGCGCCAGCGGTAGGCGGTCGCCACAACCTCGTCCAGATCCGTGAATTGGGGTATCCAGCCCGTATCGGCTCGCAGAGCCTCTGCTCCGGCAATGAGTATCGCGGCGTCCCCCATCCGCGGCTGGCCCATAACGTAAGGCACCGGCCGCCCTGCGATGCGACCCACGGCCTCCGTGATGTCTCTGACCGAGTAACCCTGCCCGGTGCCGACATTGTAACGCACACTGCGCCTATCGAGTTGGTCCAGTACTCGTATGTGAGCGTCCGCCAGATCGTTGACATGCACGTAGTCGCGAATACACGTGCCGTCGGGAGTTGCGTAGTCGGAGCCGAAAATCGCCAACGCCGGTCGACGCCCCAAAACGGCGTCGATGGCCAGCGGGATGAGGTGGGTCTCGGGATTGTGATCTTCGCCGAGGCGTCCTTGCGGGTCCGCTCCCGCCGCGTTGAAATAACGCAAGCATGCGCTCCGCAGGCCGTGGATCTCGTTTGCCCAGTGCAGTGCGCGCTCAATCATGAATTTGCTTTCGCCATACGGCGAAGCGGGATCGATCCGGACCTCCTCGTCGATAGGCATGCGATCGGGGGTCCCAAATAGATTGGCTGTGGAGGACAGCACGAAGCGCGGCACCGCGTGGCGCACGCATGCGTCGATCAGCCGGATGCCGTTGACCCCATTTTCCAGCAGGTATTTGAACGGAAGCCGCACGCTCTCCCCGACCAGGGAGAGCGCGGCGAAGTGGAAGACGGCGTCCCAAGGGCCTGCGCCGACCAAAGCGTCGACTGCGGAGGGGTCTGCAAGGTCTCCGACAACCAGCTCCGCTCCAGGCAGCACCGCGGCTCGATGGCCAATCGAGAGGTTATCGAGAACGACGACATCAGCGTTGCGTTCCAAAAGGGCCGCCACGACATGGCTGCCGACGAATCCGGCGCCGCCTGTTACAAGGTAACGTTTTCGAGACATGCAGGCGGGACCTTATTCGCGGGAAAACGTATTGGCGTTAACCGCGCGAGGTCTACCGTTCCGCCCGCAATCACGTCAACGCAATCTGGTCCTGCAGGAAGGTCGTCGCGTCAAAGATAGCTGAGCGTTCGAGGTCAGCAGCACTGCAGCCCTCCGAGAATTCAACCGGTTCGGTAGCGTCCAGACTCTTCCGCCGCTAGTCGGCGGCTGCCTTGTAGCGCCGGGCTGGAGCGGGGAATCCGCAGGACGTGCCGTCAGTGACGACGACCTCCTCCTCCCATGGCAGCCGATACCGACCGTCCACCATGTCCCGCATGTAAGTATAGGGGCAGTCCTGAGCGCCGCCCGTTACCGCGACGTAGCCGCGATGGCCAAGTTGGTAGATGTTGTTCTCGACCGCCCAGTGGCGCCGCGCTTCCCTCACGAGATCGGGCCTGAGCTCGGCGCTAACGATCTCGTCCGGAATCGGGCCGCCCTCCACCATGATAGTGCCGTCAAAATTGCAAACCATGGCCTGACCCATGGAGGTGAAAGTGCCGTCCGTGCCGCACATGCAGACACTTGCCGTAGCCATAAGGTTGCAAAAGGCATTCGCCTGGTTAGTGATGCGCCAGCTATGGCGGATCGGGGCAGTATAGCCGGCGGTCCGAAGCATGATCTCTGCGCCCTTGTAAGCGCATTCGCGCGCCATCTCCGGGAACATGCCGTCGTGGCAGATGATGAGGCCAATGCGCGATCCGTTCGGCCCGTCGCACACCGGGACGCCGACATCGCCTGGTTCCCAGGGTTCGACCGGAACCCACGGATGAAGCTTCCTGTAATAGAGGCGTGTCTCGCCCGCATCATCGAGGATAAGGCCGACGTTGTAAGGATTGCCGTGCGGGTTGGCCTCCATGATGGAGAAACACCCCCAAATCCTGTGCGTGCGGCACGCTTGCCGGAAGGCCGCGACCTCGGGCCCGTCCATTCGGCACATGATGGCGGGGTTCATGTCCATCGAGAGGCCATGGAGCGCGTATTCAGGAAATACCACGAGGTCCATACCCGGCATGCCGCGCCGCGCTGCGCCCACGAGGTCGCAGATGCGCTGAGTTTGTCTCGCCAGGTCGGCGGGCGCCACCACGACCGGGAGCTGCAACTGTACCAGACCAACGACAACGCCATTAGGGGATTTGTTCAAACCGCTCAGCCCGCTCATATCGCTTCCTCCTGTGTGCGTGCAGTCAGTGATGCGGCGGCATAATGCTCAGGTCAGGCGGGTTTGCAACGTGGACAGGACGAAGTTGCCCGCGTTACGAGCGTCAACCCGCTGATGCATGCGATAACGCCCGTTTTTTATGCGATTGCCCGATTTTTGCGGCGTAATCGAGCGGGTGCCAGCAGCAACAAGGCTAGGTGAAGAGCGTGCGGCTTTGGCATGAGGCTTGAATACAAACTTGTCGGCAAGTTCTCCAACATCCGTCCGACACAGCAAGGTCATCGTCCCGATGCTCAAAACCCCACCTACTCGCCGCTCTGTCCTGCTCGGCGCCGCTGCCGCTGCCGCCTCGACCGCTCTACCTGCTGGAAGCTCCGAAGCCGCCGGAAACATGACAGTCGGCTTCATCTATGTCGGGTCGAGGGACGATTATGGTTACAACCAGTCCCATGCCGAAGGGGCCGCCGCCGTGCGCAAGATGCCCGGTGTGACCGTCGTCGAGCAGGAGCGTGTGCCCGAGACGGTCGCTGTCGCCAACGCGATGGAGGGCATGATCCATCTCGACGGGGCGAGCCTGCTGTTTCCGACCTCCTACGGCTACTTCAACCCGTATGTGCTGGCGGCCGCGAAGAAGAACCGCCGCGTCAACTTCATGCATTGCGGCGGCCTCTGGACCAAAGGCGACCCGCTCAACGCACATTCCTATTTTGGCTACATCGACGAGGCGGTCTACGTCTCCGGGATCGTCGCCGGACACATGACGAAGTCGAAGAAGTTCGGGTTTGTTGCCGCGAAGCCCATTCCCCAGGTCTTGCGCAACATCAACGCCTTCATCCTAGGCGCGCAGACGGTTGACCCCTCCATTACCATGCAGGTGATCTTCACGGGTGACTGGTTCATGCCGGTGCGCGAGGCCGAGGTCACCAACACGCTCGCCGACCAGGGCGCCGACGTTATTACCTGCCATGTCGACAGCCCGAAGGTCGTCATCCAAACCGCCGAGAAGCGAGGCTTGTACACGTGCGGCTACCACGCCGATCAGGCGCCGCTCGCGCCCAAGGGCTACCTGACCGGCGCCGAGTGGAACTGGACCTACCTTTATCCGAAGTGGATCGCGGCCATGCAGGCCGGCGCGACCATGCCGAACTACATCCGCGGCGGGTTCAAGGAAGGGTTTGTGAAGAGCTCCCCGTATGGCGCGATGGTGCCTGCCGCGGCGCGTGCCCAGGCGGACGCCGCGCGCAACGCCTTCATGACCGGCGACTTTGCCATCTTCAAAGGTCCGATCAAGGACAACAAGGGCAACACGGTCATTCCCGCCGGCACCGTAATGGGTGAGCATGACCCGGTTCTGGAAAGCATGGGCTACATGGTAGCCGGCGTCGCCGGCTCGGCGACCTGAGCCTGTGGGCGGGTTCGTCCAACGGTCGCTCGGGGTCCTGCTGCCGCTGCTGATCGCAGTCGCCGCGACGATGGTGATCTTCGGGGCCTTCCTGGCCGCCCAGGGCGTCAATC
>JABBOH010000076.1 GCA_019351895.1 Pseudomonadota bacterium
CGTCCTTGCGCCGTCGACCGCCGACTTCACGATGCCCTCGCCGTTCTGTCGCGCCTGCCTGGCGAACGTCACCAAGAGGATCGAGTTCTTCGCGGCCAACCCGACGAGGATCAGCAAGCCCACCTGGGCGAAGATGTCCAGGCTGACGTGACGCAGCCAAAGAGCAAGCATCGCCCCTTTGCGAGCGAAACCAACTTTCTGCTCGGGGCTTATGTTCTGGAGGATGTCTGCGTCTCCGCACTCTGCGGCGCTGCCCCGCGCATCGCCAGCAAGGTGCACCCGTGCGTACGCAGGCTCCATTCTGGGCACGGAGGGCTATCAGGTCGGCATGATCCTGATCCACCTGCCGCTCATTGACACGGATGTCACGACGGACGCTGTCGACGCTCACATCAACGCGGGCTCGTCTCCCTGAGGGAGAGGGCAGGGCTTCCTCTCGCTCCGGCTGTTTTCCAGGTTGAACAGCGATGGCGAACATTTTCGCAATGATCAATCTCCTAACCCCGTCACAGCTCAGTCTGCTGCTCTGACGCCGAACGGCGCACATAATTTGCCTGCGTAACTCCTCTCGGCTTTTCACGGCTTCTTGAAGAACGGTGCGACCGCATCGGAGAAGCTCTATCGTTACAATAGATGGGAGGATGAGGCAGCGTCGGACCTCCGGCTCACCCAGCAGTCTGGCGCGATATTGTCCAGCTAGCCGACGTCGGACATGCCATCGCCGCGCGACTGTTCTCTCACGAGCTGCAGCGCCCCCCCACTCGGATCCTTTCAAGCACCTCGACCTAACTGGAACCGTCGTTACAAGGTCTGGCCGAGGGACCGGCCAGCCGCCTTATCGGCCACCGATGTCGCTACCAGACTCTATGTCCCCTTCGCCGAGCGCGGCTCGCCGATACCAGCAAAGTCCAGTTTGGGCGCCGATGCCGGCTGTGCGCTCCCAATGCCTAGCAGCCCCGTCAGCGACCCTTACGACCTTGCGACACAACAGCGTTTCAGGGCAAGGTTCGTGCAACGTCGTGGCCCAGTCGTGGCGCCGCCCAGGAGCTTCGTCTTGACCTTCGTCTCTTATGCTCAAAACTTCGAGGACGTGTTATTGTGGCGCGCCCTCAAGCGTGTGACGAACGGGTTCTACATCGACGTGGGCGCGGGACACCCCGACATCGATTCGGTAACGCGGGCCTTCTACGATCACGGCTGGAGCGGCATTAACATCGAACCGGTCGCCGAGTATAGCCTGCGTCTAGCGGCGGCACGGCCGCGCGACATCAACCTGCGGATCGCGCTCGGCGAGCGTGCGGGTCATGCGGACCTCTTCATCGTCGACGGAACCGGCCTCTCCACTGTTGAGAAGACGGGCCTTGCATCAATCCGTGACGCGGGTCTCAATTTTCGCGCAGCGGATGTGGAGCGCGATACCCTAGCAAGCATCTGCCGCCGCCACGCACCGGAAACAATCCACTTTCTGAAGATCGATGTCGAGGGTGCGGAGCGCGCAGTCCTGCTCGGCGCTGATTTCGCCTCGTTTCGTCCTTGGATTATCGTTGTGGAGGCAACGGCACCGATGTCTCTGGTGGAGGTCCATGGCAGTTGGGAAAGCATCCTGCTCGATGCCGAATACCGTTTTGTCTGGTTTGACGGACTTAATCGATTCTACCTGTCGACGGAGATGCACGATGAGCTGAGGGGCGCGTTCGACACCCCGGCAAACGTGTTTGACGATTTCATCCGCGTGGCCGACACCAACTTAGCGGCACGCATCCAGGCCGCAGAAACGCGCGCCGCCATGCTGCATGAGCAGATCCTTCCGGCGGAGCGTCGGGCTGCGGAGGCGCTGGAGCGTGCGCGGGCAGCCGAGCAGTGCGTTGCCGCCGCGTCAATGGCGGCGGCGGATGCGCGCATCCGAGCCGATGACATGGCCCGCGAAGCCGCCCGGATGCGCGGCCGCCTCCGGGCCGAGGTCTTGCGGCGCGAGGCCGCGGAGCGCGAAGCTGAGGCCCAGGAGCGGCGCGCGGAATACGAGGGGCAGCGCGCTGCCATCTTCGAGCAGCGCGAGCGGAACGCGCTGACGACTGTCGATGCCTTGTTCAACAGCACGTCCTGGCGAGTAACGGCGCCGCTCCGCCGCCTGCGGGCGCGCGGCCAGCCGGCGCCGCCCAGGATCACGACACAGCCATACGGGGACGAGGTTTCGCTTGCGGATGCCTCCGCAACGCCGGGAGCGGATGCGGACGCGGAGATGCCCGCACGTGTGGTCGCGCGGTCACTCATCCAGACGATCCACCAGTTTCATGCCGGCTCCGCGATTGGCGATGCGATTACCAACTCCATGCTGCTGACGCGCGCGCGTCTTCGAGCCCTGGGCTATCGCAGCGACATCTTCGTCTGTGTCCGTGACCCCGAACTGGAGCACGAGCTTCGGCCTTTCGAGGAGTTGCCACGGCATGACGATTACGTCCTCATCGTCCGCCATTCGATGGGCTTCGGGGCCTTCGAGCCTGTCGCGGCGCTCGCCGCGCCGAAGGTACTACTCTACCACAACATCACCCCGGTCGAATTTCTGCCGGACAACGAGCATCTCGCACGCTACTCGGTTCTCGGCCGCAAGCAGCTTCAGAAATGGCGTGACCTCGTGACCAGCGCCCTCGCGGATAGCGAATACAACGCGCTGGAGTTGCGGAGCGTCGGCTATGAGGGCGTGCAGGTCTGTAATACGCTGCTGGACATCGATGCGCTTCTGGTAGCCGCCCAAGCCCGGCCGCGACGTCGGGATCCGCGGCGACTGACGATCCTCTTCGTCGGTCGTGTTATCGAATCGAAAGGCCAGACCGAGCTCGTCGAAGTCTTCGCCGACTTCCGAAAGCGCTACGGCAGGCCTTGCCGTCTCGTTATCGTCGGCCGTCATGGCGGCGACCAGGATGCCTATTACGCTGCTGTCAGAACAAGGGTCCACGCGTACGGTATCAGCGATGACGTGACTCTCGCGGGGCTCGTATCCGATGATGCGCTCTACGACTGGTATTCCGCCGCCGACATCTACTTGTCGCTCAGCCATCACGAGGGCTTTGCGGTCCCGCTGGTGGAGGCGATGGTGCATGACCTGCCTGTGCTTGCCCGCCCCGCCGCCGCCGTGCCCTATACGATCCGGGGCACAGGCGGTCTTATCGACGATGATTCGCATGAGGGTATGGTATCGCGCCTGCTAACGCTCGCCGAAGATGAGGCCGAACGCGGCAGGCTCGTCGCGCGGCAGCGCGCCGTGCTGGAGCAGTTCCGGTGGCGGCATCACGAGAGCACGTTTTTGCAGGCGTTGACGCGAGCAGGTGCGGCATCGCCTATCGCGTCGGAGCGGCGGAGCCTGCTCGCGGAGATGATGCGGTTCACGATCACCGGGCATATCAGCGGCAGCTACAGCCTCGCTTCCGTCAATCGTCGGATCGCGCTCGAGCTTGAGGCCAGCCATCCCGGTTCGGTACGGGTTGAGCCGATCGACAATGGCGAACCAAGCACAGTCATCAGCGGAATGACGCAGGTGGAACGTGCCGCGATCGCACGTCTGGTCGAAAGACGACGTCCCTTGTCGGGACCGCAGGTCTTTATCAGCCAGTACTATCCTGTGCATGTCGTCAGGGAGCCCAACGATCTCGCACTCGCCTACGTGTTCTGGGAAGAGTCGCTTCTGCCGCCCGAGACGGTGGCCACGCTGAACCGGAATTTCCAGGGCGTTCTGGCGCCTACCCGTTTCGTCGCCAAAGCCCTGATTGACTCGGGCGTCTCCATCCCTGTCCGCGTGGTCGGCTTCGCGCCGGATCTCGATCCCTATCGCGAGCTTGGTCGATCCCGTACGCCCAGCCCGGGCCGCGCGTTCCATTTCCTGCATGTGTCATCCGGCTTTCCGCGGAAAGGCATCGATGTTTTGCTGGAAGCCTATGTCCGCGCCTTCCGCGGACGCGATCTGGTCACTCTGACGATCAAGGTCTTTCCGAACATCCACAACACCGTCGCAGAACAGATCGAGATCCTGCGCAAGAATGACCCCGATATGCCGGAAGTCCGCCTCATCGACGACGACATCGATGAGCAGGCGATGATCGCGCTCTACCGGGATGCGGACGTTGCGGTGCTGCCGACGCGTGGCGAGGGCTACAACCTTCCGGCGGCCGAGGCGCTTGCCGCCGGGCTGCCGCTCATCGTGACGGGCTTTTCCGGGCACCTCGATTTTTGCGGCGAGTCTGTTCGGCTTCTCGACTATCGGTTCGCAGCCTCGGGCAGCCATCTTGCCATGCCGGGTTCTCTGTGGGTGGAGCCCGATGTCGACGATCTTGTCCGCGCGCTGAAGGAGGTCGTTGAGCAGCGCATACCGGCGCTGCCGCCGCATGTCCTCCAGCCAGGCGACATGACGCAGGCGATCCTGGACGCGGCGCTCGATCTGCTGCTCAAGCCGCCGTCACGGTCACGCCCGCGCATCGGCTGGGTCTCGAGCTGGGAGGTCCGCTGCGGCATCGCGGAGTATTCGCGCCATCTTGTCGAGGGGATCATCGCCACAGGATCGGTCGCATCCGTCGCCGTGTTCAGCGACTCTCGGGAACCTGTCGAACGGCGGCCTCTTCCTGACGTGACAGCAGAGCGGTGCTGGGACCTCGGAACCCGCGATACAAGCGATTTGACGTTCAGTATCGGTCGCTCGGACCCAGATGTCCTCGTTATCCAACACCAGCCCGGCCTCCTCCCCTGGCTGACGCTGGCGGCGCTGCTCGGGACACTATGCGTGGCGGAGCGCCCCACGGTCGTCGTGCTCCATTCGACGAAGCGACTGCTCGATGTCGACGAGGAAGAAGGCTCGCTCGTAGTTGCCGCACTATCGCGCGTTTCGCGGATCGTCGTGCATACGTTGGATGACCTCAACAGGCTCAAGCGGCTAGGTCTTGTCGAAAACGTGACGATGATGTTCCAGGGTGCGCCGCCGCCGCCAGACCTGCCACCGGCTACAGAGCCAGAGGAGGACAAACCGTTCGTCGTCGGATGCTACGGCTTCCTGCTCCCCACCAAGGGGATCCCTGAGCTCATCGAAGCGGTTGCCGCTTTGCAGCGTCAAAATCGGAAGATCCGGCTTTGCTTGGTGAATGCCGACTACGGGACCGGCGATTCGGCGGTGGAGATGGCGCGATGCCGGCAGATCGCTAATCGAACCGGAATCACTCACGCCATCGATTGGCATACGGACTTCATGTCGGACGAACGATCGAGAGCGCTTCTAAGGCAATGCCATCTCGTCGTGCTCCCCTATCAGGAATCTAAGGAGGGCTCGAGCGCCGCGTTGAGGATGGCGCTGTCGGCGGGGCGGCCCGTTGCCGTGACGCCACTCACTTTTTTCGACGAGGCTGGAGCAGCCGTCAGCCGATTGGAGGGCACCGATAGCTCCGCGATCGCTCGCGGAATCGCGGCATTGCTCGATAATCCACAGGACCGGCAAGTGCTGTCTGAAAAAGCGAGGGTCTGGCTCAAGGAGCGTGAATGGCCCCTGATCGCCACGCGCTTTTCCGGCATGCTGCGAGGACTTCAGGTCAGCCCGAGCCCGTTGCGATCAATGTCGCCATCGCCAGCTAGATGACACCCTTCTGCGTGGAGCCGCCACGCGGCAGAGGCTTGCACCCGAGTAGGGGGCGAAGTATCGGGGGGGAGCACCCATGGGCGCGGCCTTGTCCAGCGGCCGTTTCGTCGGACACATTCTCACGAGTAAGCTTTTGCCCAAGCCACAGCTGACAGAGCATACTGAAGAGCCCGATCTGCCTCCCGCCGAAGCAAAGCGGCAGATTGCATTGCTGCGCGCTGAAGTAAGGCGCTTGTCGACACGGTTCGACCGACTGTCTGCCACGCTTGAGGCGTGTCTGACCAAGAAGGTGGAGCTGGAAGCGGGTTTTGCCATCGCGCTGAGGGAGCGGGACAAGATCCTACAGTCACGAACCTGGCGAGCGGGGAAGGCCATCCATCGGGCGATGCGTCTCCCTAAGCGGGCTCTGTTGCCGGTCATGGCCATCGCCGACAGGTCGAAAGCGGATGCCGGCCTGACCGAGGTGGAGCCCGTTCCAGGACCATCCGCGGCGACGGATTACGAGCAATGGGTCGAGGCTTATGACACCCTCTCCCAGGAAGACCGCACCGAGATCGCGGCGCATATCGAGAGGCTCGCACATCGGCCCGTAATCTCCCTCGTCATCGTGAAAGATGGCTGTGGTGACAGAGACGGCGCACTCCTGAGGAGAACCCTCGCCTCCATCCGTAGTCAGCTGTATTCAAATTGGGAGCTGTGTCTTGCGGGGGACGAGGTGCCGGGCGGCGCCTTCGTTGCCCTGCTGGAGCCCGGCGACCTGCTGCCCGAGCAGGCGCTCTATGAAGTTGCCGTCGCAATCGACGCTCAGCCTGACGTGGCGATGATATACACGGACGAAGACAAGATCGACGAGCAGGGCCGCCGGTTCGATCCCGCCCTCAAGCCGGACTTCAGCATTGAGTTGCAGCTTGGCTGCGACCTCACGGGACGGCTCACCGTCTATCGCCGTACGCTCCTCGACACGATCGGCGTATCCCCTGGCCAAATCCGTAGTGGGCAGCGGCAAGCCCTGGCCGTGGAGGCGGCATCCCTGTGCGGCTCGGCACGGATCCGCCATATCCCTGCGGTCCTATGTCATCGGCTCGTCCCGGCCGAGGGCGGAAGTGAGGACACCGGCAGCCGCGATCCGGGAGGGGAAGCGAGGCTTGCCGCCGTTGCGCGGACGCTCGGAGACATCGACATCGCGCCCCTGCCAGATCATCGGCAATGGAGCAGGGTCACCTGGCCTATCCCCGATCCTCTTCCGCTGGTGAGCGTGATCATTCCGACGCGCGATCGTGCCGACCTTCTGGCACGCTGCCTGGGAGGACTGCTCCATCGTACCGTTTATCCTAATCTTGAAGTTCTCATAATCGACAATGACAGCATTGATGTCGGGACCCATTCACTCTTCATGATATTGCAGAATGATGCCAGGGTCCGCGTTCTTCCGGTGCCGGGGCCATTCAACTACTCCGCCTTGAACAATGCCGCTGCACGCGCCGCCAAGGGCGACATCCTCGTGATGCTCAATAACGATGTGGATGTGCTCGGAGGCGACTGGCTGCAGGAGATGGTTTCTCATGCCGTGAGGCCGGATGTCGGCGCGGTCGGAGCCAAGCTCCTCTATGGCGATGGCTATATCCAACATGCGGGCGTCGTATTGGGAGTTGGCCAGCATGCTGCGGGCCCGGGCGTCGCCGGTCATTTTGGTCATTACGCGCTGACGGGTGACGCCGGATATCTCGGTCAGTTTATCTTGACGCGGGAGCTTTCGGCCGTGACCGGAGCCTGCATGGCGTTTCGGCGCGACGTATTCATGGCTGTGGGCGGCCTCGACGAGACGGCACTTCCCGTCGCCTTCAACGATGTCGACTTCTGCCTGCGGATCCGAGCGCAGGGCTTCCGCATCATCTGGACGCCCTTGGCAGAGCTTTATCATCTTGAATCTGCTTCACGTGGCCTTGCGGAAACGCCGGAGCAGATCGCCTATGCCGCACGCGAACAGGACTACATGCGTGCGCGCTGGGGGCCCATCCTCGATCACGATCCGTTCTACAATCTGAACTTCGATCGCAAGGACCATACCTTCAAGCTGGCGCGGCCGCCGTACCGTGCAAAGCCATGGCGGAGTGCCGCGCCTCTGACCAAGTCGGGAACCGCCCCGGTCGCGCACCAAGCGGTCGTGCAGGGCCGTTAGCGGCAGTCCGCGAGGTCCTGCCATACGCCGCCGGACGCACCGGAGCGTGGCTTCTGTGCCGCAGACTGCCGGAGCATCTGCTCGACCACAGAGACGAATGCCGTCGCGCTTTCATCCCAGTCATAGACGGTCGGGGTCCTCTGCCCTGGCGTGGCGGCGGCGCACCGCTCGACCGCGCCCGCGAGCCACTCGCACGCGACGAGAATGCTGTTGGTGGTTTGGATGCCGAATTCCCGGTGTGCCGGGATGTCCGAGCCGAGCACCGGCAATCCCATCGCCAACGCCTGGCTTATGCCGAGATTGTAGCCTTCCCACTTGGAGAAACCCATATAAGCATCGGCCGCCTTGTAAAGATCGGCGAGCATCTCGTCGGAGACGTTGGGAAACACAGTAAAGCCGAGTTGCTCGACCTGCTCCACATCCCGCGCGGAACCTGCACCGGCGAGAACCCAGATCAACGGCTTCGACGCCTCAGGGTGCAGATAGGGAAACTCTCGCAGAACGGCAGCAATCTTATCGAGGCCCTTATAGGCTCGCTCGTTTTCGTGGAAGCGGCAGACGGTGAGAATGACGAAGCTGTCGGCCCAGCCCTGGGCCCCGCGTACGCGGTCCCGCTCCGGCCGTAGCGCTTCCGACCAGGCCGGCAGATGCGAATTGGCGAGCCCGACGACAAGCGCATCCTTATTTAGCGTCTCATCCTTCACCGATCGGGAGATCGTGGCAATGGAGGTGGTGAGCGCCGCGGCGGCGCGCTTCTGGTAACCGGCGTGGACGAGGTAGGCGCGCGTCGGACCTTCGAAGAACTCAGCCGAGGGTTCCCCGTAATCATAGGCGAGCACAGGAATATGGCCGCCGATCAGGATCGGCACTTCGAAGAAGGGCGGCGTGTGGCTGACGACGAGCGCGACGCCCTGCGTGAAGGCAAAGACCGCGGCTTCCTGCGCGGAGCCAAGCGCCACACGCTCGCAGCCGGGAAAATGCATGTCGCTCGGCGTGATCGGACCGCCGATGATGACGTCGTAGCCCGCCTCGCGAAGTTTGCGGACATGCTGCTGGATGACGACGGGCACGCCGTAGCCCAACTTATACACGACGCTGAGCAGCAGGATGCGGAGCGGACGCTCCGCGGGCCGGAACCAGGGTCGCCGTACTCGCGGAGGCTCCGCCAACTCGCTGGCCTTGTCCACCGAGAGGTTCGGGCTGTAGGAGGGATCGTCATAGAAATAGTCGCGAAAGCGCCGGCGCGTGTAATCCGCCTCGCTGAAATAGCGGACGTAGCGGTCCTCCGTGTTGTCCGGCTCCCGGGTCTGCGACTCATCGTGGAACAGCAGGGCATCAGCGATGTAGATGTTGCGTAGTCCCGCGGCGAGACATTCGAGGCAGGCTTTCACGTCGTTCCAAGTGATCCGCAGGATGGGATCGAAGCCGCCGATCTGTTGAAAGACATCCCGCCGCACAGCCATGCAGGCCCCGGTGAGAACAGCCATCTCGCGCGTGCGGTCGGTGTCTGCGACATCCTCCGGCAGCCTGCGGCTCAACAGATGCTGGACGGTGCCGAGGCTAGCGCCCGCAACGCAGCCGCCGTGCTGGATCGTCCCGTCAGGGAAGAGCAACTTGGCACCGACCATACCGACGCCCGGTTGCGCGGCATAGGCGACCAGCTGGCTGAGCCACGTCGGATCCCGAACGACCGTGTCGTCGTTGAGAAAGACGAGGATCTCGCTCGCCGCCGCCGCGGCACCCACGTTGTTGATTGCGGCGAAGTTGAACGCGTGCGGATAGGGGACGACTGAGACCCTGGATCGCTCGCCGAGTTCCGCCAAATAGCCGAGCATTGCCGGATCGGTCGAGTTATTATCGACAATGACAATCTCGACGCGATCGGGGTCGTATGACGTCTTTTTGAAAATGCTGTCGACACATGAGCGGAGATGCGCGAGCCCGTCGCGCGTCGGAATGACGAGGGCGACCGTCGGGCCCTTGTCCGGAAAGACCGGCAGGTCGTGCGGCCGTCTCGGTTTCTCGTTCAAGACGTGGAACAGGGGAAAGGGCACATGTTCCACCTGCCGGTCGAGCTTGGGCGAGGTAAGGACGAGATGCGCGACGAGCCGGTCATACTCCGCGAGCGTGGGGCGGAGGAGTGCCGTCGCATCGTCGAGCGTGAGCGGTACCGCGTGGGAGAGCAGCAGGCAGTCGCCGATGTAGTTGTACCGCGCCAGATATTCGGGCGAGAACTGCGGCTTGAAGGCAGGCTCGCTGCGCGCGCCAGTCTCATGCAGCCGGTCATGGTCGGAATAGACGATCGCAGCACCCGTTCGGACCGCCGCCTCCAGGAACATATAGGCCGAGAGGCAGTGGAGCAGAGGAGTGCCGAAGGAGAGCAGCATGTGCTCGGCGCGAGTATGCAGCGCCACGATATCCGCCGCAGTACTGACGACCGAGATCCGCGTGTCTTGGGCTGCGGCCGCCCGTAGCAGGCGCACATCATCCGCGGAGAGGTCGGGTGACGCGACGATCGCTGCGCGCCAGCGGCGGTGAAGCTGAGCCCGCCAGGATGCCACCAGCCGGTCGATCGCGGGTAGGTCGTCATGCCGTACCACCGCGAGGATCAGGAGATCCGGCAGGGTGAGCCCCGCCAGATGGCGCCGAGCGGCCTCGATCTCCGGCGTCCGCAGAAGATCGTAGCGCTCCAGCCAAGCCTTATACAACCGC
>JABBOH010000077.1 GCA_019351895.1 Pseudomonadota bacterium
GCCTCGTATGAGAAGATGGTGACGCTCTACAACACCTGCGGTCAGCAGACGCTGGAGTTCTGCCAGGAGGCCATCGCCGCGAAAACCCTCAGCAGCGCCGAGCCAGCAGGGCAGGCGCCGGCCGGGTCGCGACGCGAGCGGCGACCGTGACGCGGCTCTGGATATTGTCCGGCATGCATCTTGAGGCGGTACTGCGCCGCTTCGCGTTAGCCGACAAAGGGTCACGACCTGCGCCTCATCCAGGACTATCTCGCCCATCGCGACCCCAGGCGCACTGCCCGTTACACCCGGACCGCAGGCAGGCGGTTCGAAGGCCTCCGGAGCCGCTGACCACATGCCGTCCAAGAAAACCGTGACCCCGGACAATCTGGCTGCCCTCGGGGCGGAGCGCCTCGCGGCGATCCTTGTCGATCTTGCGGACGGGGATACGGAGATCAAGCGCCGCCTACGCCTGGAACTCGCGGCGCAGGAAGGCGGCGACAGCATCGCGGCCGAAATCGGCAAGCGCATGACCGCACTCAGGTCTGCCCGGTCATTCATCGACTGGCAGAAGCGCCGGGACTTTGTGCGAGACCTCGACCTGCAGCGGGCGATGATCGCGGACCGCGTCGCGCCCGCTCGCGCCGACCTGGCACTGGATCTTATGTGGCGGTTCCTGGACCTCGCCGAACCGGTGATCAATCGCGTGGACGACAGCAACGGCTCGGTCGGGGATGTCTTCCGGTCAGCCTGCGAGGACCTCGGCGCCATCGCGGTCCGGGCCAGACCCGATCCGGTGGTCCTCGCGGACCGGGTGTACGATGCGCTGCTGGCCAACGACTACGGCGTCTATGACGGCTTGGTGCCGGTTATGCTCCCGGCCCTCGGCGACGCCGGGGCATCTCATCTGAAAGAGCGGCTGGTGCAGGCTCTCCCGAAGCGGCCCAGCCCGGGGCAACGGGATGGGCGCGCAGACGCCGCCCGTCGGGCCCTGCAGGACATCGCGGACGGGCAGGGCGATATCGACGCCTATATCGCGCTGGTGGCGGCGGCGCGGAGCAACCCGCACACAGGTGCCGAGATCGGCCGCCGGCTTCTCGCGGCTGGCCGGGCAGCAGAGGCACTCGCCGCGCTGGAACTGGCCAGGCCGAAGCGGCGGACTGTTCGCGCCACCGACGACGACGACGCCCTACTGCTCGCAGGATATGGCGCCGACAGCACGTGGGAGGAGGCCTACATAGAGGCCCTCGAGGCGACCGGTCAGCAGGAGCACGCGCAGCGGCTTCGCTGGGCGGCCTTTGAGGAGCGGCTCTCGTCGACGCATCTGCGTGCCTACCTCAAACGCCTGCCGGATTTCGAGGACGTCGAGGCCGAGGCCCGGGCCATGCAGCATGCGCTCGGGTTCGGCAGCTTCGCGGCAGCGCTCAACTTCTTCCGGGACTGGCCAGACCAGGCCCGCGCAGCGCAGCTCGTGATGACGCGGACGCAGGAGATCGATGGAAACCTATATTTCCTGCTCGATCCGGCCGCGCAGCTGATCGAAGGTAGATACCCGATGGCGGCGACCCTGCTTCGGCGGGCAATGATCGAGGACACGCTCAGTGGGGCCAAGTCTACCCGCTACAAGCACGCGGCCCGGCACCTGCTCGAATGCGCGTCGCTCGCACCGAGCATCCAGGACTTCGGCAGTGTCGAAACGCACGAAGGCTTTGTTGGCCGTCTGCGCGCCAAGCACGGCCGAAAAACCGGCTTCTGGGGCCAGCTCAGTGAGACCTCGGGAGGTGGTCACCGCTGATCCCCGGGCAAATTCTATGATCAAGCCAGGGTGCCCACAGGCACCTCCCGCGCGCGGGCCCCTCCTGTAGCGCGACAGGATTGACGGCAACAGGTGCGGCCATCAGTGGTGTCGCGCTACAATCTTTGCCGATGCGGCCGCCTGGGCCGCACATCTCGCCCGGTTGGGCATCGATCAGCTCACCGTCGCGCCTGATCCGGTGCGCATCGCCAGCGAAGGAGCGCTCTGGGGCGCGACCCATCACCATGGCTTGTTGAACGGCACGGTAATCGCTTCTGACGATGCCGGCCTGTTCCGGGTCGGCGCGCACGCCTTGTGCTGGGTCCATGCCGAACGGCTCGTCCATAAGATGGTGCCCGTGACCGCCGCGCAACGCCGTGCCGTCGAGGTCACGCGGATGCTCATCTGGTGGCTTTACGCCGATCTGAAGGGATGGAAGCGCGATATTTGCCCGCGACGGGCTGCTGCCTTGAAAGCACTCTTCGATCTGATGGTGGATCATCTAAAAAAGGGGGACCGTCTGAGGATCAATGGCCTCGGTGTTCTGGAGGTCAAAAGCCGGGCAGCCCGCACCGGTCGCAATCCAGCGACAGGAGAGATAATTCAGATCAAGGCCAGCAAGAAGATCGCCTTCCGGGCAGCCAAGGCATTCAAAGAGGACGTGTGACGATCAATGACTACGCCTGGGACGTCGCACTTCATAAACCTTTGACACGACAAGGGTTGTATTATATCGATTAAAGAATAGTTGTGTCAATCATCCTGCTTCGGCGGGACACCGTCATCGGCATCGTCGTCGACATCCTCCTGCTCGAGCGGCTCCTCGTCGGTTTCTTCATCCTCGGCCTTTTCGGCCTCGTCAGCCTCGGGCTCCTGCTGCTTCTCGACCGGCACGAAATACGGGGGTCGCCGCTTGCCCAGGGGTCCAGGCGACCCGGGCTTCAAGCGGAGAGTCTCAGGCTCTTGAACTGTTTCGCACCTCGGACACACGGCCGGGGCTCTGGTGAGGTCGAAGAACCGAACCCCGCAGGACGAGCAGGTTCGTTTCGCTCCGAGGGATACGGTGCCCATTGTATGTCCAGACCTCTAGTTGACGGCGATGAAGGCGCTTGACCGAGCGGAAGGTCAACGCCGCTGTGTTTCCGGCCAGCGGCGGAACCTCCGCCACGTAACCTCTTTTGCCAGACTAGCGAGCCGGCGTGGATGGCTGAGCACGGGGGACGATGCTGCCACGACTGCGACTTCTCATCGGCAAGACCCTGTGCGACGCCGTTATTGTCAGGCGACAGGGTAAACCCATCCACAGACTACATCAGGAAGCCATCCACCCTGCGTAGCAGGGAGAGGCAAGTTGACGGATCGATCAGACGTATTTCCGCCGGGCAAGGACGGGCGGAGACAGGTGATGATTCCGCCTCCCTGCCAATGGCTGGCCGCCTTGTTACATGGACGTTACAACCAGTCGTCGGCGCGCCAAAGAGGGCAGCGGAGACCGGCGGTTCGCCGGATCATCTCAAAGTGGGATCCGAGGCCGTCAGAGAGGCAGCGATGTCGGTGATGGATCGAAACAGTAGTAGCGCGTCGTCCTTGGACGGCAGGAACCCGCGCCGGCGCCAGAACACGGCCGCGTCGTCATCGACGGCATTGACGACCAAGGCGCGCCCGCCGATCAGCGCGGCGCCACTGACACTGCGGGCGAGCGCGTGGTTGAACAGCCCGGTGCCGATCCCCCGCCCGACCCAGGCCAGATCGGTGGCAAGCTGGCCGAGCAGAATGCACGGCACCGGGTTGGGGGGCTGGCCAGTGCGGATTGAGCGCGGCAGGGCGGCCGGCACGATGGCGGTCGGCGCCAAGCCGTAATAGCCGACCGTGCGCCCCACGACGTGGACGACCATGACCACCGTGAACCCCTTCTGCTGATTGGCGAGCGCCCGGGTCTTCAGCCAGTGATCGAGCGAGGGCTTGCCGCAGGAGAACTGGGATACGTCGTGGCCGGCGTTCAACAGCTCGGGCGCGGAGAGCGGCGGTTCCGCCATCAGCGCTTCGTTGCGCCCTTCTCCCATGGCGCCTTGCGGCGGAGGGACGCCACCATCGCCGGCACGGGAGTGGCGGGGGCGGAGATAGCCTGGACGAACGCCTCGAAGCCCTCCGGGGTCATGCGGAGCAGCGTGCTTTCCATGAGGACCTCCTCTGCGGCCCGTACCGCCGCCTCCCGCACGAAGTCGGTCCGCGACCGGCCGCGCAGGTCGGCGGCACGGTCGATGATGGCGATGTCACCTTCCGGGAGCCGCATCGAGAGTGGATGGTCTTTGCGTTTGGTCGCGCCGGTCATGGTGGTCCCCTTCGCCATGGCGCGAATATAGGAGACCGTAGCGCGTTTTGCAATACGCAGCGCGCTGCTTCGCGCTCTGCCAGCCGCAGTCACTCCGACCCGGCGATGCTCGAGGGCACAGCGTCGGTTGCCCGCTGAACAACGCTAAGCGCGAACGTTTCCTGAACGGGGTGGCGCTGCTCATGCTGCCCTCTTTTCCCGGCTGAGATTCAGTGGCCGGCGCTGCCCTGCGGTGGCAGCGGCGCCGATCCCACAGGAAGTCGCCAGAGAAGCCGATGTGCTCCCAAGTGAGCGGCGAGGTATGGCCAGCAACTCGGCGGACGCGGCTTGGTTTCGGCTGCGGAGATGATCGAGGGCATCGGTCAGATAGGTTGAATTCCAGTAGACGATCCCCACAGGATGTTGATTTCCGGCGAGAACTGGGTTCTCCCGCAATTCCCGTGCTGCTCACGTCGCGTCCAGCACGCGCGCGCGAAGCAGTTCGAACCCAGCGCGACCGTACATCGTGCGCTTCAGCATTTTGATTCAGCTGATCTAACCTTCGACCGGACTCGTGGTCCAAGGCAGCGCAAGCGCCGCGTTGATGGCATCGAAGTCACGACGCAAGCTTGCTGCGTGTTGATTCCCATCCCGTGGCCGACCGCGTGATCTGGACCATTGGAAGCCTTCTGATCAGACCTTCTTTAGCTTCCTGGCACCTTTCCCCGGGATACGCCCCGGGGCCAGTCTTTCCCGTCGCGCAGCCTCGCAACACTCCCCAGGCGCCTCGCAGGAGTCCCCTACCTGTCTGTAGAAGACTACATTCACCCAACAGCGGCGTGCTTGAGACGCACCGCTTCGGGCATAGCCCTTTCATCTCAGTCGAGAATTGATGTATGCGATCTTCGACATGTCCTTACGGAGCACTGGTGATCGTCCATGTCTTCCACGGTGCGCGCGACATGGCCGCTCTGGCCGAACGTGGTAAGTTCAAAAGCCAGAACCCACCGGAGAATGCAGAAACCGCCCCGAAATGGCGGCCCTTTTTTGATGCTCAGGCTAAAGCCCGCACTGATTTTGACGATCTGCGCGAAAAGGCAGTGCAAGCGCTTATTAATGAAGCTGTCTCTGGTGTTCGGAGGCGGTCCAAATGAACAATTACCTTCCTGCACCGGCGCGTCGTGACCTGGTCCAGGCCGGCGTTGCCCGTCTGGTGCCAGTGCTGATCGTCGATCCCGGTGAAGCCGCAGGCTGGCGCTATGTCGAGTTCTTGCCTTCCAATATTCGAAACCCGAAGACCCGCCGAGCTTACGCCCGCGCCTGTGCCCGGTTGTTCGCCTGGTGCGAGAACCGGAGAATAGGGCGGGTTTCGCCGCATTGTGGCTTCCCCAAAAGCCTCGTAGATTTCACTTTCGAACGCGTAACTTGGACGCCGCACATCGCGCCTAACCAGAAGAACTTGATAATTGATATTTCAAAGAATGCATAAATGGTCATCCAGCACGTCAGCGCTTTGATCCCTGGATCGTCCCGATGAGAACAGATGCGAAAGACGATCTGCGGGATTTTTCGGATGTTTGGTCGTTAGCGATTGAAGGCAGCAGCACCGGCATCTGGGACCGGGACCTCGTCACCGACGAGATCCGGTACTCTCCCAGTTGGTTCGCCATCCTGGGCTATGAGGGCGTCCCATCCTCCAACCATATAGAAGTCAGCTATAGCCGCGTTCATCCGGACGACCTTGCTTTCGTTCGTCGCCAGATCGACGAACATTTTGCAGGCCGCACCCTGGTCTATGAAGCCGAGCACCGGCTGCGGGCCAAGGATGGCAGCTATAAATGGGTCCTTAGTCGCGGCCGAATCATCGCCCGCACTCACGATGGCACGCCGCTGCGCATGGCGGGCACCACCGTCGACATCACCGAGACGCGGGACCTCACCGCCCAACTGCAGGAGCAGACCGATGCGTTGGCCGCCGCTCACCGACTTGCCAAATTCGGAACCTGGCGCTGGGACCTCAACGCGCAACTGCTCTGGTTTTCGCCCGAAATCGCAGAGATCATAGGCCGCCCCGGAATCGCCGCTGTCAGTAGCGACCGAGTACGAGCGATGTACCACCCGCAGGACTTCGATAAGGCCTTCGCGGTCTTCCGCCGCGCCATCGTTGAGCAGGTGCCGGTGACCCTTGAATACCGCCTGCTCCATCCGAACGGCAGCGAGATCCATATGCTCACCCACGCAGAACCCGTGCTCGGCCCGGATGGCCGTACCGTAATGGTCCGAGGCACCACCCAGGACATCACTAGCCTTCGTCGGATCGAGGCCGCCTTGCGAGAAAGCGAAGATCATTACCGCCACATGGTTGAGTTGCACCCCCAAATACCTTGGACCGCTGCGCCAGACGGCGCCATACTCGAAGCTGGGCCACAATGGTACGCCTTAACCGGCATGACGCCCGAAACCGCCATGCCGAATGGCTGGATCAACGCCGTGCATGCCGATGACCGCGCCTGGGTCGCGCGAGCCTGGGCGGAGAGCCTGCAAAGTGCCATTCGGCTAGATATCGAATACCGGGTCCATCGCGCCTCCGGGGGATATCTCTGGATGCGCAGCCGTGCCGCCCCGCGCCTCGGCCCCAATGGCGAGGTCATCCGCTGGTACGGAACGCTGGAAGATATCACCGAAAAAAGGCTAATCCAGAATCGCCTGCGCTATGCCGCCGAGCACGACATTCTCACAGGTGCGCTGAACCGCGCCGCTTTGTTCGCTGAACTGAGCGCTTTATTAGCCCAGCACTCAGTTGTGTCAAGTCCTGCATTGCTCTGCCTCGATGTAGACTATTTCAAGGACATCAACGACAGCTATGGCCATCTCGTGGGCGACGAACTGCTTAAGCAAGTAGCTTCCCGCATCGCTTCCTTACTCGGCTCGGGCGAGCGTCTTGCCCGCAGTGGCGGCGACGAGTTCATGATCATGATGGCCGGCGTCAAGAATCCCGCCGAGATCAGCACTTTAGCCTCGCGTATCTCCGCTGCTATGCAAACTCCGCTTTCTGCGGGTGGTCTGTCTCTACTCCGTTCGGTTTCAATTGGCGCAGCGCTTGCCGGCCCTGACGATACCGAGCCCGCGCAACTTTACCGCAAGGCGGACATGGCGCTCTACGCTGCCAAAACCCGGGCTCGCGGCGGTCACGTGATGTTCCACTCTAAGATGCAGAACGAGTTTGAAGCCAACCGCAGGCTGCGCGTCGATCTATCAACCGCCATCGCCAAAAGCCAGCTCTTCCTCGAATTTCAACCCATCATGTTAACCGGTGGCACGCAAGTCGCCGGCGTTGAAGCCCTGCTCCGCTGGCAGCATCCAGAGCTTGGCCGCATCGCTCCGGCGCGTTTCATCCCACTCGCAGAGGAGACCGGCTTGATTGCCGAGATTGGCGCGTGGGTGATGCGCGAAGCGGCCGTCGCTGCGATTGGTTTTCCGAACGAAGTCAAAGTCGCCGTCAACGTGTCGCCTCGCCAGTTCCAACTCGGCGATGTCGAGTCGCTGGTAGCATCGGTCTTGGCTGAAACCGGCCTTGTCGCGCAACGTCTCAAGCTGGAGGTTACAGAATCGGTCCTGATGCAGAAGACATCAGCCAACGTCAAACAACTGCATGCCTTACGCGCAATGGGTGTGACTATCATGCTGGATGATTTCGGTGCCGGCTACTCCTCGCTGTCCTATCTGGAAAACTTTCGGTTCGACCTTATCAAAATCGACAAATCATTCCTTGCCAAAATTCACCGCGCCAATGACTCCCATCCGATTTTTGAGGCAATCATCGCGATGGCACGCGCCCTCAAAATCCCGGTTACCGCGGAGGGGGTCGAGAACCAAACCCAGCTCGACTACGTCGCTCGTCTCGGTTGTCCCTATGTGCAGGGTTATTTCTTGGCCCGGCCGATGAGGCTGCCCGCTCTGCTGAATCTTCTCCACGCGAACAACGTTCGATAGAAAGCCGGCTTCCGAGACACCCGTCAGAGCGACCCGCGTCGCACTCGGCTCTGATGCGCTTTCATCTATGGTGAGCAGCGGCTCATGCCGCAACCGTTATCGGCAGAGCTGCGGGCGTTGACGGAGGCCTATATCGCCATGCGCGCGGCGCTGATGGATGGAGCGCCGACAGGGCAGCGCTGGCTCGCCGTCAGCGCCACTCGTCGATGATCTGGGCCAGGCCGCCTTCATCGACAAGCTCGGCCGCTTCATCCTGCCGAAACCAGGCCCGCTGGCTATCACGGCGTCACCACGGCGACACGACGGAACATTGATGGAAGGGTGGTGCCAGTTGCCGACACCTTTGCGGCGACCGCCAGAGCAACGTCGGCCCGGCGCCAGACGACCGACAGAGGAACGCCAGAGGTAAGTGAGTTACATGGACCAATGCATCACTGGTGCTTTTGGTTCGGGCTCCCGGAAGGTAACGGGCGCGTGAGACGCGGAACCCCGCCGGCGAGGGCGGGCTCGCGATCTGGCGGAAGCCCGGCTATGCGCGCTGGCTGGGACGCAGCGTCGTCACGGTTCTGGGCAGGGCGGGTAGTGGTCCACCCGGAGATGGTCCTCGCGCATGCGCGCGCTTTCGCATTGTCGATGACCCCCAGGAACCGTCGGCGCAATTCGATCGCTGCCGACAGCTCGCCCTCCTCATCGAAGATGGCGCGGATCGCAGCAGCATCAGCCTCGGTGACGACGAACATCCGCGGACCATGGCAATGCCCGCTCCGGCTGGCAAGCGGCGCTCTGCATCCGTTCCAGGATGACTTGGTCTGTCGGAATTTATCCCGCTCTCCGCAACGGATAAGGCACGAAAAGAGGCACGGTTTGTGAGATGGAAAGCCCGGCGGCTGACCATATGTTTGGCCTGAGAGGATAGGGTGACAATGGGCGATAGGCTGACGGTCTATTACGACGGGGGTTGCCCTATTTGCTCTCGCGAGATTGGGTTCTACCGTGCGCGGCCAGGAGCCGAGGGCTTTGACTGGGTCAATGTCGCTGGTGACGGGCTGGAGGTCTTAGGACCTGGCTTGTCCCGCGACGCAGCCTTGGCGCAGATGCACGTCCGCCGAGCGGATGGCACGCTCCTCACGGGAGCAGCAGCCTTTGTCGAAATGTGGCGGCATATGCCTGGGTTCAGATTGCTCGGTTCGGCGCTTTCGCTACCGCCGCTCCTTGCGGTCGCTGAACTGGGTTACCGGGTCTTTCTGATCGGTCGGAAGCTCTGGCGCTGAAATCGATGCCGTCACGCGGCACCCCTGGTGCGGTGAGGGGCCAAATCCGAGCACGAAAAACCCCGCCGGTGAGGGCGGGGCTTGTGCACCGGTCGTCTTACTGAGTGCTACCTTCGAAATCAGTCTGCCCCTTCCTCGACGGTGAGGCGCGCCGCAGGTCGACGAAGATACGGCTCCACGCGCGGTGGTTTTGGGAGTTGCCTGCGGGCGCGCTGCTCGAGGCTTGGGCTGGGTCGGGTTCTTGTATTCAGACCATATGCTGCTTGCGATCAAAGCGAGCATGAACACGGCAAAGAACGCACCGTGCGTGCCAAGCCAATGATCGGCCGCCAGCCAGCTTCCGTAGCCCACGGCAGCGGCGACCGTGATCCACATGCCGATGGTGGCAAGCGCCGTCAGGGGAAGCGGGAGCGCTCGCGGCAGAAGTGCGACGGCGATGATGGCCCAGATGTAGCCGCCAGGTTCCCCGCCGCTGAGGATGATCATGCCGACGAACGCGAGCGCGATGCCGACAAAGCTGCCACTCAGCCACAGGAACAGCGTCAGCAGCGTGAGCAGGGAGGACAGCGTCTCCATGGTGGTCATAGCGGTCAGCAAGCTCGGCTTCACGGTCGATGCGCGGATCACCCGAGAACGCTTCGTCCTTGCCCCAGATATTGTCCAGCTCATGCTCATTGGCGTGGAACTCGGCGCAGACGGCCAGCAACTTGGCGTCGGGATGGGGTGCGGCGCTCACAGCTGCTGCGCGGCGATCAGGACCAGAATCGCATTGCCTCGCCAGAAATGCTCCCGAGAGGGCAGCTATTGCCTCATTTAAAATGCTCCCCGGGCAGCAGCCGAGGGAGCGAGCATGAGGACAGTGAGCATGGCGACGCGGCGGGAGCTGGTGGTGGCGATAAGGGGGAGGTACGCTTCTGTTCGGCGGAGCGAGAAGATCAAGATCCTCGATGAATTCTTCCGCCAGCGACAGGCGCTCGCCTACGCAATGCCATTCGCCGTTGTGCCGGTG
>JABBOH010000078.1 GCA_019351895.1 Pseudomonadota bacterium
CACGCAAGGCTAATCAGCACGCTGCCGGACGAGAGGCGGGGCTAGACCATGCATGCCAGCGTCATCATCCGGTCCAAGGACGAGGCCGACCGCCTTCGCCTGACGCTCACCTCGCTCGCCTGCCAGAGCGAACGGCCGGAGGTCGTCGTCGTCAATGACGGCTCATCCGACCACACGCGCGCGGTTCTGGCCGAGATGCGGGGCGAACTCGACCTCGTGGCGGTCCATCATGAGAGGCCGGCCGGGCGCTCGGCGGCGGCCAATGCCGGGGCGGCGCAGGCCCGCGGCGACATCGTCATCTTCCTCGACGGCGACACCCTCGCCGCACCCGACATGGTGGCGCGGCACCTCGACCAGCACCGCCGCGCCGACGGGCTCGTGGTGCGCGGGGAGACCTGGCATCTGCGCTGCACCCGGCTGTTCCTCGACCCGGAGACAGGCTCGCCGAAGCCCGGCGAGGAGACGCGTGTCGCGCGCATGTCGGCGGGCGAACTTGCCCGCTCGACTGTCACGCGCCAGCAGATCCGGGAGGCCTTCGACACCATCGATAGCCGCGCCCAGGCCGGGATCTATCCGGGCTTCGGGCCGCGCAAGCTCTACGAGCTGGAGATGGAGGCGCTGACCACGCAACCCGGCTGCGGCGTGCTCTGGGCGGCGGCCTCCGGCTCCAACCAGTCGCTCGCGCGCGGGGCCTTCATCGGCAGCGGCGGCTTTCATCCCGACATCACGATCAACGAGCATCGCGAACTGGCACTCCGCCTCTGCCAGCAGGGTCTGCGCATGGCCGGCTGCACGGGGCGTACCTACCACATGATCCACCGCAGCGGCTGGCGCGACCCGCTGCTCGAACGGGATTGGGAGGACATCTTCTACCGGGCCCATCCCCTGCCGGAGGTCGAGCTGCTGCCGATATTGTGGGAAAGCCTCAGCGACACCGTCACCCTGCCCGCCCCGGCGCGGATCATGTCGTTACCGGCGCTCGAGAGCGCGGCGGCGCTTTGCCGTGGCCTGGCCGGGCGCGAGGCCGTGCGGGCGGCGCATCTGCGCGCTGCCCAGACCGCGCACACGCTTATGGAGGCGCAATGACCCCCCGTTCCGTCCCTCTCATAGCCGCGGTCACCGCCAACGAGCAGGCGGTCGTCGAACTGGCCGCCCGCCAGCTCGCCGCGGCCCTCAGCGAAGCCGCGGGGGAGAGCTGGACATGTTCCTGCAACTTCACCCCCACGTTGAACCGGCTGGTCGGCACCACCGCGGGCTCGGTCGTCGTCACGTCGCTGCTCCCGTCGCTCGAGGCGCTCGACCGCCCCTGGCCGGAGGTCGAGCAGGAGCTGCACGACACCTACAACGCGCTGGGCGAGACCGGCGACACGGTCATGATCTGCACCATCCTGCGCCACATCGACGCGGCTGAGGATGCCGAGCGGACGGCGCGCCTCCGCCGGCGCATCCGGCAGCTCAACCTGCTGGCGACCGAACTCTCGCGCCGCTACGGGGCGCTCGTCATCGATATCGACCGCGTGCTTTCCGATATCGGGGGACGGCGGCTCGAGACCGACTTCCGCCTCGGCGGCCCGGTCGCGGCGGAGCATGCCGCCAGGACCATGGCGCTCTGCATCGCGGCCAACGCGCTCGATGCCTTCGCCTCCGTGAAGATCCAGGACAAGGCGCGCGCGATCCTCGACGCCCATCGCCCGGCGGGTGCTTTCGGGACCGAACAGATGATGACGGACCTCATGGCGCTCGGACAGGGGCGGCGCAAACAGCGCGTCTCCACCCTGACCGACACGGTGCAGGAAAACCACGTCGGCTGGCTGGTACGTCAGGTGCTGAAGCGCCAGATCGGCGGGCGGGAGGCTTTCGGGAAACTGGCCGGAGCCATCCGCCGCCGCGGCGCGCGCGAAAGCGCGGCACTCCTGGTCACCGGCGTGTCGCGCATGCTGAGAACCGCAGAGGCAGGCCGCCGCTGATGACGCCGAACGCACTCGACATGCTGCGGGCGATGGCCCGCATCCGCGCCTTCGAAACAGCCCTCTCGGAACGGAAGGATCATGGCTTCCAGCTGCTGTCGAGCGGCGAGGAGGCGGTGGCCGTCGGCCTCGCCTCGGCGCTGACCGAGCGCGATCAGCTGCTGACCGGCGGCCGCTCCATCGGCCCCGCCATCGCGCGCGGCGTCGATCCGCGCGCGGTGATGGCCGAGCTGCTGGGCAAGACCGCCGGGGTCAATGGCGGCCGCGCCGGGCGCGGGCATCTCTCCGATCCCGCCTCCGGCTTCTTCGGCGCGCATGCCGTCGTCGGCGGCAATATCAGCATCGCGGCCGGGGTCGCGCTCGCGAAGCAGATGGATGGCGACGGCGGCATCGTGGCGATCCTGTTCGGCGACGGCGCCTGCGGCGCGGGCGCCCTGCACGAGACGCTCAACATCGCCGCCAAGTGGAAGCTCCCGCTGCTCTTCGTCTGCAACAACAACCAGTGGTCTGTCTCGACATCGCGCGAGGATGCGCTGGCGCCGGCCCGCCTCTCCGACCTCGGCAAGACCTTCGGCCTGCCGTCCCGCACCATCGACGGGCTCGACGTCGAAGCTGTCGCCGCCGCACTCGGCGAGGCCGCCCAGAGCGTGCGCCGCGGCGAGGGCCCGGCTTTCGTCGAATGCATCTCGATCCGGCTCCGCTCGCATTCGACCACGGCGCGGGAAACCCGCAAGCGCGACGAGTTGGCCGAACTCCGCACCCGCTGCCCGATCCGGCGTCAGATCGCGCGTCTCGGCCTCGATGACGACGCGGTCGAGGCGCTGGAGCGGGACGCGGCGGATTTCGCCGCCGCCGCCCTGGCCTTCGCGGAAGCCTCCCCCTACCCCAGCGCCGCCGAGGTTCTGACCGATGTTGGATAGCGCCGTTGTGGCGACCAAGAAGATGTTCTTCCGCGAGGCCATCGCCAAGGCGGTGCGCGAGGAGATGGCGCTGAACGACCGCATCATGGTCATGGGCCAGGATGTGGGTTCGTTCGGCGGCTCGTACCGGGAGTTCGACGGGCTCTTCGGCGAGTTCGGCGCGGAGCGGGTCCGCGACATGCCGGTCGCCGAGAACGCCAGCATCGGGATCGGCGCCGGGGCGGCGGCGGCGGGCTACCGTCCGCTCGTCACGATCACCTACATGGACTTCCTGATGCTCGGCTTCGATCCGCTCATCAACTACGCGGCCAAGCTGCGCTACAAGACCGCCGGCGGGCTGACCGCGCCCCTCGTGGTGAAGACCACGGCCGGCGCCCAGGGCCAGGGCGTGGCCCATTCCCAATGCATCGAGGCCTGGCTGATGAGCGTGCCGGGGCTGACGGTGGTCGCACCCTCGACCCCCGCCGACGCCTACGGGCTGATGAAGACAGCGCTCCGCGCGGATGGGCCGGTGGTCTATATCGACCACAAGCGCCTGTTCCCGGCCCCGGGCGAGGTGCCGGTCCTGGAAAGCCTCGTCCCCTTCGGTCTGGCGGCCGTGCGGCGCGCGGGCACCGACGTCACGATCACCGCGCATAGCTTCATGGTCCGCATGGCCCTGGAGGCCGCCGAGACGCTCGAGAGCGAGGGCATCTCCTGCGAGGTGATCGACCTGCGCAGCCTGGCCCCGCTGGACATGCCGGCGATCGCGCAATCCGTGGCCCGGACGGGCGCGCTCGTCACGCTCGAGGAAGGACAGCTGACCTCCGGCGTCGGTGCGGAGGTGGCGGCCCGTCTGTTCGAGACGACAGGTCACCGGCGTTGGGCGCGCGTGGGCGCGCTGCCGGCGCCGGTATCGTCCAATCCCGTGCTGGAGGCCGCCTGCGTGCCGGATGCGCGGCGCGTCGCCGAAGCGGTCCACAAGCTGCTGGCGCGCTAGGAGCGGATCGGGCAAGATCCCGCGAAGATCGCGCACTGCAAGGGGACTGACTGAATGATCTACCAGCTGCTGGTTCCAGCCGCCGTGCCGGGCGTCGAGGAAATACGCGTCCTGGAATGGCATGGCGAACCCGGCACGGCCTTCGCGCCCGGCGACCTCATCGTGGAGCTTGAAACCCACAAGGCCGTGGTCGAGGCGCGCGCCGGTCAGGCCGGCATTCTGCGCGATATCAAGGCCGCCCCGGGTGACTGGTGCCAGATCGGCACGCCGCTCGCCCTGTTCAGCGACAGCGCCGACGAGGCGATGCCCGACGGCGCCGTCGTCTCGCGCGACCTCGTGATCGAGTTCGACGTTATCTGACGGCGGCCGCCCGGGGTGTCTCGGCATGTCCAATCTCGGGCTGTCTGAGATTGGCGAGGATGGACAGAACCTCGCGGCGCAGCACCTTCTGCATGAGCCCGCTCTGGTGGATGCCGTCCGGCAGGTGCTCGCCGCCGCCGATATCCGCGGCGATCGCGTCGACATCGACGATATCGAGCGCGCGCTCGTCCGCGATGTCCTCCAGCATCAGGTTCCATTCCTTCGCGGCCACGAGCGACAGCGTGTCGCTCATCGGCGCGTCGAAGGGCAGGTAGCTGGAGACGTCCTCGTAGCCTGAGGTCGACATGCGGTTGAGGATGATCACCCGGCCCCCGGTCGTGCGTGCGATCTTGTCGATCAGCGTCTCGTAATCCAGCTTGATGTCCTGGACCGAACGCCGCACCGGCTCGAAGGAGTCCGCGAGCCATGCCTTGAAGGCCGGGCCCGCAGCGGTCTGATGATGGCGCATGATGTGGATGTGATGGCCGAGCTTGCGGTGCCGCAGGATCGCTGTCGGCTCGACGGCGAGAGACAGCAGCACGGCATCGGCCGGTCCGAGGCGGGTCAGGCCATTGGCGGAAAAGACATTGTACCCGTCACGGATCGGGTTGCGCTGCATCACCGAAAGCACGGTCCCGGCGAAGATCATGTCGTTCGCCGTCGGCGGCGTCGTGCTGCGCTCGAAGAAGCCCCGGAGGTCGGCGGCGATCGCCTCGAACTGCGCGGGCGTGCGCTGCAGCTGGTCGAGCAGCAGGGGTGTCGCGGGCGCCAGCGGATGATCGGGCACATAGACCATCTGCGCCGCGCTCTGCGTCGCCTCGAACATTTCGGCAAAGGCACAGTCCTCGCCGAGCACCAAACCCGCCGCGTCGCAGACGCCGAGGCTCAACAGCGTGACCGGCGTTTCGCCCGCCTCGCACCACCAGCCGCGGCTGCGTCCGTGCCATCCCGGAAGCAGGCCCGAATGGGTCACCGCGAGGTCGGTCATGCGCCGCCCGGCGAGCGCCAGCAGGCGCAGGCGCGACGGGTCGCCCGCGACATCATCCGCGCCCGGATCCGGCTCGATGGTCGCGATGACGGTATCGGGATTCCAGACATCGACGGTGCGGACGCTGAGATAGCCGCCGCGCGCGGTGGAAGCGTCGATCGAAACGCGGCCGCCGACGCGCGACGCGAAGGCGATCTGCAGCTCGAGTTCCTCGGCGAAGGGCGGCGGTCCGCTGAGGCGGCCGCTCACCGGCTCGAGCGTGATGTTGCAGAAGGCGAAAATCTCGTTTGGGCGGCAATGATGTCCGGAGTCATAGAGCCAGCGCACGCCCGACCGCAGGATGTTGTACCCCGCCGCATGCAGCGGGCCGAGATGAAGCTCGACCGCCCTCACCACTGGCTTCCTGTCCACATCCCGTCATGATGAACGATGCCGGCGACGGTCGTGCGGATCGTGCGGGTGGCAGGCTCGTCGATATCCTCGTCCGGGGTGGTGCTGAAAATCGCGATCTCCTCGTCGACCTGCGAGAACTTGCCCGGCACAAGTTCAAGTTTCCGCAGCCACGCGGCTTCGCGCATGACCACGCGGAAAAACGATACGGGCGGGCACTCCTGCGCAAAGACGCTGCCGAGATCGATGCTCAGGTCGAAGAGCTTGCTGCCCATCTTCAGGGAGTCGCCCGGCTTCGCATAGAGGCACTCGAGCGTGGCGCCTGTCATCTGGTTCACGATCAGCGGCATCCTGAATTCATAGATCATGCGGTATCTCTAAGAACTTTTGAAATTTTCGTATCGGAGGGAGTATTATGCGGACTGCGTATTTGCCGCGCAATCGACTATCCGACGTATTGAAGCGGCAACGTCCGGTGCGGTCGCGGCGTAATCCGGTCCCGCGGGAAACGTCCGCAGGACGGCGTTGTCATGAGCGGCGTCCAGCGTCTCCACCGCCACATGATCCCGGTAGATCAGCGATCCGTCCCCGGCATCCGTGTAGTCCGTTTCGATGCCCACGCCTGTACCGGCCGCGCCTGTACCGGCTACGACCTGCACCATGTGCCAAGCTTGCGGAAAGTGGAGGCTCATCGGACCGGTGAAGACGAGCGGGAAACACTGCGTGACCAGCCGGTAATCCATCCGCCCCGCGAAGACGTGGCGCCATGCAGCGTCCTGCCCGGCTTTCGACAGATCCCAGCAGATAACGTCGAAGGGACACCAGCCGGCATCGTCCAGCCAGATCTCGGACCAGTAGTGGCTGATGGGCTGCACGCGATACAGGCAATACCCGCTCACGATGCGCGCCGGAATGCCCCGCGCGCGGCACAGCGACACCAGCAGCGCGGAGCCGAGTTGGCAGTCGTACCAACCATTGTCGAGAACCCAGTCGCCCGGCGCATCCGCCGGCACGGCGCCGTAGCGGATCATGCCCGAGCAGAGTTCGTCCATCATATAGTCCCAGAACGCCGCGACCGCGCCGCGTGCCGAGGTCCCCTGTCCCGCGAGATCCGCCGCGAGCGCTTCGATGCGCGGCGTGACCCGGATCAGCCCTTCGGATGGGCGGCAGTAGAGCTCCGCCTCCTGCGCGGTGAGAGGCGCGGAGCGGCCGGCCGGATCATGCGCGGTGAACAGGAAGTCCGCGCCGATGGTGATGCCGCCGTCATCCGGCACCGTGAGGCGCAGTTCCAGGCATTGCTCCCGCAGCACCGCGTCGCGGCGGTATGGCTCGGGCAGGACGGGCGTCACGCTCAAGTCGGCGAGATAGGAACCGGCGAGCGGCAGCGGCAGCCGCAGCCGCACGCGGGCGCCTTCCGCGAAGCCGCGCAGGTCGAAGCTCCGCCGCAGCCTGACGCCGAAGCGGCGCGGCGGGCGTTCGCCCCGGAACTCGTCCACGAACCGGCGATGGGTCGCGACGAAGTGGTCCTCCCAATAGCGGTCGATGCCCGCAAGCCCGGCCCATTTGAGAAAGTTGACGACCTCGACGGGATCGAACAGGCGTCGCCCGTCCGCGGTCAACGCGTGACCCAAGCCTCGGGCGACCCAGCCGTCGAGCGCGGCGGCGGTCGACGCCTCCGCCGCCCGCCGGTCTCCTGCATCGATCTCGCACGCCCAGCTGACCAGCAGCAGCATGGCGACGATGCGCGTCTCCGGAATGGTCCGGTAGCGCGCGTCAGACTTCGGCTGGAACGCGAGCCGTCTCAAACACGCCTCCCCTGTCACTGACAAAGCGCGGGGCTTCCGGTTCCTCGAGCACGCCGAGCTCCTCGAGCACGCGAACGACCTCCTGCGCGATCAGCCGGTAGGCTTCGGGCTTCAGATGCATCGCATCGACCTTGAGACGATCCGCGCCGTGGCGGGCGAGGATTTCGTCGACATCGATAATGGAGATCCCTTCCCGCTCCGAGAGATCCGCAAGGGCCAGATTGAAGCGGCGGATGCGGGTCGCGAAGGTTTCGCCGAGCCCCTGCAGGCAATGGACGATCTGGCCGGGCACGATCGGCGACAGGTTGTAGATCAGGATCGGCGCATCTGTCCGGGCGCGGATGCGCGCGACGATGCGCTCGAGATTGGCGAAGGAGACCGCCAGATCGATCAGCGGCAGGGATTCGAAATCCGTCTTCAGCCAGCGGCGATCCTCGGCCGTCCAGCCCGCCGTCTCGGCCGGATAGAACAGGAACCCCGCCTCCCGATGCCGCAGCAGGCAGGTCGCGGCATCCGGCATGATCGAGAGCACGAAGGCGTCGGCCTCGAATGAAAACAGCGCCGTGCTGAACTGGCTCTCGACAGGGTAGGAGCCGAGGGCGAGCGGGCGCGCGGCCAACTCGGCCGGCACGGTGCCGTCCGCCCGCAGCAGCGCGTCCGATCGCGTCCAGGTCTCGTGCTTCAGGCGGACGAGCGTCCCCGGATGACGCGGGCGCACCACGTCGTTGATGCCGTTCCAGTGCCGCTCGCCCGCGATCACGCAGGAATGCAGCGAGTCATGCAGATCGACATTGCCCTTGGCAAAGATCGTCAGCCGTTTCTTCATGCGTCTCTACTTTCGCCTGCTCATGATCGGAGCACCGGAGAGTGGTGCTGCCACCCCATCCCGCGCGATCCGTGTTGCGACCCGTCGGGCGACCCGTCTCGCGCCTCAACCCGAGGGCAGCAGCCCGGGCGGCATCAGGACAGCGGCGACGAACGCGATGGCCACCAGCACGCCGAGCAGCCAGGAGATGCGGTCCCGCGCCGCGAAGACGAGCGGATCGTCATGCACCTCGCCGCGATCCGTCATCAGCCAGATCCGGCATTCCCAATAGACCACGGCCGCCGGCAGAACCCAGAGCAGGAACGGATCGTTGTAGCGGGCCGCCACCCGGTCGCTCTGCAGGTAGAGTGCGAGCACCAGCGCCGCCACCAGCCCGGAGGCGATGCCGATTGCCTGCAGCGTCATCCCGTCGGTGGCGCGGTAGCCGCGCCGCGCGAGGTCGCGCCCGCCTTTGGCGGCCAGCGCGTTCACCTCGGTCACGCGCTTGACGAGGGCGAGGCTCAGAAAGAAGAAGCACGAGAAGGCCAGCAGCCAGGACGAGGCCATGTAGGGGTGCTGCACGCTGGCCGCGACGCCGCCGATCAGAATGCGGATCGTGTAAAGCCCGGCGAGAAGAAAGACATCGACGAGCATCTTCCGCTTGAGCCAGAAGGTGTAGGTCGTGGAGATGGCGAGATAGGCGAGGACGAGCAGGAGCGCGCCCGCGAAATGCGCGAGCGTGAGGCCGGCGACCAGCAGCAGGATCGCGGCGCCGAGGCCCGTCACCGGCGATAGCCGCCCCGAGGCGAAGGGCCGGTTGCGCTTGCGATGATGCCGGCGATCCGCGTCGATATCCGCCGCGTCGTTGACGAGATAGACGCTGGACGCCGTGGCGCTGAGGGCGAGAAAGGCCAGCAGGGCGCCCTGCCACGCCGCGAGGTCGAGCCAGCCCTGGCCGACCAGCATCGGCACGAAGACCAGGACGTTCTTCGCCCATTGCATCGGCCGAACGGCCTTCAGCAGCGAACGCAGGGTACTGCCGGCGGCCGGGAAGACACGCTCCACCTCGTGGCGGCCCATCACCGACTTCACCAGCGCGGGCGATGCGTTGGCCACCACCACGGCTTCGGCGCGGGACCACACGGCGCGGTCGTCCGCATGATTGCCCGCATAGACGAAGCCGTCCGGGAATTGAGCGCTCAGCCATCCGGCCTTGCGGCCGGATTTGAGATTGACCTCGCCGTTGGAGGCCAGCACGGCATCGAACAGACCGAGGTGCCGGGCGACGGCTTGGGCTTCGGCCTGATCCGCGGCGGTCGCCAGCACAATCATTCGTCCCGACGCGCGTTCCTCGTTAAGCCAGGCGACGACGCGCTCGTCATAGGGCAGGTCGGCCGGGTTGCACGGCGCGAGGCGCGCGAGGTTCGCCTTCGCGACCGCGCGGCCGGCCAGAAGCCAGCCGATCAGGCGCAGGATGTTGAACGGCCCGGCCATGATGAACCGCAGCGCGCTTTCCACGAACAGGTCGGCGTGGATCAGCGTGCCGTCGAGGTCGACCGCCAGCGG
>JABBOH010000079.1 GCA_019351895.1 Pseudomonadota bacterium
GGCTGCGTCTTCATGTCCTCAACCCCCTTGCGGTGACAGCCTCGACGGTTTTGGCCGGAGCGCCTCGGTCGGCTTCACGCCCGGCTTCCGCTTCCCGCCGACGCTCCGTGACGGCGCCGCGCTGCACGGCCTCCAGCACCTCGCTCAGGAGAGACCATGCGAGGGCCCGGAGCAGATGGCGCTCGGAAGACAGGCTCGCTCTGAGCCATCACGTAAAGCAGCTCACGGCGCCACCGGAGACCCCTCTAACCATGGAGAAGGGAGAGTGCCGCTGATGTTGGGTGGGGAGGGGCTCTCCGAAGATCCACCTCCGGAAGACGCTTGATCCTGACGACGACGTCTGAGCTTAGTGCCGCATGATACGGCTGACGAAGGCTTGGGTTCGCGGCATCAGCGGCGCATCGAAGATTTGCGCCGGCGGCCCGATCTCCTGCACCTTGCCCTCCGCCATGAAGACGACGCGATGGGAGACCTCGCGTACGAATGCCATTTCATGACTGACGATGAGCAGCGTCATTTGCTCAGCCGCGAGGAGCTTGATGGTGTCCAGCACCTCGCCGACGCGCTCAGGGTCGAGCGCGGACGTTACCTCGTCGAGCAGCAGGATGTCGGGCTTAAGGCAGAGGGCGCGGGCGATGGCGACGCGCTGCTGCTGGCCGCCAGAAAGCTCATCAGGGTATGCATCAAGCTTATGGCCGAGACCGACCTTGTCGAGCAGTCGGCGGGCGTCCGCCTCCACCTCGGCGCGTACGCGCTTCTTGATGGTGACAGGGGCGACCATCACGTTGCGCAGCACGTTCATGTTGCCGAACAGGTTGTACTGTTGGAAGACGATGGCGAGCTTCTCGCGCGCACGGCGCAGGGAAGCACGGTCCGCATAGTTCACCATCTCGCCGCCTACTGAGACGGTGCCGGCGCGCGGAGGCAGGAGCCCGGTGATCACGCGAAGAAGCGTGCTTTTGCCGGAACCGGATGGCCCGATCAGGCTGACGATCTCGCCGCGCTCGACCGTAAGGTTGATGCCGTCGAGGACGGTGAGATCGCTATACCGCGCTTCGAGGCCGCGAATGTCGAGCTGCGCCAATGCGTCTCTCCAGGTAGTTGCCGAAGCGGGCGAGGGGATAGGAAATCACGAAATACAGAACAAGCACGGCGCCATAGACCAGGGAGGCTGAGAATCCCTTGGTAGTTAGGATCTTTCCCGCTTGCGTCAGTTCCAGGACGCCGACCTGAGAGGCAAGCGCTGTGTCTTTGATAAACAGCACGAAATAGCTGAAGACCGGCGGCAGCATGATGGGCCAGGCCTGCGGCAGGCGGACATGCCAGAAGGTCGTCCAGACCGAGAAATTCATCACCTCCGCCGCCTCAATCTGCGCCGGCCGCACCGCCATTAGCCCGGCGCGTACGATCTCGGCCACAAAGGCGGTCGATATCACTGAGCTTGCGATGAAGGCTGTCAGGAGTGGCGAGAAGCTGAAGCCCAGCACTTGTGCGCCGAAGAAGAACATCATCAGCGTGATGAGGAAGGGCACGCGGCGCACGATCTCGACATACAGAAAGGCGATGACCTTGACCGGCCAAAAGACCGCGCGCTTGGAAAGTCGGGCGAGGCTGAGGCCGAAGCCGAAGACAAGCCCAACGGCGCAGCCGACGGCGGACAGCGCCAAAGTCACGAGTGCTGCATGCAGCAGCAGAATGATGTTGTAGCTGGTGAAAAGGCGAGGGATTTCCGCGATGATGAAGCTCAGCATCGTTACACTACCGGAACCCGGGCGCGGAAGGCCCAGCGGCCGAAGAGCGCGAGGAGGATCGTCGCGATGAAGGTGACGACGACGTAGAGGCCCGCGACGGTCGTGAAGATCTCAATCGAGCGGAAGGTCGTGGAATTGATGTTGAAGGCGCGGCCGGTAAGTTCCTCGACACCGAAGATTGCGGCCATGGAGGTGCCGAGCGTCATGAGAATGTACTGATTGGTAAGTGCCGGCATGGTGACGCGGAAAAGATGCGGCAGGATGACGTGGCGCAGCGTCTGGAGCCGGTTCATGTTCAGCGTCTCGGCAGCGTCCAGCTCAGGCTGATGCACGGAGATGAGGCCGCCACGTAGAATTTCGGTCAGGTAGCCGGCGGCGTTCAGTGTCATTCCGATGAGCACGGCGGAGAAGGGCGAGAAGAGGATACCGAAATCGGGTAGGCCGAAATAGATCACGTAGATCTGCACGAGTTGCGGCGTGTTGGTGAAGAAGGCGACATAGCAGCGTACCAGGCGCGCCGGGATGCCGCCCTCGTGACGCAGCATCGCAAAGAAGAGACCAATCACCATGCCACCGGTGAAAGACAGGATGCTGAGCGCCAGGCTGATCAGCATCCCGCCCATCAGATAGGGCAGGTAGGGCGTAATCTGGCCGTAGTGCAGAACGTAATGCATGGGCCCGGCACGCCCTCCCGCGCTGGTCTTAGAAGTAAGGGCTGACGGGGATCGGATAGGCGGGTGCCATGCCGAACCACTTCTTGTATGTGTCGTTCAGGAAGCCATCCGTCTCGATCTCATAGATCGCGACGTTCAGCCAGGACTTCAGCGTGGCATTGCCGAAGGCAAGGCCGATGCAGTCATAATCGACTTCCGCGTTCTTATCGGTCAGCACGCGGGTTTTGGCTGGATACTGCTTGGTATAAGCGCCGAGATAATCCACGACATCGACGATGGCATTGTCGCGCCCCTGCTCGAAAGCGCGCACGGCATCGGGGTAGTTGTCATAGAGCGTGACCTGTGCATTGGGCAGGTTCTGCTTGACGTAGTCGAGCGGCGTCGTGCCGCGCACTTCCGCTAGCTTGACGCTGGAAGAGTTGAGGTCCTCCATGGTCTTGTAGGAGGACGCATCCTTTACGAGCGCGCTGATCGCCTCCGTCTGGATCGGCAGGGAGAAATCGATCACCTGCGCGCGGGCCGGGGTGCGGGTCAGCGCGCCCATCATCAGATCGGCCTTGCCGGTGACAAGATAGGGCACGCGGTCGGCTGAGTTCACCTGCACGAATTGCACCGTCACGCCGAGCATCGCGCCGAGCTTGTTGGCGATGTCTACGTCGAAGCCCTGGATCTTGTTCTGGGCGTCGAAGGAGCCGAGCGGTGGCAGGTTCGGGTTGATTCCGACCACCAGCGTCTTGGCGGAAACGATCTGGTCGAGGCTGTGTGCCTCGGCCGCAACAGGCGCGGCAAGAAGGCAGGCGAGGCCGGCCAGACGGCCGATCCAGGTGAAGGCACCCATGATAGTCACCCCTTTCAAGATTGCATCGCGGCCAATCTCGGTATACGTATCATATACCGCTTGTCGACAAAAGAACCATTGGAATGGACGAAAGTCAATCACCGCGCGAGCCAAAAGCTCTTCGCTCTGCCGATGCCGAGAGAGGCGAGATGATTCGCTTTTTCTTCGATGGCAGGCCGATCGAAGCCTATCCTGGCGAGTCCGTGGCGGCCGCGTTGCGGGCCGCCGGCATCCTCGCGCTGCGCCGAAGCCCGCGAGAGGGATCGCCCCGCGGTAGCTTTTGCTGGATGGGCCTCTGCCAGGAATGCACCGTCGTCGCTGACGGCGTGCGCCGCCCTGCCTGCCGGCTGGAGGTGGCGGGCGGCATGGTGGTGTCATCCGGCGCCGTGCCGTGAGCGCGGCAGATCTCATCATCGTGGGCGGTGGCCCGGCAGGCGTCGAGGCAGCCTTGGAGGCTGAGGCGCACGGCCTCTCGGTCATCTTGATGGATGAGGCGCCGCAGGCTGGAGGTCAGGTGTATCGAGCCCCGCCGCGCGCCTTCTCAGGCGCTATCCAACGTCAGGCCGATCCAATCGGTGTGCGGCTGAGGGATCGTCTGAGCGCAAGCCGCGTGCAGCAGTTTTTCGACCACACCGTCTGGTCAGTCTCCCCTGGCTTCCGGGTCGATGCGCTGGGTCCCAAGGGCCCGGTCTCATACGAGGCGCGAGCCGTGCTGGCCGCAAGTGGCGCGCAAGAACGGGTGGTGCCGTTCCCGGGATGGACGCGACCGGAGATCGTGGGGCTCGCCGGCGCTACCATCATGCTCAAGTCCCAAGGCATCCTGCCGGGGCGCCTTACGCTGGTAGCCGGGCAGGGGCCGCTCCTGCTGATTGTCGCCATCGGCATTCTGAAGGCCGGCGGCCGTGTTGCCGCCATCGTCGATCTCGCTTCCCGTGCGGAGTGGCTCGCCGACTGGCCGGCACTTGCCTCGCGGCCTGATCTAGCTGTGCGCGGGCTCGCCTGGCGAGCCAAGCTCGCGCGTGCCGGCGTGCCCATTCTCTACCGCCATGCGATCCGCCAGGTGGAGAAGGTGGGGGCTCGTCGCGTGTCGGTGACGGTCGGGCCTGTTGCCGCTAATGGCATGCCGCTGGCGGCGCCTCTGCGGGGCTTTGAGGTCGATGCGGTCGCTGTCGGCAACGGACTGACGGCATCGACTGACATCACGCGCCTGCTGCGGGCGGAGCATCACTTCGAGCCGTTGCGCGGCGGCTGGGCACCGAAGCTGGATGCCTATTATCGCAGTTCCGTCTCGGGGCTCTACGTAGCGGGTGACGGTGCTGGCATCGCCGGTGCGGCGGCCGCCGCGTGTGACGGCAGGTTGGCGGGCCTCTGTATCGCCCATGACCTCGGCACTGTTGCGGAGGCGGAATTCCGCCGAGCGGCAGCTCCGCTTCGACGTGATGCCGCGCGCGCCCGGCGGTTCGGCACGGCCATGGCGAAGCTTATGGCGTTGCGCCAGGGGCAGGTGCAGGCGATCCCGCCCGAAACCGTGCTGTGCCGGTGCGAGGATATCACGCGCGCGGAACTTACGCGGGCGGTGGGGGACGGGGCGCGGAGCCTCAATCAGCTGAAAGCTTGGACGCGTTGCGGCATGGGCCCCTGCCAGGGGCGTATCTGCGGCGATGTGGTAGGGGCGGTACTCGTCGTTGAGGGCGGCACCCGGGAGGACGTGGGCCAGTTCACCGGCCGTACGCCCTTCCGCCCGCTGCCGCTCGACCAGTTGGCGGGTGATCTCGCCTATGCCGATCTCAAGCTGCCGCCGCCGGCGCCGCTATGAGCGAGCTGACCTTCGACAGTGCGGTGATCGGTGCGGGCGTGATGGGGGCCAACGTGGCGCTCTGGCTCGCCCGCGGTGGCATGCGGACCACGCTGATCGATCGCGGAGAGATTTGCCGGGAAGCCTCGGGGGTGAATGCTGGGACCTTGACCCTGCATATGACGCGTGCCGCCCTCATCCCTTATGCGATGAAGGGCCGCGCGTTGTGGCTCTCGTCCCAGGCGTGGCTTGGCGCTGATGTGGGCGCGCGCTCAGCGTCGGGCTTCTCGCTCGCCTTCACCGAAGCGGAGGAGGAAATGCTGGTGAAGCGCGCTGAGGCGAGGTCCGCCATGGGCGCGCCCATACGGATTGTGACGCCGGCTGAGGCCCGCGCCATCGAGCCCGGTATCAATCCGACCATCCGCGCCGCGGCGTTCTGCGCGCTGGATGGGCATGTGACGGCCTATCTCACCGGCCGTGGCTATCGCGCCGCGCTGCTGCAAGCAGGCGTCGCGCTGCATGAAGGCCACGGCGTGGAAGGGATCGGGGTTTCGGATGCGGGCTATGTCATCCGCCGGTGCGGCGCTGCGCCGATCCACGCCCGGCGCATCGTGCTCGCAGGCGGCGTTTGGCTTGAGACCATGCTAGCGTGGCTCGGCCAGCATGTGTCGGTAAGATGCCTCATCAACCAGCTTATCGTAACCGAGCGTATGAGACCCGTCATGCGTTCGGTCGTCGGCATCGCCAACGGGCTTCTTTCTCTCAAGCAGTTCGAGAATGGCACGGTATTGATTGGTGGTGGCTGGCAAGGCAAGGGCGATCCCATCCGCGGCGGCATAGAGCCGATCCCGGACAATCTCATTGGCAATATTCAGCTCGCTCGCCATGCCATTCCGGCCCTTGGCGAAACACGCGTGCTGCGCATCTGGCTCGGGCTCGAGTCAGAGACTGAGGACGCGATGCCTATGGTCGGCCCTCTCCCCGGCCTCACGGAAGCCTATGTCATCGGTTGCGTCCATTCCGGCTATACCAGCGCCCCTTATATTGGTCGGCTGCTGGCCGAGCGAATTCTCGGCCGCGAGCCGGAACAGCCCCTCTTCGATCCCGCGCGGTTGATGAAACCTCGCCAAGAGCAAGCCTGAGGAACGAGCGTGATCCCTTCCTACGAGAATCCCTTCCACGGTATTTATGTCGCGACGCTGACGCCCTTCCTCTCAGACGGCAGAATCGACGAGCCGCTGCTCGCTGCGCACTTCCGCAGCTATGCCGAGATCCCCGGGATTGTCGGCCTGCTCTGCAACGGGCATGCGGGCGAGAACTTTCTCCTCAGCCGCGAGGAGCGGCGCCGCGTCGTGGAAATTGCGGCGGGAGCCGTCGGCGATCGCCTCATCATCGTTTCGGGCGTTGTCGCGGAAGCGACCGAGGAAGCGGCACTTCATGCGCATGATGCCCGGGATGCCGGGGCGGATAGCGTGCTCGTCTTTCCCCCCTTCTCCTGGGCGCTATCTCAGGGCAGGCAAATGGCAGTGACGCATCACCGGGCGGTTGCCGGAGCCTGCGGCCTGCCGCTCATGCTCTATCAAGCGCCGGTTTCCTCGGCCATGGCTTATCGCCCGGAGGTGCTTGAAGAGCTGGTACAGATGTCAGATGTCGTCGCCATCAAGGAGGGGAGCTGGGAGAGCAACCGCTACGAACAGAATCGCCGTCTCGTGCAAAAGGCGGCGCCACATGTAGCGGTCATGGCCTCGGGGGACGAGCATATGCTGTCCTGCTTCGTCCTGGGGAGCGAGGGCAGCCTCGTGAGCCTCGCCGTGCTCATGCCGCGCGAAATCGTGGCTCTCGACCGCGCGGTGCGCGAGGGTGACCTCGCCTCCGCGCGGACGGAGCACGCCCGCATCCAGCCGCTTGCAAATGCCATCTACGGCCGCGCACCGGCGGGCTTGGCAACGGCGCGCCTCAAGGCGTGCATGGGGCTGCTCGGGCTTTGGCCTAACCCGGCACCGCGCGCTCCCGTCACCGCCTTACCCGCGGACGAGATTGCGCTGCTTCGCGCTGCACTCGCAGCAGCTGGGTTGATGAAGGATGTGGCATGAGCGAAGCGGCGCTGCATGAAAACGAGGGTAGTCTTGCCGAGAAGGCATACGAGGCATTGAGCCGCCTCGTGCTCACCCGCAAGCTGCCCGCCGGCAGCCTCGTCGTAGAGGGGCGGCTCGCCGAGCAGCTGGAGATCTCCCGCACGCCTATCCGCGAGGCCATCTTGCGCCTCGCGGCCGAAGGGCTGCTCGTCAAGCAGGGGTCGCGCTCCTACGCCGTGCGCCGCGTGCCGGCGGTCGAATTCTTCCAGGCCCTGAAGGTGCGCGAGTTGATCGAGGGTGAGGCGGTGGAGCTGGCGATCGGTCGGGTAGCGCCCGAGACGCTGCAAGCGATGCGCGCGCAAGTCGTGGCGCTCGGCCGCGCCATTACGCAAACCGACGCACACTGGGAGATGGACGACCGGCTGCATCTTCTCTTCCCAGAAGCGCTCAACAACGGCGTGATGGTACGAATGATCCGAGAGCTGCGCATGACGACCCGTCTCTTCGAGCTGACGAGCCCGGAGGGCCGCGTTCCGCGAGACATGGCGGAACATGTCGCGATTATTGACGATGTCCTCGAAGGTAGCCCACGCCGCGCTCGCGCCGCCATGGTGACGCATCTACGCAACGTGGCGGCCGAGATGCTGGACGTGATGAGCGGCCGGGACGCCGCGCCGACCAAAAGGAGATCCCGTTCATGAGCTATGACACCGTCATCCGCGGCGGCACCGTCGTCACTGCCGGTGACAGCATCGTCGCCGATATCGGCATCAAGGGCGAGACGATCGCCGCTATCGGCCTCGGCCTCGATAGCGCGCGAGTGATCGACGCTACCGGCCTCCTCGTACTGCCGGGAGGCATCGACAGCCATTGCCATGTCGAGCAGCTGGAGGCAGACGGCTCAATTCACGAGGAGACTTTTGCGACAGCCGCGCGTTCAGCGTTCGCTGGCGGCACGACGACGCTCATCCCCTTCAGCCCGCAGTTTAAGGGCGAACCGATCGCGGCCCATGCGCGGGATTACGCCGCACGCGCCGCGCGTTCCCCAATCGACTACACGCTCCACCAGATCATTACCGATCCAACTGAGGCGGTGCTGCTTGAGGAATTGCCCGCCGTTGTCGCGCGCGGCACGCGCAGCCTCAAGATGTTCCTGACCTACGATCCGTTTCATGTGACGGACGGTGAATATCTGGACGTTCTGGCAGCCGCCAAGCGACTGGGGGCAATGGTCTGCGTGCACTGTGAGAACTACGACGCCATCCGGTGGCGCTCGAAGGCTTTACTGCGTGCAGGTCACCTCGAACCGGCTTCGCACGCGCTTTCCCGGCCGCGCGTCGTGGAACGCGAGGCGACGCACCGCGCCATCGCGCTCGCCGAACTCGTCGATCAGCCGATCCATATCTTCCACGTCTCTTGCGGTGAAGTGGCGGAGGAGATTGCTCGCGCCCAGGCGCGCGGCGTAAAGGTGACGGGCGAGACCTGCCCGCAATATCTCGTGCTGACCGCGGCCGAGATGGCGCGTCCCGGCCGTGAGGGTGCTAAATTCATGTGCAGTCCGAGCCTGCGGGACGCAGGGGATGCGGAAGGGCTCTGGGCCGCCATCCGCGCCGGTACGCTCGACATCATTTCCTCCGATCACTGCGGCTACAGCTTTGAGGGGCCGCATGGCAAAGCAATTAGCGGAGCGGACGCCGATTTCACCCGGATACCGAATGGCGTACCGGGGCTGGCTGCGCGCATGGCTATCACCTTCAGCGAAGGTGTCGCAAAAGGGCGTATCTCGGTCAACGACTTCGTCAAGCTGACGGCGACCACGCCTGCGAGGCGCTTTGGACTCTATGGCCGCAAGGGCAGCGTCGCTCCTGGCTTCGATGCGGATCTCGTGCTCTGGGATGCGTCCCGGTGCATGACCCTGACGAACGTCTTAATGCAACATGCGATTGACTATTCGCCCTACGAAGGCTTGTCCGTGACCGGCTGGCCGGTGCTGACGATGGCGCGCGGACAGGTGGTGATGGAAGAGGGTGTCGTCACATTTGCCGGTCGGCGAGGGTGCTTTCTGCCGGCTGATCCTTCACCGGACGCGAAGCCGCGTAGCATCGTGCCGGACGGCTTCGATGCCGCACTTGTCTCGTAGCTTCGGCTCGCGCTGCGTGTCTGGGCCGGCAGATTTGCTCCTCTAGTGTTGCCTCGTGATGCGCTTCTACGGGCATCTCAAGGGTGTCAGTGGTCATCAACTGATCTTCGCCGCCGGCGGCTATCGTTCACGAGCTATGCGCCAAGTGACCGCAGCTTGGTGCCGGAGTGCAGTTGACCATCAGCCTTCATCTCACGCACCGCGCGATGCGATGCCCTGCAACCGTCGAGTGTAATCGTCCGAGGAGTCGAGCCCTGGCTCTTGATGGCGGTGCGGGCTAATGCGTGTCCGCAACGGCATCGCGCCTGGCGCTGAGCCGAAAGTCCACAGTCTGCCCTTCGCGATCCACCGCTCGGCACAGTTAGACCCACTTTCCTTGGAGCTTCAAGTAGGTCTCGTCGATGCGCCATGAGGGCCCCACCGGCCGTAACCGGGGCAAAACCCCGGGGCCGTTAACAGACGGGCTGTCTGCGGCAGCGT
>JABBOH010000080.1 GCA_019351895.1 Pseudomonadota bacterium
AGGAGAATGTCGCAGCCGCGGCGATCCGGCTCGACGCCACTCAGATGAAGGCCCTGGACGAGGCGCTGGCGCCCGAGAAGATCGCGGGGCCGCGCTACGGCGAGACAATGATGGCGATGGTCGACCGCTGATCGCGGCGAGCCTCCGCAGAGTTGGCTGAGAGACCGGCGCCCAGACAGACTGACTAGCGGGCGGACTGACTAGCGGGCGGACTGGCTAGCGGGCGGACTCTAGCGGACGGGCTGGCTGGCGGACGGACTGGCTACCACAGGGCGGCCTCCGGAAGGGGCCGCCCTGGATTTCGACTTCACGGACATCAAGGACAGGAACATGGCAAACGTGGAAAAGCCGGTGTGGTTCATCACGGGCTGCTCGACCGGCTTCGGTCGCGAGTTGGTGACGCTGCTGCTGCGTCAGGGCGCGCGGGTGGTGGCGACGGCGCGCGACGTGACGAAAATCTCCGGCCTCGTCGAAGGCCGCGAGGATGACGCCCTCGCTCTCGCGCTCGATGTGACGGACGCGGATTCGATCAAGCACGGCGTGCGGCAGGCGGAGGAGAAGTTCGGCCGGATCGACGTGCTGGTGAACAACGCCGGCTACGGCTATTTCGGCGCCATCGAGGAGGGCGAGGACGCGCCGGTGCGGACGATGTTCGACACCAATGTCTTCGGCCTCGTCGACATGACGAAGGCGGTGCTGCCGGGCATGCGCAAGCGGCATTCCGGTTTCATCGTCAACCTTTCGTCGATCGGTGGGCTCGTGGCCTTCCCCGGCACCGGCTACTACACCGCGACGAAGCACGCGGTCGAAGCCATCTCGGAGGCGATGTCGCAGGAAGTGGCGCCGCTCGGCATCAAGGTACTGATCGTGGAGCCCGGCCCCTTCCGCACCGACTTCGCTGGCCGCTCCATCAACATGTCGAAGACCGTCATCGATGACTACGACTCGACCGCGGGCGAGCGCCGGCGCGCGACGGAAGCCCGCAATGGCCGCCAGCAGGGCGACCCGGTGCGCGCGGCTCAGGCGATCATCGACGTGGTGGCCGCGCCCAACCCGCCGCTGCGCCTGCTGCTGGGCAATCCGGCGCTCGAGATCGCCCGCCAGAAGCTCGACCGGCTGCGCGCCGATTTCGACGCCTGGGAGGAGACGACGCGCGGCGCCGACTTCCCCGGCGATCATCCGGCCTTTTGAAGGAGAGACGATCATGAAAATGCGACAACTCGGGGCGCATGGCCCGCTCGTCAGCGAACTCGGTCTCGGCTGCATGGGCATGTCCGCCTTCTACAGCGGGCGGGAGGAGAGCGAGTCCATCTTCACCATCGAGCGGGCGCTGGAACTCGGCGTCACCTTCTTCGACACCGCCGATATGTATGGCATGGGCGAGAACGAGGAATTGGTGGGCCGGGTGCTGAAACCGCACCGTAATCGGGTCGTGCTGGCGACGAAGTTCGGCAATACCTGGACCGCGGATCGCCAGCGCGGCCCGATCCGGGGCGACGCGGCCTATGTGCGGCAGGCCTGCGACGACAGCCTCAAGCGCCTCGGCTTCGACGTGATCGACCTCTACTACCAGCACCGCGTCGATCCCCGCGTGCCGATCGAGGAGACGGTGGGCGCGATGGCCGACCTCGTGAAGGCTGGCAAAGTCCGCCATCTCGGTCTTTCAGAAGCCGGACCCGAGACCATCCGCCGCGCGCACAGGACGCATCCGATTGCCGCGCTGCAGACGGAGTATTCTCTGTGGAGCCGCGAGCCTGAGACTGAAATCCTATCCGTGACGCGGGAACTCGGCATCGCTTTCGTGCCCTACAGCCCGCTCGGGCGGGGTTTCCTCACCGGTCAGATCAAGTCGCCGGACGATCTGGCGCCCGACGACTGGCGCCGCAACATGCCGCGCTTCCAGGGCGAGAATTTCCAGAAGAACGTCGATCTCGCGGACAGGATCCATCAGTTCGCGAGCGCCAGGGGTTGCACGCCCGGACAGCTCGCCCTCGCCTGGGTTCTCGCACAGGGTGAGGATATCATTCCTATCCCAGGGACGAAGCGGAGAAAATTCCTAGAGGAGAATGTCGGCGCCATATCGGTGGTTCTGACGCGCGAGGACCTCGCGGAAATCGACCGCATCCTGCCCGCGACCGCCTTCTCGGGCGACCGCTACCCCGCCGAGGGCATGCGGGCCGTCGGCCTCTGATGCGGCGCGCTTAACGGGGAACGGTGGCCATGACTGGCGGATGCCTCTAGGAGTTGACGACAGTCATGCGCCGCCCGCCCTCCCCGCTCGATGAGACCGCCCCTCGCCGCCAGCGCGCCAAGCGCCGCGCCGGCGACGGGCCGGATCGCGTCTACCACGCCCTGCGCCGCGCCATTATCGAGCAGGCGCTGACGCCCGGCGCCAAGCTCCCCGAGGGCGAGGTCGCCGCCCGTTTCGGCGTCAGCCGCACGGTCGTCCGGGCCGCCTTCGGTCGGCTCATCGCCGAGGGCCTCGTCGTCCGGCCGAGCAACCAGGGCGCGCGCGTGGCCAAGCCCAGCCAGGACGAGGCCGCCGATATCCTCGACCTTCGCCGCAGCATCGAGCTCGTGGTGATGGAGCGTCTCGCCCAGGGCCGCATCAGCGAGACGGTGCTGCGCGGATTGCGGGCCCATGTCGCGGAGGAGGAGCGCGCGCTTGCCGAGAGCGGCGCGGAATCGATCCGCCTTTCGGGCGAATTCCACGTCCGTCTCGCCGAGGCGGCCGGCAGCCCCCTGCTCGCCCGCTACGTGTCCGAACTGGTGTCGCGCTGCTCGCTGATGCTGTCGGAGCACCATCTGCCCCATTCGGGCCGCTGCGCTGTCGAGGAGCATGGCGCGCTCATCGATTGCCTTGCCCGCGCCGATGTCGCGGCCGCCGCCGTGCAGATGGAGCGCCATCTGAACGGCGTCGCCATTCGCGCCCTGAAGTCTGGCCACGTCCTGCCGTCCGGCCCGGGGGGCGCCGACCGCGGGGCGCGACCGGCGGCGCGGCCGCTGTCCCTCGCGGCGACCGAACCGCGCGAGAACGGGACCGCATGAGCGACCTCGGCTTCTTCGCCATCCTGGTCACGCTCGCGGCCATCTTCGGATTGATCAACTACCGGCTGCTGCATGTCCATGTCTCAACCGGGGTGCTGATCATCGCGCTCGTCGTTTCGGGCATCGTGATCGCGATCGACCCGCTGATCACCTCCTTCAGCTTCCGGGGGCTGGCGGAAAAACTCCTCCACACCGTCAATCTGCCGTCCACCCTGATGAACGGCGCCCTTGCCTTCCTGCTTTTCGCGGGCAGCATGCATGTCGACCTCGGCGAGTTGCTGCGGCGGAAATGGACGGTGCTCGCGCTCGCGACCTTCGGCGTCCTCATCGCGGTCACGGTCTTTGGCCTGGGCATCTGGGGCGTCTACAGCCTGCTCGGCCTCTCGGTGCCCCTCATCTGGTGTCTCGTGATCGGCGCGATCATGGCGCCGACCGACCCCGTCTCGGTGGTCGGGCTGCTGCAGAGGCTCGGACTGCCCGCCTCCTTCCGCGCGATCTTCGCGGGCGAGGCGCTGTTCAACGACGGCGTCGGCGTCGTCGTTTTCGGCACCGTGCTCGGGGTCGCGACCGCCGGTCATCACGAGACAGTGGCGGGCGTCGTCTCCTCCTTCGTGTCGGAGGCCTTCGGCGGCGCCGCGCTCGGCTTCGTCACGGGCTGGGTCACGGTCCGCATGATGCGGCATGTCGACGACTACAATCTCGAACTCATCATGTCGCTCGCCCTCGCGACCGGCACCTACAGCCTCGCCAACTACCTCGGCATCTCCGGACCCATTTCGGTGGTCGTGGCCGGCCTCACCATGGGCACCGACGCCGGCAGGAGCGCCATGAGCGAAATCACCCAGCAACACATCACGACCTTCTGGTCGCTGATCGACGAGTTGCTGGTGACGCTGCTGTTCCTGTTGATCGGCCTCGAGGTGGTGTCGGTGCCGTTGCACGGGCTCGACCTCGCCGCGGCGGCATGCGGGATCGTGCTGGCGCTGATCGCGCGCGCGGTCAGCATCGCGGTCCCGGCAGCGATCCTGCGTCTGCACGACGTGACGGGCATCCCCGCCCTCGCCTTGCTGACCTGGGGCGGGCTGCGCGGCGGCATCTCCGTGGCGCTGGCGCTGAGCCTGCCGCCGGGCGCGCCGCGCGAACATCTGCTGCCCGTCTGCTACGGCGTGGTGGTCTTCACCATCATCGCCCAGGGGCTCAGCATGCCGCAGCTGGTGCGCCTGTGCTCCCGCAGCGTCGAGAAGGCCGCCAAGTCGGAGGAGCCGGCCGAAGCCGAGGGCGTTTCCCGCTAGGCAGTGGCGGCGGCGGGCTTGCGCTTCGGCGTCCGCATGAACCGCCGGGCGAAGCGCACCATGTTCGGCATGGTCGTCGGCCGCAGCAGGCGCTCGTCATAGCCCGCGAAGCGCCGGTCGTTCTCGGCGAGGCAGATGTCCATGAGTTCCGCGACGCTCACATCCACGTCCGACACGGCCGCGCTGCCGGTCACGGTGAAGTTGTTGTCCTGCTTCTTAGATTTCCCGTCATCCATGCCGCGGGCGATGCCGATGCGCTCATAGCCGAGGAATACCCAGACAGCGATCACCCGCATCTCGAACCAGATGCGCTTGTACCAGGGCATGGTGCGGCGGTGCCAGGCGGCCCAGTTCTGGAACAGCAGGATGTGCCGCGCCTCCTCCTGGATGACCGGCTCGAAGGTATCGACCAGTTCCTGCGGGAAGAAGCCCGAGCGTTTGGCGAGTTCGAACAGGCCGAAGGCGAAGAAGCTGTCGACGCATTCGCTGTAGCCGGTGACGAGATAGGCCCATTCCGGGTCGCGCGGCTCGATATAGGGGGGCTCGGGGTCGAGCGGGATGCCGTAGGCCTCGACGAGGTTGGAGAGCACCTCCTTGTGCCGCCCCTCCTCCCAGCCATTCAACTCCACGGTCTTGCTCATGTCGGGATCGAGGCAGGACCGGGCGTAGGAGAGCATGCGCAGCCGCGCCTTGCCCTCGGTCTGCACCGCGATGTCCCAGATCGGCAGGTTGATGATGCGGAGCCGCGTCTCATCGTCGAGCTTCGGCCATTCGATGACCGAGGGCTTGTACGGATTGAAGGTCTCGTGAAACATGCGGCAGACGGCGGCCTTGTGGGCTTCGCTGCCGAGCGGAAGGGTCTTGTCCTCGGCCACCCAGATGCGGGCTGCGCGGTCGGCGGCCTCTATGGTGGCGGCGTCGGGTGGCATGGGGGCGGGCCTTTCGCTGGTTACGCTGGTGCATGAGTGGCGGGCGCTGACCGATCGGTCAAGGGCGCCGGGCGGCCGGTCGGTTCTGCGGAGCTGACAGCCCGTGGCGGTCGGCGGTTCCAGCAGGGCCTGGCCATATAAGGCGTGGCGAAAAAAACCGGCGAAACAAGGCGTGGCGAAACAAGGCGTGGCACCCGGTTCGCGGCAAGATGCCGCCGATCGGTCGTGGATCGTATCGACACGGCGGGCTGGGGCTACGTGGTTCGATACGGTTCGCGCGAAACGTATTTGTTATTTTGTCGTAATTTCTACACTCGATCGGGCCTGTTTGCTCTGGGATCCCGGATCGAATCCTGTCAGGTTGACCCCTGGTCGAATTGATTATCTTATTTCCCATCCTTTGGGCTTAAGCGAAAGCCGCATTCCCAACTTTCGATGGATAGAGCAATCAACCGGCCATTGATAAAAGCCTGGCAACCGATATTACGCGCTATGGGGGCTAGATGATTCGGCGTGTGCTTGCCAGACTGGACCCTATGGTGGAGCTCTTTCGTGCCCCCTCTCCCGTTCCGATTGATGATCATCTCGTCGATGCCGTCGAGATCATGGGACAGGCGCGGGCTGCCTTGGCGCGCAGCGAGATGATCCTGGCGATGTCGCGGCGGCCGCTGCCCGAGGTCGCTTGGTTTTCCCTCAAACCGGGTGCGCTCGCCGGGGATCCGGGCGGGCGCGGCGCCACCTCCGCCGCATCCTTGCCGCCCGCCTCATTGTCCTCCGCGTCATGGCTGAACGCCGATCAGAAGATGCCGTGCACGAACCATGCGAGGTTTCCGGTCTCCGGCTCCACGCCGTCGCCGCTGCGATAGAGCCAGAAGCGGTCTCCGGCCTCGTCCTCCACAGCCCAGTAGTCGCGTACCGCGCGCATCTCCCCATCCCGCCGCCACCATTCGCCGAAGATGCGCTCCGGGCCGTCGGCCCGCCGCACCCGATGGCGAACCCGCCGCCAGGTGAAGGCCGCGGGCGGCTGGTCCGGCAGCAGCGCGATCGCATCCACCGGCTGCGGCGGCGTCAGCAGCCGCAGGGGGCGCGGCCGCTGCTGCGGCCAGCTTCGCGCGGGCGTTGGCGGAGACAGCGCCGGGACCCGGGCCACCGACCGTTCCGGCACGTCGCTCTCCACCGAAGCCATCCGATAGACGTGAGCCGCGCCGAACCGCGCCACCAGGCGGTCGATCAGCGGCGCCGGATCGACGGCGCTTCCCGCGCCCGCCAGCGCATCGCCCTGGTCCGCCGATGTCGTCTCGGCCAATGGCACCCAGAGCGTCATCGCCTCCACGCCGAGACCAGGGTCGATGGTCTCGATCCGCTCGGCGAGCAGCCGGGCGAGGTGCGCCGGGTCCCGCACCGGGCGCGCCGTGCCCACGGCCAGCACCTGCATCGTGCCGTCCACCCGCTCGAAGACCAGATCGAGCCGCCGCGCCCCTTCCCCGCGCCGCGCCAGAGCGTCGCAGACGGCACGGCAGAGCCGGTCGATGACGGCCGCGAAGGCCTCCGCCGTGGCCAGAGGTTCGACGAAGGTCAGCCGCTGGCGGATGAGCGTGGGCGGCGGCACCGGCTCCAGCGGCTCGAACACCGCACCGAGCGCGGCATCGAGTTGCCGCATCAGCCCCGCGCCGAAGCGCCGCACCAGCGGCCCGCGCGGCGCGGCGGCCAGCTGCTCCACACGGGCAAAGCCCAGCCGGTCGAGACCCGCGACGGTTTCCACGGGCAGCCGCAGGGCCGCCACGGGCAGCGGCGCCAGTGCCGCGGCAGTGCCGCCGGGCGGCACGACGGTGATCGGCCGGTTTCCATGCCGGGCCAGCGCCCAGGCGGCGCCGGGCGTGTCGGCGACCGCCGCGCGGGCCGTGAAGCCGCCGCGCGCCAGCCGGTTACGGATATCGGCCAGCATCGCGGCCTCCCCGCCATGCAGGTGGTCGGCGCCCGTGCAGTCGAAGCGGATGCCGTCGGGCGGATCGGCCGCGGTCAGCGGCGCGTAGCCCTGGCACCAGGCGGCGACATCGCGCAAGCCCGCCGCGTCGCCTGCCGGGTCGGCGTCGATGACGGCCAGGCCCGGCCGCATGGCCTGGGCCTGGGCAAGCGGCAGGCCGGGGCGCAGGCCAAAGCCCTGGGCCGCCGCATCGGCGCCGCCGATCACCCAGCGCCGCCCGTCGAAGACGCGGGTGACGACGGGCATGCGCTCATCCGGCGCGGCGCCGCTCTCCCCTGTCCTGCATTGGCGCCGCCGCCATCGGTCGGTCGGCCATAACGGCAGCCAGACGGAGACGACCCGTCGCATCGCAAGCCTCCACGGTCCAGGATGCGGGCTCGGCGCCCCGGCATCGGATGAGATCGAGCCGCCACAGCGCGGGCGCCAGCCCCCGCACGCGGGGCGCCTCCGGCACCGGCGGCCCCGAGGGCAGCCGCGCGACCCGCCAACGGGTGACGGCGGCGATCGGTGCCGCGAGCGCCGTGTCCCGCGGCTTGCGGCTGCGGCGGAGGGCGAAGGCCGCGACCCCCGCGCTTTCGGCGGCGAGCTGCAGGCGGCGGGCGGCGACGGCATCGAGCCGCCGCAGCTCCCCCACGATCCCCGCGAAGCCGCCATGGCGCAGCCCCTCCTCCATCACGAGCGGGACGGCGCGGAGCGCGTTGACATGCAGCACCCGGTCGGGCGGCAGCCCCACCTGGGCGAGCGCGGGGGCGAAGAGATCGGCATGCTCCGCCGCCCAAAGGACCGGGCCGTCGAGACGCGCGAGAATCCCGGCGATCATGAGCCCGGCGGCGGTCGCATGTTCCTGACCGTGGCCCGCATCGGCGATCTCATGCAGCCCGCCGAGACGCAGGCCCCCGCCCGGCAGATGGCTGTCGATGGCGTCGAGGCCGAAAGGCAGCACCGGGGCGTGGGTCTTTTCCGAGCCCCGCCGCTCGAGCCCGGAAAGTTTTTGCCGAAGATTGATAAGCTGCTCATTTTGTTCGATCATTGTGCATCGTGGTCGCCCTTGGAGAGCGAACATAACGTGAACAAAGACTCGATGGGAAGTCGCGAATCGGGGAGATTTCCACCGCTTTGGGAAGATGCTTCACATACAGTTTGTTAGAGGACGCTCCCCCATGAAGCCGCAGCCGATCACGCCGGAACCTGCCGATGCCGCCGCACGCCGGGAGATCGCGCCCGTCATCTGCTACCCGCGGGATGCGCTCGCGCGGCCTGACCTCGACCGCTATCGCGCAATGCGGAACGGGCTACAGCTGACCGAACGCCGGACGATCCTGCCGCGGGGCGCCGGCTGCTGGACAGTTCCGGCCGGTCACGTCTTCCGCATCCTCTGCACCGAGGGACCGCAGGTCGCCGACCTCAACCTCTTCAACCTCGCGAACCTCGACGAGCGGTTCTACTCCGGCAAGACGCGGGCGCTGAACGGCACGCATCTTGGCCGGGGCGACCAGATGTTTTCCAGCTTCCCCTACCTGCGTCCCATGGCGACGATCACCCACGACACGCTCGACTGGTATGGCTTCGACGCCTTTGGCGCCTCGGTCCACGACGTGATCGGCACCCGCTGCGATCCCTATACCCACGCCCTGCTGAGCGACGGCGGGCAATATCATCATTGTTGCCACTCCAACCTGACCCGCGCCCTGGCTGAGCATACGGGCAAGCCGCTCGCCGCGGCCGAGAGGCTCGTGCACGACGTCCTGAACGTCTTCATGTGCACCGGCTTCACCCGCGATACCGGGCAGTATTTCATGAAGGCGAGCCCGGTGCGGCCCGGCGACTATCTGGAGTTCTTCGCCGAGATCGACCTTCTGGGCTGCCTGTCCGTCTGCCCGGGGGGCGACTGTTCCTCGGAACATTCCTCGGACGCCGCCGCCTGCTTTCCGCTCGCGGTCGAGGTGCTCAAGCCCATGCGCCCGCCCGAGGGCTGGCAGCCGCCGCCGGTCAACCGCTACGACCGCACGCATGGCGTCGGCCGCGTCTAAGGTGGCGCGCATCGCTCGACCAAATGGCTGTCTCGCCTAGTCTTGGAAACGGCTCGATTCTGGAAGCCGCCCACAAGACGTGTCTCATCCGCCCGTTTGGAGGATTATGTCGTGTTCAAGATACTCGCGATCTCGCTGCTGATGCTTTCGCCGAGCGTTGCCATGGCCCAGGAGTATCAGCCCCATCCTTATGATCCGAATGCCACCTCCGACAGCGCCAATGGCGACAACGGCGATCAGGGTGTTGGAACCAATGGCGACGCCACGAATTCCTACGGCGTTCCGAACACCACCGACCAGGATCTTTGCTGCGGGATGACAAGCTCCCAGCCGGGAGGCGGCAGCACCGATGGCTCAGGGAGTGGTTCCACGGACACTTCGAACGGAGGCTAGGGATTGGTCGGAGCGGCGGGATTCGAACCCACGACCCCCAGTCCCCCAGACTGATGCGC
>JABBOH010000001.1:0-134846 GCA_019351895.1 Pseudomonadota bacterium
TGTAGAGCTCGGGACCGTCGGCCAGGTTCGTGCTGCGATGGGTAATTAGGAAGGTCGGGTCGATCTTGCCCTCCATGATGAGTTTGGCGAGGGGTTCCAGGTAGCGCTTAACGTGCGTCTGGCCCGAGCGGATCGTGATGCCCTTCTGCACGACGGCACCCATGTTCACAGGAACAGGCCCGCCATAGACGCCCGGCACCGATAGAATGCCGGCCGGTCGCACGGCCTGCACTGCCTGCTCCAACGCGTAGGGGCGCTGGGTGGAGGTGATCTTCTCCTGCACCGCGCTCAGCACGCCCAGCATGCCGTGGCCGGCGGTCGCTTCCATGCCGACGCAGTCGATGGCGGCATCGGGACCCTCGCCGTTGGTGATGTCCTTGATCCGCTCGAGCACATCCTCCTCCTTGAGGTCGATGATGTGCGTGGCGCCAGCAGCCTTCGCGAGCGCGATGCGCTCCGGCACCGTCTCGATCACGATGATCTTCTCGGCCCCCAGGATCTGCGCGGACTTGATCGTGAACAGGCCGACGGGCCCTGCGCCCCAAACGGCGACCGTCTCTCCGCCCTTGATGTCGCAGTGGACAGCCGCCTGCCAGCCCGTCGGCAGGATATCGGTCAGGAACAGGGCATGCTCGTCATCCATGCCCTCCGGTACCTTCATCGGCGCCACGTCGGCCATGGGAACGCGTACGTATTCCGCCTGACCGCCCCAGTAGCCGCCCGTGATATGGGCGTAGCCGAAGAGCCCGGCGGTCGGATAGCCGAACATCTTCGCCGCCATCTCGCCGTTGCGGTTAGACCGGCTGCAGACGGACCAGTTGCCCATCCGGCATTGCCGGCACTCGCCGCAGTTGATGTTGAACGGCACCACGACCCGGTCGCCGATCTTCAGCTTATGATCGGGCGAACCGACCTCGACCACCTCGCCCATGAACTCGTGGCCAACCACGTCGCCGCTTTTCATCGTCGGCATCTGGCCGTCGAGAAGATGCAGGTCCGAGCCGCAGATGGCGCAGGCCGTTACCTTAACAACTACGTCGCGCGCATCCTCGATACCGGGATCCGCGACGGTATCGCAGCGAATGTCCCCTTTGCCGTGCCACACCAGCGCCTTCATGACCCACTCCTCATCCTCAACCTGGACAGCTAAGGCTGGGACTAGGTGGCGAAGGGACACGGAAACAACGGGCGCCGGGGAGGCAGTCTCCCGTCTCCGCCGAACGTGATGAAGTCTAGCCGCCGCTCGGATGCGGTTGATCCGGCTTCGGATGCGGGCCGAGACAGCCCCGGACGAGAGCGCCGAACGCGCGCGCGCGGTGGCTAGTCGCGGTCTTTCGCGCCGGCTCCATCTCGCCATAGGTCTCGTCTTCGCCGTGCGGCATGAACATCGGGTCATAGCCGAAGCCCCGCTCGCCGCGCGGCGGCCAGACCCAGATGCCCTCGACCCGGCCCTCGAACACCTCGAAGTGCCCGTCCGGCCAGGCGAGGCAGAGCACGGAGACGAAATGGGCGTTGCGGTCCTCGGCATCCCCGGCGTCGTCATGAACACGGCGCATCGCCGCGGCGAAATCCTTGTTCGGCCCGGCCCAGCGCGCCGAATAGATGCCGGGCGCCCCGCCGAGCGCGCTCACGCAGAACCCGCTATCGTCGGCGAGCGCCGGCAGACCGCTGGCCCCGGCCGCCGCCTGCGCCTTCAGACGCGCGTTGCCGGAGAAGGTAGGCTCAGTCTCCTCGGGCTCCGGCAAGCCAAGGTCGCCGGCCGAGACGACATGGATGTCCCACGGCGCCAACAGCTCGCGGATCTCGTCGAGCTTGCCCTGATTATGGCTTGCCAGCACCAGCCGGGCACCGGCTTCGAGCGGGCGCGCCATCAGGACGCCCTCGGGGCGGCAGCCTCGATCGCGATATTCTGCGCGACGAACAGCTCCCGGGTGCCGGCCTTGGCAAGGGTCATCAGGGCCAGGTAGTCCGTCTCCGAGAACGGCGACTTCTCGGCCGTCGCCTGGATCTCCACGATACCGCCATCGGCGGCGAGCACGAAGTTGCTGTCGGCGTCGGCGGCAGAATCCTCAGCATAGTCGAGGTCGAGCACCGGCTCGCCGCCGACAATCCCGCAGGAGACCGCGGCGACCTGCCCGCGCAACGGCACCGCGGCGATGACGCGCTGGGCGACGAGATGGCGGAAGGCGAGCGTGAGTGCCACATATGCTCCGGTGATCGCGGCGCAGCGCGTGCCGCCATCGGCGTTCAGCACGTCGCAGTCGAGCGTGATCGAAAGCTCGCCCATAGCCGCCCGGTCGGTCACGGCGCGCAGAGAGCGCCCGATGAGCCGCTGGATTTCCTGGGTGCGCCCGGATTGCTTGCCGCGCGCGGCCTCGCGGTCGCCGCGCGTATGGGTCGCGCGCGGCAGCATGCCGTATTCTGCGGTGACCCAGCCCTTGCCCTGGCCGCGCAGGAAGGGCGGCACGCGGCCTTCCACGCTGGCGACGCACAGCACTTCGGTTTGGCCGACACGGATAAGAGCCGAGCCTTCCGCATGGCGGGCGAAGCCGGTGGTGATCGAAACGGGGCGCAGCCTGTCCGCTGCGCGGCCGGAAGCTCGCATTGAAAAGATCCTTAAGACGTGACGGTCGGTGGGCGCGGAGCAGTAACGGGATAACACGCGGCATGCCACCCTGCCGAAGCCTCACGGAAGCCCTGGGAAGAGTCTTGCAGAGAGAGATGCCAACTCCGCTCTTCCCGAGGCAGGTTTGCGCGGTATGATCGCGAGAGAAACGTATTGAGTCGGATCATTGAGCCAGGTTGGAGCCACCTCGCGGCCACGCGTGCATCGGGATGTCGTCGACGCGCTTGCCCGCCGTATTCTGTCCGGCCGGGTGCAGCCCGGAGAGGGGCTGCCGAACACGCAGGATTTGAGCGCGGAGCTCGGGGTCAGCCGCTCCGCATTGCGGGAAGCCATCAAGGTGCTGGGCGCCAAAGGCATGCTGGAGGTAAAGCCGCGGACCGGGACACGGGTGCTTCCACGGTCGAGTTGGAACCTGATGGACCCGGAACTTCTCGGCTGGTGCGGCCCGTCGCTCGATGGCGATCTCGTCCGGAGCCTGCTCGAATGCCGCCACCTGATCGAGCCCGGTGCCGCCGCGCTCGCGGCTGAACGCGCGACGGGAGCCCAGCTGGAGGCGATCGAAGCGGCACTCGACCGGATGGCTCAAGCGGGGTCGCTGGACGAGCGGGTCGAAGCCGATCTCGATTTTCATGTCGCCGTCCTGCGCGCCAGCGGCAACCTGTTCCTGGCCCAGTGGGGTCTTACCGTATCTTCCGTTCTGCTGGCGGCGTTCCGGCTGTCGACCGGCGCTTCCGAATCCCATGACGCGGTTTTCTCCGCGCATCGCGATGTGGTCGAAGCCGTGCGGGTGCGGGATGCCACCGCCGCTGCCCATGCGATGCGTGCGGTGCTCGGGGCGATGGCGCACGATCTCAGGCTGGACGAGCTGAAGGGCGCTTAACGCGGCAGCGATCCATTCGGATGAGCATGAAATAGCCCCTCGCGAGGCTGTGTTTCATAGTTTTACGCATGAACGCTATGAGGCGATCGGCTGTTCTATGTCGCCCGCCATGAGACCATCTTTGGCTCCAGCAGGACGGTATTGCTCCCCAAGAGCACCACCCCGCGCCAGGCACCGAGTGATGCCCGGCTAACAGGTGAAGGAGATTAAAATGAGAAGTTCTTTGTTCGCGGCCGTTGCCGCCGTGACCCTCGGCCTTAGCGGCGTCGCTCTCGCCGGCACTCCGGTGAACTCCAACTACCATTTGGCTCAGGACGGCGGCAACAACGTGGTGCTTCCGAGCCAGCGTCCGGTCTATCTCGCCGGCGTGAACAACGAGGCGCTGCCGAGCCAGCGGCCGGTCTACCTCGCCGGGGTGAACAATGAGGCGCTGCCGAGCCAGCGGCCTATCTACCTCGCCGGCGTAAATAACGAGGTGCTGCCGGGCCAGCGGCCGAGCTATCTCGCGTAAGCCTCGCTACCAAACCGCGACAAAGAGGCCGGTCAGTTGACCGGCCTTTTTTGTGCTCGTCGATACGTGGCTTTGCTTCAGGCGAACGCAGGGTGCGACAGGTGAATGCCGCATTCGGTCTTTATCTGGCCGCGCCAGCGACCGGCCCGCCGATGTTCTCCCGCCGCCACAGGCGCGGTGCAGGGTGTGCAGCCGACGGATGGAAACCCATAGGCTTCCAGCGGGTGAGGCGGCAATTCACGGAGCGCGAATTCCTCGGCGATCCGCGCCTCCGACCAGAAGGCGAGTGGGTTCACTTTGATGCGGCCGGCTGCGTCTTCCTCGAACAGACCCACTTCGCGCCGCGTCGCGGACTGGAACCGCTTCCGGCCCGTGATCCAAGCCTGAAACCCATCAAGAGCCGTGAGCAACGGTCGCGTCTTGCGAAGGGCACAGCAAGCGTCGGGATCGTCACGCCACAGCGCACCATCGGGATCCCGGCCGTCAAGCTGCGTCGCCGCAGGCCGCACGACGCGGACATCCCGAAGACCAAGCCGCTCGACCAGCGTGTCGCGATAAGCCAGGGTCTCGGGAAACAGCTTGCCAGTGTCGAGCATGACGACGGGGACTGCCGGGTCCACCTCCGCCGCAAGGGCGAGCAGCAGGGCGGATTCCGTGCCAAAGGACGAAACGAGCGCGATCCCGTCCGGAAAGGCGTCCGTGATCGCCAGCCGCAGCACCGCCGTCGCGTCATCCCGGCGGACGATCCGAGACGCAAGGTCGTCGCAGAAATCGATTGCCTCCGATGCGGCGGGGGCCTGACGCGAAGCCAGGGCGGAGTTCATCACGGTTAACGCTCTCTCTCACGAAAAACACCGCGGAAAGAGGATGAATTTTCACCCGCGCGCAAGAGGCTGCATGTCAAAAGCAAGATGCCTCTCCCCGGAGCGCAGAGAAAAGATTCTCTTTGTCGTAATCCGGGGCTTTCGGCGAAAGCGCTCCGCACTCCGGGGCGGCGCGGGCGCTCCTGCGGAGGCGTCAATCGGCCGCGGGGTCGATCCAGCCGATATGGCCGTCCTGGCGCCGGTAGACGACGTTGAACTGCCCGGTGACCGAGTTGCGAAACATCACCACGGGCTGATCGGCGAGATCCATCCGCATCACCGCCTCGCAAACCGTGAGGCGAACAATGACTGCGGGGTTCTCGGCGATCACGGTGGCGAAGTGGGTCTGCACGGCCTCGGCGTCCTGGGCGCCCTCCTCCGCAGGCTCGTCATGCTCATCCTGCTGGCGAAGGATATAGTGCTGCGCAGGCTCGACCGGCTCGCGCTCGTCACGACCGGCGAGGTCGCGCGCGTGCTCGTTCACCCGGCGCCGATAGCGCCGCAGGCGCTTCGCAATATGCTCGGCGGCATCATCGAAGGCAGAATTCGCGTCTGCCGCTTCACCCTCGCCCCGCAGCGTCAGGCCGCGACCGGCGTGCATGTTGATATCACAAGTAAAGAAGCTTCGCGCTCGGCTGAAGGTGACGTTGGCCTCCAGGGCATCGCCGAAATACTTGCGGGCGATGGTATCGAGCATTGTCGACACGCGATGGCGCAGCGAGTCCGAAAGTTCGAGCTGCTTGCCGGAGACCGTAATGTGCATCCTACCTCCAGATGTTCACCGGAAGGAACGCCCGTGGGCGCGCTGTCCCGGGTCGGGGTGATCATAACGACGTCGGCCCAGCAGCGTGCTTTTCAATCTCCGCCTGTCAGGCCGCGGCCTTCTCCTTCTTGCGTTGCATCGAGCTGGGAATTTGCAACGTCTCCCGGTATTTGGCCACGGTTCTGCGGGCGATGTCCACGCCCTCCTTGCGCAGGGCCGCTACAATGGCATCGTCGGACAAGATATCTGCCGGGTGCTCCGCGCCGATCAGCGCCCGGATGCGGTGCCGGATCGCCTCGGCGCTGAACGTCTCTCCGGTCGTTCCGGCGATCGCGGTCGTGAAGAAGAATTTGAGTTCGAAGATCCCGCGCGGCGTCGCGATCGATTTGTTGGCGGTCACGCGGCTGATCGTGCTCTCGTGCATCTCCACGGCATTGGCCACGTCCCGCAGCGTCAGCGGGCGCAGATGCGCGACCCCATGGCGCAGGAACCCATCCTGCTGACGCACGACCTCGGTCGTCACCTTCAGAATTGTCTGGGCGCGCTGGCGCAGGGACTTGACCAGCCAGTTTGCGGTCTGCAGCTGCTCGGACAGGAACACGCGATCCTCTTTCCCCGCCTGGGCTGCAATTTTTGCATGGAAGGTATGATTGACGAGCAGGCGCGGGAGCGTCTCGGCGTTCAGCTCCAGATGCCAGCCACCGTCTGCGGCGCGGCGCAGCAGGACATCAGGCACCAGCGGGCGTAACGGCGTCGCGTCGTAGAGCGCGCCAGGCTTGGGGTCGAGGCGACGGATCTCGGCGACCATCTCAGCCATATCCTCGCCGTCGACGCCGCACAGCGTCATCAGCCGCCGCACGTCGCGGCGGGCGAGAAGATCGAGGTTGTCGAGCAGAACCGACATGGCGGGATCGAGCCGGTTCTTCTCCGCCAGCTGCGCGGCCAGGCATTCGCGCAGGTCGCGCGCGAAGACGCCCGGCGGGTCGAAATGCATCATGCGGTGGCGCACCGCCTCAACCTTGTCGAGCGTCGTGCCCAAGCTTGCCGCGATGTCGGCTGGGGCCGCCGTGATCCGCCCCGCGCCGTCCAGCAGCGCGATTAGATGCGCCCCGATCAGCCGGTCGCCGGGCTCGGCGAACCCAAGTCGCAACTGCTGCGCCAGATGGTCCCGTAGCGTGCCGGGACTCTCGGCGAGGTCGTCGATGCCTTGATTGTCGGAATCGAACGCGTGGCTGCCGCCGCGGCCGATGCCAGCATAGAGACTGCCGCCCGGCGCAACGCCGTCCGCTATGCCCCCAGCGTCATAGGCATTGGAGAAATCGCCGTCGAGCGGCGCGGTCGCGGCGCTCGGCATCACCTCGGAGGTGACGAAGGCGAGGCTGTCGTTGCCTGCGGCAGGCTCTACCGCCTGATCCGCGACCGGCCCCTCGACCGCCGGAAGCTCAGGCCGGTCATCGCGGTCCAGAAGCGGATTACGGTCCAGCTCCTCCTGCACGAAGCCGGCCAGTTCGAGGTTCGAATAGTGCAAAAGCTTGATGGCCTGCCGCAGCTGCGGGGTCATCACAAGGGACTGCGACTGGCGCATGACCAGCCTTGGCCCGATTTTTGCTCCGATCGACATACGCCCTAGCTATAGCAGCATCCGGCGCGGGCAAAAGTGTCTAAGTTGAAGGTTTCCGGGCATTCCCGCCGGAGCGCGGCCTCAGAGGCTGAAGCGGTCGCCGAGGTAGACGCGGCGCACGCCCTCATGGCTCACGACCTCGGATGGGCGCCCTTCCATCAGGACCTGCCCGTCGTGAAGAATATAGGCCCGGTCGATGATTTCGAGCGTTTCGCGCACGTTATGGTCGGTGATGAGCACGCCGATGCCGCGATGCTTCAGATGGGAGACGAGGTCGCGGATTTCCCCGACGGCAATCGGGTCGATACCGGCCAGCGGCTCGTCCAGGAGGATGTAGCCCGGACGGCTCGCGAGCGCGCGGGCGATCTCGACCCGTCGGCGCTCTCCGCCCGAAAGCGCCAGCGCCGGCGTGCGGCGGAGATGGGAGATGCCGAACTCCTGCAGCAACCCATCCAGCATGATCTGCTGCTTGTCGGGATCCGTCTCGGTGATCTCGATGACAGCCTTGATATTCTGCTCGACGTTGAGGCCGCGGAACACGCTCGCCTCCTGCGGCAGGTATCCGATGCCGAGGCGCGCCCGTCGATACATCGGCAACGCGGTGATCGGATTGCCGTCGAGGGTGATCTCGCCGCTGTCAGGCCGCACGAGACCCATGATCATGTAGAAGGTCGTCGTCTTGCCGGCGCCATTCGGGCCGAGAAGCCCGACCGCCTCGCCACGCTTGAGCGTGATCGAGACACCGCGCACGACGGGCCGCTTCTTGAAGGTCTTGCCAAGGCCCCGAGCAACCAGACCGGCACCGGACGGCCGCGCATAGGGGGCGCGTGCAGCTTCCGCCGTCATCATGGGCTCCTCAACCGAACGCATCAGACGGACATCCTCAGGGAGGGGACGGCGCCGCGGAGGACCGAGCCGCCTGATTGGGCATGATCAAGCCCTTCACCCGGTCCGAACTGCGCGACAGCAGGCGCGAAACGCCGGTCTTCATGTTCACGAGCGCCTCGGAACCCACCAGCTCATTCTGGCCGCGCGTGATGCGGACATGCCCCGCGATGCGGGCGATGCCAAGAGCCGGGTCATAGACGGCGCGATCACCCTGCACGATATCGGTCGCCGTCATGATGACGACATGGCCGATGGCATCGACGCGCTTGAGCTTGCCTGACGGGTTGGCCGGGTCGGCGGCCGTCTTCCCGGTCTTGAGCGCCACGGTCTGGGCCCCGGTGTCCGATTGCCCGCTTCCCGCGTCCGTGTAAGCGACGAGGACGTCGGCTGCGATCCGCCGTCCTGTGTTCGTCACCAGCACCGCATCGCCACGAGCGACGGCCATGTGCTGGTTCGACCAGTATTCCAGCGAATCCCGCGCCGTCACGACATAGGTGGGTGTCGTCATCTTGAGGTCATGCCCGGTCAGCACGAGCACGCCCTTGTCCATGTCGTAGGCGCCATGATCGCCGACCGCGCGGTCGGTCGGCGTGAAGATGCGGACGTTGCCTCGGGCTTCGAGGAGATAGATTTCGTTGTTGCCCTCCAGCCCCTCGGAGGCGCCGGAGCCGGATGCGGGTGCCGCCGCCGTAGCGGGCTGGCCAGGGGCCGCCGGCTTTTTGCGGTAGTGGGCGATCAGCTGGTTGGCGGTCACCGTCACGTCGCCGCGGACGGCCTTGGCGTCCTGATCGGCGATGACCTCCTGCTGCTGCTGCCGCCACTCGATCCCGCCCTGGGAGGTGACGGTGATAGGGCCGCCCTGGGTCATGTTGATCGCCTGGGCAGCAGCCGGCCGCACCATCAGCGGCGCCAGCGCGGCCGCGCCGAGCATTCCCCAAACGACCGGACTCACACGCTGAAGCGTCAACGCCCTATCGGCGCGCGTTGCTCTGCCGGAGAAGCGGGCGGCGAAGCGGCTCATGGACTCCCGTCTAGCACGAGCTTCGCGGGCCCCGTGAAATGCAGCCGCGTCCCCCGGTCGGTGATCGAGAAGCCCTGCGCGTCGAGCGTGCCGAACGGACCGTCAGCATTGACCACCTCATGGCCCGATGCCGTGGCGGCCTTGAGATCGACCAGCGCCTTGGAGGTGCGCACGGTCGTCCCGTCGTCGCGATACAGCACGACGTGGTTGCTGAGGTCGAGATACTGGACTTTCGCGTGGTAGACGCCATGGCGGGACTGCACCATCAGCCAGCTGCCGTTGCTCATCGTCATGTCGCCTGCCGGCTTGGTGAGCACCACGGTATCGGCGTCCGTCTGAACGGCCTTGTTCGCAGTCATGGTGTAGGGCCTGCCGCTATCGCCGATGCCCTCGTAGTGGGCCGTAGTCATGCTGCCCTGATCCGCCGCGTTCCCGCCGATCGACACATGATACGTCACTCGCTCAGCATTGTGCCGGCTGATCTCGGGCCAGAGGATGACGAGGCTGAGGAGCAGGAGCGCACCGAGCGGCAGCAGGCGCTTGAAAAGGCTGACAAAGAAACGACGACGCGAGAGCGCAGAGGCGGACGGCATCTTGCGGCCGCGCCAGGACGGCCGGGATTGTCCCAGCGAATCCTCGACAGGCCGCTGCCGTAGAAGGTGCAGACGGTCAGGAACGGCGCTCATGCAACCCCCATACGCTGGACGGCATCTTCGGCGATGCGGCCCTCACAGAGTGCGGATCATCGATACCCAGGCGATCCGGGCCTGCCAACATTGCTGGCGAGACCCGGAGCACTTCCGCATCGGATCCCGATTCGCATCACGTTTGTTAGCAGTGTGTTTCACTCTGATGGACTTATAACTACGCGAAAGCGGCAGTCACATGGCAATTTCGTAACCCCTGAGCGGCTGCGTCCGTGATTGCCCAGGCTATGTGTTTGAAATCCAAGTGTTTACTTTTGAGCCCGCCATTCAGGGCAATGCTCGCGTGCTGCAATGCGTCAAAGGTCCGCGGCGCACGCCAATGTGATCACGGTCTCGCGCAGGGCGTCTGCCGGGTCCTGCGGCCCGGGAGGCTGCTCCCAAGACAGCGACACTAGCCCCGTCCTCAACGGCAGGACATCCTTCCAGCCATGGAGCCATCTATGCCACCGCGATGACGCAACAGCCTGACGCGCCTGAAGCCCCCGGCAGCCGCATGCGGACGATAGCCCTGATCGTCGCGACGGCGCTCTTTATGGAGCAGCTCGACGCGACGGTGCTGGCGACCGCGCTTCCCAGCATGGCGAAGAGCTTCGGCGTCCAGCCTCTGCACATGAGCATCGCTCTCACCTCCTATCTGCTGAGCCTCGCGGTCTTCATCCCCGCAAGCGGCATCATGGCCGACCGGTTCGGTACCAAACGGGTCTTCAACGGCGCCATCGTGCTCTTCACGCTTGGCTCGATCCTCTGCTCCCAGGCGACGAGCCTGCCGCTTCTGGTCGGCGCCCGGCTCATCCAGGGCATGGGTGGCGCCATGATGGTGCCCGTCGGCCGCATCATTCTGCTCCGCAGCGTGCCGAAATCCGAGCTTGTGTCGGCTATGGCCTGGTTTCTGGTGCCCGCGCTGGTCGGACCGGTGCTGGGACCGCCCCTGGGCGGTTTCATCACCACATACCTGTCGTGGCGGTGGATATTCTTTATCAATATCCCCATCGGCATCCTTGGTGGCACGCTCGCGACCTTGCTCATTCCCGATATCCGGGAGACGCACCGCACGCCCTTCGACGTGCCGGGTTTTGTGCTCTCGGGCATCGCCCTCGCCTCGCTGACCTTCAGCCTGACACTCGCGAGCCGAGGCTCGGACGCCTGGGAGGCGATCGCGCTGCTCATACTGGGGCTCGCGAGTGGCGTCGCCTATGTCGTGTATGCGCGCCGCCGTTCCAACGCGATTCTCGACCTGAGGCTGATGCGGGTCCAGACCTTCCGTGTCTCGACGATTGCGGGCTCGCTCTCCCGCATCACCTGGGGCGCTGTTCCGTTTCTGCTACCAATGATGATGCAGCTCGGTTTCGGGATGAGTGCGGCCGCGAGCGGCTCGATCACCTTTATGAGTGCTGCCGGCGCGATGCTGATGAAAGCCTTCGCCGCCCCCATCCTGCGCCGCTTCGGCTTCCGCCGCGTCCTGATCTGGAACCAGCTGCTGGCCACACTTTGCATCGCCGCTTGCGCGACCTTCACCCGCGGCTGGCCGCTGCCGGTGCTGTTCGCCGTGCTGCTTGCCGGCGGATTTTTCCAGTCGCTGCAGTTCACCGCCTACAACACCATCGCCTATGCCGAACTGAGGCCTGACCGCATGAGCGCCGCGACGAGCTTCTACACGGTGTTTCAGCAACTGATGCTGTCCATGGGCATCTGCGTCGCGGCCGGGGCGCTCGCCCTCTCCGCCGCGATTTCCGGCCACCCCACTGCCACGCTCGGCGATTTCCGCGTGGCCTTCATCGTCGTCAGCGTGGCCTCGCTCTTCTGCGGGCCGCTTTGCGCCCAGTTGCCCGCTACCGCCGGGGCCGAGATGAGCGGCCACAGGGCGCGACCGGCCACTGCCTCCAAGTGACCCGGCCCCTCAGGGCGAGACAGCGGCCTTCTCATGCAACAGCGCGCTCGCCTGCGCCGCCAGTTCTTCCAGTCCGAACGGCTTGCGCAGGATGACCACGTCCGCCGGCAGCGCCGCTTGCCCGGGCGCGCTGCCGGCGTAGCCCGTCACCAGCAAGATCGGCAGACGGGCGTCAAGCGCGCGGGCCGCCTCGACGAGCCTTCCGCCGTCCAGCCCCGGAAGGCCGATGTCGGAGATCAGGAGATGGAAAGGCGAGCCCTCCCTCTGCGCGTTCTGCAGAGCGAGCAGCCCCTCGGGGCCATCCTCGGCTTCGGTGACGATACACCCGATCTCCTCGAGCAACTCGGCCATCAGGGTCCGCACCTCAAGGCTGTCATCGACCACAAGGACCCTGCAGGCAGGCGGCACCGGAACCCGCGCGGCATCGCGGGTCGGGTAAGGGGGTGGCGCCGCCGCGGCCTTGACGGCCGGGCGCTCGGTGGCTTCCGCCGCCGCACGCGGATCATGCCGAGGCAGGTAGAGCCGGACCGTCGTGCCTCGCCCAGGCTCGCTCTCGAGGCGGATGAACCCCCCGGACTGCTGGACGAAGCCGTAGATCTGCGAGAGGCCGAGGCCGCTGCCCTGGCCGATGGGCTTGGTCGTGAAGAACGGCTCGAACACGCGGTCCATGACCTCGGGCGTCATGCCGGTGCCGGTGTCGGACACCGCAAGCTCGACGTAGTCGCCGGGCTTCGCCTCCGTCTGATCTTCGAGTTGAGCGGCCGTCAGCGACCGGTCCGCGGCCTCGACTTTCAGCACGCCCCCCTGCGGCATGGCGTCGCGAGCATTGATGGCGAGGTTGAGCAGGGCGCTTTCCAACTGGTTCGCGTCGCAGAAGGCTGTCCACCGGCTATCCTCCAGCCGCAACTGGAGGCTTATCGCAGGGCCAATGGTGCTCCGCAGCAGTTCCTCCATCCCAAGGACCAGATGCTCGGGTTGCATCCCCTCGGGCTGAAGTGCCTGGCGGCGGCCGAAGGCCAGCAACCGGTGCGTCAGCGCCGCCGCGCGGTCCACGGTCTGGCGTGCCGCGGTCAGGTATCGTTCGGTCTCCGCCGCGCGATTGAGCGCGATCCGACGCTCGATCACTTCGAGACAGCCGCCGATACCCTGCAGCATATTGTTGAAGTCGTGGGCGATACCGCCCGTCAGCTGACCGACCGCCTCCATCTTCTGGGCCTGGCGCAGCCGCTCTTCGCTCGCCTGCAGCGCGGCCTCGGCTCGCTTGCGGTCTGACACGTCGATCGTGACGCAGACGATCGAGGCGGCCTCCTCCAGCCGCTCCAGCCGCGCCGACATCAACAGGTCGAGGACAGCGCCGTCCCGCCGCACGAAGCGCCGCGGCATGTCCAGAACCTGCCCCTCGGTCATCAGCCGCTCGCGCGTTTCGGGGAGCCAGACCGGGGAGTCCGGCGCCTGAAAAGTCCTCACATGCTGCCCGATGACCTCGGCTTCCGAATAGCCGAACATGGCAAGCCAACTTTTGGAGACGGCGCGGATATAGCCCTTGCCGTCAAGTATATGGAGCGGGACAGGCGAGTTTTCGAAGGCCAGTCGGTGCCGCTCCTCCCGCTCGCGCAGTGTCGCGTTCACCCGCCGCAGTTGCTCGGGCGACGGTAAGACGAGCGTACGGGGCAGAAAGCGCCAGAGCAGGATCGCGGTCACGCAGGAGACGACCGCTGTCGCGGCCTTCGCCACGGCCTCGATGCCATAAGCGGCAACCCAAAGTGTCAGCACGTCCAGCAGATGCGTGGTACCGCAGAGCAGGATGAAGGCCGCGAAGAGATAGAACAGGGGGCGGAAGATGAGATCGCGCCGGCGCCGAGCGACAATCGCCAAAGCCAACGGAATCGTGAGATAGGCCGCGCCGATTGCGAGATCGGAGATGGCATAGGTCCAGATCAGGCCTGGCTGCCACAGCAGGCAGAAACCATGGGGGGTGAGACCCCGAGGGTTCCAGAGCCAGCCTACAACCCCGTTCAACATGCGGTTGTCACCCACTAGTCCCGCGGTCCTCGAGGGCGGCGCGCCCTGTCAGCCGAAAGTTATCCTAATCATTAAACTAACTATCTAGGAAGCATACGCTTCTTCCCTCGGGCAGCCGGCAGCCCTACGACGAAATCTCACGCCGGGGTCCGGGAAGCTCAGGAAGCGGTTTTGCCACAGCAACCACCATCGCGCCCTTCCGATATCGGGCTGGCTGCCGCCGAGCCGCCGAAATCACCGATGGAGTTCTGGCACTCGTCATTGGCGCGCATGATCGGCTTGTGGCGGGCCCACCCGGTAGCGGTCACGTTCGGCGTGATGCTTTGCCTCACGGCGATGCGGCTGCTGATCTACTGGGCAATCGCGCGGGATTTCGGCGGCCTCGGACACGGGCTCTGCAATTACGACTGCACCTGGTACGAACACACGGCCCGCGCCGGCTACGATCTGGGGCCGAACGGCGACGCCTATGGCGACACCGCGAACTGGGCTTTCTTCCCGCTCTACCCGCTGCTGCTCGCGGCCGGCGCGGCCATCGCTCCGCCGGGCAGCATGACCTGGACCGCCATTCTGCTGTCCAGCGCCTGCTTCGCCGGTTTCGCGACCCTCGGCGCGCTTTACCTGCAGACGAGCGCCAGCGCGCCATCGGCACAGGGCTCGCGGTCGGGGCCTCCGGTCGCAGTCGCTTGGCTCGCCTTCGCAAGTCTCTGGCCCGGCGACATCTACTTCGCCTTCCCCTATTCCGAGAGCCTCTACGCGCTTCTGATGACAGCCTCGCTGTTGGCGCTGATCCGGCGTCAGCCGCTCGGCTCGGCGGCGGCGAGCGCGGCTCTCAGCGCCACCCGGCCACCGGGCGTGTTGATGGCACCGGTCATCATCGCCGATCGCCTCCGCTATCTGCGGCGGCAACATCAGGCGGGCCGTCTGCGCCGCGCCCCTTGGACCGTGCTCGGCCGGGTCCTTCTGCCGATCGCGCTGGCACCGCTCGGCCTGTTCCTCTTTATGGCGTATCTGCGGTGGCATGTGGGCGACGGGCTTGCCTTCGCGCATGTCCAATCGGCTTGGAATCGGCACGCGCTGCCGCCCTGGGTTTTCCTGTGGAACGGGCTGACGGCCGACGACTGGGGCCGCATCCTTCGATCCCCCGCGCGCGAAAGCCTTTCGGTCGAGGCCACCTTCGGGCTCGCGGGCCTCGGGCTCGCAGCGTGCCAACTCAAGATGCGGCGCTACGCCGAGGCTTGGCTCATCGGCGCTTCCGTCCTGCTTGCCGCCAGTTCGGGCCTGCAATCGATGCCGCGTTTCGTGCTGACCAACCCGGTGGTCATCCTTGCCCTCTACCGCATTGCCGCCACGCGGATGAACTGGCGGGGTCTGACACTGATCGGCGGCGCCCTCGGCCTGATCCAGCTGCTGTTCGTGCTCGCGTGGTTTGTGGGTGCCCCGGTTCTTGCCTAAGCGCCAAGCCCCCGAGCGACCGCGCCGAGCCGTGAGCAGACGCCGAGCCGGGCGGCTGGGGGCAGGCGCCGTCCTGCTTAGCCTCGTCCTGCTCGCGTTCGAGGTCTCGACGACCTTGATCAGCCTCCTCAGCCCGGCGGTTTCGAAGCAATATCGGGCGGTCTACATCGCCCACAGTCAGCTCTGCTGGCTCTCGCCCGCCGAGCGCGCCGAGGCAGCCGACGACCCTGACCTCGCCGGATTGCCTGAGAACGCGGATGTCGCGAAGCTCGACCACCGCACGCTCTGCATGCTGCTGCCGGATTGGGAGCCTGCGCCCCATCGCACACCGGATGGCGGGGTTTTCAGCCGGAGCAAGAGCGTCAATATCATGCTGCCCCAGCAACCGGGGCAGACGGTCGCGCTCCTGACGGTCGAAGGCTACGCGCCGCCGCGCATCGCCCACCATGTCCCCAAGCTGAAGATAGAGGTCATGCCGACGGTCGACGGGGTCGCGGAGCTGCCGGCGACGATCGCGGTCGGTCAAACCATGAAGCTGAAACTTGGCCTGCCGCCGACGACGACCACGCGGATCGCGCGCATCACCCTCAGGATCCCGCAGCCGGGCTGGCTGGAGGCGCTGAACGACAGCGACGACCCGCAATATCTCGGCCTCGTGTTGCGGCAGATCGATAGGAGGTAGCGTGAGCGGGCGCTAAACTTGTGGCTCGCATGATGTTTGGGAGAAACGCCGATGCTCGACACGGTCACCACCCTGCCCCTGAAGGACGGCTCGCTGCTGCGCCAGGCCAATCTGCTCGACGGCCGCTGGATCGGCGCCGATAGCGGCGACACAGTCCGCGTCACCAACCCGGCGAACGGCACCACGATCGGCAGTGTGCCCGCCATGGGTGCTGTCGAGACGCGCCGCGCGATCGAGGCCGCCCATCGCGCGCTGCCGGCATGGCGCGGGCTGCTCGCGAAGGAGCGCAGCGCCATCCTCCGCCGCCTGTTCAACCTGATGCTGGAGAACCAGGAGGACCTCGCCATCATCATGACGGCCGAGCAGGGCAAGCCTCTCGCTGAGAGCCGCGGCGAGATCGTCTATGCCGCGAGCTTCATCGAGTGGTTCGCCGAGGAAGCGAAGCGCGTCTATGGCGACGTGATTCCCGAGAACCTCCACGGCCGGCGCATCCTCGTGACGAAGGAGCCGATCGGCGTCTTCGCCGCGATCACGCCCTGGAACTTCCCCGCCGCCATGATCACCCGCAAGGCCGGCCCCGGCTGGGCCGCAGGCTGCACCGGCGTGATCCGCCCGGCGACCGAGACGCCGTTCTCCGCCCTCGCCCTCGGCGTGCTGGCCGAGCGGGCCGGCATGCCGGCGGGTGTCTGCAACGTGCTGACCGGGCCGGGCCGCGTGATGGGCGCGGAACTCACGTCCAACCCGCTGGTGCGCAAACTGTCCTTCACCGGGAGCACCGAAGTCGGCGCGACGTTGCTCGCGCAATGCGCGCCAACCATCAAGAAGACGAGCATGGAACTGGGCGGCAACGCGCCCTTCATCGTCTTCGACGACGCCGATCTCGACGCCGCGGTGCAGGGCGCGATGATCTCGAAATACCGCAATACCGGCCAGACCTGCGTCTGTGCCAACCGCATCCTGGTGCAGGATGGCGTCTTCGCGGCCTTCGCCGAGAAGCTGCGCGCCGCGGTCGAAGCCTTGAAGGTCGCGGACGGCATGGAGCCGGGTGCGACGCAGGGGCCGCTCATCAACAAGGCGGCTGTCGACAAGGTGCGCGAGCATATCGAGGACGCCGTCAGCCGTGGCGCGCGCATCGTGACCGGGGGCAAGCCGCATGCGCTCGGCGGCAATTTCTTCGAGCCGACGATCCTCGCAGATGTGCCGCATGAGGCGAAGATCTTCTCGGAGGAGACCTTCGGCCCCGTGGCGCCTCTGTTTCGATTCAACACCGAAGACGAAGCGATCCGTCTCGCCAACGATACGGAATTCGGACTGGCTTCCTACTTCTATGCGCGCGATGTGGGCCGTATCTTCCGCGTCTCGGCCGCGCTGGAATACGGCATGGTGGGCGTGAACGAAGGCATGATCAGCACCGAGGTCGCGCCCTTCGGCGGTGTGAAATCATCCGGTCTCGGCCGTGAAGGCAGCAAGTACGGCATCGAGGATTACCTCGAGATCAAATACGTGGCGCTCGGCGGCCTCGGCGCCTGACGGTGTGGGGCTGATCCTGCGCGGCCGACGGCACGGGCGCCTCTTGCGTCCGTGCCGATTTCATCGCCAGATGCGGCCAATGTAAAACGGACACCCGCCATCGAAGCGGTTTCCAGGGAGAGACAGACGCATGGCCGCACACGAGATCATACAACCTCAGAACGTCGGCAATCAGCGATGGTTGCGACTGATACCCGTCGCGATGGTTGTCTATATCATCTCCTTCATGGACCGCACCAACATCTCCTATGCCTTCTCCGGCATCGGGCATGATTTCCATGTGGACAAGGCCATGCAGGGGACAGCTGGCGGCATTTTCTTCGTCGGCTACATCATGCTCCAGATCCCCGGCGGCTGGCTCGCGGAGCATTGGTCGGCGCGGAAGTTCGTCGCCGTCATGATCATCTTCTGGGGGCTGATGGCCCTCGCCTGCGGCCTCGTGCAGAACTTCACCGAACTTGTGATCGCGCGCTTCTTCCTCGGCGTCGCCGAAGGCGGCATCTGGCCCGCCATCCTGGTGTTGATCAGCCATTGGTTCCCGGTGCAGGAGCGCGCCCGCGCCTATGCCTTCTGGATGGCCAACCTCGCGATCTCGTCCATCATCACCCAGCCCCTTTCGGGCTGGATCGTCTCCGTCTCCGACTGGCGCACGCTGTTCTTCGTAGAGGGCGCGTTGCCCTTCCTCATCGCGCTGCCGCTGTGGCTGATCTTCATCAAGGATCGTCCGCGCGACGCGGAGTGGTGCTCCCCGTCCGAGCGCGACTATATCGAACGTTCGATCGCTCAGGATCGTCTGCACGAGCCGACGCCGGGTCCGTTCCGGGACATCTTCACCAACGGCACCATCTGGAAGCTTGTCGGCGTCTATTTCCTGATCCAGGTGGGCTTCTACGGCCTCAACATGTGGCTGCCGACACTGCTGAAGACGCTGACGAAGCAGGGCTTCGGCACGATCGGCCTGATCGCCGCCTTGCCCTACCTCACGGCCATCGTCTGCCTCATCGGCAACGGCTATTTCGCCGACAAGACCCGCCGCTACGCATTGCACGTGTTCCTGGCGACCACGATGGCGGCCGTCAGTCTCGTGCTGTCGGTCTATGTCGCATCGCTCAGCATCGTGCTTTCGATCGTGTTCATCTGTCTCGCGATCGGTGGTGCGCTCTCCTATGACGGACCATTTTGGGCCGCCGCCTCCCGCGTGCTGCCGGTGGCGCTCGCGGGCGGTGCCATGGGCCTGATCAACGCCCTCGGCAATCTCGGCGGCTATTTCGGGCCGTTCCTCGGCGGCTGGCTGCAGGATAGGACAGGCAGCTTCTTCGCGACGGCCATTCTCTTCGCGGGCTCGCTGGCCCTTGCAGGCGTTCTCGCTTTGACGATCCGCTTCCGGGACAAGCCGCATGAGGCTGTCGCGGCGTCCGGCGCCTCGCCGCGCATGCCGCTGAGCTAAACGGCGCCGGAGGGGGTCCATCGTTCCGCGATGGACCCCAATCCGAGCCTGCGGAACGCCAGGATGGCGGCGCCCAGCAATGCGCCCCGCGCGCCGAGTTCCGCCCGGCGGATCGGCGGCGGTTCTCGCCATGCGAGCCTTGCCGCCAGAGCCGCGCGCAGCGGCTCCAGCAGCACCACATCGGCATCCGCCAAGCCGCCGCCGATGACGATCACCGCGGGATCGAGCAACATCGTCACCGAGGTGAGGCTGATCGAGAGCGCCTGCACCGCATCGGCCCAGACACGATCGGCGACGGGGTCGCGCCCGAGGCGCGTCGCGATCTCGGCCGCGCCCGGCGATCCTTCGCCGCCCATGGCCCGGTATCGCCGGGCGATCGCCGCCGCAGAGGCATAGGTTTCGAGGCAGCCGATCTGACCGCAGGCGCAAGGCTCGCCATCCGGATAGACCGGCGCATGGCCGATTTCACCCGCCATCTGTCGGGCGCCCGCGATCGGCTGGCCACTCGACACCAGCGCCGCCGCAATCCCGGTGCCGATCATGACCATGACGGAATCGGCGACCCCGCGCGCCGCGCCGAGCCGAGCCTCGGCGAGCCCGGCGGTGCGCACGTCGTGGCCGGTCGCGACGGGCATCCCGAGGCGCGCCGCGAGCCGGGGACCGAGAGGAAACCCGCGCCAGCCGAGGTTGGCGGCGAACATGACGTGGCCGGTCGCCTCGTCCATCCCGGGCGAGATCAGCCCCACGGCGGCGGGCCGCGCCTCCGCCCGCTCCAGAAGCCGCGCGGCAAAGGCTTCGAGCCGAGCGAAGACCGCCTCCCCCACCTCGCCGCGGGTCGGCGCGGTGTCGGAGGCGAGGGTCCGGCCGGCGGCATCGATCAGCGCGCCCTTGAAGCTGGTCCCTCCGACATCGACCGCCAGCACAACCGGCGCCGGTCCCGCCCCGATCATGCGGCCTGCCGTACCGCCCGGATGAAGGCTGCGATCTCCTCGGTCGAGGTCACGAGCCGCCCGAAGGAATCAGGGCGCATCGCCCGCAGATGCACCTCGGGCACCGCCGTGCGGTCCAGCAGGGCGCGCACATTGCCGGCCCGCACGCCGCCGCCGGCGATGATCGAGACACGCCCCGCCGCCCGCGCCACGAGGATCGCCAGCGTCTCCGCGCCGCCCTCGGCGGTCGGGCTGCCGCCGGAGGTGAGGATCGACCGGATGCCAAGGCCGAGCAACGTGTCGAGCGCGGCGCCGAGATCGCGCGTCACGTCGAAGGCCTTGTGGAAGGTCATCGGCGCGCCGCCGCAGGCCGTCTTCAGCCTGGAAACGGCGCGGGCATCCACAACGCCGGAAGCGGTGAGCGCGCCGCAGACGAAACCGACCGCCACGCTCGGGCTGCGCTGAAGCGCGCGAAACGCGGAGATATCGGCCAGCATCACCTCCACCTCCTCGGCCGAGAAGACATAGTTGCCGCCGCGCGGCCGGATCATGATGCGCACGCCGATCCGCCGCACGCGGGTCAGCACCGCCTGTACGAGGCCGAAGCTCGGCGTCAGGCCGCCCTCCGAAAGCGCGCTGCAGAGTTCGATGCGGTCGGCGCCCTCGGCCTCCGCCGCCAAGGCGCCGGCCACGTCGTCGACACAGATCTCGACCAGCGGAGGCCGGGCGAGCCCGCCGCTCACTTGATCGAGCCTGCCGTCAGGCCGCCCACGACTTTTCCCTCGATGAGGGCGAAGAGGATGATGACCGGGATGGTGGCGATCACCGACCCGGCAAAGAGATGCCGCCAATCGACCTGATATTGGCCGATGTAGCTGTTGAGCGTCACCGTCAGCGGCTCCGCCGCCTGGGACGTGGTGAGCGTCAGCGCCACGATGAATTCGTTCCAGGCGGCGATGAAGGTGAAGATGAGCGCGGTGACGATGCCGGGCAGCGCAAGCGGCAGGGTGATGCGAAACAGCGCGCCGAGGCGCGTCGAGCCGTCGATGAAGGCCGCCTCCTCCAACTCCTGCGGAATCGCGGAGAAATAGGCGTTCAAGATCCAGACGGCGAAGGCCATGTTGAAGCCCGCGTTGACGAGGATCAGGGACGAGACGGTGTCGATCATCCCGAAGCTCAGAAACTCGCGGTAGATGCCGACCAGCATGGCTGTCGGCTGGAACATCTGCGTCACCAGCACAAGCAGCATGAAGAAGGCACGGCCACGGAAGCGTTGCCGCGCCGTGTAGTAGGCAGCCGGGATCGCGACGAGCAGCACGAGGATGGTCGACCCGCCCGCGACCTCGAGGCTGATGCGGAGGTTGTGGCCGAAGCCGGTGCTCCAGATGTTGAGGAAACTCGAGACATCGAAGTGGCTGGGGAGAAAGTTCCTGTCCAGCATCTCGTTGGCGGGACGCACCGCCGAGATGATCATCTCGACATAGGGCAGCAGGAAGATGGTCGCGACGATATAGGCGAGACCGGCATAGATCAGCGTATGTATCGGCCAGCGGCGGCGGCGGCGCGGCGGATCCTCGATCTTGCGGACGATGACATGGTCCGTCGCGGGCACGACCGCATCCATCTACGCCGCCTCCCGGTTCCAGACGGTCGCCCGCAGATAGAGAAGCACGATGATCACGACGAGGCCGAAGTTCACGACGGACATGGCGGCCGATTCGCCGATGTAGCTCTCTTTGAGCTGGTACATGAAGGTCGTGGTTGTGCTGGTCTCGTGGCCGGGACCGCCGCGCGTCATCTCCCAGATGATCGGGAACGAGTTGAAGACGTTCATGACGTTGATGAGCAGCGCCACGATGAAGGCGGGCCGCAGCAGCGGCAGCGTGATGGTGAGGTAGGTGCGCCAGGTGCCGGCACCGTCCACGCGTGCCGCCTCGTAGACGTCCGACGGGATCGATTGCAGGCCCGCTAGCAGCGCGTACGTCGAGAAGGGTACCGAGACGAAAATCGCCACGACGATCATCCAGGCGAAGGCCCGGTCCGGCGTGCCGAGCCAGTCCGACGCATCGCTGTTGAAGCGTTGCAACAGCCCGAGATCGTGGAGCACCACGTTGATGATGCCGTTGTTGGGATCAAGCGCCCAGCGGAAGACGATCGATGTCATCATCACGGAGGCCGCCCAAGGGGCGATGAGCGCCCAGCGCGCGATGCGGCGGCCCGGAAACTTCTGATTGAACAGCTGGGAGAGCGCCAGCGAGATCAGCATGGTGCCGACCACGACGGTCGCCACCCAAATGCAGGTTCGGAGGAGGATGCCCGGAAGATCGGGCTCCTGCCACAGGAAGACGAAGTTCCGCCAGCCAGCCCAGCCGAGGATGAACCCGTCCGGGCTGATGTGCTGGAAAGCCGTCTTGATCATGATGACGACCGGCCAGATGACGACGACGACGATCAGCGCCATCGCCGGCCCCACCCAAATCAGCGGCGCCAGCCGTGTTTCGAGCCTCAGGGGACGGCGACGCCGTATTGCCGCCACCCCCTCATGCGCCGCCGAGATGCTCATGTGTCCGGATGGTCCACCTGTTGCCTCAGCTGCCCTTCAGCGCTGTCTGCTGGATGGTGTCCAGCACCGCCTTCGGATGCGGCCCGATGGCCGTGCCGATGATCTGCTGGATCTGCGTCTTCACCTGGGCCCAGACCGGCGAATTCGGGTACTGGACCGCGTTGGGCAGGGCCTGGATGAAGGGCGCCAGCTGCGGATCGGCCTTGGCGAAGGCGGCCGCGCCCGAGGTCGTGCCCGGCAGCAGGTTGTATTCCTCCGCGAACGCCACCTGGTACTGATCCTGCAGCGCGAAATCGAGGAACTTCTTGATCGCGGCCTGCTTGCTGCCGTCGGTCTTGAAGGCGGCCATGAAATCGCAAACGCCGAGCGTCGTGTTGAGCGGCCCGTTCTTGCCGACGATCGCCGCGGTGCCCCAGTCGCTGCTGGTCAGAACGCCGGCCTGCTTGATGATGGGGATCAACGCCGTCAGGCCGTTGAGCATGCCGACCTGCCCTTGCGCGAACTGCTCCAGGATCACGGCGCGGTTCTTGGTGCCCGGGTTGGGCTCGGTATCGCCCGCCTTCACGAGCTTGGTCATGAACTCCATGGTCTGGACGTTCTGCGGGCTGTTGATGTCCCACTTGCCATCCGCCGTCTGGTAGCCGCCGCCATTGCCGAGGAACCAGAGCAGGGTCTCGGCCTGCGCTTCCTCGGGCCCGAGGGGCATGCCGTAGCCGATCTTGCCCAGCTTCTCGATCTTGCCCGCGTCCGTCATCAGCTCGTCCCAGGTCTTGGGGGGCGCCGCGATGCCGGCCTGGGAGAACAGCTTCTTGTTGTAGAAGAAGGCGCGCGAGCTGGTGGTGAACGGCATGCCGTACTGGGCGCCCTGGTAGCTGCCGAGCTTCTTGAAGGCCGGCATCAGATTACCGGGATCGCTCAGCACCTGGTCAGTCTTGTAGAGCAGTCCCTCCTGCGCATAATTCGCGAAGTAGTCGCCTTCGGTGATGTCCGGATACTGCCGGTTCTGTACCATCGTCTGGATTTTCGTATCGAAATCGTTCCAGTTGACGGTCTGCACCTTGACCGTGATCGACGGATTGGCGGCATGGAAGGCATCCGCGATCTTCTGCCAATAGGCTTGGCTGGTGTCCGAAGGGCCAGTGCCGTAGTCGGCCGCCACGAGGTTGAGCACGGTGTCTGCGCGGGCGGAGACCGGCCCTGCGAGCGCGAAGCTGAGGGCCAGAGCCGCGGAGGCTCCGGCAAGGGCGAGTGGACGGCGGGCGATGCGCATGGCGGGGCCTTCTCCGGTGTTTTTTCTGCAAGCGGCCGGAACTCTAAGCGCGGTAACGTCAGCTTGTATAGCTGCCATGACGGAACCGCCGCCTTCCCCAAACCCCTCAGAAGCAGGAGTTTTTTGGTCCAGTCTTCCAAAGGCAAGGCTGCGCGGACGAGGTTGTCCAAAATCGAGGCCGAACCGCGGGACCGCTAACGCTCCTGGGTGATGGCCGCCGAGAGTTGCGGAATCCCGGCGCTGATGCCGCCATCGACAGGAAGGATGACGCCGGTGATGTGCGAAGCCTCCTCGGAGACCAGGAAAGCGACCGCCGCGGCCACGTCGGCGGGCGTCGCGACCTTCCGAAGCGGATAGTAGGCGCTGACCTCCTCGAAGATCTGGGGATTGGAGGCAACCCTCTCGCTCCAGGCCTGGGTGCGGACGGTGCCGGGAGCCACCGCGTTTACGCGCACGCCCTGCGGCCCGTACTCGACCGCGAGGCACCGCGTGAGGTGCATCAGCCCGGCCTTGGCGGCGCTATAGGCGGGATGACCATACATCCCGATGCCGTTGACCGAGCCCATGTTGACGATCGCGCCGCCGCCCGCGAGCAGATGGTCCTGGAAGGCGCGGATGCAGAGGAAGGCGCCGTCGAGGTTCAGCGCCATGTCGCGCCGCCACCCGGCGTAGTCCATGGCCTTCATGCTCGGCACGAAAGCATGGCCGGCGTTGTTGACCAGCGCACGCACGTCACCAAGCGCCATGGCGGCTTCCACCGCCGCATGGACCGAGGCCTCGTCGGTCACATCGACCCGCACCGACCCCGCGGCACCGCCCGCCGCACGGATCGAAGCGGCGCGCGCCTCGGCACGGGAGCCGTCGATATCGGCGCAGATCACGCCCCAGCCGCGAGCGGCCAGGATGTCGGCGATCGCGCCGCCGATGTCGCCACCCGCACCGGTCACGAACGCCCAGCGGGACGGTTTCGGTGCAGACATGGGCGGCCTCCGAGGCTAGCGATGGGTCAGCATGGCCGAAGCCATCGGCGCCGTATAGGCTGGCACCATGACAACCGAGACCCTGATCAAAGGGGCCCGCGTGCTGGACGGCAGCGGCGCCCCCTGGTTCCGCGCCGATGTTCGCCTCGCCGGCGGCCGGATCGCCGCGATAAGGTCGGAGCTTGCCGCCACCGGGGCGCAGGTCGTGGATGCTGAGGACCGCTACCTCGCGCCCGGCTTCATCGACGCCCATTGCCACGACGACCTCGCCTTCCTCCGCGAGCCCGACCGGCCCGAGAAGGCGCGGCAAGGCGTGACCTCCATCGTCGTCGGCAATTGCAGCTTTTCGCTCTATCCCGCGCCGCCGCATGCGATCGACCTGCTGCGCGGCCATTTCGGCGGACTGCTGGGGGAGACGGCGCGATCCGAGGTCTTCGCCGATTTCGAAGGATACCGGGCGGCGCTGGAATCGCCGGGCATCGCGCTCAACCTCGTCTCCCTGGTGGGTCACGCGGCGCTGCGGCTCGCGGTCATGGGGTATGAGCGGCGGGGCGCGACGCCGGCCGAGATCGCCGCCATGCAGGCGCTGCTCGCGGCCCAGCTGCGGGCGGGCGCGGCGGGTCTCTCCCTCGGCCTCGTCTATCCGCCGAGCGCCTTCGCGGAGCGCACGGAGCTCGTCGCCCTGGCGCGGACGGTGGCGCAGGCGGGGGGCCTGCTCGCCGCCCATGTGAGGAGCTACGAGGCCGGACTGCTCGGCTCGATCGAGGAGTTCATCGGCGTGTTGGCCGAGGCGCGGGTCGCCGGTCTGCTGTCGCATCTGCAATCCGCCGGCCGGCCGAACTGGGGCGCGATCCCCTCGGCGCTCGCTCGGCTGGAGCAGGCGCGCGCGGCCGGCATCGACATCAGCTTCGACATGTACCCCTATCCGGCCGGCAGCAGCTACGTGCTGCAGCTTCTGCCACCCAGCGCCCAGGAAGGCGGGCTTGAGGCGCTTCGGGCCCGGCTTGTCGATCCGGCTGCGCGCGCGGATCTCCGCCGCTGGGTCGAGCACGGCAGCGCCGACAGCCACCTGCAGTCGAAGATCGCGCTGATCGGCTGGGGCAACGTGCTCGTCTCCGGCGTCACCAACCCCATGCTCAAGATGCTGGAGGGCCAGCGGATGGACGCGGCCGCCGCCAAGCTCGGGATCGAGCCGTTCGACCTGCTTGTCCGGCTGGTCGAGGAAGACCAGGGCCAGACGGCCATCGTCATGTTCCAGCTCGACGAGGGCGATCTGCAGGCCGCCTGCTGCCACCGGCTGCACATGGTGGGCTCGGACGGGCTGCCGCGCCCCGGCACGCGCCCGCATCCACGCGCCTTCGGCAGCTTTCCCCGCATCCTTGGAACCCTGCGTCGCGACCGCCACTGGTTCACGCTGGAGGACGCCGTGCGGCGCATGACGTCGATGCCCGCGCAACGCTTCGGCCTCGCCACGCGCGGGCTGGTCCGCCCCGGCATGATGGCCGATCTCGTGATGTTCGAGGAGACGGTCGCCGACCGCGCGACGTTCGAGGAACCGGCGCAGACCCCGGCCGGCATCACCGACGTCTGGGTTGCGGGTCAGGCCGTGGTGGCGCAAGGCAAGACGACCGGCGCCCGACCGGGCAGAGTGCTGAGACACGGATAAGGAGACGAGACGATGCGTCAGGCTTTGATGATCGAGGGCGCGGCCGTGCCGGGCGGGCAATATTCCCATGCAGTCGTGGCAAACGGCTTCGTCTTCGTCTCCGGCCAGGGCCCCAAGGACCCGGCGACCGGTATCATGCCCGACGACTTCGACGGGCAGGTGCGTCAGACGCTCACCAACCTAAAGACGATTCTGGAGGGCGCGGGCAGCAGCCTCGACGATGTGGTCAAGATCAACTGCTATCTCAGCGACGTGACGCGCTTCGCCACCTGGAACATGATCTATACCGAGTTCTTCCCCGCCGCCCCCCCGGCGCGCACCACCGTCGGCTGCCAGCTGAACGGCATCCTGGTCGAGGTCGACTGCATCGCGGTCGCCTCCGATGTCTGAGGCGCTCGCCCAGGAACGGCAGGCCGTCACGGAGATCGACACCCCGGTGCCGGTCATCGACCTCGATATCGTCGAGCGCAACCTCGTGCGGATGCAGGGCTACGCCGACCGCCACGGCCTGGCACTCCGCCCGCATATCAAGACCCACAAGCTGCCGCGCCTCGCCCTGAGGCAGGTCGAGCTCGGCGCCGTCGGCATCACCTGCCAGAAGCTCGGCGAGGCCGAGGTCATGGCCGATGCGGGCCTCGACGACATCCTCATCTCCTATCCGCTGATCGGGCGCGAGAAGGCGCGGCGGCTGGCCGCCCTCGCCCGCCGGATCACGATGCGCGCCGCCATCGACAATCCGCTGGCGCTGGAAACGGTGGCGCTGGCGGGACGGGAGGCCGGCCGGCCGATCGGCGTGCTGGTCGAGTTCGACAGCGGCATGCACCGCACGGGCGTGACCTCGGTCGAGGCGGCGCTGGCGCTCATCGCCCAGGTGAAGGCTGCCGACGGGCTGGGCTTCGATGGGCTGATGACTTACCCAAGCAGTGCGGCGACCACCGACTTCGTGCGGGCGGTGCGGGATGCCGGCATCGATCTGCCGATCGTCTCGGGCGGCGGCACGCCCGGGGCCGCGCATGCGCACGAGATCGCCGGCGTCACCGAGATGCGCGTCGGCACCTACATCTACAACGACCGCACGCTGGTGGAGGTCGGCGCCGCGACCCTCGACGATTGCGCGCTGCATGTGCATGCGACCGTCGTCAGCCGCCCGACCGAGGACCGCGCGATCCTCGATTGCGGCTCCAAAACGCTGTCGAGCGACCTCATTCCACGCGGCGTCTCGGCAGGCTACGGGCTGCTGCTCGACTATCCGGACGCGCTCATCGACCGGCTCAGCGAGGAGCATGGGATGGTCGATCTCAGTCGCAGCGCGAAGAAGCCCGCCTTGGGCGAGCGGCTGCGCGTTCTCCCGAACCACGTCTGCGTCGTGACCAACCTGCACGACGAGGTCGTGGCGAGCCGGGGCGGCATGGTCGAGGGCATATGGCCGGTGGTGGCGCGGGGGCTCACACGATGACGGAGGCCGCGGACAAGGATGTGCCAAGGGCCATGCACGACATGGGCGGCGTGTCCCGCTACATGTGCGAGCCGATCGACAAGGAGCCGCATGAGCTGACGGATTTCGACCGGGAGGTGGATGCCATCCGCCAGATCCTCGGGATGAAGGGCGTCATGTCGGTCGATGAGCTGCGGCGGGGGATCGAGGCGCTGCCGGAGGCCGACTATCTCCGCCTCTCTTATTATGAGCGCTGGCTTCAGGCCATCACGGCGACCCTGCTGCGGAAAGGCGTCATCGCCGAGGCCGAGCTGCAGGCCGTTTTGGGCGCGGCACCATGATCGCGCCGGGCACCCGGGTGCGGGTCCGAGACGACTGGCCGGAGACGCGCGGCCCCTGCCACATCCGCACGCCGCATTACCTGCGCGGCGAGACCGGCACGGTCACCCGTCATCTCGGCGACTTCCCGAACCCCGAGGATCTCGCCTTCGACCGCCCGGCCCCCCGGCTGCCGCTCTATCATGTGCAGTTCGACATCCGGCGCCTTTGGGCAGACGGCACGCCCGGCGCCGATCTGCTCGTCGAAGTCTTCGAGCCTTGGCTGGAGGTGACATCATGACGCTTCTGGAAACCGACAGCGGCCGGCTGCTCGCGGCGCTGCGCGGCCTGCTGGCCGAGAAGGGGATCACCGATCGGGCAGAGATCGCCGAGCGCATCGCCGTCACCGATGCGGCAACACCGGAGCGCGGCGCCGCGATGGTGGCTAAGGCCTGGGTCGATCCCGGCTTCCGCGCCCTGATGCTGGCCGATGGCGCTCAGGCGGCGGAAAGCCTCGGGATTCCCATGCGCGGGATGCCGCCGCTCGGCGTGCTCGAGAACACGCCCGACCTCCATCACCTCGTCGTCTGCACGCTCTGCAGCTGCTACCCGCGCGCCGTGCTGGGTTATCCGCCCTTCTGGTTCAAGTCGACGAGCTACCGCGCCCGCGCAGTGCGGGACCCCGAAGGCGTTCTGGCGGAATGGGGCACCGTGCTGCCCGCAAGCGCGACGATCCGTGTCGTCGACAGTACCGCCGACTACCGCTGGATGGTGCTGCCCATGCGGCCGGAGGGGACGGACGGCTGGTCGGAGGAACGCCTGGCCGCCTTGGTGCGCGAAGGCGACATGATCGGCGTGACGGTACCGCAACTGGCTTAGGTACTCTCGCCCACGCGAAGCGTGAAGCCGACATCGACGCTGGCCGCGCCACTCTCCCGGCCCTGCATGCGGGCGATCAGCTTGTTCGCCGCGATCTGGCCGATCTGCTGCCGGGGGGAGACGATCGTCGTCAGCGACGGCTGCACCAGCTCGCCGATGCCGAACCCATTGAACCCCGCGATCGCGACGCGCTTCGGGACGGCGATCCCTTCCCGCTGCGCGCGCAGGATGGCGCCCACCGCCAAGTCGTCGTTGGCGAAGAAGATCGCGTCGAGGTCGGGCGACGCGTCGAGCGCGCGCATGAAGGCGTCGCCGCCGAGCTGCGGGCTGGACTTGCTCTCATGCGTGAAGGGCGGCCGCCGGCGTAGGCCATGGCGGGCGAGGCTCCGCTCCAGCCCCTTGTAGCGGTGCAGAGCCCGGTAGTCGGCCTTCAACCGGCCGCCGATGAAGCCGATCTCGCGGTAACCGCGCGAGACGAGATGTTCGCCCATGGCGTCGCCGGCCTTGTAGTGCGAGAGGCCGACATTCATGTCGATGGCACGGGTGCCGTGTTCCATGATCTCGACCACCGGCCGCCGCCACGCCTGCAGCATCGCCCGCGTACGGTCGGTGTGGCGCAGCCCTGCGATGATCACTCCCGCCGGGGACCAGCCGAGCAGGGTCGCGGCCAGATCCTGTTCCCGCTGCAGATCGTACTGCGTATTGCCGAGGAGAAGTTGATAGCCCGCGACCTCCAGCACCTCCTGCACGCCCTGGATGACCTCGATGAAGACCGCGTTCGAGAGCGACGGGACGATAACAGGCACCACGCGGCTTTCGGCCGAGGCGAGCGCGCCCGCGACACGGTTCGGGAGATAGCCCAGCTCCTCGACCGCGCGTCCGACCTTCTCGCGCAAGGCCTCCGACACCGCGTCCGGCGTGTTGATGACGCGGGAGACGGTGATCGGCGAGACGCCCGCGCGTTCCGCGACGTGCTTCAATGTGACCGTGGCTGGTCGGGCGATCCTGCGACCGGGTCTGTTGATGGTCTCGCTCATGGATCGAGATCTAGCGCGTCGCAACAATCTCCGCCATGTGAAGATATAATGGTTGCGCTACCATGAATAGCGATGTAGAGAGGCGTCGGCGAGCGGTCACCCGGATCGGGATAGAAACCGTCGGCGGAGGAAGCGGAGTGGCGTCAGCAGCCCTTGATACCGCGCGTGGCCTCGATACCGGGGTTTATGAAGCGCGCGATCTCACCAAGCGATACGGCAATGTGGCCGTGCTGCGCGGCGTCAGCCTGACCATGCGGCCCGGCCGCGTCCATACCATCATGGGCGAAAACGGCGCCGGAAAATCCACGGCCTTCAAGATGCTGTCGGGCATCGTGAAGCCGACCAGCGGCTCTCTGTCGCTCGATGGCCACGCGCTCTCCCTCGCGTCTCCTGCTGCAGCGCACCATGCCGGTATCTATCTCGTGCCGCAGGAGCCGGCGCTAATGCCGGAACTGACCGTGACGGAAACGATGTTCGTGGGCCAACTGCCGACGACCGGCATGTTCCCCCGCCGGGTCGATTGGAAGGCCGCCCGCAGCCGCGCCGTACAGGCCCTGGCGACGCTCAAGCTCGACATCGATCCGGACCAGTTGGCGCGGCACCTCAGCATCGCTCAGCAGCAGCAGTTGGAATGCGCGAAGGCGCTGCTGCGCGGCTGCCGCGTCATTCTGTTCGACGAGCCGACATCGCCTCTCACCACGCACGAGGTCGAGCGCCTTTTCACCACGATGCGGCGGCTGCGCGGCGAGGGCTACACGCTCGGCTTCATCAGCCACCGGATGGATGAGGTGCTCGATATCTCCGACGACATCAGCGTGCTGCGTGACGGCGCGCTGGTCGATAGCGTCGAGCGGGAGGCCTTCGATCGCGTTCGCCTGCTGTCAAAGATGGTTGGACGCGAGATGCGGGTCGTGCCACGGCGCCAGATCAGCCACGCGACGACAACGCCGATCCTGCGGGTCACCGGTCTCGCGCATGAGCCGCGCTTCCGGGATGTGAGCTTCACGCTGCACAAGGGCGAAATCCTCGGCTTTGCGGGGCTCGTCGGCGCGGGGCGCACCGAAATCGCCGAGACCATCTTCGGGCTGCGGCGGCGCGATGCTGGCACGGTCGAACTTGCGGGCGAGGATATATCCGCCGCCAGCAGCCATGACATCATCCGCAAAGGTCTCGTGTATGCCCCGGAGGATCGCGCCCGCCACGGTGCGGTGCTGCCCATGACGATCACCGAGAACCTGACCTCGGGCCTGCTCGAGCGTGTGAAGACGCGCATGGGCCTGCTCAGCCAGTCGGACGAGGACCGCATCGGCGCCGAGACCGTGGCGCGCTACCGCGTGCGTTGCGCGGGCACCGACCAGAAGATGCGGCAGCTTTCCGGCGGCAATCAACAGAAGGTCGTCTTCGGCAAGTGGATGGGCATCGGACCGGAGGTCGCGATCCTCGACGAGCCGACCCGCGGCGTCGATGTCGGCGCCAAGGACGAAATCTACGAACTTATCGACGGCCTCGCCCACGAGGGCATGGGTATCATCGCCATCTCCTCCGAGCTCGAAGAGCTGGTACGACTTTGCGACCGCATCCTCTCAGTCTATGAGGGGCGGATCGTGGCTGAACTCACGGGCGATGACATAACACCGGAGCGCGTCTCCTCCTCCTACCTCACCAGTGCGGAGGTATCCGGCCGATGAAGGCGAGCATGACCGAGACCTCCGGTTTCAAGACAGTGGCGCCCTCGGTCAAGGACAGCCGGGCCACACGCAGGGCGCGGCGGGAGACGCGCGAGATCACGCTGATCGTCGCCGCCGTCGTCGTGCTGCTGGCCGTGGGCGCCATCAACCACCGCTTCGTCTCGTTCGAGAACATCCGCTTCATGGTGTTGAACTCGGTCGTGCTGTCGCTTGTGGCGCTCGGGCAGACATGGGTGATCGCGACCAAGGGCATCGATCTGTCGGTCGCGCCCATCATGGGCCTTACGGCCGTGGTGACGGGTCTGCTCGCGCAGGGCAGCGGCCTGCCGCTGATCGGGGCATTCGGCATCGCCCTCGTGATCGGTCTCGTGCTCGGCACGATCAACGGGCTGCTGGTGGCGCGGCTCACGATTCCGCCGATCATCGTGACGCTCGGCACCTACAGCATCTATAGCGGCCTCATCTTCATCTATTCGAACGGCACCCAGGTCGATCAGGTGCCGGCCGCGTACGCCGCCTTCGGCAATGGCCGCATCGCGCCGTGGCTCCCGATCCCGATCCCTGTCCTGACCCTCGCCATCGTGCTGTTCCTCTGCTGGTTCGCGCTCGGCTACACGCTGTTCGGGCGCGCCGTGCTCGCGATCGGCAACAACGCGGTCGCAGCCTACAACGCCGGCGTATCGGTGATCTCGACGCAGGTCCGCGTCTACATGATCTCCGGCGTGCTCGCGGCCCTCGCGGGCCTCGTCTTCGTCTGCTACACGGGTTCCGCGACGGTCACGACGGGTACCGGCGACCATGTCGAACTGCAGTCCATCGCCGTCGCGCTGATCGGCGGCACCGCGATCGCCGGTGGACGCGGCAACATGATCGGCACCGTCCTCGGCGGCCTCTTCCTGAGCGTCATCCTCACAGCCCTGGTCTTCCTGCATGTGCCACCGATCTGGTACTCCGCCGGCGAGGGCGCGATGATCCTCGTCACCGTTACGCTCGGCATGCGCCAGAGCCGAGCCGGGAAGGCCTCGTGATGAAAGAGGTCGAGAACACCGTCACCGCCCGGCGCACAGGCTCGCGCTTCCCGCTCGATGGGTGGGAGCGCTCGCTTCTCGCCCTGCTCGTCGTCGAGATCGCGGGTTTCTGCATCGGCATTCCCGGCTTCTATGACGGCATCGGCTCGCTGTTGGGCCTGACACAGAACTTCCTGCCCTTCGGCATCGTCGCCCTCGGCCTCAGTGTCGTCATTCTGACCGGCGGCATCGATCTCTCGGTGGGCTCCATGGCGGGACTCGGCGCGATCGTCATGGCCGAGTTCTGGCAGGGTCTGCATCTTTCGATCTGGCTCTCGGCGCTGCTCGGCGTCGGAACGGGCGCAGTGCTCGGCTGGATCAACGGCATGATCATTACGCGGCTCAACACGGAGCCGCTGATTGCGACCTTGGCGACGAGCTTCATCTACGGCAGCGTCGGCACCGCGCTCGCGGGCGAGAATCCGCCGGCCGGCTTCCCCGACAGCTTCAACGCGCTGGGCCAGGGCGAGGTCGGCGGCCTGATCCCGTACCAGCTGATCCTGTTCGTCGTGCTGGCAATCTTCTTCAGCCTGCTGATGTCACGCAGTGCCTATGGGCGGAAGGTGGTGATGATCGGCTACAACGGCGAGGCCGCGCGCTATTCCGGTATGCGCGTGCCCCGCGTGATCTGCAGCGCTTATGTCATCAGCGGCACCATGGCGGCGCTCGCCGGCATCGTTCTCGCCTCCTACTACAGCGCCGTGCGCCCGGACATGGGCGACATCCTGCTGCTCACCACGATCACCATGGTCGTGCTCGGCGGCGTCAGCATCTTCGGCGGCGAGGGCCGCATCGCGGGTGTCGTCATGGCCGTGCTGCTGCTCGGCGTTCTCCGCCAGGGCATGCTCATCGCGGGCTTCTCGGACATGGTGACGACCATGGTGACCGGCGCGATCCTGCTGACTGCCATCGCCATCCGCAATCTCGTGTCCGGTCGGGGCACCGGCTTTGCGCTGCTATTCCTTCGCCTCCGCAGGCTTGGCGGCGGCAAGGTGCCCGAGGCCGCCGAATAAAACAGCGGCCGGACGACCTCACGCTTCAAAGATAAGATCTAAGGGAAAACCATGAGAAATCCTAAGAAGGCCGCCCTGCTGGTTGCCGCAATGCTCGGCTTCTCCGTCGGCGCCCACGCCGCGAACATCGACACGTCGAAGCGCATCCACGTCGCGATGGTGCCGAAGCTGATCGGGCTCTCGGTCTTCAAGGCGAACGAGAAGGGCGCAATCGAGGCCGCGAAGAAGCTCAACATCAACTTCCTCTACACCGGGCCCGTCACCGCCTCGGCGCAGGGTCAGGTCGACGTCTTCAACAGCCTGATCGCCCGCCGCTTCAACGTGATCACGACCACCTCCAACAACCCGACCGAACTCGCCCCCGCATTGCGGCGCGCGATGAAGATGGGCATCAAGGTCGTCTCCTACGACAGCGACGTGGCACCCGACGCGCGCGACTTCTTCATCCAGAACACCGCCTATCCGGAATTCGGCAAGGCGCTGGTCGAGAGCGTGGCCAAGTACATCAAGCCCGACGCGAAGATCGCGATCCTGTCCTCGACGCCCGACGCCACCATTCAGAACGCCTGGATCGGCGCGCTGAAGACCTACATGGCCGCTCACTACCCGAAGATGACCATCGTCACGACGCAGTATGGGCAGTCCAGCCCGTCCCAGTCGCTGACGGCAGGGCTGAACATTCTGCAGGCGAACCCGGATGTCACCGGCATCATCGCGCCCGACGGCGCGGCTGAAGTCGGTGCCGCCGCGGCCGTCCAGAAGCTTGGCCTGACCGGCAAGGTCATCGTCGGCGGCTGCTCGGACCCGGATTCGATCCGCCAGTACGTCAAGGCGGGCGTCATCAAGGAGAGCCCGCTCTGGGACGAGGTCAAGGAAGGCGAGCTTGTGATGTATGTCGCCCGGCTCGCCTATAACAACGCGATCCACAAGAACAGCACCTTCACCGCCGGCGACCTTGGCACCTTCACCGCCAAAGACGGCGTGATCATCTTCAGCAAGCCGTTGATCTTCAACGCTCAGAACATCGACCAGTATCATTTCTGAGCGCCATCCACACCTCCGTCCCGCTTGCGGGACGGAGACTTACCCAGAAGGATTGAGCATGAAGCGTGTGATCTTCACCGGCGGCAGCGGCAAGGCCGGGCGCCATGTGGTGCAATACCTGGTCGACGCCGGCTACCGCGTTCTGAACCTCGACACCAAGCCGCTCGACAACCCCGCCGTACGCACGCTCATTACCGACATCACCGATGCCGGTCAGGTGTTCAACGCGCTGTCGAGCTACACGGGCCTGCACGAGTTCGACCAGGACCTCCGGCCCGAAAAGATCGACGCCGTCGTGCATTTCGCGGCGATTCCCCGGATCATGATCACGCCGGACAACGAGGTCTATCGCATCAACGTGATGGGCACCTACAACATCATCGAGGCGGCGGTGAAGCTCGGGATTCCGAAGGTCATCATCGCCTCCTCCGAAACGACCTACGGCATCGTCTTCGCCAATGGCCATCGCGATCCGGAATACTTCCCGCTCGACGAGGAATACCCGGTCGACCCGATGGACAGCTACGCGCTCTCCAAAATCGTCAACGAGAAGACGGCGCAGGCCTTCGCGCGGCGCACCGGCACCGACATCTATGCCATCCGCATCGGCAACGTGATCGAGCCGCATGAATACGCGCTCTTCCCCGGCTGGTTCGCGAAGCCCGAGTTCCGCCGCCGGATCGCCTGGAGCTATATCGACGCGCGCGATCTCGGCCAGATCGTCAAGCTCGGCATCGAGAAAGACGGGCTCGGATTCCAGGTCTTCAACGCCGTGAACGACGACACCTCGTCGGATCTGCCGACCGCGGAGCTGCTGCGCCGCTACTATCCGAACGTTCCCGTGAAGCGGGAGATGGGCGAGTACGAGACGCTGCTCTCGAACCGGAAAACCAAGGAAGTGCTCGGGTTCCGCGAAGCGCACAACTGGCGCAGATACGTTCCGAAGTCAGTCTGACACCCGCCGAAGTTTTGCCCCTTCTTCGCAAAAAAAGGGGCATTTCGCGACGCATCGACCGGGTCGCTTTTCCATCGGGAGGTTTGACCATGCATCAGAAGACACTCGTCATCATCCACACTGGCCCGGTGACGGTTCAGCCGCTCGCGGCCTTGGCGCCTTCGCTCCTGCCCGGCGTGCGCGTCGTCAACCTCGTCGATGACAGCCTGCTCAAGGACGCGATGGCGGCGGGCCACGTGACGCCCGCGGTGACCAAACGCCTTGCCCAGTTCATGATCATCGCCCAGGAGATGGGTGCCGACCTCATCCTGAACGCCTGCTCCTCGGTGCGCGAGGCCGCCGATGTCGGTGCGCGGCTGCTGTCGGTGCCGGTCGCGAAGATCGACACTGCGATGGCCGAGCATGCGGTCGCGACCGCAAGCCGCATCGGCGTGGCGGCCACGGTGCAGACGACGCTCGATCCGACCGTGCGGATGATCGAGCAGACGGCGAAGGAAGCCGGCAAGCACGTGACCGTCACGCGCAAGCTGTGCGAGGGCGCTTTCGACGCCCTGCTGGCGGGGGACGGCGCGAAGCATGACGAGATCGTCGCCCGCAATCTGATCGAGCTTGCGGCGACCGTGGATCTCATCGTGCTGGCGCAGGTCTCGATGGGCCGGGTCGCCGACAGCCTCGGCGATGCCGTGTCGGTGCCCGTGTTGACGAGCCCGCGTCTTGGGATGGAGCGTGTCGCGCAGATCATGGCGGCGCTACCGGAACGCATGGCAGTCGCTGCGTGACGGCTGAGGGGGGCGGCGCGAATGCCGCCCTCACCATGCCGTCAGGAGGATGTGTGGTCGTGAGTATGCGGAACCTGGTCCTGACCCTCAGAAGGAAGCTGAAGGTCGAAGTGCCGCACAAGGTCGTCCACCTGTGCGCGGGTCAGCATCCGGGGGTTCAACCCGCGCAGCATGATGTAGAGGCGCGCGGTCTCCTCCAGCTCCTCCGTCGCATAGACGGCGGCGTCCAGCGATGTGCCGGCAACCACGGGGCCATGATTTGCGAGGAGCACGGAGGCGTAGCGTCCGGCAAGCCCGCGGATCGCGCCCGCCACGGCGTCGTCGCCCGGCCGATAATATGGCAGCAGCGCCGTCTGCCCGAGCTTCATGACGTAATAGGCCGTCATCGGCGGCAGAACGGCTGCGGGGTCGATCTCCGGCAGCATCGAGATGGCGACGGAATGGATCGAGTGCAGATGCACGATCGCCTGAGCGCCGTCCCGCGTATCGTAAAGCGCCGTATGCAGAGGCACTTCCTTGGTGGGCTTGTCACCGGATATGAGCCGCCCGTGAGCGTCCAGACGCGACAGCCGCGCGGGGTCCAGAAAGCCGAGCGAGGCGTTGGTCGGCGTCATCAGATAGCCGCCGTCCTCCAGCCGCACGCTGACATTGCCCGAGGAGCCGGGCGTCAGCCCACGCTCGAACAGCGAGCGGGAGAATGTGCAGATTTGCTCGCGCAGTTTGGCATCGCTCATGGCTGTCGCTCCGTGATGGATCGGCGTTTTCTGGTGCCTTTTCCTGGAAAAGAACAGACTCAAAGGGCGTCTCTTTGAGAAAAGAAGCAAAAACATTTAGGAGTTGCGTCCCATGAGCGCCCAGAACAAAGCCGCCGTCATCGGCCTCGGATCGATGGGTCTTGGCATGGCGCGGTCGCTTCTGCGCGCGGGTTTCTCGGTCGCCGGTTTCGATGTGTCGAACGAGGCTGTGGCGCGCTTCGTCGCCGCCGGCGGCAGCGCCGCGAAGACACCCGCGGAGGCGGCGCAGGGCGCCGATGTCGTGGTCGCGGTCGTCGTGAACGCGGTCCAGACGGAGACCGTGCTGTTCGGCGAGAATGGTTGTGCTTCCGAAATGGCGCCCGGGGCCGTCTTCGTCTCCTCCGCCACGATGGCGCCGGATGTGGCGCGGCGGCTGGCGGCGCGACTTGAGGCGATGGGGCCGCATTACCTCGACGCGCCGATGAGCGGCGGCGCCGCCCGCGCCGAGGAAGGCAAGCTCACCATGCTTGCCTCCGGCTCCGCCGCGGCCTTTGCCGCCGCCCGGCCGGCGCTAGACGCCATGACCGCTACGCTCTACGAGCTCGGCTCCGAACCGGGCCAGGGCGCGGCCTTCAAGATGGTGAACCAGCTGCTGGCCGGCGTGCATATCGCGGCCGCCGCGGAGGCGATGGCCTTCGCCGCGCGGCAGAACCTCGACCTGCAGAAGGTCTACGACGTCATCACGGCCTCCGCCGGCAATTCCTGGATGTTCCAGAACCGCATGCAGCACGTTCTGGACGGCGACTATGCGCCGAAAAGCTCCGTCAGCATTTTCACGAAGGATCTCGGCATCGTGCTCGACATGGCCCGGAGCGCGAACTTTCCGGTGCCTGTTGCCAGCGGCGCGCTACAGATGTTTCTGATGACGGCCGCCGCCGGCATGGCGGCCGATGACGACGCCTCGGTGACCCGGCTTTACGCCCGCCTCGCTGGGCTCAAACTTCCGGGAGACACGGAATGACTCTAGCTCTGGGCGTTATCGCCGACGACTACACCGGCGCATCCGATCTCGCGAACGCGCTTGCCACCAACGGCCTGCGCGTCGTGCAGACCATAGGAGTGCCGCCCGATAGTCTCGCCCTTCCCGATGTCGATGCGGTGGTCGTGGCACTGAAAAGCCGCTCCATCGCCGCCGATGAGGCGGTGCGGCAATCGCTGGAGGCGGACCGCTGGCTGCGGGGGCGCGGGGCGACGCACGTCCTGTTCAAGGTCTGCTCGACCTTCGATTCCACCGATGCGGGAAACATCGGCCCGGTAAGCGACGCGCTGCGGGACGCCGCGGGCGGCGGTATCACACTGGTCAATCCGGGCTTCCCCGGAACCGGCCGCCGGGTGTTCCAGGGGCATCTGTTCGTCCATGACCAGCCGCTGAACGAGAGCCCGCTCCGCGACCATCCGCTCAACCCCATGCATGACGCGAACCTCGTCCGCGTGCTCGCGCGCCAGAGCCGAGCGCCGGTCGGGCTGGTGCCCCTTCAGGTCGTCGAGCAGGGCGCGGACGCCGTGCGTGCCGCCCTCGGCCGTCTTTCCGAGGAGGGTCGCGCCGCCGCCATCGTCGATGCGGTGAACGACGCGCAGTTTGAGGTTCTGGGACAGGTGGCGCTGGATCGCCCGATCTCGACCGGCGCCTCCGGTCTCGGCATCGGCCTCGCCCGCGCGCTCAGGCGGCTCGATATCGTGACGGAGCACGGGGCTGAGAACGGCGCCGAGGCGACCGGCCGCTTCTCGGCCATCATCGCCGGAAGCTGCTCCAAGGCGACGCTGGAGCAGATCGCGGTCGCCGAGCGCAGCATGCCGGTGCTGCATCTCGACGTGGAGAATCTTCTCGCCGGAAAGGACGAAGCGGCGGCGGCACTCTCATGGGCCGGGGACCGGCTCCGCGACGGGCCGGTGCTGATCGCGAGCAGCCGCACGCCGGACGAGGTGCAGGCGCTGCAGAAGGCTCATGGCGGCGCGTCGATCGGGGAGGCCATCGAAAGTGCTCTGGCGGACGTGGCCGCCGGCCTCGTCGATGCGGGCGTGGGACGGCTGGTGGTCGCGGGCGGCGAGACATCCGGCGCCGTCGTCAACCGCCTGGGGTTGCAGGCCTTCCTGATCGGGGCCGAGATCGCGCCCGGCGTGCCTGCCCTGCGCGTCATCGGGCGGGCGCATGCCGGCCTCGGCATCGCATTGAAGTCGGGGAATTTCGGCGGCCCGGACTTCTTCGGCCACGCGCTCGACATGCTCGGCTGATCGCGCGATGTAAAACGCGATCGAGAGCGGGAGCGGCCATGAAAACCTATCGCATCGCAGCCATACCGGGCGACGGCATCGGCCCCGAGGTTATCGGCGCGGGCCTGACCGTCCTGCAGGCGCTGGAGGCACGCGAGGGCAGCTTTCGCCTCGATGTCCGCAGCTTCGACTGGGGCTCGGACTACTACCGCCGCACCGGTGCGATGATGCCGCCGGACGGCCTCGACCAGATCCGCGACGTGGACGCGATCTTCTTCGGCGCCGTCGGCGACCCGGCGATACCCGACGACGTGACGCTCTGGGGCCTGCGGCTCGCCATCTGCCAGGGCTTCGACCAATACGCCAATGTCCGGCCTACGCGGGTCTTGTCGGGGCTGCAGTCGCCGCTGCGGGATTGCGGACCGGGCGCGCTCGACTGGGTGATCGTGCGGGAGAACAGCGAAGGTGAATACGCCGGCCAGGGCGGGCGGTCCCATCGCGGCCACCCGGAGGAAGTCGCGACCGAGGTCGCGATCTTCACCCGCGTCGGCATCGAGCGGATCATGCGCTACGCCTTCGCGCTCGCTGCGAGCCGTCCGCGCAAGCGCCTGACGGTGGTGACGAAGTCGAACGCCCAGCGCTACGGGCTCGTGCTGTGGGATGAGGTGGCGGCGGCGGTCGCGCGGGATTTCCCGGCGGTCACATGGGACAAGATGCTGGTGGATGCCATGACCGTCCGCATGGTGCTGTCTCCGGCGAGCCTCGACACGGTGGTTGCGACCAATCTTCACGCCGACATCCTGTCGGATCTCGCGGCGGCTCTGGCAGGCTCGATCGGGATCGCGCCGACGGCCAACATCAACCCGGAGCGGCGCTTTCCATCCATGTTCGAGCCGATCCACGGCTCTGCCTTCGCCATCGTCGGCAAGGGCATCGCCAACCCGGTCGGCACCTTCTGGACCGCGGTGCAGATGCTCGATCACCTGGGCGAGGATGCGGCCGCCGCGCGGCTGATGACAGCTATCGAGACCGTGACGGCATCCGGGATACTCACGCCCGATCTCGGCGGCACGGCGACGACGGCGTCGGTGACCGAGGCCGTCTGCCGCGCGATCTCCGGCCGGAACGACTAGCCGTCCGGCTGCTGGTTGCTGACGAAATCCGGCAGATCCGCGACATCGGGCCCGGCTGGAAGATGGCCCAGCGTCAGACACCACGGCGCCTGCGTCTCCGGCGAGAACGCCATTTCGGGCGCTAAGGCGGCGGGATCGTCGAGGCTGTGGAGCGTCAGGCTGACATACTCGCCCGCGATCTGCCGGTAGCTCAGCGGTGTGCCGCAGACGGCACAGAATCCGCGCTCGACGATGGTCGAACTGGCGAAGATGGCGGGCGGCCTGGACCAGGAGACCCGATCGGCGCGAAACCGGACGAACGCCATGAAGGGTTGTCCGGACGCTTTCTGGCACATGCGGCAATAGCAGACGCTGGCGCGGTCGCGGGGGGCCCTGGCAAGATAGCGGATGGCGCCGCACTGGCAGCCGCCGGAATAGTCCATGTCCGAACCTCCTCTACACGGGGATCACGGCGCAGCTTGGCCGGGCCTGAAGCCGATGGTGCTCCTGCCTATCGCAGGCTGCAGCGCCCGATCCAGAAACGCCAGCATCTGGCCCCAGGAGTTCCGCCGCGCGGCGTCATTGGCCGCCGCGCTGCCGCCGAGGCTGCCGAGGTCCTCGTAGTCTGGGCTGTCCGGATCGAGCGGCACGCCGAAAACGGCGTGGCCCCCGGCAGCATAGGCGAGGAACGATACCGGATTGCGGAAATTCTTCGCCTTCAGGCGTGCGGCGACCGATGCCGCCATGCGGCAGGATGGCCAGATGCGGTCCCGTCCGCCACAGATCAGCATGATCGGCCCGTCGATCCGCTCGACTGGAATGATCGCCTGACGGTGCTGCGGCAGAGCCGCCAGACCTCCCGCATATCGGCGATAGACATCGCCGCGTACGCCCGTCCAGCCAAAGGGCACATCCGGCAATGGCTGGCCCCGCAGCATGAAGCTCGACGCGGGATGGCGGGTGATGCCCCGGCCCAACCCCTGCCACACCACGTTCGACGGAACCGCGGCCACCACCGCCTTGATCGCCGGATCATGCGCGGCGACGAGCAACGCCGCCTCCCCGCCGATTGATGTGCCGACGATGCCGATATGCGCGGGATCGACGTCAGGCCGCGCGCGCAGCCAGTCGACCGCATGCTCGAAATACTCGACCGGGACAAGTTCCAGCGTCTCCGGCAGGCCGGGTGCGCCGAAGTAGCCCAGTTGCAGTGCGGCGTAACCGTGCCGGGCGAGGAGTTTCGCCTCCGCGGTCACCGCCGGATTGAGCCCGCCCTCGGACCCGCCAAGGACGATGACGGCCGGCAGGGGGCCGGCCTCGCCGCTCGGCCGGTAGAGCTTGGCGACGAGATTGTCGGCGCTGATCGTCGACATCATCAGCATCGGCGCCGCCGCCCGGGCCGTTGCCGCGACCGCCATGGAGACGACGACGAAGAGCGCGGATAGCAAATTCGCGGTCATAACCATCAACCCCCGGGCGGCTTTGTCCGCTCTTGTCCGGGCTCCCTAGCCTGCGATGCGCGGGGTGCGAAGCTTGGGAACTCCCCTCGGGCTTATTCGCATGCCCCGGCGGCTTCGCTAAACTCGGCCATCCGAACGGAGCCGCGCGATGAAATCCATCAACCTGAATACCGCTTTCGACGGCATCGCCGAATACTGGGCGCCAAAGGTCGTCGGCCGGGTCAACGATCAGTATGTGAAGGTCGCGAAGGTCCGTGGGGAACTGGTCTGGCACAAGCACGACGACGAGGACGAGCTTTTTCAGGTCGTTCGCGGGCAGCTGCGCATCCAATTCGAGGGCGGCGCGGAAACCATCCTGAACCCGGGCGAGTTCTGCGTCGTCCCCAAGGGCGTGATGCACAATCCCGTCGCCGCCGACGAGTGTTGGATTGTCCTGATCGAAACCGTGACGACCAGACACACCGGCGACGTTGTAAGCCCGCTGACCAAATCGATCGAGCAGCAATTGGGCTGAAGCGGCTAGTCCCGCTGCGGCATGTCCGTCGGCACGACCGACTGCACGATGGCGGCGTCCAGCGCCTCGTAGTCATGCAGCCTGATCGTCTCGTAAAGCTCGGCGCGGGTCTGCATCCGGTCGATCATGCGATGCGTGCCGCCGTCCCGCGCGATCGCCGCGTAGAGGTCGGACTGCGCCTTGTTGGCAACCCGCAGGCTGCTTACCGGCCAGATCACCATGCGATACCCCATGGCCGCGAACTCATCGGCCGTGAAGAAGGGCGTGCGGCCGAACTCCGTCATATTGGCGAGCAATGGCACGCCCTGCATCCGCGAGGCGAATTCCTCGAACATCGCGCGCGTCGTCAGCGCCTCGGGGAAGATCGCATCTGCCCCCGCCTCCACATATAGCTTTGCGCGTGCAACAGCGCCGTCCATGCCCTCGCTCGCCGCCGCATCGGTGCGCGCGATGACGACGAGGTTGCGCCGCGCCCGCGCCGCCGCCGCGACCTTTGCCGCCATGTCGTGGCGGTCGGCCAGCCGCTTGTCGTTCAGGTGGCCGCATTTCTTGGGCAGAAGCTGGTCCTCCAGATGCACCGCCGCCGCACCCGCGTCCTCGAAGACGCGCACCATGTGCATGACGTTCAGCGCCTCGCCGTAGCCGGTGTCGCCATCGACCAGCAGCGGCAGCGCCGAAGCGCGCACGATCTGGCGGACGAAGAAGGCGACCTCATCGACGGTGATCATGCCGAGGTCCGGCAAGCCCATCGAGGCGGTCATCGCCGCACCTGAGAGATAGAGCGCCTCGAAGCCGGCGGCTTTCGCCTGCAGCGCCGCCATGCCGTTATGCGCGCCCGGCAGCCGCAGAATGCCGTCCCGCATCAGCAGCGACCGGAACCGCAGCCCGGCGGGCTCCGCAGGAAGATCGGCGCCGGTGAGATAGGTCACGCGCCGGCTCCCCGTTCGGCCAGCGGCACGAAGGGCACGTCCTCGGGTCCGGTATAGTTCGCCGAGGGCCGGATGATGCGCCCGTCCTGGCGTTGCTCGATCACATGCGCTGCCCAGCCAGCAGTGCGCGAGATGACGAAGAGCGGCGTGAACATCGCTGTCGGCACGCCCATCAGGTGATAGCTCACGGCGCTATACCAATCGAGGTTCGCGAACATCCGCTTCATATCCATCATCACGGCCTCGATGCGCTCGGCGATGTCGTACATCTTGCGAGAATGAACCTCCTCCGTCAGCTGCCGGGCCACATCCTTGATGATGACGTTGCGCGGGTCGGCGATGGTATAGACTGGGTGGCCGAAGCCGATGACGACTTCCCTGGCCGCCACGCGCCGCCGGATATCCGCCTCCGCCTCGTCAGGATCGGCGTAGCGCTTCTGGACCTCAAAGGCGAACTCGTTGGCGCCGCCGTGTTTCGGCCCGCGCAAGGCGCCGATGCCGGCCGCGATCGCGCTGTAGAGGTCGGAGCCCGTCCCCGCCACCATGCGCGCCGTGAAGGTCGAGGCGTTGAACTCGTGCTCGGCATAGAGGTTGAGCGACGTGTCCATCGCCCGCACCCAGCTGTCGCGCGGCGGCGCCCCATGGAGCAGATGGAGGAAGTGGCCGCCGATGCCCGCGTCGTCGGTCTCGACATCGATCCGCCGCCCGTGCAGGGCGAAGTGGTGCCAGTAGAGCAGCATCGACCCGAGCGAAGCGATGAGCCGGTCCGAAATATCCCGCGCGCCATCGGCATCATGGCCGGGCGTCTCGGGCAGCACGCAACCAAGCACCGAGACGCCGGTGCGCATCACGTCCATCGGATGCGCGGCGGCGGGAATGGCTTCCAGCACAGTCCGGACGGCGGCAGGAATGCCGCGCAACATACGCAGCTTCGCCTTGTAGCCGCGCAGCTCGGCCTCGGTCGGGAGCGTGCCGTGGATGAGGAGATGGGCGATCTCCTCGAACTCGCAGCGCGGCGCGATGTCGAGGATGTCGTAGCCCCGGTAGTGCAGGTCGTTGCCTGTACGCCCGACGCTGCAGAGCGCGGTATTGCCGGCGACAACGCCGGACAGCGCCACGGATTTCTTGGCCTTCGGCGGTGCCGACATGGTCTCGCTCATGGTCTTATCGTTGCTCCGATCAGGAGATCTGGAAACCGAAGATGCCGGCCGCAGCCCCACGCTGCAGGGCGCCCGGCGGCAAGGCGATCGTCAGCTCCGCCAGTTCGTGGGCGCGCAGGCTCGGCAGGCTTTCCGCCACCTGCAGGAAGCGCGCGACCTCGCCAGCGTCGAGAACACCTTCCGTGAGGGTGCGGAACTTCCGCACGTAGTCGGCGCGCTGCCAGGGCGTGGCGCCAAGGCTATGGGCATTGGCGACCGCCAGTTCGTCGGCGATGACGCGGCCGTCCTTGAGCGTGATCTCGATCCGCCCGCCGAAGGCTTTCACCGCCGGGTCGTCGGCGTGGTAGCGCCGCGTCCATTCCGGGTCCTCGACCGTGCTGATGCGGCGCCACAGCGCCACCGTATCCGGCCGCTGCGCACGCTCGGGCGCGTAGGATTGCACGTGATGCCATTCGCCGTCCTGCAGCGCGACGGCCACGATGTACATGATCGAATGGTCGAGGGTCTCCCGGCTCGCGGTCGGGTCGAACTTCTGCGGGTCGTTCGAGCCCGTTCCGATCACGTAATGCGTGTGATGGCTCGTGCGGATGAGGATGCTCTCGACATCGTCCCAGTTGCCGATCTGCTTCCCCATGCGGAAGGCGAGGTCGATCAGCGCCTGGCTCTGGTATTCCGCCGAATGTTCCTTGGTGTAGGTGTCGAGGATCGCGCGCTTCGGCTCGCCGGGCGCGGGCAGCGGCACGCTGTAGTGGGCTGTCGGACCATCCAGCATCCAGGCGATGACGCTGTCCTCGCCCTCATAGATCGGGGAAGGCGCGCCCTCCCCACGCATGGCGCGGTCCACCGCTTCCACGGCGAGCTTGCCGGCATGGGACGGGGCGAAGGCCTTCCAGCTGCTGATCTCGCCCTTGCGGCTCTGACGGGTCGCGGTCGTCACATGGAGGGCCTGCTGCACGGACTGGTAGATGATGTCGGTGGGCAGCCCGAGCAGCGTGCCGATGCCCGCCGCCGCCGAGGGCCCAAGATGGGCCACGTGATCGATCTTGTGCTTGTGCAGGCAGATGGCGCGGACGAGATCGACCTGGATCTCGTAGCCGGTCGCCAATCCGCGCAGCAACGCCGCGCCATCCTTGCCGCATTGCTGAGCGACGGCAAGGATCGGCGGGATGTTGTCGCCGGGGTGGCTGTATTCGGCCGCGAGGAACGTATCGTGGTAGTCGAGCTCCCGCACCGCGGTGCCGTTCGCCCAGGCGGCCCATTCGGCGTGGACCCGCACATCGGGGCCGAGGCCGAAGACCGTCGCGCCCCTGGCGCGGGGATGCGCCAGCGCCTGATCGCGCGCCGTCGTCACCGGATGACGGTTGATCGCTGCAATCGCGACCGACGCATTGTCGATCACGCGATTGACGATCATCTCGGCGACCGCAGGCTCGACCGCTACCGGATCGGCGGCGACTCCGGCGATCTTCCAGGCAAGTTGCCCGTCCCGCTCCAGCCGATCCGCCTCAGGATGGACCCGAACCTCATGGACGATCATGCCGTTCCCCCGCCGCTCTTTGGCGTGCAGCTTTGAACCGGCCCGCGCGGGGCTGTCCAGCCCGTTTTCCCGCCCATCAGAGTCGCGGGTCCCACTCAGGAAAACGAACCGGCCGGCTTCCGTCTAGTTAGATTGCGAGCGCCAGACTTCTCGTCCCTGAGCGTCGAGCGCACTGAAATCACGATCGCTCAGCTCGATCGCGGCGCCCGCCACATTCTCCCGCAGATGCCCGGTGCTGCTCGTGCCGGGAATGGGGATCATCACCGGCGAGCGCTTCAGCACCCAGGCAAGCGCCACCTGGCTCGGCCCGGTCTTGAGCCGCCCGGCGATCTCGGTCAGCGTCGATCCCTCGCGCGCCAGGGAGCCCGCCGCGAGCGGCGCCCAGGGAATGAATCCGATGCCGTGCTTCTCGCAGTAGTCGAGCACATCCTCGCTCTTGCGGTCGACGAGGTTGTAGCGGTTCTGGACCGTGGCGACTGGGAAATGCTTCTGCGCGGCCTCGATTTCCTCGACCGAAACCTCGCTCAGCCCGACGTGGCGGATCAGGCCTTCCTTCCTCATGGCGCCGATCTCGCCGAACTGCTCCTCGGCCGGAACCTTGGGGTCGATCCGGTGCAACTGCCACAGGTCGAGCCGCTCCAGCTTCAGCCGGCGGAGGCTCATCAACACGCACTGGCGGAGATATTCCGGCCGGCCGACCGGCTTCCAGATGTCCGGCCCATGGCGCGTCAGGCCGCCTTTGGTCGCGATCGTCAGACCCTTGTACGGCGCGAGCACCTCGGCGATGAGGTCCTCGCTGACGAAGGGCCCATAGCTGTCGGCGGTATCGATGAGGTCGATGCCGAGTTCGGGGATAAGAGCCAGCGTCCGCTTGGCCTCGGCGACATCTGCAGGCTGCTCCCAGATGCCCTTGCCTGTGATCCGCATCGCTCCGAAGCCGAGGCGGGTAACCTTGAGGTCCCCGCCGATCTTGAATTCGCCGGACGCTGCCGCGTTTTCGTTTGCCATCGTCGGTCTCCTGGTTGACTGATGGCCGTGAGGTGGTGACGGCGGCGCCGGCGTGAAGAGCCCCGAGGCTAGAAGCGCAGCCGCACTGGGCTCAAGCCCGCGAACGTGACCGTGACCGCCGCCCCGGCGTCGACTGCAGTCATCCCGGTCCAGGACCCGCAGGTCACGATCTGCCCCGATTTGAGCCCGCCGGACCAGACCGCGCCCTCGTTCGCGAGCCAGACGACAAGCCGGATCATGTCGCCCGCCGGATTGCCGACACCCTGCTTCGGCGTCTGCCCCTCGATCTCCTGCGTCACGCCGAGGCCTTTGAAGTCGATCGTCTCCCAACCGGGAACCGCGGCGCCCACCACCAGCGCGCCATGGCCGATGCCGTCGGCGAGCTTGAGGTTCATGCCCGCGTCCCGCCAATCCTGCAGGCGCCACTGCACGACCTCGATCACCGGGTGGCAGCTCTCGATGGCGGCCAGAACCTCTGTCCGCGTGTAGGGTGCCTCGCGCGGCGGCAGGTTCTTGCCGATCTTGAAGGCGATCTCGGCCTCGACCAGACGGTCGGAGCAGTCCGGCCCGATCTCAGCAGGTGACTCGAGGATGCCCGAGGCGGGAAGCGGCGCCGCGTTCGGCGGTGCGTCGGGACCAGCCGCGCCGACCTTCCAGCCGCCGATCGGACCCAAGGTGCCGCTGACGGCGTGCTGGATCTCGTACGCGGCGGTTTCGGTCGGCGGCACCTCCCCGGGCGACACGGCGACAGGGGCGCCCGTCCGGCGCGCGCCCAGCAGCCGATCCTTCAGCGAAGGCTGGTGTCCCGCGCTCATGGTGCGCTGCAACAAAAGTTTATAATCATTAACTTATACTTTCCAGTGACTTAGCTCTTGGTACGCATCTAGACCATGAATTACGCAACTTCGTGATTGCGGTCGGGACACAAGAGAGGGCAGAAGAAAACCAATTACGGCGAAATCGTGTCAGGAGCCACCATGTTTCGGCCATACTACATGTCAGCGGCTGTCCTCGCACTCCTCGTGGCCTCCGCTCCGCTGGCGCTGGCGCAGCAGGAAGCTGAGCCGGCTGCCACGCTTCAGAGTACAATGACGTTCCGCGCGCAGCCAGCCGCGCTCGCAGCTCCCTCGGACGCGATCCTCACGGCGCTCTCCGCCGAGGCCGGCATTCCCTATCTGCCCAAGCGCACGGAAGCCATGGCTCCGACCACCGTCTCGGCGACGGCGACGGACGGCACGGACGAGTCGCGGCTCTGCGTGCGGGCCGGCCTCGGCCTCAGCGTGCCCGTGATGGCGGGTTCAACCATGACCGTGGAGCACGGGTTGATCGGCTGTCCCACCCATACCGGCGGATTGCCGATCGTGGTGCTCCAGGACCCCGTCCTGCAGCCGCCGCCCGCGAGCCGGACGGGCGACTACAATATCGATCTCACCCTGCGCTACCGGGTGCTGCAGCTGAAGCACATCCAGATTGTCGCGACCGCATCCGAGCAGGGCGTCGGCTACAGCCTCGACAGTCCGGTGAGCGGGAACAACCTCATGCTCGCGATGTCGCTGATCTTCTGAGCGCGACGGCGGCTGCACGGCGCCGCGTTTTCTCTTGCGGAAGGACGCGCGCGGGTGCCAGACTGAACTCTGTCGGAAACAACAGAAAGGAGGTGATCCAGTGTCTCATTGCGTGATGCCGCAGGGTACGGCGACCTGGATGACCACCGTTGGAGTGCAACGGCGGGGCTGAGACGTCGCTTCGGCCCATACGGCCGTCGGCAATGAAGAAGGCTCCGGCTCGCGCCGGGGCCTTCTTTCGTTTGGCGCCTCATCTCAGGGCTGCCAGCCGAAAGCGGGAAACATCCAGCCCAGCTCTCGCAGTATGAGATCGTTCATGTCCGGCGAGAGCATGGACCGCCAGTCGCCGACGACGCCCTTGCGCAGGAACGCGCCATTCAGCGCCTCGCCCGCCGGACGTCCGGCGGTCACGGCCGCGAAGGATGTGCGGTCAATGCAGTTGCCGATGGTCTCCAGGTCATCGTCGATGCCGAGGAAGCGGGCAAGATCGCGGACCACGGGCACGGGGTCCTGGCGCAGCCGCTCATAGGTCACCAGCCGGTAGGCGTCCGGCCAGCGTTCGGCGAAGGCGAGCATCGTCCGCGCGCCCTCGGCGAGCGACGGCAAGGCCGCGCGGACGAAGGCGAGCTTGGCGTCCCGGCTGTCCTGCCCGGACGCTGAACTGCGGAAGAAGAACCAGGCGGAGGTGATGACATCCCTCGGGTCCCGCGCCATGCCGATGAACCGGGCTGACGGGAAAAGCCGCCGGAACCGCTCGAAATAGAAGACGTTCTCCGGCGTCTTCTCCCCATAAGCACGGCAATCGCGACCCTCCGCCTGCTGGCTGAAAGCAAGCAGGATCGCGGTGCCGGCAAGGACATCCACGTCCTCCGCCACCGGCAGCGGGTAGCCGCCGGTATGTTGGAACAGGCCCCGGTTCTTCGCGTCCAGCGCCCGGCTCCGCTGCGCCATGCAGGCTTCCAGTTGCGGAAAGAGGTCCTTGGAGAACAGGCCCTCGCCCTTGCAGGAGGCCTGCGGGTGGCTGTCGAGGAGCTGCTGCAGCCACGTGGTGCCGGAGCGCGGTGCGCCGCCGATGAAGAACAGCTGACGCTCGGCGACGGCGCGCAGCCGGTTGTTCGTCTCGTCCCAACTCGCCACGGCTGATCCTCGCTGCATGCGCTTCGCCTCATCGGCGGTCGCCGACGCCAGACCTCACCGGCAAGCTGCCGTCACGTCCACGAAACGGATCGACGCAAGGCAATGATGGCACCGGATTTGCACGCCTTCGACCCAGTAATTCACTCGGTCATGGGCAGGACAGCAAGATGGACATAGGCGTTTTTATTCCCATCGGCAATAACGGCTGGCTGATCTCGGAGGCCGCGCCACAATACAAGCCAAGCTTCGCGCTCAACAAAACCGTCGTGCAGAAGGCTGAGGCCTATGGCTTCGAATTCGCCCTGTCGATGATCAAGCTGCACGGCTTCGGAGGCAAGACCGAGTTCTGGGACTACAATCTTGAATCCTTCACGCTCATGGCCGGGCTCGCCGCCGTCACCGAACGCATCCGCCTCTACGCCTCGACCGCCGTGCTGACGCTGCCGCCCGCGCTCGTCGCCCGCATGGCGACGACGATCGACTCGATCGCGCCCGGGCGCTTCGGCGTGAACATCGTGTCGGGCTGGCAGAAGGCCGAATACGACCAGATGGGCATGTGGCCGGGCGACGCGTATTTCGCGAAGCGCTACGACTATTCGAGCGAATACGTGAAGATCATGAAGGAGCTGTGGTCGACCGGATCGTCCGACCACAAGGGCGCTTTCTTCCAGATGCAGGATTGCCAGATGAAGCCCGTGCCCTCCTCGGAGATCAAGATCGTCGCGGCGGGGCAGAGCGGGCGCGGCATGGACTTCGCCGCCGAATATGCCGACTACAGCTTCGTCATGGGCACCGGGGTCAACACGCCGAAGGCCTGCGCGCCCACCGCCAGGAAGCTGATCGAGGCGAGTGCCAAGACGGGCCGAGACGTCGGCGCCTATATCCTGTTCATGATCATCGCGGACGAGACGGACGACAGCGCCATGGCGAAATGGCAGAGCTACCGGGAAGGCGCCGACATGGGCGCGCTCTCCTGGATGGCCGACCAGGGCAGCCAGGACAAGACCGCCGACGCATCCGGCACGGCGAGCTACATCAACCTTCCGGAGGGCGCGGTGAACTTCAACATGGGCACGATCGTCGGCTCCTACGCCTCTGTCGCGCGGATGCTGGACGAAGCGGCGACGGTGCCGGGGATGAAGGGCATCATGCTCGTCTTCGACGATTTCGTGGCCGGCATCGACGCGTTCGGGCAGCGCATCCAGCCGCTGATGGCGAGCCGGGCCGATATCGCCGCAAGGCTCGCGGCATGAGCGAGACGGTCCCGGACGAGGTGCTGCAGGCGACGATCCTGGCCGGCACGGTGGCGCCGTCCTCGGTCAGCGGGAGCGACCTGCCGCCGGCCGCTTTCGGCACGCCCGAACCCGCCTTGGCAGAACTCCGCCTGCGGGCGGTGGCGCCGGACGGGGCCACCCAGGGACCGCCCTTACCCGTGGCCGACGCCGACGCCGACGCGCCGCTGCATGCCCTCGGGGTGGGGGCGCTGCTCGCGGCCTACGCGGCCGGGCGCACCGATCCCGTCGCGGTCCTCGCCGCGATCCGCGCCCGCATGGCCGCGCATCCGAGCGGGCGCGAGGCCATGCTCGCCCCCATTATGGCGGCGGAGGCGATGGCGGCCGAGAGTGCTCACCGCATGCGCGCCGGCACCGCGCGGCCACTGGAGGGCATCCCCTTCGGCGTCAAGGACATCATCGACGCGGCGGGCGAGCCGGTCACCTGCGGCTCCTTGCTGACGGGCGACCGCGTCGCGGCGACCGACGCCACCATCGTCGCGCGCCTCAAGGCGCAGGGGGCGATCCCGGTCGCGATGCTCGCCACGACCGAGTTCGCCTGCGGCTCGGCGCACAACCCGCGCTACGGCGCGGTGCGCAACCCCTGGGACCGCAGCCGCTGGACAGGCGGCTCCTCCACCGGAACCGGCGCGGCGCTGGCGGGGCGCATGCTGCCGCTCGCGCTCGGCTCGGATACCGGCGGCTCCATCCGCATCCCCGCGGCCTTCTGCGGCATCACGGGCCTCAAGCCGACGCGCGGGCTGGTGCCCCGCACAGGCGTCGCCCCGCTCTCCTGGACGCTCGATCATGTCGGACCGATGGCGCGCTCGGCGGACGACGTGGCGCGCGTCCTGCCCCTCGTCGCAGGGCCCGATGGGCAGGATCCGCTGGCGGCCGGACATTATGACGGCGCGCGGTGGAGGACGGACCTTCGCGGGCTCCGCGTGGGCGTGCCCGGCGGTTGGTTCCTGGACCTCCAGGACGATGCGGTGATCGAGGCGTGGCACGCGGCGCTCGCGGTCTTCGAGCGGCTGGGCGCGCAGCTCGTGCCGGTCGATCTCGGCGACATCGCGAACGCCCATACCGACGGCTACCTCATCATGATGTGCGAACTAGCCAGCCTGCAGGAGCCTGATCTCGACCGGATCGACGCCTACGACCCCGGCACCCGGGCGCGGATCGAGCAGGGGCAGCGTTTCTCGGCCACCGACTATCTGCGTGCGCTGCGGCGGCGCCCTCTCCTGATGGACCGGGTGGCGAAGGCGATGGCGGATGTCGATGTCGTCATCACGCCGGGCGTCGGCGGCGAGGCCGCCTCGCTGCAGGACATGACCGTCTCGGTCAACGGCGTGAAGCAACCGTTGCAACTGGTCCTGGCCCATAACACGATGATCTTCGACTACATCGGTCTGCCCGCGCTGATGCTGCCCTCGGGACTGGGCCCGTCCGGATTGCCGGTCGCCATCCAGATCGTCGGCAAGCCCTATGACGACGCGCTTTGCCTCAGTCTCGGCAGCGCCTTCCAGCAGGCCACGGCGTTCCACCGGATGGCCCCGCCCGAGCCTTAAAAGAACGATAGTTCTTCGCCCGGAAGAAGAACCCGCTTTCCTGCCGCTTTGGTGCCGTTGTCTTGCTGCATCGCGGGACCACGTTCCAGGGCGGCAAACGGAGAAGCGGCCGGGCAGGCATGGGCCGGCCTGCCGGACCCACCGAAAGGAGTTCTCTTGCATCGACGCGATCTGGTTCACGGCGGCGCGGGCCTCTCTGCCCTCGCCCTTTTCTCGTCGGCAGGCGTATCCCCGGCGCGCGCCGCATCGCCGCCGCCAGTCGGGCCCGCCCCGGGCCCCTTCGACCAATCGACGGTCCGCCGGCTTGCACAGACAATGGCGAAGCAGCCGTATCATGCACCCAGCACCTCCCTGCCCGGGCCCATCGCCCACCTGAACTACGACGATTTCCGCGGCATTCGCTTCCGAACCGATCAGGCGCTGTGGCATGACCAGAACCTGCTGTTTCAGGTTCAGTTCTTCCCGCGCGGCTTCCTCTATGAGGCGCGCGTCGACATGTTCGAGGTTGCCGACGGCAAGGCCACCGTCATCCCGTACAGCTCCGACCTCTTCGACTACGACAATCCGAAGCTGAAGGTCGCGGGCGATATCGGCTTCTCCGGCTTGCGCATCCTCAACCCCATCAATCACCCCAACGTCTTCGACGAGTTCTGCGTCTTCCTGGGCGCCAGCTACTTCCGCGCCGTGGCGAAAGGCCAGATATACGGCCTCTCCGCGCGCGGGCTCGCCATCGGCACCGGCACCGCCAAGGAGGAATTCGCGCGCTTCAGCGCCTTCTGGATGGAGAAGCCGCAGCCCGGCCAGACGTCGCTCGTCGTCTATGCGTTGCTCGACAGCCAGAGTGTGACCGGGGCGTTCAAGTTCACCATGCGGCCCGGCTCGACCACCGTGTTCGACGTGGAAAGCGCGCTGTTTCCCCGCTCCGACATCGGCCAGCCCGGGCTCGCGACGCTCACCGGCATGTTCTATTTCGATGCCAACAACCGCAACAAGGTGAACGACTGGCGACCGGCGGCCCATGATTCCGAGGGGCTTTCGATGTGGACGGGCGCGGGGAGCCAGCTCTGGCGGCCGCTCAACGATCCAGCCGCCCTGCAGTTCAGCGCTTTCGGGGACACCAACCCGCACGGCTTCGGCCTCATGCAGCGGAAGCGGAGCTTTTCGGACTACCAGGATCTCGCGCTGCAATATGAAAAGCGCCCGAGCCTCTGGATTGAGCCGATCGGCGACTGGGGACAGGGTGCGGTGGACCTCGTGGAAATCCCGTCTCCCAACGAGGTGAACGACAACATCGTCGCATTCTGGCGCCCCAAGGACAAGCTCGCCGCGAAGGGCGAATACAGCTTCACCTACCGCATGCATTGGGGCTGGGACTGCCCCTGGCCGACCAAGCTCGGCCGCGTCGTCGATACCCGCATCGGCAACTCCGACGACCACCCCGGGCTGGAGATCGTGCTCGATTTCGTGGGAGACGACGTGAAGAACGTGCCGGCGGATGCCAAGATGCACGCGCAGATCGGCGCCAATGCCGGCAAGGTCAGCGCCGTCGTGGTCGAGCCGAACCCGCCGCTCGGCGGCTGGCGCGTGATGTTCACGCTGGAACCGGGCGACGCGAAGCTCATCGAACTCAACGCGGTCCTCATGAACGATCAGACGCCCGTCTCCGAGACATGGCTCTACCGATGGACTCCGTAACCGAGGCTCATACGGACGCGCGGGAGGCGGCAGCCCCGGCCCTGCCGCCGGAGGCGCCGATGGCCATGCCGGTGCAATCGCTGGAGCACGCGCCCCCCCGCGGCCCCCGCCCGGCGACGACGCCCCGCGCGCTGCTGCTCCGGCGGCTCTTCGTCATCGGCGGCGCGATCGCCATGACGGCCGTGGGCGGCGAGCAGATGTATTTCGTGCTGAACGGCAATGGCCCCAGCATCCTCGGCATCTTCGTGCTGGTCCTGTTCCTGGCGTTGTTCGCCTGGGTGGCGCTCGCCTTCATGAGCGCGCTCGGCGGCTTCTTCGCGGCCATCACGGGTGGCGGCCTCGGCCTCGGCATCACGCGGGATGGGCCGCTGCCCGGCCTCGGCAGCCGCACGGCGCTGCTCATGCCGACCTATAACGAGAGCCCGGCGCGCGTCATGGCGGGCCTGCTCGCGATCCATGAATCGCTCGCCGCCACCGGCCAGGGCGGGATGTTCGACATCTTCATCCTCAGCGACACCACTGATCCCGATGTCTGGATCGCCGAGGAGGCCGCTTTCCTCGCGCTGCGGGCCGAAGCCGCCCGCGCCGGGAACGGCGGCGGCATCTACTACCGCCGCCGCCCGAAGAACACCGAGCGCAAGTCCGGCAACCTCGCGGACTGGGTGCGGCGCTTCGGCGGCGCCTATCCGCAGATGCTGACGCTCGACGCCGACAGCCTGATGGAAGGCGAGACCATCCTGCGGATGGCAGCGGCGATGGAGCGGCATCCGGGTGTCGGGCTGATCCAGACGCTGCCGGTGATCGTCAACGGCAGCACGCTGTTCGCGCGGATGCAGCAGTTCGCGGGCCGGGTCTATGGGCCGCTGATCGCCCAGGGCATCGCCTGGTGGCATGGATCGGAAGGCAACTACTGGGGCCACAACGCCATCATCCGCACCCGCGCCTTCGCCGAGCAGGCCGGGCTGCCGCATCTGCACGGCCGGAAGCCGATCGGCGGCGCAATCCTCAGCCATGACTTCGTGGAGGCGGCGCTCATGCGCCGTGCCGGCTGGGCCATCCACATGGTGCCCGCGCTCGGCGGCAGTTTCGAGGAGAGCCCGCCTTCGCTGACGGATGTCGCGATCCGCGACCGGCGCTGGGCACAGGGCAATCTGCAGCACGCCGGCGTGCTTCCGGCGCGGGGTCTGCATTGGGTAAGCCGCCTGCATCTGCTCATGGGCATCGGCAGCTACGTCACCTCGCCGCTCTGGCTCTGCTTCCTGCTGGCGGGCGTTCTGATCTCGCTGCAATCCCGCTTCGTGAAGCCGGCCTATTTCGGCGCCACAAAGGCCCTGTTCCCGCGCTGGCCGCAGGTCGACCCGATCCTCGCGAAATGGGTCTTCATCGGCACGATGGCGGTGCTCCTGGCGCCGAAGCTGCTCGCCTACATCCTGCTGCTCTTCGACGGCCGGCTGCGCCGCGGCTGCGGGGGGGCGGTCCGCGCGTTCATCAGCCTGCTGCTGGAGACGCTGCTCGGCGGCCTCGTGGCACCCGTCGCCATGCTCATCCAGACCGAGGGGGTGCTGCAGATCCTGCGCGGCCGCGATTCCGGATGGAACACGCAGCGCCGCGACGGCGAGCGCGTGCCGTTGCGCGTCATCTGGGCGCAGTACTGGCGCTTCATGGTGTTCGGTCTGGTTCTGGCCGGTGCCGCCTACGCCGTCTCCCCGGCGTTGTTCCTCTGGATGACGCCGGTGCTCGTCGGTCTCGCCCTCACCGTGCCGCTCGTCATGCTGACCGGCAGTCAGAGCGTCGGCCTGTGGCTGCAGCGCGCGGGCTTGCTCCGCATCGTGGAGGAGCATGCGCCGCCGCCGGTCATGGTCCGCGCCGCCACGGCCCAGGCGGCGTTCTCGCCCCGCGAGGGTCGGTCCAGCATCGAGCGCCTGCTCGGCGACCCGGCGCTTCTCGCCGCCCACCGGTCGATGCTGCCGCCGCCGCGCATTCCCGGCCACGACCCGATCGACGTGCCGCTGCTCGTGGGCCTCGCCAAGCTCGACGAGGCCCGCACGCTGGCGGCCGCCACGGCCGCACTCACCAAGGCGGAAACGGCGGCGGTGCTCGGCTCGGCCGAAGGGCTGGCGCGGTTCGTGACGCTTCAGGCCGCGGCGGGAATGCCCAGCATCGACCGCGCCTGAGCCGCCGTCGCGACCGGCCGACAATACTCGGCGCAGAGCGCGGCGACACGCTCCACGAGCGCCGCGTTGCCGGGCGCGAGCGTCGTCTTGTCCCAGCGCACGTTGTCTTCGAGCCCGGTGCGGCAATGGCCGCCCATCTCCAGCGCCCAGCGGTTAACCTCCAGCTGGTGACGGCCGATGCCGGCGGCGGTCCAGGTGGCGCCCGGCAGCATCTCGCGCAGCTTGGCGACCTCGAACTCCAGGATGTCGCGCCGCGCCGGCAAGGCGTGCTTCACGCCGAAGACGAACTGCACGTGTGGCGGTGCGACAATCAGCCCCTCCGCCACCAGATCGACGGTGTTGTAGAGCATGGCGAGATCGAAGACCTCGATCTCGGGCTTGATGCCGTAGTCGCGCATGGTCACGGCCAGCCCGCGCACGAAATCAGGCGGGTTCTCGTATACGATCGTCGGGAAGTTCACCGATCCCGTGGCGAGACTTGCCATCTCGGGCTTGAGGTACAGCATCGCGCCCCGCGCCTCCATCGCGCGCCCCCGCCCGCCGGTCGAGAACTGGATGATCATGTCCCGGCAGTGGGCGCGGATGCCCTCCTGCAGGCGGGCGAACTTCTCGGGATCGCTGCTCGATGACTCGTCGTCGTTGCGGACATGGACATGCACCAGCGCGGCCCCGGCCTCATATGCGGCGTGGGTGCTCTCGATCTGCTCCGCGACCGTCACCGGCAGCGCCGGGTTGTCCTTCTTGCGCGGCACCGAGCCCGTGATGGCGACGGATATGATGCAGGGTTCGGCCATATCGTTTTCTCCCCGAGAACGCGGCTTTCCTTTGGCTCGCGCCACGATCCTCAGCGGTTTTCTGGTGCTTTTCTGCCAAAAAGAACAGCGCTTCTTTATCGAAAACAGCAGCAAAAAACTCCATTCCGGTAGTTCGCGCTCCGGGTCTTGGGGATCGCACCCAGGCGCACGACATGATGCGCCGGTAATAGCGCAGAGACCGCCTCATGCCGCCGAACACGCCGACCGTTCCGCCTCCGCCGCCAGACAGCCTGCACAGCGCGCTGAAGCGCAACATCGACCGTCTGGCCGACCGGCGGAAGCGCGAAATCGAAGCGTCATCCATGGAGGAGCGGATAGCCGGGCGGATCACGGACTTCGCCGGAAGCATGCGCTTCGTCTACCTGCACCTCGTCATCTACGGGCTCTGGGTCGTCATCAACCTCGGCCTGATCCCCGTCATCCGGCCCTTCGACCCCTCCTTCGTCGTGCTCGCGAGCGAAGCCTCGGTGGAGGCGATCTTCCTCTCGACCTTCGTGCTCATCAGCCAGAACCGCATGGCGGCGGCTGCCGACAAGCGCGCGGACCTCGACCTGCACATCAACCTGCTCGCCGAGCATGAGCTGACAAAGATGGCCGAGATGATCGCCGCGATCTCGGAAAAGCTCGGCGTCCACGCGGTGCCCGATCGCGAGATCAGCGAGATCAGCCGCGACGTGGCGCCGGAGGCGGTGCTCGACGCGATCGAGGCCAAGAACGACGATCAGGACGATCTCAGCCGGTAGACCACCATGTCGTCATAGACGCGCCAGACCGTGTAGTGGGCGGCGAGATCGGCCTCCATCCTGGCGTAGACGGCGACGTTGCGTGTCACGGGCGACTGGTAGCCGGGGTGGCGTCGGCGGATTACAAAAAGCGGATGCTCCGCCATGATGCGGTCGAGTTCCGTCACGGGATCGATGTCGACGGTGTAGGACAGCAGCCGCGAAAGCAGGATGGACGGGAAGACATAGCGCGTCGGCAGCCGCGCATGGAGCAGGCTGTAGAGCACGGGCTCCCCGTCGAAGACGTAGATCGTCTGGCCCGGCGCCCGTGCGAGCAGCGGACGGAGGTCGGCCGCGGCCTCGGCCGGCGTGTCGCGCAGGGGGGCGAAGCCCGGAACGGCGGGACGCATCGCGACCGCCGTCATCCGGACGAGCACGCGCGATGCCTGGACCACAGGCGTGACGAAGCCGAGCAACACGAGCGCGAGGACAATGACGCGCGGCAGTCCTCGCAGCCGGATTGCCGCCTGCGCCACGAAAATCGCGGTGGCGACGCACAGCACCGGCAGCAGCTGGATGAAGTAGTGGCTGAAGTAGAGGCCCGCGGAAGCGACGCCGATGCTCGCCGTGACGACCCAGACCAGCAGCACGGCAGTCTGCCGCCATGCGGCGCCGCGCCTGCGGATCAGCGACGCCGCCACCCAGACCAGCGCCGCGTAGAGCCCCGGATAAAGTGTCGCCTGCCACCAGAAGGCACCGAGAAAGCGATCCCCTGAAACGGGGATCGCGACGCGGCGCAAATTGGAAAGCAGGCTCGCCTGGAGGAAGACGTGGAACCGCCCGTGCACGACATAGAGCAGGACCGTCGCGATGAAGGGGAGGAGCGCGCCCGCGCTGAAGATCAGGCCCAGCCTCAGGACATCCGGCACGCGCCCAAGCCCCGGCCTCGTGCGATCCGGCAGCGCCGTCATGGCGAGGAAGACCGCCAACATATCGAAGACGGCGACGTATTTCAGCATGAAGGCGAGGCCCATGGCGAACCCGATCCCGAGCGCGCGCGACCAGCCGATGCGGCCCGCGGGCAGGAGTGCCAGCAGCATGCCGAGGCAGGTGCACGCCTCCATGAATATCTCGGTGTTCGACGCGATGCCGTCGTCGGTCATCGTGGTGACGACGAACAGGGCGCCCGCGAGCGCGCCGCAGAGCTCCGCCGCCAGACGCGGCATGTCGCGCAGCAGATGACGCGTCATCCCGTAGAGTAGCAACGCAGTCGCCGCGATCGCCAGCACGCCGGCGATCCGCATCGCGACGGGCGTATCCCCCACCAGCCACTGGAAGATCGCGAAGACCGCGTAGATGCCGATGGGCTTGTTGTCCCACACCACGGTGTACGGCAGATGCCCCGTGCGCCACTGCTCGGCCATGATGAAGTAGAGGCTTTCGTCCCAGTCCACGACGCTGAAGGCGAAGGACGGCAGCCGCGTCAGCACGGATAGGATGACCAGTCCCACGCCGATCAACCAGGAGAGCAGGGAGACGCCTTTCCGTCTTTCTCCGAGAAGAAGCGCCTCCTCGTGGACGATGGTGGAAACTTTGCCTCGCCAGCCCGGCTCCACGTCGCTCATCAGCGGATCGTGCGCGCGGTCATGGTGCGGGACGGCCGGGTCATGGCCTCGATCCGCAGCAAGTCATCGAGCGCCGGGGCGGTCAGCAGACCCTCCTCCAAAACGATCTCCCGCACGCCCCGCCCTTCCAGCAGCGCGCGGCCGGCCACGCGGGACGCGGCCTCATAACCAAGCGTCGGCGCCAGCGCCGTCACCAGCCCGATGCTGTGATTGACGAGGTCGAGGCAGTGCTCGCGGTTCGCGGTGATGCCGCGAATGCAGCGGTTGGTCAGGCTGTCGATCGCCGCCGTCAGCATGCGCATCGACGTCATGATGCAGAATGCGATCGTCGGCTCGAAGGCGTTGAGCTGCAACTGCCCCGCCTCGGCGCACATCGTCACCGTGAGGTCATGGCCGATGACAAGATAGGCGACCTGACTGACGACCTCAGGGATCACCGGGTTGACCTTCCCCGGCATGATGGAGGAACCCGCCTGCCGCGGCGGCAGGTTGATCTCGCCGAAGCCGGTGCGCGGGCCGCTGGAGAGCAGCCGCAGGTCGTTGCAGATCTTCGAGAGCTTGACCGCGATGCGCTTGAGCACCCCGGAGAACAGCACGAAGGCCCCCATGTCGGAGGTCGCTTCAATGAGGTTCGGCGCCAGCGACAGCGGATGGCCGCTGATGGCGGACAATTCCTCGACCACCAGCGGCGCGTAGCGGGGGTCGGCGTTGATGCCGGTGCCTATGGCCGTCGCGCCGAGATTGACCTCCTGGAACAGCACCGCGACATCCGACAGGCGCTGCACATCCTCCTTGACCGTCACATGAAAGGCGTCGAATTCCTGTCCCAGCGTCATGGGCACGGCATCCTGCAGCTGGGTCCGGCCCATCTTCAGCACATCGGCGAACTCGGTGCCCTTCTCCTTCAACGCCAGGGAAAGGTCCCGCAGCGCCCTTTGCAGCGGCTTCACCGCCTCCAGCGTCGCCACCCGCAGCGCCGTCGGGTAGGCGTCGTTGGTCGACTGCGCCATGTTCACGTCGTCGTTCGGATGCAGGATGTCGTAGCGTCCGCGCTCTTGCCCAGCGAGCGTCAGCGCGAGGTTCGCGATGACTTCGTTGGCGTTCATGTTGGTGGAGGTGCCGGCACCGCCCTGCACCGCGTCGACCACGAACTGGTCGTGGTATCGCGTATCCTCGAGCAGCGCGACGCAAGCCCGCTCGATCATCTCGGCCTTCGCCTTCGGCAGCGCGCCGATGATGCGGTTGGCGCGCGCCGCCGCCTGCTTCACCATGGCGAGCGCGCGGACGAGGTCGGGGAAATGCCCGATCGCCACACCCGTGATGGGGAAGTTCTCGACGGCCCGCAGCGAATGCACGCCCCAGTAAGCCGCCGCCGGCACGGAAACCTCGCCCAGAAGATCGTGTTCGCGCCGGGTCTCGCCGGCGTCGAGCGTCACGGTCTGCACCGTCGCGAGTTCAACTCTGTCCGGAGAGGCGGACCGCTCGCCGTCGTCATCGTGCGATGGTGCGTTCATGGGGTCGCCCTGCTGGTCGTGTCGGATGCTTTACGGATGGATAAGCGCGAGAATGAGGGGTGCGACCACCGCCGTCATCAACCCGTTCAGGGCCATGGCGAGGCCCGCGAAGGCTCCTGCCACGTCGCTCACCTGAAAAGCCCGCGCGGTGCCGATCCCGTGGGACGCGAGACCGGCCGCGAAGCCACGCGCCGCGTAGTCGCGGATGCCGAGCGCGTTCATCAGCGGTGTCACCGCAATCGCCCCGATGATGCCGGTGGAAATGACGAACACCGCCGTCAGCGTCGGGTCCCCGCCGATCTGCCGCGCGATGCCCATGGCGATGCCGGCGGTCACCGATTTCGGAATGAGCGCGAGCTTGAGCGGCAGCGGCGCACCGAGCGCGCTCGCGATCCAGACCGCCGAGAGCATGGCGGTCGGCGCTCCCACCAGAAGGGCGGCAAGGATCGGAAGCGCCGCCTGCCGCACCAGATGGCGGTTGCGGTACAGCGGTACCCCGAGCGCGACCGTCGCCGGGCCCAGGGTGAAGTGCACGAACTGCGCGCCCGCGAAATAGACCCGGTAGTCGGTGTGGGTTCCCAGCAGCAGCAGAACGATCGTGACGATAGAGATCAGCACGGGGTTGACCAGCGGGTTGTAGCCGCTGAGTGCCGAGAGCCTCTGCGCCAGCAGATAGACGCCGATCGTGACGGTCAGCCACAGCAGCGGGCTGGCGGCGAGATAGACCCAAAGATGAAAAAGATCGTGCGGCTGGCTCATGCGGCGGCGCTCCCCGAAACGCCGCGCGAAACCAGGCGGAAGACGAAGACCGTCACCACGAGGGTGATGAGCGTCGAGCCGATCAGGGCGACGACGACCGCCGCGCCGTAGGTGAGCACGAGGTGGAAGCTCTGCACGATGCCGACCCCCGCCGGCACGAAGAGCAGGCCGAGGTGACGCAGCAGCCCGTCGGCGGCAAGGCCGAGCGGGCTTTCGTGGTCCGCCGCATCCGGGCCGCTCGGGCGGCGTCTGGCAAAAAGGTACAGAACGAGCAGCATGATGCCGAGCACCGGCCCGGGGATCGGCAGCGACAGGCCGAGCGCCAGGGCTTCGCCGAACAGCTGGCACGCAAGCAGCACGAAGAAACCTTGAAGCATGATGCCCTCGAAACGATCAGGTTCCGGGGACTATCGGCGGCGCTCAGGAGTGGGGCAAGCGCCGCGTCATCCGTCAGATATGCGCGGTTGTCGGAAAATGCAGCCCCGGCATCAGCAGGTTCACGATCAGCAGGATGAGGAGGACGGTGATGAGAAAGCCGAAGACGCCACCGAGCAGCCGAACCGCACCGATGATCAGCATGATGGCCGCGATGATGAGGATGGCAGATTGCAGCTCGCCATGGATACCGGCGTCGGACAGGAGGCGCCGCAGCGCCGCCTCGATGACACCGATGACGGCCATGACCGCCGCCACAAGCCGCAGGATCAGCGTAAGGATGAAGTCGATGGCGGATTGCATGGCGTGCCTTTCAGTGGGTCGGCCGCGCCGGCGCGCCCGGTTCGGAGCTTCGGGATTAACTAGCGCTATCCGCAGCCTTGCCAAGCCTGCTCCGCCGCCCGCGAGAATCCGCTTGTCGCAAAATCGATTTACGGCCATGCTCAGTGCCAAGAACAAGACCCGGCCCGGGAGGGACAAGACTTTGGCCGATATCGTGCTCGTCGATCCGCTGCCGCGGACCCTCGACCTCATCATGGATCCGCCGACCCGCGCCCGGTTCGAGCGCCTGGGCGAACTCGTCATCTCCGAAGACCGGCCGATGCCGGACGAGACGGTCGAGCGTCTTCTGCCGGATACCGTCCTTGTCATCGGCCAGACGGCGCTGCCGAAAGCGCGCCTCGACAGGGCGCCGAAACTCCGCGCGATCTTCAATGTCGAGACCAACTTCCTGCCCAACATCGACTACGCCGCCTGCCAGTCGCGCGGCATCTGGGTGCTGAGCCCGGCCTCGGCCTTCGCGGCACCCGTGGCCGAAGCCGCGCTCGGCATGGCGATCGACCTCGCCCGCGGCATCACCACCGCCGACCGCGCCATGCGCGCCGGCACTGAGGCTTATGGTCTCGCAGGCAACACCGAAACCTTCCGCTTTGCCGGCAGCACCGTCGGCCTCATCGGTTTCGGCGATCTCGGGCGGGAGTTCCGCCGCCTCATCATGCCGTTCGACAACAAGGTGCTGGTGCATGACCCCTGGCTGCCGGACGAGATCATCCGCCGCCATCATGCCGAGCCCGTAGGGCTCGACGATCTGCTTCGCCGCGCCCGGGTCGTCCTCATCTTCGCGACCGTCACCAGCGACAATCAGGGCTTCCTGGGCGCGCGCGAATTCGCTCTCATCCAGCCGGGTTCGGCCGTTCTGCTGATGAGCCGCGCGGGCGTCGTCGATTTCCCGGCCTTCCTCGACGCCGTGCGCCGCGGCCATATCCGTGCCGCGACGGACGTTTTCCCCGAGGAGCCGGTGCCCGCCGATGACCCGGTCCGGCGGATCCCCGGCCTGCTGCTTTCGGCCCACCGCACCGGCGGCACCGAGGACGCGCTCCACGCCGTCGGGCGGATGACGGTCGCGGACGCCGAACTCATCCTGCGCGGCCTGCCGCCGCAGCTCTGCCGCCGGGCCGATCCCGGTATCGCCGAGCGGCTGCGCTCCAAGCCCATCGCCATCACCTGATCCTCGGATGAGCATCGCACCCGAAAAACGATTTTCGCCCGTCCCCACGATGCGGGATGTGGCCGAGCGCGCGGGCGTGGCGCCCGCCACCGTCTCCAACGTCATCAGCGGCCGCCGTCAGGTCCGGCAGGAGCTGCGGGACCGCGTCCTCGCCGCCGTCGCCGCCACCGGCTACCGGCCCAACCAGCTCGCTTCCAGCCTGCGCCGGATGCGCACGGATACCGTCGGCATCGTCGTGCCGGACCTCACCAACCCGTTCTTTGCCGCCCTCGTTCATCGGCTGGAAGACCTCGCGGGCGAAGACGGCTACCAGATCCTGCTCGTCGGCTCGAACGAGGACGAGGCCCGCGAGGCCGACCGGCTGCAGACCCTGCTCTCCCGCCAGATCGACGGCCTCATCATGGCCCCGGCGCGGGACGAGGCCGCCGCGCTCGCCGCCCATCGCGGCCGCCTGCCGCCTACCGTGCTCATGGATCGCGGCTTCGGCCATGCCGAATTCGACGCCGTGACCGCCGACAACACCGACGCCGTGCGGCAGGGCTGCCGCCACCTCATCGGCCTTGGCCACTGCGACATCGCCTTCGTCGTCACCTCGCCCGCGCTCGACAACATGCGCGAGCGGATCGCGGGCTACCGGGACGCGCTCGAGGCCGCGGGGCTCGGCGACCGCGCCCGCGTCCTCGCCGGCGGTTTCGACATCGAGGGCTGCCGGGCCATGATCGAGCAGGAGCTGCTACGCGCCGAGCCGCCGACCGCGATCTTCGCCGCCAACTACGTGGCGACGCTCGGCGCGGTGAAGGCCATCCGCGCCCTCGACCTCGATTTTCCGGGGGAGGTGTCGCTTTTCGGCTTCGACGATACCGACTGGATGACGGTGCTGCGGCCCTATCTCAGCGTCGTCGTGCAGCCGGTCGCGGCCATGGCAGATGCAGTCTGGGGGCTGTTGCGGCAGCGCCTCGACGACCGTCAGGCGCCGTGCAGGCATCTCCGTCTGCCTTGCACGCTCGCCGTGCGTGAATCCACGCAGCGGCCTCGCGTGGCGCCTGATCGGGCGCGGATGCCGATCGTCGTCTCGTCATAAGAAAATCCACAAAAAGGGGAAGTCCAAATGAAAAACAAAGCACTGACCATCGCCTCGACGCTCGTCCTCGGTCTCGGCCTCGCGACCGGCGCGCAGGCAGCGGATGCGCCGGTCTACGGGGTGCTGCTGAAAACGCTCTCGAACCCGTTCTGGGACGCGATGGCCAAGGGCATCGCGGAGGGCGGCCACGAGCAGGGCGTCACGATCTTCCAGGAGGCGGCACAGTCCGACCAGGACGCCGAAACCCAGCTCAACCTCTGCAACACGATGCTGGAGCGAAGCCCGAAGGCGCTGATCGCCGCGGCGATCAACTCCTCCAACCTGCTGCCGTGCATGAAGAGCGCCAATCAGGTGAACATCCCGGTCGTCGATCTCGACGCCAATCTCGACCCCGCGATCACCGCCAAAGCGGGCGTGAAAGTCGCCTTCAGCATCGGCTCGGACAACACCCAGGCGGGCGCCAAGGCCGCCGACTTCATGGCGCAGCACCTCGGCGCCTCCGCGTCCGGCCCTGTGCTGGTGATCGAGGGCCTGCCCGGCAACGTGACCGGCCAGATGCGCGCCAACGGCTTCAAGGCGGAACTCGCCAAGGTGGCACCGGGTCTCAAGGTCGTGGCCTCGCTGCCCGGTGACTGGGACGCCGGCAAGGCCGCCAACATCACCAACGACATCCTGCAGCGGAACCCCAACCTCGCCGCGATCTTCGCCTGCAACGACACGATGGCGCTGGGCGCCGTCGAATCCGTCTTCGCGGATGGCCGCGGCGGCAAGGTCACGGTGGTCGGCGTGGACGGCACGGTCGATGGCGTGAAATCCATCAAGGCGGGCCGGCTGACAGCGACGGTCGCTCAGCTGCCCTATCTCGAAGGGATCGAGGCGGTCGCCAACGTGAAGAAGGTGGTCGAGGGGCAGAGCGTGCCCTCGGTCATCCACGTGCCGACGCTGGTGCTGACCAAGGAGGTGCTGACCCAGGGCACCAATCCCGACCTGAAATACGTGAAGTAACAGCAGCGCCTTCAGTTCTTGTCGGAGGGCGGTTCGCCGCCCTCCGCCGTGGAGACCGACATGGCCACTACCCTCGCAGCGACCCGTACTCCCCTGACGATACGCGGCCTCGGCGGCGCGATCCGGCTGGAAAGCCTGATCGTGCTCGTCATCCTCATCGTCGGGCTGTCGATCGCCTCGCCCTACTTCCTCAGCCTCTCGAACGCCTTCAACATCCTACTGGCGACCTCGGTCATCGGCATCCTCGGCTTCGCCTCCACCTTCGTCATCGCGGCCGCCGGCATCGATCTTTCGGTGGGCTCTGTGCTCGGCTTCTCGGCGGTCGTCTCGGCCATCTCGGTCAACGCGATCGGGCTGCCCTGGCCTTTCGCCATTCTATCCGCCCTGCTCGCGGGCGCGTTTTGCGGCGCTATCAACGGCCTGCTGATCGCGCGCGCCCGTATCCCCGCCTTCATCGTGACGCTCGGCATGCTCGGGGTCGCGCGCGGAGCGGCCTTGGTGCTGACCAACGGCCAGCCGGTCTATGGCCTGCCCGCGCCCATCGTCTGGCTCGGCCAGGGGCGGCCGCTCGGCGTGCCGGTACCCGCGATCGTCTTCATCCTGGTCGCCCTCGTCACCCATGTCGTTTTGTCGAGCACGACCTTTGGCAAATATGCCCTGGTCATCGGAGACAACGAGGCGGCGGCGCGGGCCACCGGCATCCGCGTCGACCGTCACCGCATCCTGCTCTACACGCTGTCCGGCACGCTCGCGGGCCTCGCCGGGCTGCTCTTCGCGGCGCGGGTGAACTCCGGCGATCCGACGGCGGGCACGAGCTATGAACTCACTGCCATCACCGCCGCCATTCTCGGCGGCACCAACCTGTTCGGCGGCCGCGCCAGCGTCATCGGCACGCTCATCGGCGCACTCATCATGGGCGTGCTGCAGAACGGCCTCAACCTGCTCGCCGTCTCGTCGTTCTATCAGCAGATGGCGATCGGCGCCGTGCTGGTGCTCGCCGTCTGGCTCGACCAGATCAACCGCGGGAGGGCCCGGTCATGAGCCTTCTCGATCTCGTCGACGTCCGCAAAAGCTTCGGCCCGGTGGAGGCGCTGCGCGGCGTCACCTTCTCGGTCGATGCGGGCGAGGCCGTGGCGTTGCTGGGCGATAACGGCGCCGGCAAGTCGACGCTGATGAAGACCATCACCGGCATCCACCGGCTGACCTCGGGCACGATCCGCTTCGCGGGTGCGGATTTGGCCGGGCAGGGTCCGGGCGAGATCCGCGCGCGGGGGATCGAGATGATCTATCAGGACCTCGCGCTCGCCCGCCAACAGGATGTGGCGTCCAACATCTTCCTGGGCCGCGAGCCGACCCGCCGCGTCTTCGGCATTTCCGTCATCGACAAGCCCCGGATCGAGCGCGAGGCGGAGGCGATGATCCAGCGTCTCGGCGCGCGGGTGCCGTCGGTGCGGTATCTCGTGGGCAACCTGTCGGGCGGGCAGCAGCAATCGGTCGCGATCGCCCGCGCGCTGACCTTCTCGCCGAAGCTCGTCATCATGGATGAACCAACCGCGGCCCTCGCGGTGCGGGAGGTGGAGCATGTGCTCGACCTCGTGCGGGAGCTGAAGCGGCAGGGGATTGCCGTCATCCTCATCAGCCATCGGCTGACGGATGTTTTTGCGGTATGCGATCGTGTGGTGGCCCTGCGTCAGGGTCAGGTGGTCGCCGACGAGGCGATCGCGGAGACCAGCATGAACGCTGTCGTCGCCCATATCGTCGGCGCGGCCTGAAGAAAGGAAAACGTCCTCATGAACAAACTCGGTGTGCATGCCTTCGTCTGGGAGAAGGGCTGGAGTCACGACGAATGTACCCGCGCCATCGCGCGCACGGCCGAGGTCGGGTTCGATCTGATCGAGGTCTCGGTGATGGACCCGAAGCAGGTCGACGTGGACTTCACCCGCAAGCAGCTCGAGCAGCACGGGCTGGGTGCTACCATGTCCTTCGGGCTCGACGCCTCGACGGATATCTCGAGCAACGATCCCGAGAAGACGAAGCGCGGTCAGGAGAGGCTCGAGGAATACATCTATCTGTGCCGTGACTTCGGCGCGACGCATCTCTGCGGCATCCTGCACTCGGCGTTTCAGAAATATGCCGTTCCCACCACGAAGGACGGTGTCGCGCGTTCGGTCGAGACGCTGCACCGCGTCGGTGAAATCGCGGCGAAGAGCAACATCACGCTCGGGCTCGAGGTCGTGAACCGCTACGAGTCCAACGTGCTCAACACCGCGTCGCAGGCGGTCGAGATGTGCAAGCGCATCGGCCTGCCCAACGTGCGCGCGCATCTCGATGTCTACCACATGAACATCGAGGAATCGGACATGGCGCAGGCGATCGTCGATACCGGCGAATACCTTGGCTATTTCCACACGGGCGATTCGCATCGCGGCTACCTGGGCTCGGGGTCGATCGATCTCGCGGGCGCATTCCGCGCGATCGTGAGATCAGGCTATCAGGGCCCGATCACTTTCGAGTCCTTCTCGTCGCGCGTGGTCGGGCAGCCGCTGGAGGGCATTCTCGGCATCTGGCGCAACCTGTGGGAAGACAGCGTGGATCTCGCAAACCACGCGCTGATGTACACGAAGGCGCAGCTGAAGGCGGCGCAGGAGGCTCAGAAGCAGGCCGAGCGCAGCAGGCTTCTTTAGGTCCGATCTCTACGGATGGCTGGCGACGTAGCGTGACCAGCCATCCGCCCGCAGGTCGCAGGCCGGGCAATCGCCGCAGCCATAGCCCCAGTCGTGCAGACCATCGCGCTCGCCGCGATAGCAGGAGTGGGTTTCGCGATTGATCAGCGTCACGAGACGCGCCCCGCCGAGTTCCTCCGCCAGTTCCCATGTCGCCGCCTTGTCGATCCACATCAGCGGCGTGTGCAGGACGAAGCGGCTGTCCATGCCGAGGTTCAGCGCCGCCTGCAGCGCCTTGATGGTGTCGTCGCGGCAATCGGGATAGCCCGAGTAATCGGTCTCGCAGACGCCGGTGACGATATGCTTGATACCGCGCCGGTAGGCGACGGCAGCGGCGAGCGTCAGGAACAGGATGTTCCGCCCCGGCACGAAGGTGTTCGGCAACCCGTTCGCCTGCATGGCAATCTCGGTCTCGCGCGTCAGCGCCGTCTCGCTGAGCGTGCCGATGATCCCGGCATCGACCACGCGATCCTCGCCGAGGCGCAGGGCCCAGTCGGGGAAGGCATGCCGGACCGCGTCCAGGAACACGGGCCGGACGTCGAGTTCCACCCGATGTCTCTGGCCGTAGTCGAAGCCGATCGTCTCGACCTCGGCAAACCGCGCGAGTGCCCAGGCGAGGCATGTCGCGGAATCCTGCCCGCCCGAGAACAACACCAATGCCTTGTCAGCCGTCACGCGCGTCATTCTCCCGAACCGCCGACGCAGCCCGCTGCATCGACCCGCGCGAGAAGGTCCCGAGGTTGCCCTCGGGGTCAAGTCACGCACTTGCCGGCAGCCAGAAACACCCGCATGTCCTGACACATGGAAAACGTCTGGGACTACCCGAGGCCGCCCGCGCTGGAGCCGGTCGCGAAACCGCTGCGGATCATCTTCGCGGGCCGGCTGATTGCGGCGACGGACGCGGCCTTCCGTGTGCTGGAGACGTCCCATCCGCCCGTCTATTACCTGCCGCCCGCTGCCTTCACCGGCTGCCGCCTCGAACGCGCCTCCGGCGGCAGCGTCTGCGAATGGAAGGGCGCCGCGGTCTATTGGAGCATCGCCGCCGACGGGAAGCGGGCGGAGCGCGTAGCCTGGAGCTATCCCGATCCGGCGCCCGCCTACGCCGCCCTGCGAGACCATCTCGCCGTTTATGCGGGCGCGATGGATCAGTGTTTCGTGGGCGACGAGGCGGTCACCCCGCAGCCGGGCGGCTTCTACGGCGGCTGGATCACCAGCGATCTGATCGGGCCCTTCAAGGGCGTCCCCGGCAGCATGGGCTGGTAGCGCCCGTGCAAAGCTTTCCGCCCGAGGGCGCGGCGGTCGTCATCGGCGCGTCGGGGGGCATCGGCGGCGCGCTCGCGGCCCAACTCCGCGCCGATCCCGCGTTCACGGCAGTCCACGCCCTCGCCCGCAGCTTCACCGGCGACGGCCATATCGACGTGACCGAGGAACCGAGCATAGCGGCGGCCGCGGCCCGGATCGGGCCCCCGCTCCGGCTGGTCATCGTCGCGACGGGCGCGCTGCAGGGACCGGGCTTCGCGCAACCCGAGAAGACCTATCGCGCGATCGACCCCGTGGCGCTCATGGAAAGCTTCCGCCTCAACACCGTCGGCCCCGCTCTGGTCGCCAAGCACCTGCTGCCGCTGATGGCGCCGCGCGGCAGGACCGTGTTCGTGGCCCTCTCCGCCCGCGTCGGCAGCATCGGCGACAACCGGGCGGGCGGCTGGCATGCCTATCGCGCCTCGAAGGCGGCGCTCAACATGATCCTGCGCAATCTCGCGATCGAGACCAGCCGCCGCAACCCGGAGGCGATCTGCGTCGGGCTGCATCCGGGCACCGTGGATACGGGGCTGAGCCGCCCATTCCAGCGCGGCCTGCCCGATGGGCAGGTGTTCTCGGCCGAGACATCGGCGCACCATCTGCTCGCCGTGATCGACGGGCTCGGCCCCGCCGACAGCGGCACGGTGCTCGCCTGGGACGGCAAGACGATCCCGCCCTAGGGTCCGATGCCAAAGGGCACTTCCGCCCCCGGCTGGATCGGCCCACCCGATCAATGAGGTGCTTTGACACGAGCTGAACCTTCCGACTGGGTCAGAGCCTAGACACCGCTCGAGGCATCAATGGGCGAGGCGGACAGCGGCGCCCAGAATGTCGAACAGATCCAGCAATCGCGCGACGTAGTGGTCATGCACCGCGAAGCCCGGCGCGGCGGGGTCCGAAAACTGCCGCTCGAGAGCGCCGACCATCTTCTCCAGCCGCTTCCGGTGCAGCCCCGTCGCGCGTTGGATGGGGTCCGAAATGACGCCCGCGAAGGCCGCGAAGGTCGCCGAGGCGATCATCAGGCCGCCGGTCGTCGTCATCACCAGACCGACGCCGGGCGCCACCGGAAACAGCCCATACCAGACGCCCCCCAACCATCCGCCGAACGGGAAGGCGCTGACCGCCGCGTGCTCCGTGATCACCGCCGCGAGCGCCGGCCCGAGCGACACCGCGCCCGGCGTCAGCTTGTTCAGCGCCAGCGCCCCGGCGCTGAGGTTGAGCAACCCCGTCGTGATCTCGGCCGCCGCATTGCGCGTGATGCCGTATTCCGTCATCGCGTGGCGCAGCCGCTCCCGGAAGGCAGGGTCGTCGCCATGACGCCCGATGTCGCGGAGTGCCGCCTGCACGGCTTCCGTCACCGCCGGTCCCTCCATGATGGCCTCGGAGAGCGCGTCCCGCCGGCTCTCGCGCCGCTTCTGCGCGATCGGGAGCTCGAGGAGTTCGGTATGGATCAGCCACTCGATCTCCCGCGATACGGCGGTTTCCAGCAGGATCGAGCGCTTCAGGAGCTTCTCGGCCCGCGTGGCGCCGAAGCGACCCGCGGCCTTCGCCCCCACCTGCATCGCGAGTTGGGGCGCCGCGAGCGACAGGTTCAGCGGCGCGCGCGCGATGTCCCACCCAACTGCCGAGCGGTGCAGGGCGAGCGTGCCGGGCAGCGAGAAATGGGCGTCGATGAAAGGCTTGATGCGGGTCCGGCGCTCGGCGAAATAGCGCCGCGCGCCGTCGGCGACCGCCGCCGCCGCCATCGTGCGATCGAATGGGACGAGCGCCCCACTCCCGGACTGCGTCACTGGTTGCGTATCGGGGTCCCTGTCCATGCCACCGCCTCCGGTCCCAGAGATACGACCGGAGGCACGCCCGAACCGCCGCACAAGATCGCGAGTGCGGTGGTTCGCCCGTCAGTCCTTATGCGCGGCGAAGGCCTTGATGGCGGTCTCGATCGCGGCCTCGGCGGCGGCGCGGTCACCCCAGCCGATGACCTTCACCCATTTCCCGGGCTCCAGATCCTTGTAGCGGGTGAAGAAGTGCTCGATCACCTGCCGCGTGATCTCGGGGAGGGTCGCCACCTCGGTCGTGTCCTTGAACTGAGGGTGGATCTTCTCGTGCGGCACGCAGACGATCTTCTCGTCCTTGCCGGACTCGTCCTCCATGAACAGCACGCCGATCGGCCGCGCCCGGATGACGGCGCCCGGCACGACCTGCGCCGGCACCAGGACCAGCGCATCCGCGGGGTCGCCGTCCTCGGAGAGGGTGTTGGGGATGAAACCGTAGGCCGCAGGATAGGCCATCGGCGTGAACAGGAAGCGGTCGACGAAGATCGCGCCGCTCGCCTTGTCGACCTCGTATTTCACCGCCGACCCCTGGGGGATTTCAATCACGACGTTGACATCGTGAGGCGGAGCCTTGCCGGTGGAAATCTTGGTTAGGTCCATAACGGTCTCCGGTGTCGGAACGGGTTCAGAAACGCGCCGCAAACTCCCCTATTCGCGCCGTCTTGCCAACCCGCTCCCTGTCGGGCCACGCGCTTTAGGGGCCTTAACGGTTGGTCAGCTCGCTCTGCCGCGTCTCGCGCATGGCGAGCACGGCGAGGAAGCTCACGATCGCGGTCCCGGTGATATAGTAGCCGACCCAGGGCAGGCCGCCGGCAGCCACGAGGCGCTGCGCGATGTAGGGGGCGAGCGAGCCGCCGAGGATGCCGCCAAGGCTGTAGGCGGAGGCGGCGCCGGTGTAGCGCACGGGCGTCGGGAACAGCTCGGGCAGCAGCGCGCCCATGGGCGCGAAGGTGAAGCCCATGATGGCCAGTTCCAGGATCAGGAACAGCAGCACCACGCCGGTGCCCCCGCCGCCCAGCATGGGCGCCACCAGGAAGCCGGAAATGGCGGCGGCGAACGAGGCGCCGAGAAGCACAGGCCGGCGCCCGAGCCGGTCCGCCAGCGCCGCCGCGATCGGGGTCGCGACCGCCATGCCGACGATCGCGATGCAGAGCAGCCCCAGGAAGGTGCCGCGCGGAATATGACGGATGCGGGTGCCGTAACCGAGCGCGAACACCGTCGAGATGTAGAACAGCGCGTAGCAAACGGCCATCGCGAGCGCCCCCAGAACCAGCGGCAGCAGATGGCGCGACAGCACATCCCGCAGCGGCAGCCGCACGCGCTCCATCCGCGCGCGCGCACGGGTGAAGGCGACGGTCTCGGTGAGGTTGCCCCGGACATAGAGGCCGATGCCGACCAGCACCGCGCTCGCCAGGAAGGGGATGCGCCAGCCCCAGGCCATGAACTGCGCGTTCGTCAGCACGGCGAACAGCAGCAGAAAAAGCCCGTTCGAGATCAGGAACCCGATCGACGGCCCGAGTTGCGGGAACATGCCGAACCAGGCCCGGCGTCCTCGCGGCGCGTTTTCGGTGGCGAGAAGCGCCGCCCCGCCCCATTCGCCGCCCAGGCCGATGCCCTGCCCCAGCCGCAGCAGACAGAGCAGAATCGGTGCCGCGAGCCCCGCCATGGCGTAGCCCGGCAGCAATCCGATAAGGGTCGTCGAAATGCCCATCACCAGCATGGAGGCGACGAGCGTCGCCTTGCGTCCGACGCGGTCGCCGAAATGTCCGAAAAGAAACGCGCCGAGGGGCCGCGCGAGGAAGGCGATCCCGAAGGTCAGGAACGCGGCGAGCGTCTGGGATTGCGGGGCGTGCGACGGAAAGAACACCGGCCCCAGCACCAGCGCGGCGGCGGTGCCATAGATATAGAAGTCATAGAACTCGATCGTCGTGCCGATCAGGCTGGCGACGACGATGCGGCCGGTGCTGGGCGCGGCCACGGATCCCCTGCGAAGGCGGGTGCTGGTCATGAAGGCGTTACTCTCCCTGGGGCTTTGGGAGAGTTTCGCTCAGCGCCCGTGCCAGGGGAAGGGGCAGCCTCCCGCCCCCCCTGCTTGCCAAAGCGCCTCGCCTTGGAGGATATCGGGTCCCCTGCGCCTGTAGCTCAACGGTTAGAGCGGGCCGCTCATAACGGCTTGGTTGCGGGTTCGATTCCTGCCAGGCGCAGTCGTGCTACCGCCCTTCGTGGTTGCCCCTGACCCCGACATTCCCTAGAGCACGACTACTCTCTCCCCGCGCGCATTCGGAGCACCGCCATGGCCGCCTACCAATACGTCTATGTGATGAAGGACGTGACCAAGGCCTATCCGGGCGGCCGCGAGGTCTTCAAAGGCATCACCCTCTCCTTCCTGCCCGGCGTGAAGATCGGCGTGCTTGGCGTCAACGGCGCCGGCAAGTCGACGCTGCTCAAGATCATGGCGGGCATCGACCACGAGTTCGGCGGCGAGGCCTGGGCCGCCGACGGCGTCCGCATCGGCTACCTCGAGCAGGAGCCGCAGCTCGATTCCACCAAGACGGTCGGGGAGAACGTCGCCGAGGCCTTCGCAGAGGTGAAGGCGGCGCTGACGCGCTTCAACGCCATCTCCGAGCGCTTCATGGAGCCGATGGAGGAGGACGAGATGAACGCCCTCCTCGCCGAACAGGCGGCGCTGCAGGAGAAGATCGACGCCGGGGACGGCTGGGAGATGGACCGCAAGATCGAGATCGCCCTCGACGCGCTGCGCTGCCCTCCGGCGGATGCCGATGTCACGAAGCTCTCGGGCGGCGAGAGGCGGCGGGTAGCGCTCTGCCGCCTGCTGCTGGAAAAGCCCGACCTCCTGCTGCTCGACGAACCGACAAACCATTTGGACGCCGAGAGCGTCGCCTGGCTCGAGCATACGCTGCGGGAATTCACGGGCACGGTGATGATCATCACCCATGACCGCTACTTCCTCGACAACGTCACGAACTGGATCCTGGAGATCGAGCGCGGTCGCGGCTATCCGTTCGAGGGCAACTATTCCTCGTGGCTCGCTCAGAAGCGCAAGCGGCTCCAGCAGGAGGAGAAGGAGGAAAGCGCGCGGCAACGGGCGCTCGCCGCCGAGGAGGAATGGATCGCCTCCTCCCCCCGCGCCCGCCAGACCAAAAGCCAGGCCCGCATCAAGCGCTACGAGGAGATGCTGCAGGAGAGCCAGGAGCGCGTCACGGGTGTTGCTGAAATCGTCATCCCGCCCGGGCCCCGCCTCGGCGGCACGGTGATCGAGGCCGACAAGCTCCGCAAAGGCTTCGGCAACCGCTTGCTCATCGAGGATCTCGACTTCAAGCTGCCGCCGGGCGGGATCGTCGGTGTCATCGGCCCCAACGGCGCGGGCAAGTCGACGCTGTTCCGCATGATCGTGGGACAGGAGGAGCCCGATGGCGGCAGCCTCAAGATCGGCGAAACCGTGAAGCTCGGCTATGTCGACCAGTCGCGCGACAGCCTGGACCCGAACAAAAGCGTCTGGGAGGAGATCTCGGGCGGCACGGACGTGATCCATCTCGGCAAGCGCACCGTCGCCTCGCGGGCCTATGTGGGCGCCTTCAACTTCAAGGGATCGGACCAGCAGAAGAAGGTCGGCATCCTCTCGGGCGGCGAGCGCAACCGCGTCCACCTCGCCAAGATGCTGCGCACCGAGGCCAATGTCATCCTGCTCGACGAACCGACCAACGATCTCGACGTGGATACGCTCCGCGCGCTCGAGGAGGCGCTGACCGAGTTTCCCGGCTGTGCCGTCATCATCAGCCATGACCGCTGGTTCCTCGACCGGCTGGCGACGCATATCCTGGCCTTCGAGGGCGACAGCCGCGTCGAGTGGTTCGAGGGCAACTTCCAGGCCTACGAGGAGGACAAGCGGCGTCGCCTCGGCGCGCAGGCGACCGAGCCACACCGGATCAAGTACCGCCCCCTCGCGCGGTAGCCCTCTGTCCTGCATCGTCACCGGCTGGACGGCGGCGGGCACGCCGCCACATTCGGCGCATGAGCATGGCGTTGGATAACTGGTGGAACCCGGCCTGGGTGCTACGGACGGGGCGCATGGTGATGCGCCCGGTCTCCGGCATCGACGCGCGCGCCATCGCGACCCTCAAGGCCGACCCCCGGGCCTTCGCCATGATGCTGGGCGGCGTCCGCAACGAACAACAGGCGGCGGAGGAACTGGCTGAGGAAATCCGCACCTGGGGCGCGTTCGGCATTGGCCTCTGGTCGGCCCGCGACGTCGACAGCGGAGCCTTCCACGGCGTCGCCGGCATCGTGCAGCGCCGGGACGGTCGCGGCATGGGGCTGCGTTTCGCCTTCTGGCCTGAAGCGCGGGGACATGGTCTGGCGCGGGAGGCGGCGGTGGCGGCCCTGCGTTTCGCGCATGAACGGGCGGGGCTGCGGCGCGTCGTCGCGGTCGCCCGGGAAAGCAACACTGCCTCCCGGATGCTGCTGACCAGCATCGGTATGCGGGAGGCCGCCGGCCAGAATTTCTGGCGCGATGGCTACGAGATGGTGGTGCACGCCAGCGAGACCGGTGATGCCATCATCCCCTGGGGTCGAGGCCTGAGCGCGCCCGGGGGCAGCGATTTTCGGTCCTCTGCCCCTCTTGCAGAACAGCTTTTCACGACTTGACCCGCTGCGGGCCGGGCGTCCATATCCGCTGAGATCCGGACATGAACCGCTTACCCCTCATCCGCGACCTCGCGGGTGACATCAGGTGCTTCGACAATGACCCTCCCATTAATGCCTAAAGCCACTGCCGTCTGGCTGATCGACAAGACCGCGCTGACCTTCGACCAGATCGCGGAATTCTGCGGCATGCACCCGCTTGAGGTTCAGGCCATCGCGGATGGCGAGGTGGCGCAGGGCATCATGGGCTATGACCCCGTGGCCAACAGCCAGGTGACCGCCGAGGATATCGAACGCTGCGAGGCCGACCCGTCGGCGCGCCTGCGCATCCTGGCCAACAGCAGCCCGGCGCCGAAGAAGACGCGCGGCGGTCGCTACACGCCCGTCGCCAAGCGCAACGACCGCCCCGATGCGATCGCCTTCCTGCTGCGCAACTATCCGCAGCTCTCCGAATTGCAGCTTTCGAAGCTGCTGGGCACTACAAAGGAGACGATCCAGAAGGTCCGCGAGCGGAGCCATTGGAACAGCGCGAACATCAAGCCGCGCGACCCGGTGATCCTTGGGCTCTGCAAGCAGAGCGACCTCAACGACGCCATCGCTCAGGCGAACGAGCGTCTGACGCGGGAAGGCCGTGCGGTGCCCCCGCCTCCGCCGCCGATGGCCGAAATCGACGCCGCCTGATAAGGGCGGGGAGGCTTCCGGCCGTCTCGCCGGCCGCAATCCTCGCCGCCGAGGAATTGGCGGCAAGGACCGCGGGCGCGGACGTGAGCGGTTTTCGACGGGGGTGAGGCTCACGGGGCTCGGACCGAAGGCTTTCGCCCATCGGTCTGAACCGGGTGGGTCCTAGTGGTGCTGGTGGTCGGACTGGGTCGACAACCGCACCATCTCTTCCTTGAGCCGGAGTTTTTCTCGCTTGAGATGGCCCATCGTCTCGCTGTCCGGCGCGGGGCGGCGATCCTCGGAAGCGATGCGCTCCTCCAGGTTGGCGTGACGATCTTTGAGGGTTTCGAGGCGGGCCTGTAGATTCATGGGAACTCCCTTGTCTAGTACAAGCGTCCTGATAAGCCATCCGCCCGCCGCTTCAGGGCCGGGCAGATCCTGAACGCTACGCCTCTCCGGTGCGGGGATGCCAGCGCGAACCGCACACAGAAACGCGATTGCTTGGCCTTATTGGGGAAGGGTATGAGCAGTCTCCCGCCCGTGTTAAGCGAACCGCCATGCTCTCCGATCGTGACACGCTGCTGCGCCGCCTCCACGAGCTTCGTAGTGAGCACCGCGACCTCGACACGGTGATCATCCGGCTCAGTGACATGGGTGGCCAGGATCAGCTCAACGTCCAGCGCCTCAAGAAGCGCAAGCTCGTCCTCAAGGACGAGATCGCGCGGCTGGAAAGCCGCCTCATCCCTGACAGCATCGCCTGATCCCATGACGGACGAGAAAAAAGACGGCAGGCTCCCGGTCGTCGGGATCATCATGGGCAGCCAGTCGGACTGGCCGACCATGCGCTTCGCCGCGGAAACGCTGGCGGCGCTCCATGTGCCCTATGAGACGCGGATCGTCTCCGCCCATCGCACGCCGGACCGTCTGGCCGAATATGCCAAGGCCGCTCGCGGGCGCGGCCTGCGCGTGATCGTGGCGGGCGCCGGGGGCGCTGCCCACCTGCCCGGCATGTGCGCCGCCTGGACCATTCTGCCCGTGATGGGCGTGCCGATGGAAACCCATGCGCTCAAAGGCATGGATAGCCTGCTTTCCATCGTGCAGATGCCCGGCGGCGTGCCCGTCCCGACCTTCGCCATCGGCCGCGCCGGCGCCATCAACGCGGCGCTGACCGCCGCCGCCATCCTGGCCCTGTCGGATAGCGGGCTCGCCGATCGACTGGAGGCTTGGCGCGCCAATCAGACGGATGGCGTGGCGCACGAGCCTGCGGAGGAGCCCGGCTGATGCTGCCGCCCGCCCGCCTGACGCCCGCCCCCCTGCCGCCCGGCGCCACCATCGGCATCGTCGGCGGCGGGCAGCTCGGCCGCATGTCGGCGATGGCGGCCGCCCGCCTCGGCTATCGTGCCCACATTCTGACCGAGGAGGCCGACGGCCCCGCCGCCCAGGTCGCCGCCGGCATCACCCGCGGCGGCTACGAGGACGAGGCGGCGCTCCGCGCCTTCGCCGCTGGCGTGGATGTCATCACCTTCGAGTTCGAGAATGTCAGCGCCGCCGGGCTCGACCTGTTGGCCGGTCTCCGCCCTGTGCATCCTTCGCCCGCGATCCTCGGGATCAGCCAGGACAGGATTGCGGAGAAGTCCTTCCTGAACCGCCACGGCATCGCGACCGCGCCCTGGGCGCCGGTCGAGGACCGCGCCAGCCTCGACGCCGCCATCGCGCGGCTCGGCCTTCCGGCAATCCTGAAGACGACGCGGCTCGGCTACGACGGCCGCGGTCAGGCGCGCGTCGCGACGCCCGAGGAGGCGCATGCAGCCCTCGCCCGCCTCGCGCCGAAGCCGCTCGTCCTCGAAGGGCTGGTCGATTTCGCCTGTGAGATCAGCGTCGTCGTGGCGCGCGGCGCGGACGGGCGGATCGCGAGCTTCGACCCGGTCGAGAACCGGCACGCCCACGGCATCCTCGACCTCACCTTCGCGCCCGCCCGCATCCCCGAGGACACTGCCGCGCAAGCGACGGCGCTCGGCCGGCAGGTGGCGGAGGCGCTTGATCTCGTCGGCCTCCTCGCGGTCGAGATGTTCGTCGACCGCAACGGCACCCTGCGTGTGAACGAGATAGCGCCCCGGCCCCACAATTCGGGTCATTGGACGATCGACGCCTGCCCCGCGAGCCAGTTCGAGATGCACATCCGCGCCGTGGCGGGCCTCCCGCTGCCGATCGCCACCCGCCATTCGGATGCGGTGATGAAGAACCTCATCGGGCCCGCGGACATGGCGCTGTGGCCCGAGATCCTGGCGAGCCCCGGCCTGATCCCGCACCACTACGGCAAGGCGGAGGCCCGCCCGGGCCGGAAAATGGGCCATGTCACCAGGCTGTTTCCGCGCGGCAGCCTGCCGGGGGACTTCGGCATCGCCGGCGCGCTCGGTTGCCTTGCCCCTGCCGAGGGTTGCGACCGTCAGGACGAGAGGCCATAGAAAACGTCCGCCACTCCGGCGGCCCCCTCTGACGCGAGAACTGCCATGCCCGCCATCACCCTGCCTGACGGCTCCGTGCGCCATTTCGCGGGTCCCGTCACCGGCACCACGGTGGCGGCGGATATCGGCCCCGGCCTCGCCCGCGCCGCCCTGGCCATGAAGGTCGACGGCCGCCTCGTCGACCTCTCCCGCACCATCGAGGACGACGCCGCCGTCACCTTCGTGACGCGAAAGGACCCCGAGGCCCTGGAGATGATCCGCCACGATACGGCGCATGTGCTGGCGGAGGCCGTGCAGTCGCTGTTTCCGGGCACGCAGGTCACGATCGGCCCCCCGATCGAGAACGGCTTCTATTACGACTTCGCCCGCAACGAGCCCTTCACGCTGGAAGACCTGCCGGCGATCGAGGCGCGCATGCGCGAGATCGTCGCAGCCAACGCCCCCTTCATGCGGGAAGTCTGGGACCGGAACGACGCCATCGCCTTCTTCCAGGCGCGCGGCGAGCGCTACAAGGCCGAACTCATCCAGGATCTGCCGGTCACGGAGACGATCACGCTCTACCGACAGGGGGAGTGGATCGACCTCTGCCGTGGTCCGCATATGCGCGGCACCGGCGATGTGGGCACGGCCTTCAAGCTCCAGAAGGTCGCCGGCGCCTATTGGCGTGGCGATCATCGCAACGCCATGCTCAGCCGCATCTACGGCACCGCCTGGCGCGACCAAAAGGAACTCGACGCCTATCTGAAGATGCTGGAGGAGGCGGAACAACGCGATCACCGCCGCATCGGCCGCGCCATGGACCTGTTCCACATGCAGCAGGAAGCCCAGGGCTCGGTCTTCTGGCACCCGAAGGGCTGGCGCCTGTACCGGACGGTCGAGGCCTATATGCGCCGCCGGCAGGAGGCGGGCGGCTATGACGAGGTGCGCACGCCCCAGCTGGTGGACCGCGCGCTGTGGGAAGCGTCCGGCCACTGGGAGAAGTTCCGCCACCACATGTTCATCGCGACGGTCGAGGAGGAGCCCGATGTCACCCTCGCGCTGAAGCCGATGAACTGCCCCTGCCATGTGCAGATCTTCAACCAGGGCCTGCGGTCGTACCGGGAACTGCCGTGGCGCATGGCGGAGTTCGGCTCCTGCCACCGCTACGAGCCCTCGGGCGCGCTGCACGGCATCATGCGGGTGCGCGCCTTCACCCAGGACGACGCGCATATCTTCTGCACGGAGGACCAGATCACCGGCGAGACGGTGCGCTTCGTCGCCTTGCTCTCCGCGATCTACAAGGATCTCGGCTTCGAGACCTTCCGCGTGAAGTTCTCGGACCGGCCGGATATGCGGGCCGGGACGGATGCGGTCTGGGATCAGGCGGAAGCCGCGCTGAAACGCGCCTGCGCCGAGGCGGGCGTCGAATACGAGCTCAACCCGGGCGAAGGCGCCTTCTACGGCCCCAAGCTCGAATTCGTGCTGCGCGATGCCATCGGCCGGGACTGGCAATGCGGCACGCTACAGGTGGATTTCGTCCTGCCCGAGCGTCTCGGCGCGGAATACATCGGCGAGGACGGCGCGCGGCACCGCCCGGTCATGCTGCACCGCGCGATCCTCGGCAGTTTCGAGCGGTTCCTCGGCATTCTGATCGAGCAATATGCCGGCCGCTTCCCGCTCTGGCTGGCACCGGTGCAGGTTGTGGTCGCACCGATCGTCTCGGACGCCAACGACTATGCCGAGGAGGTTGCGGCGGCGCTGCGGGCGCAGGGCATGAACGTCGCGACCGATCTCCGCAACGAAAAGATCAATGCCAAGGTGCGCGAACACAGCCTCGCCCATGTGCCGGTGATCGCGGTCGTCGGCCGGCGGGAGGCCGAGAACCGGCAGGTCAGCCTGAGGCGCCTCGGCTCCGACGGGCAGGAGGTCCTGGCGCTCGACGTGGCGGTCGCGGCGCTGGCGGCGGAGGCGACCCCGCCCGATCTTCGCCCGGCTGCGTAACGTCGGCATAGGGCAACGCAGGCTTGATGACGCGCCTCTTGCGAAAGTGGGGCGTGATCAACGATATAGAGGTGCGTGAGGTGGCTGCCACGGTTGTGGCGCCGCCTTTCGACGGTTCCGTAACTATGACAGGAGAGCTCCATCCCTAGACCACCCCAAAGCACGACGCCACCGCGTGGCGATGGCCCGCGCGTCAACGAGGAAATCCGGTCCGCCCAGGTTCGCCTGATCGATCAGGACGGCGAGATGGCAGGCGTCATGACCAGCCGCGAAGCGCTGCAGCGCGCGTTCCAGGTGGGTCTCGACCTGCTCGAGATCAGCCCCAACGCCGAGCCGCCGGTCGTGAAGATCCTGGACTTCGGCAAGTTCAAATACGAACAGCAAAAAAAGAAGAACGAGGCCAAGAAGAAACAGAAGGTCATCGAGATCAAAGAGATCAAGGTGCGCCCGAACATCGACGAGAACGACTACCAGGTGAAGCTGCGGGCGATGAAGAGCTTCATCGAGGAAGGCGACAAGGTGAAGGTGACGCTCCGCTTCCGCGGCCGCGAGATGGCTCACCAGGACATCGGCGTGAAGGTGCTCGAGCGTATCCGCACGGACATGGACGTGCAGACGAAGGTCGAGCAGATGCCCCGCATGGAAAATCGCCAGATGGTCATGGTGCTGACGCCACGCTGAGCGGGCCTCGATCGAGACGTGCGTGCACGGTCGGGAGGCTGATGCCTCCCGCGCCGGCTTCTTGTATGGATCGGCCTCGGTGTCGCTGGATGGATCGGGGTCGATGATGGCTGCCTTCGGACTGGATTTCACACGCCTCCGCGCGGCCTATGAAAGCGGCGGGACGACACCGCTGCACGTCATCGCGGACGTACTGGCCCGCATCACGGCCCATGGCGACGAGGCCATCTGGATTTCCCGCCGGCCGGACGATGCACTGCTGGCGGAAGCCGAGGAGCTGACGGCGCGCTTCCACGACAGGGCGCTGCTGCCGCTTTACGGCATCCCTTTCGCGGTCAAGGACAATCTCGACGTGGCGGGCCTCGCCACCACGGCTGGCTGCCCCGCCTTCGCCTATCGGCCTCCGCAATCGGCCCCCGTCGTCGAAGCACTCGTCGCGGCCGGCGCCATCGTCATCGGCAAGACCAACCTCGACCAGTTCGCGACGGGCCTCGTCGGCGTCCGCTCCCCCTACGGCGTGCCGCGCAACACGTTCGACCCGGCCATGGTGCCCGGCGGATCGAGTTCGGGCTCGGCGGTGGCCGTCGCCGCGGGGCTGGTGAGCTTCGCCCTCGGCACCGATACGGCGGGTTCCGGCCGTGTGCCGGCCGCGTTCAACAATATCGTCGGCCTCAAGCCCACCCGGGGCCTGCTGAGCAATCGCGGCATGGTGCCCGCCTGCCGCTCCCTCGACTGCATCTCCATCTTCGCGCTGACGGTGCCGGATGCGCTGGCGGTGCTGGATGTCGCGCAGGGCTTCGACGAGCGGGAGGCCTATTCCCGACCGGCGCCCGCGGGGTTCGGGGCCACTCTGCGCCCGGCGCCCGGAACCTTTGCGTTCGCGGTGCCGCATCAGGCGCAACTGGAATTCTTCGGCGACGCCGAGGCGCAGACGCTGTTTGCCGAAGCGGTGGCGCGCGCTGAAGACCTCGGCGGCACGCGGATCGAAATCGACTTCGGGCCCTGGATCGAGACCGCCAACCTGCTCTACGGCCCCTGGACCGCCGAGCGCGCCGCGGCCGTGGGTCCGATGCTGGCGGTCGAGCCGGACGTCCTGCATCCGGTGACCCGCGCCGTCATCGAGCGCGGGCTCGCCCCTTCGGGCGTCGACACCTTCCAGGCGCAATACCGGCTACAGGAACTGGCCCAGGCAATTCATCCGGTCTGGGAAACGGCGGACGTGCTGCTGGTGCCGACGACCGGCACCGCCTTCAGCCTCGCCGACCTCAAGGCCGAGCCGATCGCGCGCAACAGCGACCTCGGCTACTACACCAACTTCACCAACCTGCTGGATCTCTCAGCGATCGCGGTGCCGGCGGGCTTCAAGGCCAGCGGCTTTCCCGTGGGCGTCACCCTGATCGGCCCCGCATGGCACGACGCGAAGCTCGCGGCCCTCGGCCACGCCCTGCACCGGGCGTTCGGCGGCCCCCTCGGCGCCACAGGCGCGCGACTGCCGGAGCCGGAAGCGCCCGCAGCCACCGTCGCGACCTATCCGACCGTCGATCTCGCGGTCTTCGGTGCTCATCTCACCGGGGGCGCGCTCAACCCGCAGCTTAAGGCGCTCGGCGGGCGCTTCCGCCGCACCTGCCGCACGGCACCGTGCTACCGGATGGTGGCGCTGCCGGGGAAGATCCTGCGGCCCGGGCTGATCGACATCGGCGCCGACGGCCGCTCGATTCAGGGCGAGATCTGGTCGCTGCCCGCCGCCTCGCTCGCTGCTTTCCTCGGCACGATCACGCCGCCCCTCGGCCTCGGCACAGTGCGGCTGGCGGAGGACGAAGCCTGCCTCGGCTTCATCTGCGAAGGCGGCGCGCCGCTCGCCGACGCCCAGGACGTCAGCCATTTCGGCTTCTGGCCGACCTATCTGCAATCGCTTTCCGGATGAGGCCGGGCATCACGATAAGCTCTCTCGCGAACGTCCGCGGCCTCAGTTCTGTCTCCAAGGCGTCCCTGAGCGGCGCGTGACTCTGCTTGACCGCGCGGTTGCAGAGGGCCATTTAACCATCGCAATCATAGCTTTCAGAGGAAAATTACCGCTAGATGTCAAAAGAAGACATGATCGAATTCAGTGGCATGGTCGCTGAGCTTCTGCCCAATGCCATGTTTCGCGTGAAGCTCGACAATGATCATGTGATCCTTGCCCATACCAGCGGCAAGATGCGCAAGAACCGCATCCGCGTGCTGGCCGGCGACCGCGTGAACGTCGAGATGACGCCTTACGACCTCACGAAGGGTCGCATCACCTTCCGGTTCAAGTAGCCGCTTTGCTCGCCTGCGGGTTGGTGCTGGCTTCGGCCAGTCCACGCCGCCGCGAACTTCTCGCTCAGATCGGCATTGTCCCTGAGCGCATCGTCGCCCCGGACGTCGACGAGACGCCGTTGCGGCACGAACCCCCCCGTGACTACGTTCGCAGGATCGCCCGCACCAAGGCGGCAGCGGTCAGCGGCGCCGTCGTGCTCGCCGCCGATACGGCGGTCGCGGCCGGACGTCGAATTCTGCCCAAGGCCGAGACCGAGGCCGAGGCGCGGGACTGCCTCGCCATCCTCTCCGGCCGGCGCCATCGGGTGTTCACGGCGGTGGTCGTGCGCTTCGCCTCCGGCGAGACGCGCGAGCGGCTGGTCGACAGCATCGTGACCTTCGCGCGGCTGACCCCGGCGGACATCGACCAATACATCGCGAGCGGGGAGTGGCGCGGGAAGGCGGGCGGCTACGCCATCCAGGGGGAGGCCGCACGCTTCATCCGCTTCCTCTCGGGAAGCTACTCAGGCGTGGTCGGACTGCCGCTGTTCGAGACTGCGCAGTTGTTACGGAATTAGAACATACGGCCGCTCCGGGATGAGTTGCCGGCCGGCAACTCGTCGCATAACGGCCCCAATCGGCCCGCAAACCCGCCAATTAGGCTCGCGGGGCGCGGGGATCAGTAGCGGTAGAGGTCGTGCTTGAACGGCCCGTTGACGCTGGCGGCACCGATGTATTCGGCCTGCTTGGGCGAAAGCTTCGTCAGCGCCGCGCCGACCTTGGCGAGATGCAGTGCCGCCACCTTCTCGTCCAGCACCTTCGGCAGCGTGTAGACCCGCTTCTCGTAGGTGCCGGGCTTCGCCGTCCAAAGCTCGATCTGAGCCAGAACCTGATTGGTGAAGGAGGCCGACATCACGAAGCTCGGATGGCCCGTGGCATTGCCGAGGTTCACCAGCCGCCCCTCGCTCAGCACGATCAGCCGCTTCGCATTGGGGAAGACGACCTCGTCCACCTGCGGCTTCACATTCTCCCAGCGGTAGTTGCGCAGCGCCTCAATCTGGATCTCGCTGTCGAAGTGGCCGATGTTGCAGACGATGGCGCGGTTCTTCATCGCGCGCATATGCTCGATCGTGATCACGTCGATATTGCCCGTGGCCGTCACGAAGATGTCGCCGCGCGGAGCGGCATCCTCCATGGTCACGACCTCATAGCCCTCCATCGCCGCCTGGAGCGCGCAGATGGGATCGGCTTCCGTCACCAGCACGCGGCAGCCGCCGTTGCGCAAGGAGGCGGCAGAGCCCTTGCCGACATCGCCGAAGCCCGCGACGACCGCGACCTTGCCGGCCAGCATGACGTCGGTTCCGCGCCGGATGGCGTCGACCAGACTTTCCCGGCAGCCATAGAGGTTGTCGAACTTCGACTTCGTCACGCTGTCATTGACGTTGATCGCGGGCACCCGCAGCGTGCCGGCCTTCGCCATCTCCCACAGGCGATGCACGCCGGTCGTCGTCTCCTCGGAAATGCCACGCACATCGGCCAGCATCTCGGGGTATTTGTCGTGCATGAGCACGGTGAGGTCGCCGCCATCGTCGAGGATCATGTTCGGCGTCCAGCCGTCCGGGCCGCGCACCGTCTGTTCGATGCACCACCAGAACTCGTCCTCGTTCATGCCCTTCCAGGCGAAGACGGGAATGCCCGCGGCGGCGATGCCGGCGGCGGCATGGTCCTGGGTCGAGAAGATGTTACAGGAGGACCAGCGGACGGTCGCACCGAGGGCAGTTAGGGTCTCGATCAGGACCGCGGTCTGGATCGTCATGTGGAGACAGCCGGCAATGCGGGCGCCTGCCAGCGGCTTCGACTGCCCGTATTCGGCGCGGAGCGCCATCAGCCCGGGCATCTCGTCCTCGGCGAGGGAAATCTCCTTCCGGCCCCAATTGGCAAGCGCGATGTCGCGGACCTTGTAATCCTCTGCGCGGGAATTGATGGCAGTATCGGGCATGGGTTTTCTGTTCCGTTCTATTTCTAGGCGGGGCATAGCCGAGCGCCGGCCTGGGGGAAACCTTTTCGGAGGCCGCTCCGCGTCGTCGCGCGGCTGATCTGCCACAGACGAGGGTATAGTCCGAGTCGCCAGGCCAGCCGACCATAAAAACGAGGAGCGCCCGGATCGGCCGAGACCGGGAGCGACAAGGGAGACCGTCTGCGCATGATTCGTTCGCTTCTGACTGAGCGTCGCTTCGCGCCCCTGTTCTGGTGCCAGTTCTTCGCCGCCTTCAACGACAACTTCCTTAAGAACGCTCTGCTGTTTCTGATCCTCTGGGGTGCGACGGGGGCGGCGGCGCACGGCGCGGCGCCGCACGGGTCGAACGCGCTCGTCACCTTGGCCGGCGCCTTCTTCATCCTGCCCTTCTTCCTGCTCTCGGGGATCGGCGGGGAGATGGCCGACCGTTTCGACAAGGCGATGCTGGCCCAACGGATCAAGCTTGCCGAACTCGGCGCCGGATTGATCGCGGTCGCGGGCTTCCTGGTGCAGAGCGTGCCCATCCTGTTCGTGGCGCTGTTTTCCTTCGGCATCCTGTCGGCCCTGTTCGGCCCGGTGAAATACGGCATCCTCCCCGACCATCTCCCGCGGGAGGACCTGCCCCAGGCCAATGCGCTGGTCGAGGGCGCCACCTTCATGGCGATCATCGGCGGCACCGTCGCCGGAGGTCTCGCCGCCACCTTCCCCGCGGGCCACTACGTGCTGGCCGTCGCCGTCATGGTCTTCGCTCTCCTCAGCTGGCTCACCGCCCGGCTCATACCGCCGACGGGCGAGGCGGCCCCTGATCTCCGCATCCGGCGCAACATCTTCGGCTCGACCGTCACCCTCATCCGCGACCTCCGGGTCGACCACCGGATCTGGCGGGCGAGCCTCGCCTCGAGCTGGTTCTGGCTCGTCGGCGCGATCGCGCTCGCGATGATGCCGGCCATCGTCCAGCAGGAACTGGGCGGCACCCGGGAAACCGCCACCCTCGCGCTCGTCGTCTTCTGCTTCGGCATCGCCATTGGCTCGCTGATCGCCGCATGGCTCTCCGGCGGACGGGCGACGCTGCTGCCAGCGGCGATCGGCACGGCGCTGATGGGGGTGTTCCTGATCGACATCTGGGTGGTGACCCATGGCCGCGCGCCACACGGCCCGCCCACGTTGCTGCCGCCCCTGATGGGGCACGTCATTATCGATCTTTTCGCGCTGTCGCTCGCCGGCGGCCTGCTGGCCGTGCCGACCTTCGCCGCCGTCCAGGCCTGGGCGGGACCGGACCGCCGGGCGCGCGCCGTCGCCGGCGTCAACGTCATCTCCGCCGCCTCCATGACGATCGGCGCGCTGATGATGTCGGGCCTGCTGGCGATCGGCGTCAGCGTGCCGCTGCTGTTCGCGGCCCTCGGCGTCTCCTGCCTCGCCGTCGCCGTCTGGATGCTGATGACGCTGCCGACCGGCATCCTGCGCGACCTGATGTGGATGATCTTCCGTATTGCCTACCGGATCGAGGTCGTGGGCACGGACCATCTGGCGGAGGCGGGGCCTCGGTCGATCATCGCGCTCAACCATGTAAGCTGGCTGGACGCGGCACTCGCGCTCGCGATCCTCGACCGGCCGCCGGTCTTCGCCATAGACAGGGGCGTCGCCGACGTCTGGTGGGTGCGGATCGCGCTGCGCTACGTCCACGCGATCCCGCTCGATCCCGCCCGGCCCTTCGGCGCGCGGCGGCTGATCCATGCGGTGCAGGACGGCCAGAATGTCGTGATCTTCCCCGAGGGCCGCATCACCGTCACCGGCAGCCTGATGAAGGTCTATGACGGCGCGGCCATGATCGCCGCGCGCGCGGATGCGACGATCGTCCCGGTGCGGATTTCCGGGCTGGAGGCGACGCCCTTCTCGCGCCTGCGGCCGGGGCAGGTGCGGCGGCGCTGGTTCCCCCGCGTGCGCGTGACGATCCTCGAACCCGAGCGGCTCATGATCGACCCGCACCTGCATGGCCGCCGGCGGCGCGAAGTTGGGGGCGCGGCGCTTTACGGCATCATGTCCGACCTCATCTGGCGCACGACCTCGACCGACCTCACCATCTTCGAGGCCGTCGCGGCGGCCGCGAAGATCCATGGCAAAGGCCGTATCGCCGCGGAGGACACGACCTCCGGCACCATGACCTACCGACGCGTGCTGACGGGTGCGGCGGTTCTCGGCCGCGCGCTCGCACCCCTCTCCGCGCCGGCCGAGGCCGTCGGCGTCCTCATGCCGAACGCCAACGCGACGATGGCGCTGGTGCTCGGCCTGATGTCCTCGGGCCGGGTGCCGGCGATGCTGAACTTCACGGCGGGCCCGGCCAATGTCCTGAACGCCTGCCGCGCCGCGCAGGTCCGCACCATCGTCACCTCCCGCGCCTTCGTCGCCCGCGGGCAACTGGAGAAGCTGATCGAGGGGTTGGAGGCAGGGGTGCCAGGGCTGCAGCCGAAGCTCGTCTATCTCGAGGATCTGCGCGGCGAGATTGGGCTCGCCCAGAAGCTCCGGGGCATGGTGCAGGGCGGACGTCCGCTCAGCCCCCGCAGCGCCGATGATCCGGCGGCGATCGTCTTCACCTCGGGCTCGGAGGGGACGCCCAAGGGCGTCGTGCTCAGCCATCGCAACATGCTGGCCAATATCGCCCAGATCGCCGCGCGCATGGAGTACGGGCGGACGGACAAGGTCTTCAACGTACTCCCGCTGTTCCATTCATTCGGCCTCACCTGCGGCCTCGTGCTGCCGCTGGTCTATGGCGTGCCGGTCTTCATGTATCCCTCGCCGCTGCACTACAAGACGATCCCGGAACTCATCTACACCACGAACGCAACGGCGCTGTTCGGCACCGACACCTTCCTCGCGGCCTACGCGCGCAGTGCCAATGCCTATGATTTCCGGTCGCTGCGATACGTGATCGCGGGCGCCGAACCGGTGAAATCCGCCACACGCGCGACCTATCTCGAAAAATTCGGACTGCGCCTGCTGGAAGGCTACGGCGTCACGGAGACCGGGCCGGTGCTCGCCCTCAACACACCGATGTTCAATCGCTTCGGCACCGTGGGCCGGCTGCTGCCGGGGATCGAGGCGCGGCTCGCCGCCGTGCCCGGCATCGACATCGGCGGCCGGCTGCAGGTGCGCGGCCCCAACGTCATGCTCGGCTATCTGCGGGCCGAGCAGCCCGGCATGCTGGAGCCGCCGCCCGACGGCTGGCACGACACCGGCGACATCGTCGCGATCGACGAGGACGACGGCTATCTGTCCATCAAGGGCCGGGCCAAGCGGTTCGCGAAGCTTGGCGGCGAGATGGTGTCCCTCGCGGCGGTCGATGCCTTGGCGGGGGAGCTTTGGCCCGACGTCGCCTCGACGGCCGTGGCGTTGCCCGACCCTCGCAAGGGCGAACGCATCATGCTGTTGACGGAGCAGCCGGGGGCGGACCGCTCGGCGATCCTCGCCCATGCCCGCGCCCGGGGCGCGACGGAGTTGATGGTCCCGGCTGATGTCCGCGTGGTCGAGGCGGTGCCGCTTCTGGGCTCCGGCAAGATCGACTTCGTGGGCACCCAGCGTCTGGCAGAGGCGCTCGTCGCGGCGTCTCAGGCGGCGTAGAGCGCTTCCAGGGCAGCGGCGACGGCCAGCACCCCGCCGTCCTCGCCGCGCGGGCCGATGATCTGCAGCCCCACCGGGAGGCCGCTATCCGGCAGGCGCTCGCTGCGGATGACGGCGGCTGGGGCCTGAGCGAGGTTAACCGGATAGCTGAAGCCCGCCCATTCGGTCCAGCGCGTGAGGCCGGACCCCGGCGGCACCTCGGCCCCGGCGGCAAAAGGCAAGACCGCGCAGGCGGGCGAGACGATGGCGTCGTAGCCCGCGAGCAGACGGTCGAAGGCGGCGCCGAACACCGCGCGGCGGATCTGGGCGCGGATCAGATCGACCGCGGACAATGCCTCGCCCTGAGCCGCGATGTCGCGCAGGCCGGGATCGACCTCGGGGAGAGCCTCGCGCGGGAGCATGGCGAGACGGGCGGCAGCGCCGGAGAACCAGTGCGCATGGAACAGCCCGAGCAGATCCTCGTCGTGTGGGAGCGTCACGGGTTCCAGCACCGCGCCGGCATCCTCCAGCCGCTGAAGCGCGCGGGCGAAGGCGGCGGCGATCGCCGGGTCAACATGACCGCCGGGAGGGCGGTCCCAAATGCCGAGACGCAGGCCCTTGAGCCGGGCGGGCGGCGCGGCATCGGCGGGCGTGAAGGCGAGCGGGTTCTGGTGCCAGTCCCGCATATCGCGGCCCGACATGACCTGGAGCATGATTTGAGCGTCGGCCACCGTCCGGGTCATCGGCCCGATATGCGCGACGGTGCCGAAAGCGCTTGCCGGGAAGGCCGGCACCCGCCCGAAGGTCGGCTTGTGGCCGACGATGCCGGTGAAGGCCGCGGGCACGCGGATCGAGCCGCCGCCATCCGTGCCCAGATGGAGCGCGCCCGCGCCGGTCGCCGCCGCGACGGCCGCGCCGCCGGAGGAGCCGCCGGGCGTCAGCTCCGCGTTCCAGGGGTTGCGCGTGATGCCGGTCAGCGGACCGTCGGTCAACGCCTTCCAGCCGAATTCGGGTGTCGTGGTGATGCCTAGGAAGACCGCGCCCGCATCGCGCAGCAGAGCGACGGAGGGCGCGTCCTCGGTGCAGTGCGTGCCGGGCGCGCGGGAGCCGAAGCGCGCCTCCCCGCCGCGAACCCAGACGATGTCCTTGATGGTGGTCGGAATCCCGTCGAGCGGGCTGAGCGGCTTGCCCGTCCGCCATCTGTGCTCGGAGAGGGTGGCTGCCGCCAGCGCTGCCTCGACCTCGATCCGCACGAAGGCGTTGAACCGGGTCTGCACAGCCTCGGCGCGGGCGAGACTGGCCCGGGCGACCTCCAGGGGCGAGGTCTCGCCCCTGGCATAGCGCTGGATGAGCGCGGTCGCCGTCAGCCGGCAGAGGTCATCCGCATCGGCGAGAGGCTCGGGCGGGAGCGGCTTCTCCGGCGCCATGCGGCGGTCGTCAGGTGTTCATAGCGTCGAAGAAGTCCTGGTTCGTCTTGCTGTACTTCAGCTTGTCGAGCAGGAACTCCATGCCGTCTGTCGAGCCCATCGGGTTCAGGATGCGGCGCAGCACCCACATCTTGGAGAGCGTGCTCCGCTCCACCAGAAGCTCTTCCTTCCTGGTGCCGGACTTGGTGATGTCGATCGCCGGGAAGGTGCGCTTATCGGAGATCTTGCGGTCCAGGATGATCTCGGAATTACCCGTGCCCTTGAACTCCTCGAAGATGACCTCGTCCATGCGGCTGCCGGTATCGACCAAGGCTGTCGCGATGATGGTCAGGCTGCCGCCTTCCTCGATGTTACGCGCGGCGCCGAAAAAGCGCTTCGGGCGCTGCAGCGCGTTGCTGTCGACGCCGCCGGTCAGCACCTTGCCCGAGCTCGGCACCACGGCGTTGTAAGCACGGGCGAGGCGGGTGATGCTGTCGAGCAGGATCACGACATGCCGCTTGTGCTCGACGAGGCGCTTGGCCTTCTCGATCACCATTTCCGTGACCTGGACGTGGCGGGTCGCAGGCTCGTCGAAGGTCGAGCTGATGACCTCGCCCTTCACGCTGCGGGCCATGTCGGTGACTTCCTCCGGCCGCTCGTCGATGAGCAGCACGATGAGGAAAATCTCGGGATGATTGGCCGAAATCGAGGTCGCGATGCTCTGCAGCATCACGGTCTTGCCAGTGCGCGGCGGCGCCACGATCAGGGCGCGCTGGCCCTTGCCGATGGGGGCGATGAGGTCGATGACCCGGGCCGTGTTGTCCTTCTGCGCGCCCTTCGGCAGCGTCGGCGGATTGTCCATCTCCATCTTCAGCCGCTCGTTGGGATAAAGCGGCGTCAGATTGTCGAAGTTGGTGCGGTGGCGCACCGCCTCGGGCGGCTCGTAGTTGATGGTGTTGATCTTAAACATGGCGAAGTAGCGTTCGCCGTCCTTGGGCGCGCGGATCTGCCCCTCGACCGAATCGCCCGTCCGCAGACTGAAGCGCCGCACCTGATGCGGACTGACATAGATGTCGTCGGGTCCGGGCAGGTAGTTCGACTGCGGGCTGCGCAGGAAGCCGAAGCCGTCGGGCAGGATTTCAAGCGTGCCCTCGCCGTGGATGGCCTGATCGTTCTCCGCCAGGTTCTTGAGAATGGCGAACATCATCTCCTGCTTGCGGAGCGACGACGCGTTCTCGACCTGCAGCGACTCAGCGAGGCTGAGCAGGTCGGTTGGGCTTTTTGTTTTCAGTTCGGCGAGATGCATAGGAACGCCTTTGGGGAGTGTCGGGTCAGCCTGTCAGATCAGGCCGGACGAACGGATAAGAACGATCGGTGCGGTGATGGGGTAGCGCTGATGATAAGGATGAACCGTTCGGCGGCAGAGACCCGGAATGGGCACGCCGCACAGTGGTGGGAGGAAATCCGACCACTCAGATCGTTCTCAAGTGGACTGCCGGGAGCCACAAGTCAAGTCCTCGCGCGGGGTCAAAATCAGAGCAAAACGTCACGGCTATGGGAACCTACGGGAACCACTGGCGAGTCCCGCGGCGGACCGCAGAGGATGATTGCGGCCGACTGCCCGAGACTGATACCCTGCCCGGGCAGCGGGCGCTTTGATCTCCATCAACGCGGGAACCGGGCGATTAACTAAAAGCACATAATAGAGCGTAAACAACAAACGCTCGAGGGAGAAGAAAACATGGACCAACTGGCACCGAGCGGGCTGCTGAAAGCGCCTCCCTTCGCCAAGCGCTACGAGAACTTCATCGGCGGTAAATGGGTGGCGCCGGTCAACGGCCGGTACTTCGAGAACACCTCTTCGATCACCGGACGGGCCATCTGCGAGGTTGCCCGCTCCGACAAGGACGATATCGAGCTGGCGCTCGATGCCGCGCATGCCGCGAAGACGGCCTGGGGGCGCACCAGTGCTGCCGAGCGCAGCCAGATCCTGATGCGCATCGCCCAGGTCATGGAGGACAATCTCGACAAGCTCGCCCTCGTCGAAGCCTGGGACAACGGCAAGCCTATCCGCGAAACGACGGCGGCCGACATCCCGCTCGCGATCGACCACTTTCGTTACTTCGCCGGCTGCATCCGTGCGCAGGAAGGGTCGCTCAGCGAGATCGACCACGATACGGTCGCCTATCACTTCCATGAGCCGCTCGGCGTCGTCGGCCAGATCATCCCGTGGAACTTTCCGATCCTGATGGCCGTCTGGAAGCTGGCGCCGGCGCTCGCCGCCGGGAATTGCGTCGTGCTCAAACCCGCCGAGCAGACCCCGGCCAGCATCCTCGTCTGGGCGGAACTCGTCGGCGACCTGCTGCCGCCGGGCGTGCTCAACATCGTCAGCGGCTTCGGCCTCGAAGCCGGCAAGCCGCTCGCGTCGAGCCCGCGCATCGCCAAGATCGCCTTCACCGGCGAGACGACGACGGGCCGATTGATCATGCAGTACGCCAGTCAGAACCTGATCCCCGTTACGCTGGAACTCGGCGGCAAGTCGCCGAACATCTTCTTCGCGGACGTCGCGGCCGAAGACGACGACTTCCTCGACAAGGCGTTGGAAGGCTTCACGATGTTCGCCCTCAATCAGGGCGAGGTCTGCACCTGTCCCAGCCGCGCGCTGATCCAGGAATCGATCTACGACCGGTTCATGGAGCGGGCGATCAAGCGGGTGGAGGCAATCCGCCAGGGCAATCCGCTCGACCCCTCGACCATGATCGGCGCTCAGGCATCCTCCGAGCAGCTCGAGAAGATCCTGAGCTACATCGACATCGGGCGCCAGGAAGGTGCGAAAGTCCTGACCGGCGGCGAGCGCAACGTGCTGGAGGGCGACCTCAAGGACGGCTACTACGTCAAGCCGACGATCTTCCAGGGCCACAACAAGATGCGCATCTTCCAGGAGGAGATCTTCGGGCCGGTCGTGTCCGTCACGACCTTCAAGGACGAGGAGGAGGCGCTGAGCCTCGCGAACGACACGCTCTATGGCTTGGGCGCGGGCATCTGGACGCGGGACGGCACCCGCGCCTATCGCTTCGGGCGCGGCATCCAGGCGGGCCGGGTCTGGACGAACTGCTACCACGCCTATCCGGCGCATGCGGCCTTCGGCGGCTACAAGCAGTCCGGCATCGGGCGGGAAACGCATAAGATGATGCTCGACCACTACCAGCAGACCAAGAACATGCTGGTGAGCTACAGCCCGAAGAAGCTCGGCTTCTTCTGATCGCCCGGGAACGCCCCGCCACCAACGCCGGTGGCGGGGCGGGTCTCAGAACGGCTTCACGATCACCATGATGACGATGACGACCATAAGGATGGTCGGCACCTCGTTGGCGATGCGGTAGAACCGCTCGGGCCGCCTGTTGCGGTCGTTGAGGAAGTCCTTCCGCCACTTCGACATGGCGCCGTGAAATCCCGTCAGCAGAATGACGGAGACGAGCTTCACGTACCACCACCCTTGCATCCAGGTGATGATGCCGGGGGTCAGCACGAGCAGGATCCCGAACACCCAGGTCGAAATCATGGCGGGCGTCATGATTTGCTTGAGCAACCGGCGCTCCATGACCTTGAAGCGCTCGCTCTCGGCCGAGCCCACGGCGAGCTGGCAGTGATAGACGTAGAGCCGTGGCAGATAGAAGGTGCCGGCCATCCACGCGATCAGGCTGATGACGTGGAAGGACAGAACCCACGGGTAGAGACGCATCAGCACGGCTGCGTCACCTGCTTCCCGATGCCCAGCAGGGCTGGGAGTTCGGCCATGTCCTTGAACACCCCGGCCCCTTCGGCCGCGAGTTCGACGCCTGAAGCGCGCGGGCTGAAACCGAGGCAGGTCATGCCTGCCGCCCGCGCCGCCCGGGATCCCGGCACGGAATCCTCGATCACGACGCAGCGCGCCGGGGGCACCCCGGCCGCCCGCGCCGCCGCCAGGAAAAGATGCGGGTCCGGCTTTCCGTTCAGCCCGATGCGCGTCATGTCCTCGGCGCTATGCTGCCGTTCGCCCACGAGACCCGCGAGACCCGTGCGGCCGAACTTCACGGCCATCTCCTCGTGGCTGGAGTTGGAGGCGACGCGCCACGGCATGCCGGCCTCCGTCAGCAGCTCCAGCACCTCCGCCGCACCCGGGATCGCGGCCACGTCTTCCCGCAGGGCCGCCACCATCGAGCGGGAAAAGGACGCGCCGAAATCGGGCGGCACAGGGCGGCCGGTGACCGCCTCCGCGCGCGCGACGATGTCGCGGAGCGAGGTGCCTAGGAAGGTGATCTCGCATTCCTCCGGCGTGATCATCCAGCCGAGCGTCCGCAGCGCCTTGGAGAGGACGATGCTGGCCACGCCTTCGCTGTCGATCAGGACCCCGTCGCAGTCGAAAATGACCAGGTCGATCGGCTGATCGCGCCTGGCCAGCACCTCACGAGCCGTCAACATACAGTGGCCACTGTCCTGGCTGAAAAGGCTTGGCCCGCGCGCGCGAAGGGGCAGTCGCGGTGCGGTGCGGGGCAGGCCCGGCCGCTGCTGGCGCTGCAGAGACCGGCGCCGTGCCGTTGCGCCGCGCGCGCCAGCTGCCCCAGCGCCGCGATGAAGCCCGGGTCGTCATTCTGCACCGGCGCCCGGAAATAGCCCGGCACACCGCTGTTGTGCGCGAGTTCGCGGTATTCCATGTCGAGTTCGACCAGCGTCTCGGAATGGTCCGAGACGAAGGCCACGGGCACGACCACGACCGCGCAGCCGTCCCGCCCCGCCGCCACCACGGCCTCGTCCGTACTCGGCCCCAGCCACTTCTGCGGCGTCGCGCGGGACTGGTAGCAGACCACGCCGTCAGCCTCGGGGTCGCGCAGGTAGCGTCGGAGCGAGGCCACATAGGCCTCGATCTGGAACTGGTAGGGATCGCCGCGATCGACGATCGTCTGCGGCAGACCATGCGCCGAGAACAGGATGCGGAGCGGCACGTCGGGCGGCAGCGCCGCGCGCGCCGCGTCGATGGTGTCCTGGAGGATCGCCGCGGCGTTGGCCGCGATGCGGTCGTCGTTGAACCAGCAGCAGAGTGTCGTCGTATTGGCCACGAGCCCCACGCGGGCCGCGGCTTCCCGCCACGCGGTCAATGAGCTGCCCGTCGTGGTGGTCGAGAAATGCGGGTAGAGCGGCAGCAGCAGCACCTCATCGGGCTGCCAATCCCGCACCGCACGGGCCGCCGCCTCGCTGAAGGGATGCCAGTAGCGCATGGCGATGAAGCATTTCACGTCCCAGTCCCGGCGGAGATCGGCTTCCAGCGCGTGGGCCTGCTTCTCGGTCAGCGGCAGCAGGGGCGAGCCGCCGCCCATCAGGCGGTAGTTCTCGCGCGCGGCGGGAACCCGCCGGTAGGCGATGAGCCGGGCCAGGAAGGGCCGGATGAAGGGCGGCACGCGCAGGATGGCGGGGTCGGTGAAAAGGTTCAGCAGAAACGGCTTCACCGCCTCCTGATTGTCCGGGCCGCCGAGGTTGAACAGCACGACCGCGACCTTGGGCCGCCGGCCCTCGATGACGAGGTCGGCCGGCTCGCGGCTCAGGACATCCACCTCAGCCACCTCGCACGAGATCGACCAGCGCCGCCACATGGGCGGGCGAGGTCGGCGGCATCACGCCATGACCGAGGTTGAACACGAAGGGACGATGTCTCATCGCGGCCAGGATAGCACGGGTTTCCCGTTCCATCACCTCACCACCCTGCATCAGCGCGAATGGATCGAGATTGCCCTGCAGCGCCAGCCCGTCGGGCACCAGCGTGTCAATGACGGCAGGGTCGGAGGCGGTGTCCATCCCCATCGCATCGACGCCCGCATCGGCCCCGTAAGCCGCGACCATCGTCCCGGCTAGGCGCGGGAAGCCGATGACCGGAACGCCCGGATGCAGCTGCTTGATGGCCGCCGCGATCCGGGCCGTGGGCCCGATCACATGCCGCCGGAACGCCGACGGCGGCAGCAGGCCGGCCCAGCTGTCGAACAGCATGACGGCTTCCGCTCCCGCCGCGATCTGGGCCAAGAGGTAGGTGATGCTCGTGGTCGTCAGCACCTCGATCAGCCGGTCGAAGTCTTCCGGCTGTCCCGCCGCCATGCGGCGGGTGGCGGCGAACTCCTTCGAGCCGCCGCCCTCGATCATGTAGCAGGCGACGGTGAACGGGGCGCCTACGAAGCCTATCAGGGCGGTCGTCGGATGCTTCCGCGCAAGCTCCGCCCGGATCAGCCCGATCGTCTCCAGCACCGGCTCCACCCTGGTCAGGAACCCCGCGGAATCGAGCGCCCGGACTTCATCCACAGCCTTCAGCGGCGGCAGGCTGGGGCCGTGACCTTCGGTGAACTTCAGGTCGCGTCCCAGTGCCCAGGGAAGGATCAGGATATCGCTGAAGAGGATCGCGCCATCCATTCCGAAGCGCCGGATAGGCTGCAGCGTGGCATCGGCGGCCCGCGACGGATCCAGGCAAAACGACACAAAATCGGGCGTTTCAGCTCTTAGATTGCGATATTCCGGCAGATATCGGCCTGCCTGACGCATCAGCCATATGGGCGGCGGCCAGACCGGTTCCCCCGAAAGCGCCTGAAGCAGTCTTTTCACGTCTATCCCCAACCAGCTGGTGCTTCCCTTACATGACTAAAGAAGATCTAGGAATTGTGAGATGGAGGATGGGCCGGTGGATGCTGGGGTACCCCGTCCGCCTTGCGTTCGTCCCCAGAGTTGTCCACAGGCATGCTGGCTCTATCCTCCTGTTTTCCATCAAGACTCTGTGAACCTTCTGCTGCGTCGGCGTGGCGCGGCCCACTCCTCCACACGACACGGCGAATACCGTCTTATACGCGCTGAGCCGGGCCCGGATGCGATCGCCTCTCCCTTACCCCCGTTATCCCCATTATGGTTCCGACATGTCCACGCACCGGCTCAACCTCCATCTTGTCTCAGACGCGACCGGCGAGACGCTCAACTCGATCGTCCGCGCGACGACGGTCCAGTTCGAGCATCTCAGCATCATCCCGCATCGCTGGAGCCTGATCCGCACGCGCTTCCAGCTGCACCGCGTGCTCGACGGGCTGCAGGCGGAGCCCGGCCCGGTCCTGTCGAGCCTTGTCGACAAGGCGCTGCGGAGCGAACTCGACATGGCCTGCGCCAAGCTCGGCGTGCCGATCGTCCATGTGCTCGATCAGGTGATGGAGATGCTGCAGGAGAATGCGGGGGAGCAGGCGGCGGCGCGGCCGGGGCGGCAATATACCTTGGATGCCGACTACTTCCGGCGCATCGACGCGATCCACTACGTGCTGGCGCATGATGACGGGCAGGCCCAGGCCGGCATCGCGGAGGCGGACGTGGTGCTGGTCGGCGTCTCTCGCTCCTCCAAGACGCCGACCTCGTTCTACCTCGCCAATCGCGGCATCAAGGCCGGCAACATCCCGCTGGTGCCGGGCATCGCGCTGCCGCCGGCGCTGGATAACCCGGCCTGTCCCGTCGTGGGGCTGACGCTCGACCCGCAGGCGCTGATCGACATCCGCCGCCACCGGCTGCGGATGCTGGGCACGAACAATGTCGGTCACCGGGACAGCGGCGAATATACCGACGAGGAGGCGGTCACGGCCGAACTGCTCTGGGCCAAGCGCCTCTGCACCAGCCGTGGCTGGCCGGTCATCGATGTCAGCCGTCGCTCGATCGAGGAAACGGCCGCGACCATCATCCAGCTGATCGACGCGTGGCGCGAGCGGCAGCGCAAGGCGGCCGATGCGCGCAAGGCCGCGAGTTCCCCCCCATCCGCGCCTTGAAGGTCCGCGGCCTTGCCTTGACTGCAGCCCCGCTTGCGACCACGAACATGCGGGCTGATTGACCAGTCTCCTTGAACCTCGGACGCCGCATGCTGTCCAGCCGCGCCAAATACGCCTTGCGAGCCACGCTTGCGCTCACCGAGGAGCTGCCCTCCGGCCGCTGGACCAGCGCCCAGACGATTGCCGAGCGCAGCGACATTCCGCGCAAGTTTCTTGAAGCGATCCTCGTGCAGCTTCGCGATCAGGGGCTGGTGCAAAGTCGCCGTGGTCCGGTGGGCGGTCACAAACTTATGAAGCCGGCCGAGGCGATCACGGTGGCCGACGTGATCCGCATCATCGACGGGCCGATCGCGCTCACGCCCTGCGCCAGCCGGACAAGATTCGGGGTCTGCCGGGACTGCAAGGACATGCACAGCTGCCAGCTGACCGGGCTGATGCAGCGCGTGCGGGACGCCGCCGCCGGCGTGCTGGAGGGCTGTACCCTCGCCGATCTCACCAAGGCGCCCAAACTCGCGACGGACCTCGACCTCACGCCGTTCTAGGCGGATATCGGGTTCAGGCAAGCGGCAGGGCGTGTGTCCCGGTCATGGGTTCCCCTTGCACGACAGCCTCGGGAATTTCTCGACCGGCATGGGAAGGTCGAAGCCGCGCTGACCGGGCGAGCCGCGTCGCCCACCAGAGGCAGGGCAGGGTAGATGACCACCACAAACGATCGCCGTGGTCGGCGCGGGGGGATTGAGCGGAACCCTGCTGGCGTTGCAGCTCATGCACCAGTGCTCTCCCCCGAGGCGCGCATCGTGCTCGCCGAACGGAACGCACACTTCCGGCGGGGCGCAGGCTATGGCGGCGCACGCGAGGTCCGAGCCCGCTTCGGCCAAAGCCTCCGACGTCGCCTGGTCGATCTGACCTGGGCTTGCGCTCGGGGATCGTATCGTCTTGGTAGCGCGGAGAATGAGCGGGGAGCGGTGAGAATGGCCAGTCTGGGCTTCGTCGGCACGGGCGTTCTCGCCGAGGCCGTGATCCGCGGCCTGCAGACGACGGAGGCGAGGGAGCATCGTTTTCTGCTCTCGCCGCGCTCGGAGGAGCGGTCCCGCGCGCTCGCCGCCGCCTATCCCAACACGACGCGCGAGGAGAGCAACGAGGCTGTCGTCGAACAGAGCGACATGGTCCTCCTCGGCGTGCTGCCGAAGCAGATCGGGCTGCTCGGCGATCTGCCGTTCCGCGCCGACCAGATCGTGGTGAGCTTCCTGGCCGGAGTGCCGCTGGAACTGGTGCGCGCGAATGTCGGCCCCGTGACCCGCGTGGTGCGGATGATCCCCCTGCCCTGCATCGAATACGGCAAGGGTCCGATCCTGATGACGCCGCCCGACCCCACCGTCGAAGGGCTGTTCGCGCCCGTCGGCGAACTCGTGATCCCGGCCACCGAGAGCGAGCTCGACACGATCAGCATCGCGAGCGGCCTCATGTCATCGCATTTCCAGTTGCAGAACACCGTGGTGGATTGGCTGGAGGCGCGCGGGCTTGCGCGCGATCAGGCGGCGCGCTTCGTGCGGTCCCTGTTCGTCGGCCTGGGCGAACTCGCCGCCGCCGATGAGCGCAGGACCGGATCGCTCCCGCCCGAGCACTACGAGACGAAAGGCGGCCTCAACGAAACGGCGCGCGCCTACTTCAACCGAGCCGGGTGGTTCAACGAGATGAGCCGCGTGCTCGACATCGTCGACATCCATCGCAAGACGCTGGCGAAGTAGGGCGTCAGACCTCCAGGATCGCCTTGATGACGCCGGCCTCGGGCGTGCTCCAGACGGGCATGCTCGCCGGCGCGTCGGCGAGCGGCGCGCGGTGCGTGCCGAGCGCCTCGGTCGGCACCGCCCCCGCCTCGATCTGCCGCATGACCTCATCGAAGTCCGAGCGGAGCGCGTTGCGGCTCGCCAGCAGCGTCGTCTCCCTTTTGTGGAATTCGGGGTCCGGGAAGGCGAGGTCGTCCTGCACGATGCTGAGCAGAACATAGCGCCCGCCGTGGCCGACGAAGGAGAGGCCGCGCGTCATGGAAGGCGCGTGACCGGTGGCGTCGATGACGACGTCGAAGAACTCCCCGCCCGTCAGGGCCGCCAGCCGGTCGGCCGCTTCGGTGGAAGCGATGACAGTCGCCGCCGCGCCAAGCTCGGTGCGGGCCACGTCCAGCCGGTCCTGGCGCAAATCCATGACGGTGACCTCGGCGCCGCGGGCGCGGGCAAAAATGAGGGCCGCGATGCCGATGGGCCCCGCGCCCACCACCAGCACGCGGTCCTCGGGCGTGATCGCCGCACGCCGCACGCCATGCGCGCCGATGGCGAGAAACTCCACCATGGCCGCCTGATCGAGCGAGAGGTTCGGCGCCGGGATGACGTTGCCCGCGGGAACGGCGAGATACTCCGCCATGCCGCCATCCTGATGCACGCCGAGCACGCTGATGCGCCGGCAGCAATTCGTCAGGCCACGACGACAGGCCCGGCAGGTGCCGCAGCTGAGGTAGGGCATGACGACCGCCGTCATTCCCGGCGGGAGGCCGCTACCGGCCGGCGCCTCGACCACCTCCGCGCCGAGTTCGTGGCCCATGACGCGCGGGTAGCTGAGATAGGGCTGCCGGCCGCCGAGGATGTGAAAGTCGGTGCCGCAGACGCCGACGCGGCGAATGCGCAGCAGCGCCTCGCCCGGCCCCGGACGGGGTTCCGGCCGGTCGATGAGGCTCAGACTGCCGGGCCGGTCGCAGATGATGGTCTTCATTCAGCGCGTCTTCCTGCGGCGGAGCTGGTCGAAATAGACGATCACGATGATCAGCAGCCCCGTGATGATGCCCTGCCAGAACGGGTTCACATTCATCAGGTTGGCGCCGTTGTTAATCGTCGTCAGCAGCATCGCGCCCAGCAACGGCCCAATGACGGTGCCGACCGCGCCGAACAGGCTGGTGCCGCCGATGACGGAGGAGGCGATGCTCTGCAGTTCCCAGCCTTGGCCGGTGGTCGCGATGCCGATGCCGATGCGCGACGCCACCAGAACGCCGACCACGGAGGCGAGCAGGGCCGACACGATATAGGCAAGGTAGATGGTGCGGTTGACGCTGACGCCCGACAGGCGCGCGGCTTCCGGGTTGCTGCCGACGGCGAACAGGTAGCGGCCCCAGCGGCTGCGATGCAGGAGGAAATAGCAGGGGACGGCGATCAGGATCACGATGATGAACAGATTCGGGATGCCGAGCGTCCTGTGGCTGGAGAACAGGATAAATTTCAGCGGCAACCCGCCGATCGTCTGACCGTCGGTTATGAGCAGGCCGAAGCTGCGGAGCGCGGTCATGGTCGCGAGCGTCATGATGAAGGGCGGCAGCCGCAGGTTGACGATGCCGAAGGCGTTGATGGCGCCGAGCAGGCCGCCGATCAGCAGCGTGATGACGATCGACGCCCAGATCGGCACGCCGCCGGCCAGCAGCATGGCGATGACCGTGCTGGTGAGCCCGACGACGGCGCCGACGGAGAGATCGATGCCGGCCGTGATGATGACGAAGGTCTGGCCGACCGCCATGATCGACCACATCGAATCCTGGCGCAGCAGGTTCTCGAAATTGCCGAAGGTCGCGAAGCTTCTCGTCGAGACCGAGAGCGCGAGCCACAGCACAACGAGCAGCGCGAGCAGCGTGAGGTTGAGCAGAAAACCGAAGCGGTGGCTTTTGAGGGCGGGGCGCTTCGGTGCCGGAATGGCGGCTGTGCTGATGTCAGACACCGATGGCCTCCGTTAGAATAGTTTCGGGGTGGGCGGACTTCGCGTCATGACTGGCGACGATCGTGCCGCGGCTGAAGACGTGCAGCCGGTCGCTGAGGTCGTAGACCTCGGGCAGGTAGGAGGAGATCAGGATGATGCCGGCCCCGGCCTTGAGCAGGCTCGCGAAGACCTTGTAGATTTCGACCTTGGTGCCGACGTCGACGCCGACGGTCGGCTCGTCGAAGATGAAAAGCTCGGCGCCGTGGTTGAGCCATTTGCCCACGACGATCTTCTGCTGGTTGCCGCCCGAGAGCGTGGCGGCCGGGACGCCTGCCGAAGCCGCGACGATGCGGAGATCGGCGATCTGCTTCGCCGCTCCCCGCCGCTCGGCCCCGGTATCGACCAGGCCGGTCGGGCTGATGCGGCCGAAGACCGGCAGGTTGAGGTTGAACCCCACGCCCATGTTGAGACAGAGGCCCTGGTCGCGCCGGCTTTCCGGCACCAGAGCGATGCCGCGCGCGATCGCGTCGCTCTCGTGGTGGATGGTCACCGGCTCGCCGCGCAGCTTGACCTGGCCCGCGCTGCGTTTCGTGCGGCCGAACAGGCATTGCACGAACTCGCTGCGCCCGGCGCCCACGAGCCCGTAGAGGCCGACGACCTCGCCGCGCCGCACGGTGAGCGACACGTCGCGGAAGCCGGGGCCGCTGAGCCCCGTCACCTCCAGCAGCACGTCGCCCGCCGGGATTGCCTCCTTGTAGTGCACCTCCTCGATGGTGCGGGCGACCATGTCGCGGATCAACTCTCGCTCGTTCGTCTCGGCCACCACATGCGTCGCGACCTTCTGCCCGTCGCGCAGCACGGAGACCCGGTCCGCAAGCTGGAAGATCTCCTCCATGCGGTGACTGATATAGACGATGGTGACACCCTCGCCGTTCAGCCGCCGGATGAGGCGGAAAAGCTTGTCGGTGTCCTGGCGCGTCAGATAGGCGGTAGGCTCGTCGAAGATGAGGAACTTCACGCCGCGCGCGGCGGCGCGCGCCGTCGCCACCAGCTGTTGCTGGCCGATGGCGAGGTCTCCCAGCACCGCATCCGCCCGGAGATCGAAACCGAGATCGTCCAGCAGGCGCTGCGCCTCGGCGACCATTGCGCGGTCGCGGAGCAGGCCGGCATTGGTGCGCTCGTCGCCGAGGAAGATGTTCGCGGCCACCGTGAGGTGTGAGCACAACACAACCTCCTGATGCACCGCGTTGATGCCGAGGCTGATGGCGTCCAGGGGGGAGGCGAGCGCCACCTCCCTCCCCTGCCACAGGATGGTGCCCGCCGAGCGCACATGCGCGCCCGTCAGGATCTTGATGAGCGTGGATTTTCCCGCGCCGTTCTCGCCGACGATGGCGTGGATCTCGCCTTGCCGGAAGGCGAGATCCACCTGCTTCAGCGCATGAGTGCCCAGGAAGCGCTTGTCGACCTGCCGCAGTTCAAGAATCGGCGCATCGGTCGGTGGGCGCGGCGCGGGATTGTCCACGGGCGGCCTCAGACCTTCGGGTTCAGCAGCGCCTGGGCGCGCGGCGTGTCGATGTTGGCTTTGGTGATGGCGGTCACGCCCGTGTCGATCTCCTTCGGCACGGCCTCGCCCTTGCTGGCCTTCAGCGCGATCTGCACGCCCTCATAGCCCATGCGATACGGGTCCTGCACGATCAGCGCGTAGATCACGCCACTCTTCAGGCCCGCGACGAGGTTCTTGTCGCTGTCGAAGCCGACCAGGGTCAGCTTCTTGTTGCCGGATTCGGACAGCGCCTGGCTCGCGCCTTCCACCATCTGCAGGTTGCTCGCGAAGACGCCGACGAGATGCGGATGAGCGGTCATCAGATCGGTCATGATGTTGAGGCCCGTGGTCGGCTGGCCGTCGGCGATGCGGTTGGCGATGATCTTGATGTCCGGATACTTGGCCGCGATCTCCTCCTTGAAGCCTTGCGCGCGCTGGTCGAGCGAGCCGACGCCGGGCAACGAGGTGATGATAGCGACCTCGCCCGCGGCCTTGCCTGTTTTCGCCTTGATGCCCTCGGCCATCGCATCGGCCGCGACCTTGCCGCCGGTCACGTTGTTGGTCGAGAGGAAGGAGGTCCAGGCGGTCGTGTTGGCGGCGGAATCGATGCCGATGACCTTGATGTTCTGCGCGACGGCGGTGATCGGCGCGCCGAGCGCCGTGTACTGCGTCGGCGCGATGACGATCGCGGCCGGGCTCTCGGCGGCGGCATTCTCAAGCGCGGTGATCTCGCCCGAGATGTCGGCTTCGCTCTGCGCGCCGAGTTCCGGCACCTTGATGTGCAGTTCCTTGCCGGCCTCGCGCGCGCCGGCGAGCACGATCTGCCAATACTGCGACGTCGTGTCCTTCACGATGACGGGGATCGTCTGGGCATGGGCGGCCGGAACCTGCCATGCGGCGAAGGCGGTGAACAGCGTGGCGGCGAGCAGGGATTTGGATAGCGGTGTCATCGGGATATTCCTCGTTTTATTGTCGTTGTTGAGGCGAAGCGTCGTCAGGTCAGGGCGCGGTCGAGATGGACGTAGCCGCCATCGGGAATGAGCCACTGGCCCGTGGTGTGGGATGCACGAGCGGAGAGCAGGAAGGCCACAGTCGCGGCGATTTCCTCCCCCGTCGTCATCCGAGCGCCCAGCGGGATCTTGGCGGTGATGAGCTCGAGCTTGGCCTCGGGCTCCGGAAACGTCTTCAGCCAGCGGTCGTAGAGCGGCGTCATCACCTCGGCCGGCAACACGGCGTTGACGCGGATGCCGTCGGCGAGAAGGGATGCCGCCCATTCGCGCGTCAGGCCGAGCTGCCCGGCTTTGGACGCCGCGTAGCCGCTGGTGTTGCCTTGACCGGTCAAGGCCGTCTTCGACGAGATGTTGACGATGCTGCCGCGGCTCGCCCGGAGATGCGGCAGGCAGTAATGCGCCATCGTGTAGCAGTGCGTCAGATTCTTCCGCACCGACTCCTCGAAGGCGGCAACACCGGCTTCGAGACCCACCCCATCATTGACGCCGGCATTGTTGACGAGACCATCGATGCGGCCGAAGCGGGCCGCGGTCTCGGCGATCGCGCCGGCGCAGGCCGCCTCGTCCATCAGCTCGACCGAGATGAAGCAGGACTCGGAGCGAAGCGCCTGCAGGCTTTCGATGAAGCCCGCCGGGGGTGCCGTGCGCCCGAAGACGACCGGGATCGCGCCTTCCTCGGCGAGCGTCGTGGAAATGGCGGCGCCGATGCCGGACGCGCCGCCGGTCACGATCACCACATGGTCGCGTAGTCCGAGATCCATTCGTCAGCCCTTGTACTCGTATTGCGCGAGCGATGCCGCCCGCATCGTGATGGAGAAGCCCGGCGCCTTGGGCGCAAGGTAGTTGGCGTCGAGCACCTCGCAGGGGTCGAGGAAATGCTCGTGCAGATGATCGACATATTCGATCACCCGATCCTCCATCGTGCCGGAGATCGCGAGGTAGTCGATCATCGAGAGGTGCTGGACGTATTCGCAAAGCCCGACGCCGCCGGCATGCGGGCACACCGGCAGGTCGTAGCGCGCGGCCATCAGCATCACGGCGAGGATCTCGTTGACGCCGCCGAGGCGGCAGCTGTCGATCTGCACGATGTCGATCGCGCCGCGCATCATGAACTGCTTGAAGACGATGCGGTTCTGGCACATCTCGCCGGTCGCGATCAGCATCGGTGACACGGCATCCCGGATCTTGCGGTGTCCCTCGACATCGTCGGGGCTCGTCGGCTCCTCGATGAACCAGGGCTTGGCGAAGGCGAGCTGGCCGAGCCACTCGATCGCCTGATCGACCTCCCAGACCTGATTGGCGTCGATCATCAGGCGACGGTCCGGCCCCATGATCTGCCGCACGATGGAGAGCCTGCGGATATCGTCCTCAAGATCGTGCCCGACCTTGAGCTTGATGTGGTTGAAGCCGTTATCGACCGCGAGCTTCGCCAGCCGCGTCAGCTTCTCGTCGCTGTAGCCGAGCCATCCGGCCGAGGTCGTGTAGCAGGGATAACCGTGCGTCAGCAGATGGCCGAGCCGTTCCTCCTTGCCGCGCGCCGCGTCGGTGAGGAAGTCGAGCGCCTCCTCCGGCGCCATGCAGTCGGTGATGTAGCGGAAGTCGATGCAGCGGACGAGGTCCTCGGGGCTCATCTCGCCCACCAGACGCCAGAGCGGCTTGCTCTCGGCTTTCGCCCAAAGATCCCACACAGCGTTGACGACGGCGCCGGTCGCGAGGTGGATCGCGCCCTTGTCGGGACCGATCCAGCGCAGCTGGCTGTCGCCCGTGACGTGCCGCCAGAAGCGGCCCGGGTTCTCCCGGATCCAGTCGAGTTCCAGCCCCACGACGCGCCCGGTCAGCGCCCGGATCGCGGCACAGACGATCTCGTTGCCGCGCCCGATCGTGAAGGTGAGACCGTGGCCCTCGAGGCCGTCCTGGTTCGTCTCCAGGATCACATAGGCCGCCGAATAGTCGGGATCGGGGTTCATCGCATCCGAGCCGTCGAGCATGGCCGAGGTCGGAAAGCGAATGTCGAGCGCGCGGAGACCCGTGATGCGGATCATCAGATCGACCAGCCGCCGTCGATCATCTGCGCCGTGCCGGTGGTGTAACTGCTCTCGTCCGAGGCGAGGTAGAGGGCGAGGTAGGCGATTTCCTCCGCGCTGCCGAGGCGGCCCATCGGCTGACGTCGCACGAAGCCCGCGCGCGCCTCTTCCTCGGTGATGCCGCCCGCCGCCGCCTGCGCCTTGATGCGCTCGTCGAGCGAGGGCGATTGGACGGTGCCGGGGCAGATCGCGTTGCAGCGGATGCCCTGACCCACGAAGTCGGCCGCCACCGATTTGGTGAGGCCGATGACGGCCGCCTTGCTGGCGCCGTAGGCGGCGCGGTTCGGCACGCCTTTCACCGACGAAGCGAGGGAGGCCATGTTGACGATCGAGCCGCCGCTGTTCGCCAGCATGTCCGGCAGGAAGGCGCGGATCATGCGGAACATCGCGGTCACGTTGAGATCGAAGGAGAAGGCCCAGGCGCGGTCGTCGCAATCCAGGATCGAGCCGTGATGCACATAGCCCGCGCAGTTGAAGAGGATGTCGACCGGCCCCGCTTCGGCGGCCGCGGCCGCTATGGCGTCGGGCGACAGCACGTCGAGCGCGCGGGTAGTGCAGCCCGTGAGGGAGCCGAGGACCGCGAGGTTGAGGTCGGTCGCGATGACCTCCGCGCCCTCACGGATGAACAGTTCCGCCGTTGCCCGGCCGATGCCCTGCCCCGCCGCCGTGATGAAGGCGCGCTTGCCCTTTAGTCTCATGCCGCTTCCCTGTCCCGCCGCGTTGTCATTGTCTTTGGGTCCTCAAAGGACCAATGGTCGGACCACTTAGGATGTGTTGTAGTGCGTCCGGCAACATCTGCCAAGTGGAACGAACGGGAAAAGAATGGCACTGGAAGCCATCCACAGCCGGCGGCTGTACAGCCAGATCGCCGACCGGCTTTGCGATCTCATCGCTCGCGGCGACTATCCCCCCGGCAGCTTCCTGCCCTCGGAGCGGGAGCTGGCGGCGACGCTCGAAGTCAGCCGCTCGTCCGTGCGGGAGGCGCTGATTGCGCTCGAGGTGCTCGGGCTGGTCGATGTGCGCGTCGGGGCCGGGGTCGAGGTGCTGCGGGCGCCGGACGATGCGGCGGCCAGCGACGTCATGGGCCGGGTGATGCGGATGAGCCCCGCCGAACCTGACCCGGAGCTGCCGGTGACGCTCGATCTGTCGGTCGAGATTCCGCCCTTCGCGCTGTTGCAGGCGCGGCGGCTGGTGGAGCCCGAGACGGCGGCGCTGGCGGCCGAGCATGCCTCGCCCGCGCAGATCGACGGCCTGCGCGCGGCCTTCGAGCGGAATTTGCGGGACAACCGAGAGGGCTCGCGGACCAACCCCGGCGACCGGCAGTTCCACATCCGGATCGCGCAGGCGAGCGGCAACCCGGCGTACGAGATGCTGATCACGCTGCTGCTCGGCCACCGCTACGGAACGATGTTTCAGCGCCTGCAGCGCCTCTACACGCCGGAGGACATGCCCTTCCGGTCCGAGCAGGAGCATTGGGAGGTGCTGAAGGCCATCGTGGCGCGGGACGCGGCGGCGGCGCGAGCGCGGATGGCCGACCACCTCGACGCGGTGATTGCCATCTTCGCGCGGGAGTAGGTTCGGCTCGCGCGTGGATGTCCCGGGCGCTTGCAGCGCGACGCCAACCGCCTGACAACAGCGCATCGGCCCAGGAGCTTCGCCATGACGCACACTGCCCTCGACCAGACGCTCGCGGCCCTGCCGAGCCGTTACCTCGGACCCGGGGGCGCCGTCGCCGTGTTGCGGGACGGCGAGGTGCTCGCCCGCCACTGCTGGGGATGGGCCGATGCCGAGCGCCGCATCCCCTTCACGCCGCTGACGATGAGCCTCATCTGCTCGATCACGAAACAGTTCACCTGCGGCCTGTTGCTCGACCGGTTCCCCGATCCGAGCGTCCTCGACGCCGACCTCCGCCGCCGTCTGCCGGGGCTGACCGAGGGCATGCCCACGGTCCTCGACCTCGCGCATAACCAGTCCGGCCTGCGCGACTATTGGGCCGTCGCCATGCTCTACGGCGCGCCGGTCGAGGGGCACTTCGGCCTCGACGACGCCGACCGGATCATCAGCCGCACCGGCAGCCTGCATTTCGAGCCGGGCACCCGGTACTCCTATTGCAACCAGAATTTCCGGCTGCTGTCGGACTTGATCGAACAGCGGACGGGCGAGGGTTTCGGCGATCTTCTGCGCCGCCGCATCTTCGACCGTGCCGGAATGCCCCAGGCGCGGCTGGCGGCGGACACGTCGCATGTGCCGGGCGGCACCGTCGGCTACGAGGGCAGCCTCGCCACCGGCTTCCGCCCCGCCGTCAACAACATCCACTGGACCGGGGACGCCGGGATCTCTGCCTGCCTCGAGGACATGATCGCCTGGGAGCAGTTCATCGACGCGACGCGCGGCGACCCCGACGCGCTCTACAGCCGCCTCTCCGCGCCCGTTACCTTCCGCGACGGGGCCCCCGCCGCCTACGGCTTCGGCCTTGCCCGCGCGCAGTTCTTCGGCCGGGCCGCGACCTGCCATGAGGGCGGGTTGCGCGGCTTCCGCAGCTTTCGCGTCTATGTGCCGGAGGAACGCATCTCGGTCGTCGTGCTCTTCAACCACATGGCCGATCCGCGCGCGCCGGCCATCGATGTTCTGGGCACCCTGCTCGATGCTCCGCCCGCGCCCGCGCCCGGGCCGGCGGCGGCATCGCCGGAAGGCTTCGCCGGCCGCTATATCGAGCCCGAAAGCGGCATCGCGGTCCGCATCGAGGCTGCGCCGGACCATCATCTGCGGCTGCAGTTCGGGCACGGTTTCGACGTGCTGTCGCCCAGCACGGATGGCGACTACCTCTCCGCCTCCGTCCGCCTGCACCGGAGTGAGGCGGGCGTCTGGATGACGCGACCGCATGAGAACCTCTCAGCGCTGCTGACGCCCTGGGACGGCGAGAGCGCCCCAGACAGTGCCGGCGACATCGAGGGCGTCTTCCGCTCCGAGGAACTCGGAGCCGAAATCACCTGCGTCTCCGCCGGCGGCACCCTCTACGGCAGCTTCTCGGGGATGCTTGGCCAGGGGGCGATGCAGCCGCTGCTGCCCTACGGCCCGGACACTTGGCTGCTGCCCTGCCCGCGCGCGCTCGACTACAGCGCGCCCGGCGACTGGACGCTGCGTTTCGCCCGCGATGGGGCGGGCCGCGTCTCTGGCCTCACCGCGGGGTGCTGGCTCGCGCGCGGGATCGCCTACAGCCGCGTCTGATCCCGATGCGCCATCCGCTGACCCTGGAGCAACTGCGCGTCTTCGTCGCGGTCGCCGAGCGACAGCACATGACCCGCGCGGCGGAGGCGCTCAACCTTGCCCAGTCGGCGGCGAGCGCCGCCATCTCGGGGCTGGAGCAGCGCCACGGCGCCAAGCTGTTTCACCGCGTGGGCCGAGGGATCGCGCTCACCGAGGCCGGCAGCCTGTTCCTGCCCGAAGCCCGCGCCGTGCTCGCCCGCGCGGAGGCCGCCGAACTCGTGCTTTCGGAGTTGGGCGGGTTGAAGCGCGGCACGCTCTCGGTCCAGGCGAGCCAGACCATCGCGAGCTATTGGCTGCCGCGCTACCTCGTGGCGTTCCGCCGCGCCCATCCCGGCGTCGAGATCAGGCTCGCGATCGGGAACACTGCGCAGGTCGCGGCGGCGGTGCACGACGGCGCCGCCGAATTGGGGTTCGTGGAGGGCGCGGTCGACGATTTGACGCTCAGCCTGGCGCAGGTGGCGCGCGATCAGCTGGTGATCGTGGTCGCGCCGGATCATCCATGGGTCGCGGCCAAGCGCGTGGAATCTCGGATGCTGCCCAAGACCGACTGGGTGCTGCGGGAGCCGGGTTCCGGCACGCGGTCGGTGTTCGAGGCGACCTGGGAAGGCTTCGGTTTGCGGCCGGGAGACTTGCGGGTGGCGCTGGAACTGCCGTCGAACGAGGCGGTGCGCGCGGCGGTCGAGGCCGGCATGGGGGCGACGGCGCTTTCGGCCTCGGTCGCAGCCCCGAGCCTGGAAGCAGGCCTGCTGACGCAGATCGAACTCGCCTTGCCGGATCGGCCCTTCAACGTGATCAGCCGGGGCGACCGCTACCACAGTCGCGCCGCGGAGGCGCTGCTTGGGCTCATGGGCCTGCCCCTCCGCAGCCCGTGAAGTCAGCGAACCCTGAAGGCGGGCTTACGCTTCTCGACGAAGGCCGCCATGCCTTCCTTCTGGTCCTCGGTGCCGAAGGCCGCGTGGAACATCCGCCGCTCCTGGCGCACACCCTGAGCCAATGGCGTCTCATAGGCGGCATCGACCAGCTCCTTCGCCAGCTGCACCGCAAGCGGCGAGAGGCTCGCGATCTTGGCGGCGACCACCCGCGCCTCGTCGATGAGCTGGTCCGCCGGCACGACGCGGCTGACGAGGCCGGCCCGTTCCGCCTCGGCCGCGGTCATCATGCGGCCGGTGAGGATCATCTCCATGGCGCGCGCCTTCCCGATGGCGCGCGGCAGGCGCTGGGTGCCCCCCGCGCCGGGCGGGATGCCGAGCGTCACCTCCGGCTGCCCGAACCGCGCCGTGTCGGCCGCGAGGATGATGTCGCACATCATGGCAAGCTCGCAGCCGCCGCCGAGCGCGTAGCCGGCGACGGCTGCGATCACCGGCGTCCGACAACGCGCGACCGACTCCCAGTTGCGGGTGATGAAGTCCTCGGCCACCGCCTGGGGGAAGGTCTTGTCGGCCATCTCGCGGATGTCGGCACCGGCGGCGAAGGCCTTGTCCGACCCGGTCAGCACGATGGCCCGCACGTCAGGATCGGCGTCGAGCGCCGGGATGACGGCGCTCAGCTCGTCCATCATGGCGTCGTTGAGCGCGTTGAGCGCCGCCGGGCGGTTGAGGCGGACGATCGCGTAACCCTCCCCCCGCTCCAGGATCAGGCAGGTCAGCGTGGCGTCCGGAAAATCCATCCTCCAACTCCTCCTCAAGCGGTCTGGGTGCCGCGCGTGCGGCGCACTTTGTAGCATGGCGGCGTCGGTTGACACTGCAGGGGGCGAGGGGCAGCCTGCGCGCCCCGATAAAGGTCTGCCCCTGCCGCCGGTCGCGGACCTTCCGGGTAGAGAAGAGACGAAGGAAACTCGCAGCATGGCCAGCAACGACAACGACACCGGCCCGAAGCGCCTGAGAAGCCGCCGCTGGTTCGACAATCCCTCCGATCCCGCGATGACGGCGCTCTATCTCGAACGCTACATGAATTACGGCCTGACCCGGGCCGAGCTGCAGTCCGACAAGCCGATCATCGGCATCGCCCAGACCGGCTCCGACCTGGCACCCTGCAACCGCCATCACCTCGACCTCGCCCATCGCGTGAAGGACGGCATCCGCGAGGCGGGCGGCGTGCCGCTGGAATTCCCCTGCCACCCCATCCAGGAGACGGGCAAGCGGCCGACGGCCGCGCTCGACCGCAACCTCGCCTATCTCAGCCTCGTCGAGGTCCTGCACGGCTATCCGCTGGACGGTGTCGTGCTGACGACCGGCTGCGACAAGACGACGCCCGCCTGCCTGATGGGTGCGGCGACCGTGAACATCCCGGCGATCGTGCTGTCGGGCGGCCCGATGCTGGACGGCTGGTTCAAGGGCAAGCTCGCGGGTTCCGGCACCGTCGTCTGGCACGCGCGGAAACTCTATGCCGAGGGCGAGATCGCCTACGAGGAGTTCATGCAGATGGTGGCGGCGTCCGCCCCCTCCGTCGGCCACTGCAACACTATGGGCACGGCAAGTTCGATGAATGCGCTCGCCGAGGTGCTGGGCATGTCATTGCCCGGATGCGCCGCCATCCCCGCGCCTTACCGCGAGCGCGGCCAGATCGCCTACGAGACGGGCCGGCGCATCGTCAGCATGGTCCATGAGAACCTGCGCCCGTCCGACATCATGACCAAGACCGCCTTCGACAACGCGGTGGTGGCGGCGGCGGCGCTTGGCGCTTCCTCCAACTGCCCGATCAGCATGGTGGCGATCGCCCGGCACATGGGCGTGGATCACAGCTTGGATGACTGGCAGCGGCTTGGCCCGCAAATCCCGCTCCTGGTCGACATGCAGCCGGCGGGGCGTTTCCTCGGCGAATCCTTCCACCGCGCGGGCGGCGTGCCGGCGGTCATGAAGGAGCTGCTGCGCGCCGGCAAGATCGACGGTTCGGCGCTGACGGTCACCGGGCGCTCGATCGCCGAGAACATCGCCGCCTTCGAGGATGGCGACCGCGAGGTGATCCGCGCCTATGATGCGCCGCTGCGCGAGGAGGCGGGCTATGTCGTGCTCTCCGGCAATATCTTCGAGACGGCGGTGATGAAGACGAGCGTCATCGACCGCGAATTCCGCGAGCGCTTCCTCAGCGACCCGGCGCATCCCAACGTGTTCCTCGGCAAGGCGGTCATCTTCGAGGGGCCGGAGGACTATCACGCGCGGATCGAGGACCCCGATCTCGGCGTCGACGAGGATTCCGTGCTCATCATCCGCAACGTCGGTCCCGTGGGTTATCCGGGCAGCGCGGAGGTCGTGAACATGCAGCCGCCGGCGGTGATGCTGAAGCGCGGCGTCAACGCTCTGCCGACGATGGGCGACGGGCGGCAATCCGGCACCTCGGGCAGCCCCTCGATTCTCAACATCTCGCCCGAGGCGGCCGTTGGCGGTGGCCTCGCCTTGCTCCGGAACGGCGATCCGATCAGCATCGACCTGAACAAGCGGCGGGTGGACGTGCTGATTCCCGATGCCGAGCTGGCGGCGCGGCGCGCGGCCTGGAAGCCGCCCGTGCTCGACAACAAGACGCCGTGGGAGGAGATCTACCGCAGCATGGTGGGGCAGATGGGCACGGGCGCCTGCCTGGAGCCGGCGACCCAGTATCTCGACATCATCGAGCGGCGCGGGGAGTCGCGCAACAACCACTGATCGGTGCTATGGCGCGTCGGACATGGCGGGCGACCGCCTGCCGGCCGCCACAGCTGAAGGACTGACGCCGATCGTGTCCCCGCTTCTTCTGCTCATCCTCGTCACCACCCTCATCCGGCTGGTGATGGGATGGGCGCTCGGTCTCGGCATCGACGAGACATACATGGTGGCGGCGAGCCGTCACCTCGAACTCTCCTATTATGATCATCCGCCGATTTCCTGGTGGCTGACCCATGCCGCCATGGCGATCACGGGCAGCCAGGCGCCCGACATCGTGCGGCTGCCTTTCATCCTGCTCTTCGCGCTTTCGACCTGGCTGATGGCGCGGATCACGACGCGCCTTTCGGGTGACGAGCGTGCCGGCTTCTGGGCGGCGCTGATCCTCAACCTGTCGCCGGTCTATGCGGTGACCGCCGGCGGCTGGGTGCTGCCCGATGGTCCGCTCGACTGCGCGTTGCTGGGCTTCCTGCTGTTCTCCGCGCGCGCGGTGGGCCTCATTCCCGGCGGGCGGGCCTGGGGCGACTGGTTGGCCGCCGGGGCCTGCGCCGGCCTTACGATGCTCTCCAAATACAACGGCCTGCTCGTGCTGATCGGCCTGCCGGCCTATCTCCTGACGGTGCCGCAGGCGCGGGTATGGCTTCGCCGCCCGCAGCCGTGGGTCGCCGGGCTCCTGGCCCTCGCCCTGTTCAGCCCCGTGGTCGTCTGGAACGCGGAGCACCACTGGGCGTCCTTCGCCTTCCAGGGTGATCGCGCCGGCGGTTTGCGCTTCCACCCCTTAGCGCCGATCGTGGTCTGGGCCGGCGAGGCCCTGTTCGTCCTACCCTGGATCTGGGTGCCGCTCATCCTGCTCTGGCTGCGGGCGCTGCGGCGTGGGCCAGCCGAGCCCCGCGGCTGGCTGCTTGCCCTGATGGCGGCGACGCCGATCCTGCTCTTCGCCATCGTCTCGATCTGGTCGTCGGACCACATCCTGTATCACTGGTCGGCACCCGGCACGCTGATGCTGTTCCCGCTCCTGGGCGTCGAGGTCGCTCGTCGGCTGAGGCTCGGCGCGCCCGGGCTGCGGCGCGGCATCGTGGCGGCGGCGGCGGTGCTGGTTGTCGGGCTCGTGCTGGTGGGCACGCAGATGCGGTTGAACTGGCTCACCGCCGTCGCGGGACCCGCCTTCATGGCGCATGCCAAGGACGCTGCCGGCGGCGTCAACTGGAACCCGCTGAAGCCTGAGCTGGAGGCACGCGGGCTGCTATCGGAGCCCGGTCTGGTCGTGGCCGTGACGCGGTGGGACGATGCCGGAAAGATTGACTATGCGCTCGACGGCAGCCTGCCGGTCACCGTGCTGGCGCGCGATGCCCGCGAATACGGTATCGTCGCGCCAGCCGATCGGTTTATCGGTCATCCGATGCTCATCTTGGTGCCAAACAGCGATGCAGCAGCACTCGCAGCGCGCCTCGGCCCAATGTTCAGTCACATTACGGTTCGGAAACCCATTTCCCTCATCTTCGGCACCTACCCTCTCCTGAAATTATCCGTCTTGACAGGAAAGGATTTCCGCGGTCTCCCCATTAGCCGTAAGCATTAAGCAATCATAACATCCGAATGGTCGGCACCGCGTTGCACGAGGAGCCGAGGACAGCGTCTAATCCCCCTGCGTTAAATCGGAGCCGAGCCTTGGATACGCATGTGTCTCAACCTTCGACTGAAAAGAACCGGCCATCGCGGGAGGAGGCGGAGGAAGCAGTGCGCGTGCTGCTCCGCTGGGCGGGGGAAGACCCCACCCGCGAAGGGCTGCTGGACACGCCGGGCCGCGTGACCCGCGCCTATGAGGAATATTTCGCGGGATACGCCGTCGATCCGATCGCGATCCTCGCCCGCACCTTCGCCGAGACCGATGGCTACGACGAGATGGTCCTCCTGCGCGACATCCGGTTCGAGAGCTTTTGCGAGCATCATATGGCGCCCATCATCGGTCGCGCCCACGTGGCGTATCTGCCGCGCACGCGCGTTGTCGGCATCAGCAAGCTTGCGCGCGTGGTCGACGCCTATGCGCGCCGCCTGCAGATCCAGGAAAAGATGACGGCACAAATCGCCAATACGCTGGACGAGGTTTTGCAGCCCATGGGCGTCGCCGTCGTGATCGAGGCCACGCACCAGTGCATGACGACGCGCGGTGTGCACCGGCCTGGAACGAGTTTGGTGACGAGCCGGATGCTGGGTGCGTTTCGCACCAACGCCACGACGCGGCGCGAGTTTCTCGCGATGCTGCAGAGGCCCGGGATGGGCGCGGCGGCAGAGGGCTAGGGTCGACCCCGCCGGGCGCCAAGCTCCGGTGCTTCAGCCGCCCGGCCCCTCCTGCGGCAGGAGATGCAGGTTCGGCGTCCCTTCGAGCAGCACCTCCAGCGGGTCGCCAACGGCGATCCGGCCGGGGACGTCCGGGATCAGGTTCTGCCCGAACATCACCCCGCCGACGGCGCGGCGAATGCGGCCAAGGGTGCGCAAGGGCTCCGCCTTGTCCGGGCGATCGCCCGTCATCTGGTCGACGGTCGTGACCACGCAGCGTGCACAAGGCTTGGCGACGCGGAACACCGCCGTGCCGATGCGGATGCGCTGCCACCCGTCCTCGGCCCAGGGCGCGGCCCCCTCCACGACAAGGTTGGGGCGGAACCGCGTCATCGGAATCGGGTTCGGCAGCGCCGCGTTGAGCGCCGCGAGAGACGCGGTGTTGGCGAGCAGCACGGGGAAGCCGTCGCCGAACGCCACCCGGTCCTCCGGCTGCCCATAAAGCTGGTCGACGGGGCGCGCCCGGGTGTCATCCAGAAAGACCAGCCCCACGGCGAGCCCAAGCCGCGCGCTGAGCCAAGCGGCGGCCTCCGGCCCCGCATCGAGCGCGGGCACCCGGTCGCGCCAGACCTGCACCTCGCGCCGCTCGCCTGAAGGCGGGGGCACCGGCACGTTCAGGGACGGCTGGCCCTCGGCCATGAGGATGACGCCCGCGTGTTTCGCCCGCGCCTCGATGGTCGCCATCGCCGGCAGTTCCCGTTGGGTCAGAAAACCGCCGTCCGGCTGCACCACCATCCAGCGGCGGTCCCCGGCGAAGCCACAGGGCTCGACATCCACCGAGCCGGCGGCATAGCCGCGCAAAGACTTGACCGGATAGAGATGGAGGCTCGCGACCCGCGCCGCCCCACTCACGGGGCGAGTTCCGGCACGCGCTCGTACAGCGCCTGGGTCAGCGTCTCCCGCCGCTCGATCAGGCTGCGGTACCAGCCGATCCGCCCGGCGACGCCATAGGCGTCCATCCGCGTCTCCGCGACCCGAAGCCGCGCGGCCTCCCCGAGGGCCAAGGCGAGGCTCGGCATCGTCGCCAGCCGGATGAGCTTCTCATAAAGGTCGGACGTGCTGCGGAAGATCAGCCCGGTCACCCCGTCCTCGATCGAATCCTCGTAGACGATGGGGCTCGCCAGCGCGGCGACGCGCGCGGCTCCGGCCTCGATGAACTTCAGGTCGGACTTGGCGCGGTTGAAGGGCGTGTCGCGCAGCGGCATGAAGCTGATCTCGGACCGCGCGAGCAGCCCGAGATAGGTCGGGTAGTCGCAGGTCGGCGTGAAGCGTTTGTGCGGCGTCTCCAGCGCGTCGAAGAAAAGCTTGTCGTGGACGACCTGGACATGCAGCCGCGCCCCCAGCGCGAGGGCGGCGGCGTTGATCGCGGGAAAATACGGCATCCAGTCCTGCTGCCGGTTGATCGCGCCGAAGAACAGGGTGACGCGCTCCTCCGACACGAAATTGGCGACCCCGGGCAACTCCCCGACGCCGTTGCGGAAGACGGCGACCTCGGCGTTCTGCGGACGGAGCGTCTCGGCCAGAACCTCGGTGCTCGTCTGCACGGCATGGGCGGCGCGGAAATTCATCAGCGTCTCGTCCTGCAGCTCGGGCATGAAATCCGGCCGGTCGTCGAACTCGGTGACCACGATGAACCCGCGCCGCAGCAGCTGGCGGAAGACCATGAGGCCGTTCTCGCCCAGAAGCAGCGGGCGATGCAGGACGCAGATCGCCGGCAACTGCCCGTCCGGCTCCGGGAAGCCGTCGACATCGCCGACCTGTACGACGACCGAGGGATCGGTCCTGAGCGCGCGCAGCGGCAGCAGCACGCGGATGTCGCTCACGCCGCCATAGGGCTTCAGCATCGTGGAGCGGATGGCGATGGTCTGCTGCGGCGTGCGGCGCGCCCGCCAGACGAACTGGACGGGCGCGGCGCGGGCGAGGAAGCCGTCGCGGCTGACCCCGAGCGCGGCAAGACCCCCCTGCAACGCGTCGGCGGCGGCCTCGGCCCCGGCCCGGTCGAAAACTCTCGGCGTCACGTCGCAAAGCTGCAGTCCGGTCTCGGCGAGCGCCTTTTCCATGGAGGCCAGGGTGAACCAACGGAGATGCGAGCGGTCGAGGATGCCCTGATCCTCGTAGTCGAAAGTACCGTTCAGAAGCTTGAGAGCGACGCTCCAATGCGCCGCGTTCGGCACGCAGATGAGCATGACGCCGCGCGGGCTGAGGAGATCGGCATGCTCGCGCATGACGCGCCAGGGGTCGCGCAGATGCTCCAGCACATCGCCATAGATGATGCAGTCGTAGCCGCCCGGCGCGTCGAAGGGGAGCGGCTCGGTCTCGATATCGAGACAGGCGGCTTCGTGGAGCCGGGTCGCCGCCACGCCGACGGCCTCCGCATCCGCGTCGACGCCGAAAACCACGGCGCGGGGGTTGCGCCGCCGGTAGGCCGCGCCGAGCATCCCCTTGTGGCAGCCCACATCCAGCACCAAAGAAGCATCGAGTGGGATGCGGTCGAGCAGGTCCGGATTGAGGATGTCCGGGTAGCCCGAGGCCAGTCGCGTCGATCGAGGCTGGGCCAAGTCGCATCCTCCCGCCGGCTGTCGCACCCGCTCATGTTGCAGTGCATGATAAACCTGCATGGGTGCGTCGGCGCCAGTTTCCTTTGCAGCATCCGCTGTCAGCGCGCAAATACCGCCCGCTTCCATCAACGCCAGGAGGCCCCATGGACGCCACCGCTCCTGTCATCAGCCAGACGACCGGCTCCCCGCGCACCACGGTCACCGCAATCCCGGGCGACGGCATCGGCCCGGAGGTGATGCGCGCCGTCCAGCGCGTCCTCGCGGCCGCGGGCGCCCGCATCACCTGGGAGGAGGCCGAGGCCGGCGCGGCTGTCTTCAAGCGCGGCATCGCTTCCGGCTGTCCGCAGGATACGTTGGACTCGATCGCGCAGACCGGCATCGTGCTCAAGGGTCCTCTGGAGACCCCGGTCGGCTACGGCGAGAAATCCGCCAACGTCACGCTCCGCAAATTCTTCGAGCTTTACGGCAATATCCGCCCGGTGCGGGAACTGCCGGGCATCCGCACGCCCTTCTCCGGGCGCGGCATCGACCTCGTCATCGTGCGCGAGAATGTCGAGGACCTCTACACCGGCATCGAGCACATGCAGAGCGCGGGCGCCGCCCAATGCCTCAAGCTCATCACCGAGCCGGGCTGCGAACGCATCATCCGCCTCGCCTTCGCGCTGACCCAGGCGGAGAGCCGCCGGAAGCTCGCCTGCGCCACCAAGGCGAACATCATGAAGATGACCGAGGGCATGATGAAGCGCGTCTTCGAGCGCGTGGCCCCCGAGTATCCCGGTATCGAGGCGTCCCACATCATCATCGACAACTGCGCTCATCAGCTGGTGATCGCGCCCGAGCAGTTCGACGTGATCGTGACGACCAACATGAACGGCGACATCATCAGCGATCTCGCCGCCGGTCTCGTCGGCGGCCTCGGCGTCGCCCCCTCATCGAACATCGGCGACAATGCCGCGATGTTCGAGGCGGTGCATGGCTCGGCGCCGCAGATCGCGGGCCGCGACCTCGCGAACCCGACGGCGCTGATGCTCTCGGCGGTCATGATGCTGCGCCACATCGGGGATTTCGCGGCGGCCGAGATGGTCGAGCAGGCGCTGCTGGTGACGCTGGAGGAGGGCCGCAACCTCACCGGCGACATCGCGCCGAAAGGCACGGGCGTCGGAACCACCGCCTATACGGATCAGGTCATCGCCAATCTCGGCCGCACCAGCGGCCATCCGTCACGCCAGTATCAGCCGCTCAACCTGCCGGTCTGGCCAAAAGGCGTCTGGCACCACGACAGCGACAGCCGGATCATGATGGGCCTCGATGTGTTCATCGAGAGCGACCATGCGCCGGAACGGCTTGCCGCCTCGCTGCAGGCGGCGACGGAGGGGACGGACTTCACGCTCAAGATGATCGAGAACCGTGGCGTGCAGGTGTGGCCGGCGCATACCGGCGAGCCCTTTCTGGTCGATCTCTTCCGCTGCCGTTTCCTGCTCGGCACGCCGAGCGAGGGCGCACCCGACGAGATCGCGCATCTGATGAAGCGGCTTACCGCCGAACACCACTGGATGCATGTCGAGAAGCTGCAGCGCTTCGACGGGTTGGACGGCTTCACCCGCGCGCAGGGCGAGAACTGAAGCCTCGCCTCTAGTCTAGGCGTGGCGGGTGGCCGCGCGCTCCATGCGGACGCGGCCTGGGTTCGCGGGTTCCACCCAGCTTCGGCGGGTGACAGCGCTTGCGACCCAGACGGCCACCATCTGCCGTCGTCCGTCGATCTCCGCCCGGACCTGCCTCAACGTGTAGGCCGCGCCCTCGTATGCGATCAGACGGGGCTGCGCGGGCGCGGGCAGGCGCGCCACGAAGCCCGCGACCTCCGAGCCGGGGCTGCGCACGACGGAGGCGTAGCGGGACCGCCAACTGCCGATATGCACGCGCGACCAGCCCACCAGGCGTGCGGGCCGCACCGTGCGGCCGAGGCGCGGGTCGCCGGCGATCTGGCCCAGCAGGACCGGATCGCGCAGCGAACCGTAGAGAAAGACCAGCACGGCGCCACCCGGTAGCCGTTACGGCGCCGCGAGCCGATCAGTGGCCGGAAGCGGCGGCGGTGAAGTCGGGCGCTTCGATGCCGGACGCCTCGAGCTGCGTCACGAGATCAGCCTTCAGCCGCTCCAGACCCGCCGTGTCCTTCGCCTCCGCGCGGGCAACGAGCACCGACTGCGTGTTTGAGGCGCGCAGCAGCCACCAGCCGTCATCCGTCTTCACGCGCACGCCGTCGGTCTCCGAAACCGCGGCTCCGGCCGTCTTCAACCGGCCGGCGACTTCGGTGATGACGGCGAACTTGCGCTCGTCGTCGCACTCGAAACGCAGCTCCGGCGTGTTGACGACGGTCGGCAGCGCGTCATGCATCTCGGCGAGGCTGAGCGGGGAGCGCGCGACGATGCCCGCGAGCCGCACGGCGGCATAGAGCGCGTCGTCGAAGCCGTACCACTTGTCGGCGAAGAAGACGTGGCCCGACATCTCGGCGGCCAGCGGCGAACCGGTCTCGGCCATCTTGGCCTTGATCAGGCTGTGGCCGGTCTTCCACATCAGCGGCGATCCTCCCGCCTTGCCGATCTCGTCGAACAGCACCTGACTCGCCTTCACGTCCGAGATGATGATGGCGCCGGGATGCGTCTTCAGCACGTCGCGCGCCAGGATCACCAGCAGCTGGTCGCCGAAGAGGATGTTGCCGTTGCCGTCCACGGCACCGATGCGGTCCGCGTCGCCGTCGAAGGCGATGCCGAGATCGGCGCCCGTCCCGGTGACGGCCGCAATGAGCGCCTCGAGATTCTTCGGCACCGTGGGATCGGGGTGGTGGTTCGGGAAGTGCCCGTCGATCTCGGGGAACAGCACCGTGTGGTGGCCGGGGATATGGGTGATCAGCTTCTGCAGGACATCGCCCGCGGCGCCGTTGCCATTATCCCAGACGATCTTGAGCTTCTGGTCGCCGCCGTCCCAGTCGCGCGCGAGGCGCGCCACGTAGTCGTCCCGAAAGTCGACGATCTCGTCGTGGCCCTTGGTCTCCTCGACCACATCGCCCGCGGCTGACAGACGGCCGAGTTCGAGGATATCCTTCCCGAAGAACGGCTTCTTGCCGATCATCATCTTGAAGCCGTTATATTCCGGCGGGTTGTGGCTGCCGGTCACCATCACCGCACCATCGGTGCCGCGCGTGAAGGCGGCGAAATAAAGCAGCGGCGTCGGGCCGCGCCCGACCCGCAGCACGTTCATGCCCGAGGCCTTGAGCCCCTTGACTAGCGCCGTCTCCAGCTCAGGCGAGTGGGTCCGGCCGTCATAGCCGACGGCGACGATGGAGCCACCCGAGCGGGCGATCATGCTGCCGAAGGTTCGGCCGATCGCGAAGCCATCCTCGGGCTTCAGGGTTTTGCCGACGACGCCGCGGATATCGTATTCGCGGAGCGAGGTCGGATGGAAGCTGTGAGAGAATGCCATCGGACGTCCTTACGAAGTTTCTTAGGTGTATTTCTTGAGGAACCTGCGCACGTCGCCGGCCAGATCCGGCCGCGCCAGGCTGAACGCGATCTGCGCTTCCAGGAAGCCGACCTTATCGCCGCAGTCGAACCGTTCGCCCTCGAATCGCAGCCCGTGGAAGGGCGAGTGGCCGATCAGCTTCGCCATGGCGTCGGTCAGCTGCACCTCGTTGCCGGCGCCGCGCTCCATGCGGGAGAGATGCTCGATGACCTCGGGCATCAGCACGTAGCGCCCGATGATCGAGAGGTTGGAGGGCGCCACGTCGGGCTTCGGCTTCTCGACAAGGCCCGTAACCTCGACGAGGCGGCCGTCGTCCTCGCCGATCTTGAGGATGCCGTAGCGGTTGGTCTGGTCGCGCGGTACCTCGACCACGGCAACGACGCTGCCTTCGGTCTCCTTATAGGCCTGGGCGAGTTGCGCCATGCAGGGCGTCTTGGAGAGCACGAGGTCGTCCGGCAGCAGGATCGCGAAGGGCTCGTCGCCGATGAAGGTGCGGGCGCACCAGATGGCGTGGCCGAGGCCGAGCGGCTCCTGCTGGCGCACCGTGGTGATGGAGCCGGGCTGCAGCCTGTCCTGCTGCAACTGGGCGAGTGCCTCGGTCTTGCCGCGCTCCTTGAGCGTCGCCTCAAGCTCGTAGGAGACATCGAAATGGTCGATGAGCGCGGTCTTGCCGCGTCCCGACACCATGCAGAACTGCTCGATCCCGGCGGCTCTCGCCTCATCCACGGCATATTGGATGAGCGGGCGGTCGACGACCGTCATCATCTCCTTCGGCATGGACTTCGTTGCCGGAAGAAAGCGGGTGCCCAGACCGGCCACGGGAAGTACCGCCTTGCGCAACGGTTTGGCAGACATCATCGACCTCGGATCGTAAGAGTTTCAGTCACTAAGCGCGACAAAAAAGCAGAAAAACAACCAGTATGCGAGGCCTACGGACGGTTTCACGCCGTTCCGGGGGCCATGTCCCTACGATATAGCGCGTATGTCACGCATTCCGAGGCTCAACGGCGTGAATTCGCCTCCGCCGCCGCGACCGCCGAGATATTGATGATGGCCCGCGCCGTGACCGTTGGCACGAGAATGTGAATGGGCTTGGCGAGCCCGAGCAGCAGCGGCCCGACCTGCAGCCCGTCCCCTGCCGCCTTGATCAGGTTGAAGGCGATATTGGCGGCATCGAGGGTCGGCAGCACCAGCAGGTTCGCGGTTCCGGTCAGCCTGCTGTCCGCGATCGCACGGGCACGGGTCGCCTCGGCCAGCGCCGCATCCGCCTGCATCTCACCGTCGACCTCGAGATCGGGCAGCCGTTCGCGGATGAGCGCGAGCGCGCGCCGCATCTTGCGCGCGGTCTCGGTGTTGCTCGACCCGAAGGAGGAGTGGGAGAGCAGCGCCACCTTTGGCGTCTGGCCGAAGGATGTCACAGCCTCGGCGGCGAGCGCCGTCATCTCCGCGACCTGCTCGTCGGTCGGGTCGACGTTCATGTGCGTGTCGCAGAAGAACAGCGCCCCTTCCTGCAGGATGACCGCGGTCATGGCATAGATGCGCGAGCAGCCCGGCCGGCGTGGGATGATCGGCAGGGCGTATTGCAGATGACGCCACCAATCCCCGAAGCCGCCGCAAAGCGCGCCGTCGGCCAATCCCTCGGAGACCATCAGGGACGCGCAGATGGTGGAATGCGTGCGCACGCGGATTTCGGCGGCGTCGGGCCGCACGCCCCGCCGTCCGGCGAGCTTCTTGTACTTATCGAGGAGCGGCGCGAAATACTCGGTGTCCGTCGCCGGGTCGAGCACGGTGACCGCGCGCCTGAGATCGAGGCGCAGACCCATCTGCCGCACCTTGCGCTCGATCGCTTCCCGCGAGCCGAGCAGGATGGGGCGGGCCATGTTGTCGTCGACCACGGTCTGCACCGCCCGCAGAACCCGCTCATCCTCGCCCGCGCCATAGACGATGCTGCGCAGATTCTGCTGGGCCGCCAGGAAGACCGGCCGCATCAGCTGGCCCGACCGGTAGGTGAAGCGCTCCAGCTCGCGCTTGTACTGGTCGAAATCCGCGATCGGGAAGCGCGCGACACCGCTTGCGAAGGCGGCGCGCGCGACCGCCGGGGCGATCTCCAGGATGAGGCGCGGGTCGAATGGCTTCGGGATGATGTAATCGGGGCCGAAGATTGGCGCCGCGCCGCCATAGGCGGTCACCACCACCTCGCTCGCCTCCATGCGTGCGAGACCGGCCAGCGCCTCGACCGCCGCCTGCTTCATCTCCTCGTTGATCGTCGTCGCGCCGCAGTCGAGTGCGCCGCGGAAGATGAAAGGGAAGCAGAGGACGTTGTTGACCTGGTTCGGGTAGTCGCTGCGCCCGGTCGCGATGATGGCGTCAGGCCGGTCCTGCCGCACGAATTCGGGCAGGATTTCCGGCTCGGGATTGGCGAGAGCCATGATCACCGGCTTGGGCGCCAGCCTTGGCAGCCATTCGCGCTTCAGGACGCGGGGCGCCGAGAGGCCGAGGAACAGGTCCGCATCCTGCAACACCTCCTCGAGCCGGCGGGCATCGGTATCCTGAGCGTAGCGCGCGAGGTTCGGCCCCATGCCGTTCCGTCCGCGATGCACGACGCCGTCGATATCGGTGAGGAACACGCGCTCGGGCTTGAGGCCCATCGTCACCAGCAGGTCGATGCAGGCGAGCGCGGCGGCGCCGGCCCCCGAGGTCACGACCTTAATGTCCTCGAGCCGCTTGCCCTGCAGGGTGAGCCCGTTCAGGACGGCGGCGGCCACGGTAATGGCCGTGCCGTGCTGATCGTCGTGAAAGACCGGGATGTTCATCCGCTGGCGAAGCTCGGCCTCGATCCGGAAGCATTCCGGGGCCTTGATGTCCTCGAGGTTGATCGCGCCGAAGGTCGGCTCCAGCGCCGCGACCACGTCGATGAAGCGGTCGGGATCGGCGGCGTCGACCTCGATGTCGAACACGTCGATGCCGGCGAACTTTTTGAAGAGGACGGCCTTGCCCTCCATCACCGGCTTCGAGGCGAGGGCCCCGATATTACCGAGGCCGAGCACGGCGGTGCCGTTGGAGATGACGCCGACGAGGTTGCCCCGTGCCGTGTAAAGCTTGGCGGTGTCGCTGTCGGCGACGATCGCCTGGCACGCGGCGGCGACGCCGGGAGAGTAGGCGAGCGCCAGATCGCGCTGGGTCGCCATGCGCTTCGTCGGCTCGATCGCGAGCTTCCCGGGCCGGGGGTAGCGGTGGTAGTCCAGCGCCGCTTTGCGGAGATTATCGTCCAACGTTCACCCTCCGGACGCCAGTCGCGGCGTCTAATCAGGCGGCTATAAGATCAACTGACGGGCTAGGATGCAACGGCACGTGCCCTGCGGCGGGCGCGCCGGCTCCGCCAAAGGTCGATGACCACGGGTTCATTGTCATGAGAGAGATATGGTGCGGTCGAGAAGACTCGAACTTCCACGGGGTTGCCCCCACAAGCACCTCAAGCTTGCGCGTCTACCATTCCGCCACGACCGCATCGTGGGCGCCGGGGTATAGCGAATGATGGAGCCCCGGGCAATCGCCCCTGAGCACGCGGCCGCACGCGCAGCCGGAACACCTGCTCCGCGCATCCGGTGGGAGATTGCCGAGGGGCTGACCTCCTATCCGGAGGCGATCGCCTCCATGGAGGCATCCGTCCGCGCGATCCGCGCCGGGGAGGCGGATGAGCGCGTCTGGTTCGTCGAGCATCCGCCCCTCTATACCGCCGGCAGTTCGGCGAGGCCCGAGGACCTTGAGGACGCGACGCGCTTCCCGACCTTCGCCGCCGGCCGCGGCGGGCAGTGGACCTATCATGGTCCGGGCCAGCGGGTCGGCTACGTCATGCTCGACCTCGACCGCCCGCATGGCGCGGTGCCGGCGCGCGACATCCGGGCCTATATCCACGCGCTCGAGGACTGGCTGATCCTGACGCTCGACCGCTTCAACATCCGTGGCGAGCGGCGCGACGGTCGTGTCGGCATCTGGGTCGCGGACCGCGCGGCCGGGACCGAGGCCAAAATCGCCGCCATCGGCGTGCGCGTCACCCGCTGGGTCACGTGGCACGGCGTCGCGGTGAACCTCGAGCCCGCGCTGGACCACTTCGCGGGCATTGTTCCTTGCGGCATCCGCGAGTATGGGGTGACAAGCCTCCATGCCCTCGGGATCATCGTCAGCATGGCCGAACTCGATGCCGCATTGGCGGCGAGTTGGGCGCATGTCTTTGGCGAGCCCTTGACCATCGGGGCCGACCGGCTGGATTGAGCGTAGCTTTGGAAGAAGACGGGTGGACAGAGGACGGTCGATGCGGCCCCCCGCCCGTCGCAGTGATGGGAACCTCGGATGGCCTCGGCGGCCGAACAACTTGCGGCAAATCTGAACTTCGGCGCTTTCGCCAAGGCGACCGAACTCAAGAAGCGGATTTGGTTCACCCTGGGAGCGTTGATCGTCTTCCGGATCGGCACCTACATCCCCGTGCCGGGCGTGGACCCGGCCGTCATGGCCCAGCTCATGACCCGCAGCGGCGGCGGCATCCTCGGCATGTTCGACATGTTCTCGGGCGGCGCCCTCGGTCGCATGACGGTCTTCGCGCTGAACATCATGCCCTACATCAGCGCCAGCATCATCATCCAGCTGATGGCTTCCGCGATTCCCTCGCTCGAAACGCTCAAGAAGGAGGGTGAGAGCGGCCGCCGCCGCCTCAACCAGTACACCCGCTATCTGACCGCGCTGATCGCCATCTTCCAGAGCTACGGCATCGCCATCGGGCTCGAGAGCATGCGCGGCAGCCTCGGCCCGGCGGTCATCGACCCCGGCATGTTCTTCCGCTTCACCTGCGTCGTGACCCTCGTTGGCGGCACCATGTTCCTGATGTGGATCGGCGAGCAGATCACCGCCCGCGGCGTCGGCAACGGCTCGTCCCTCATCATCTTCGCGGGTATCGTCGCCAACCTGCCGAGCGCCCTCGTCCATCTGCTGGAACTCGGCAAGACCGGCGCGCTGTCGCCGTTTTTCGTGCTCGCCTTCATCGTCGGCGCGATCGTCATCATCGGTTTCGTGGTGTTCATGGAGCGCGCGCAGCGCAGGATCATCATCCAGTACCCGAAGCGTCAGGTGGGCCAGCGCGTCTATGGCGGCGAAAGCAGCCACATGCCGCTGAAGATCAATACCTCGGGCGTGATCCCGCCGATCTTCGCGAGTTCGATCCTGCTCATCCCGGCGACGATCATCGGCTTCTCCCACGCGGCGACGGGTCCCGGCTGGATGCGGTGGCTGGCCACATCCCTCGCCCACGGGCAGCCCGTCTACATGGCCCTCTATGCCGCGATGATCATCTTCTTCTCGTATTTCTATACGGCGGTGGTGTTCAACCCGGAGGAGACGGCGACCAACCTCAAGAAGCAGGGCGGCTTCATCCCGGGCATCCGGCCCGGCACGAACACGGCTAATTATTTCGACCGCATCCTCACGCGGCTCACGACGGTCGGCGCCATCTACCTCGTCATCGTCTGCCTCGTGCCGGAGTACCTCATCGGCCACTACAGCCTGCCATTCTATTTTGGCGGCACCAGTCTGCTGATCGTCGTGTCAGTCACTATGGACACGGTGACGCAAATCCAGTCCCATCTGATAGCGCACCAGTATGAGGGCCTCATCAAAAGAGGCCGTGGGCGAGGGAGGGGACGTTGAACATCATCCTGCTGGGTCCGCCCGGCGCCGGAAAGGGCACGCAAGCCAAGGGGCTTATGTCGCGCCACGGCATCGCTCAGATTTCGACCGGCGACATGCTGCGCGCCGAGGTTGCCGCCGGCAGCGAAATCGGGCTCCGCGCCAAGGAGATCATGGGCAAGGGCGGCCTTGTCTCAGACGACATCCTCGTCGCCATGATCGGCGCGCGCATCCAGAAGGCCGACTGCGCCAATGGCTTCATCCTCGACGGCTTCCCCCGCACTGTCCCCCAAGCGGAGGCGCTGGACGCCATGCTGGAGGCCCAGGGCAGCGCCATAGACGCGGTGATCGAGCTTCGGGTGAACGACGCCGTCCTCATCGAGCGGATTGCGGGGCGTTTCAGCTGCGCCAAATGCGGCGCGAGCTACAACGATCACACGCATCTGCCGAAGGTCGCCGATACCTGCGACCTCTGCGGCAACCACGAGTTCATCCGCCGCCCGGATGACAAGCGCGAGGTCGTCACGGCCCGGCTGGACGCCTACAACCGGCAGACGGCACCGCTGCTGCCCTACTACGAGGCACGTGACCGGCTGCGCGTGGTGGACGGTCTGGCCGAGATCGACGAGGTCGCCGACATGATCGAAGCGGCCTTCGAGACCCTGCCCAAGCGCGCACACACCCATGCGCTCACGCAGAGTTGATCGTGCGCGGTTGACTCTCAGTTAGCAGCAGAGCTATTCCGCTCCTCCGCCGACCGAGGGTGTGCGCCCTGATCGGTCTTTTTTCTCGGCCATTCCGGGACGACCAGCTGAACGCCATGGCGTTCAGCGCTTGAGGAGTGTGAAGCGTGGCGCGTATTGCCGGGGTGAACATCCCGACCAACAAGCGGGTGGTCATCAGCCTGCGTTATATCTACGGCATTGGCCCGACCAAGGCGCAGGACATCTGCACGCGCCTCGGGATCGCCGATGACCGCCGTGTTAACCAGCTGTCCGATGACGAGGTGCTCCGCATCCGTGAGCTCATCGACCGGGAGTTCCGGGTCGAGGGCGATCTGCGGCGCGAAGTCTCCATGAACATCAAGCGGCTGATGGACCTGGGTTGCTATCGCGGCCTCCGCCATCGTCGTGGCTTGCCGGTTCGCGGCCAGCGCACCCACACCAATGCCCGCACCCGCAAGGGCAAGGCGGTGGCGATTGCCGGCAAGAAGAAGGTGACGAAGTAAGGGCGCGCTTCCGCCCCTCCTCCGTCAGCCTCGCGTTGTAGCTGTATCCGACGCCGATAGCCGCCCGGGCCCCGAGCCTCGGCGGCCGGCGTCTCTAGTGACAGGATTGACCTATGGCGAAGCCCGCCGCGACCTCCTCGCGTCCCCGCAAGAAAGAGCGCAAGAACATCAGCTCCGGCGTGGCGCATGTCGCCGCGACCTTCAACAATACCGTGGTGACGATCACCGACGCCCAGGGCAACACCATCGCCTGGTCATCGGCCGGCAGCCAAGGTTTCAAGGGCAGCCGCAAGTCGACCCCCTACGCTGCCCAGGTGGCCGCCGAGGATGCCGGCCGCAAGGCGCGTGAGCACGGCATGGAGCAGCTCGAGATCGAGGTGAGCGGCCCCGGTTCCGGACGTGAAAGCGCGCTTCGCGCCCTGCAGACTGTCGGCTTCTCGGTCAGCAGCATCCGCGACACGACGGCCGTGCCGCATAACGGGTGCCGGCCGCGCAAGCGCCGCCGGGTCTGACGGGCCCTTAAATCCGTCTTGGCGCCGGAAGCGCCGATCCTTGTTCCGTCCGACACGGGGAAGGCTCGGCAGCCGGCTTGTTATTGTAAGAGGCGAATGTGGTATTGCAGAGAAATTGGGAATCGCTGATCAAGCCCGAGAAGCTCGAAGTCGAGCCGGGTAACGATCCCTCCTGCGTCGCCACCGTTGTGGCGGAGCCGCTGGAGCGCGGCTTCGGCATGACCCTGGGCAACGCCATCCGTCGCGTCCTGCTGTCTTCCCTGCAGGGTGCGGCCGTAACGGCAGTGCAGATCGACGGCGTATTGCACGAGTTCAGCACGGTTCCGGGCGTCCGCGAGGATGTGACCGACATCGTGCTCAACGTGAAGCAGCTTGCGCTCCGCATGCATGGCGAAGGCCCGAAGCGCATGATGCTCTCGGCCACCGGCCCGGGCGAGGTTCGCGCCGAGCAGATCCAGGCTGGCCACGACATCGAGATCATGAACCCCGACCTCGTCATCTGCACGCTGGACGAAGGCGTGAAGCTCGGGATGGAGTTCACGGTCAATATCGGCAAAGGCTATGTGCCGGCCTCCGCCAACCGCCCGGAAGACGCGCCGATTGGGCTCATTCCCGTCGACTCGATCTACTCGCCGGTGAAGCGGGTGTCCTACAAAGTCGAGCCCACCCGCGTCGGACAGGTGACGGATTACGACAAGCTGCTGCTGACGCTCGAGACCAACGGCGCTCTGACGCCCGAGGATGCCGTCGCCTTCGCCGCGCGCATCCTGCAGGATCAGCTTCAGCTGTTCATCAACTTCGACGAGCCGCAGCAGCTTCGTCTGGAGGAGCAGCAGGACGATCTGCCGTTCAACCGCAACCTGCTCCGCAAGGTCGACGAGCTGGAGCTTTCGGTCCGCAGCGCCAACTGCCTGAAGAACGACAATATCGTCTATATCGGCGACCTCGTTCAGAAGAGCGAGCAGGAGATGCTCCGCACCCCGAACTTCGGCCGCAAGTCCTTGAACGAGATCAAGGAAGTGCTGACCGCCATGGGGCTGTCGCTCGGCATGAACGTGCAAGGCTGGCCGCCTGAGAATATCGAAGACCTCGCCCGCCGGCTGGAGGAGCCGTTCTGAGGCCCGATCGGCCGAAGGACAGCGTCACCACCGCGTATTGATGATCAGCACGCACAGGTCAAAGGACTGAAACCATGCGTCACGGCGTTTCCGGGCGGAAGCTCGGCGTAACATCCACCCACCGCGCCGCCATGTTCCGCAACATGGCCGTCGCCCTGCTCAAGCATGAGCAGATCACGACGACCCTGCCCAAGGCGAAGGAGCTGCGGCCCGTCGCCGAGAAGCTCATCACGCTCGGCAAGCGTGGCAACCTTCACGCTCGTCGGCAAGCCTATGCGCAGCTGCGGGACGACGTGATCGTGGCGAAGCTCTTCTCGGCGCTCGCCGACCGCTACAAGGGCCGCGCCGGCGGCTATACTCGCGTGCTGAAGGCCGGTGTCCGCTATGGCGATGCCGCTCCCATGGCGATCATCGAGTTCGTCGATCGCGATCCTTCGGCCAAGGGCCAAGACAGCGGGCCGAAGCCCGAGGTCAACACCGAGGCACAGTTCCCGACCGCCGAGGACTGAGGGAAGTATTCGCCTCTTTTATCAAAAAGAAGCGCTTTCTTCTGCTGAAGGGCGGGCCTGTCGGTCCGCCCTTTTCGTTTCTGCTCCATGGTTGAGGTTCATATCGCGTGGCGCGTACTCCTGCTCCTGCCGGCGATCTGTTTGGCGCTGAACCGCCGGTCGCACCGCCGCCGCATGCCGTTTCGAAGAAGCCCCGGCCGTTGGCCGACCGCCTGCGTCCGATGTCGCTCGCGGATGTGACGGGTCAGGATCACCTCGTGGGTCCCGACGGCACGCTGACGCGGATGCTGGCGCGCGGCTCCCTCGCCTCGCTCATCTTGTGGGGGCCGCCGGGTGTCGGCAAGACGACCATCGCGCGGCTGATCGCGGATCAGGCGGGACTTCTGTTTTCGCAAATCTCAGCGGTGTTCTCGGGCGTCGGCGATCTCAAGCGCGTCTTCGAGGACGCCGCGCGCCATCGGCGCACCGGTCAGGCGACGCTGCTTTTCGTCGACGAGATCCATCGCTTCAACCGCGCCCAGCAGGACGCCTTCCTGCCCGTGGTGGAGGAAGGGATCGTGACCCTGATCGGCGCCACGACGGAGAACCCGTCCTTCGCCCTCAACGGCGCCCTGCTCTCCCGCTGTCAGGTGCTCGTGCTGAAACGGCTCGATGACGCAGCGTTGGAGCAGCTGCTGGCGCGGGCCGAGAGCGAAATCGGGCGCGGCCTGCCGCTCGATGCCGAGGCGCGGGCGAGCCTGCGCGCCATGTCGGACGGCGATGGCCGCTACCTGCTCAACATGGCCGAGCAGCTTTTCTCCCTGCCGGACGACACCGCCACCCTCGATGCCGCGGCGCTCGCGGACCTGCTGTCGAAGCGCGCCGCGCTGTATGACAAGGACCGCGAGGAGCACTACAACCTCATCTCGGCGCTGCATAAGTCGCTGCGCGGCTCCGACCCCGATGCCGCGCTCTACTGGTTCTCGCGCATGCTGCTTGGCGGAGAGGACCCGCGCTACATCGCGCGCCGCCTGCTGCGCTTCGCCGCCGAGGATATCGGCATGGCCGATCCCCAGGCGCTGCTCGTCACCGAGACGGCGTGGCAGACTTACGAGCGGCTTGGCAGCCCGGAAGGCGAACTCGCATTGGCTCAGGCCGTCGTCTATCTCGGCACCGCGCCCAAATCGAATGCCGTTTACGCCGCCTTCGGGGCCGCTCAACGCGCCGCCCGCGCGACCGGCAGCCTGATGCCGCCCGCCCATATCCGCAACGCTCCGACCAAGCTGATGCGCGAACTCGGTTACGGCGAAGGCTACGCCTATGATCACGGCGAGGAGGAGGCCTTCTCCGGCCAGAACTACTTTCCCGAGGGCATGGACCGCGCCCGCTTCTACGCGCCGGCGGATCGTGGCTTCGAGCGGGAAATCGGCCGTCGCCTCGACCATTGGTCGCGTCTGCGGGCCGAGCGCGAACAGGAGCGCGACCAGGGGCGTGAGCAGGAGCGGGACGCATGAGCGCTGTCGAGGAACGCATGGTTACGCTGGACGAGGCGGATATCCGGCTCGACCGATGGTTCCGGCGGCATTTCCCCGGCCTGACGCAGGGCGCCATCGAGAAGCTCTGCCGGACCGGCCAGATCCGGGTGCAGGGCAAGCGGTCCGAGGCCTCGACGCGCCTGCAGCCCGGGCAGACAATTCGCGTGCCGCCGCCGGCCCAGGCCGCGGCGGAGGGACCCGTCGATCGGGCGCCGAAGCCGCTCGATGCGCGGACGGTCAAGGATCTCGCCCGGATGGTGATCTACCGGGACGACTGGGTCATCGCGATCGACAAGCCGCCCGGGCTTGCGACCCAGGGCGGGCCGGGCATTACCAAGCATCTCGACGGGATGCTGGACGGGCTGCGTTTCGGCGCGCCGGACCGTCCGAGGCTCGTGCATCGGCTCGACCGGGACACGTCGGGGGTGCTGCTGCTGGCGCGGACGCCGGGGATCGCCGCCAAGCTCTCCGCCGCGTTCCGTGGGCGGACAGTGAAGAAGACGTATTGGGCGGTGGTCAACGGGCTGCCGGTGCCGATGGCCGGGCGGATCGAGCTGCCCCTGGCGCGGACTCAGGGGCTGGGTGGCGCGCGCAGCAGTATCGCCCATCCATCCGACCCCGATGCGGTCAAGGCGACGACGGAATACGAGACGATCGACCATGCCGGGCGCAAGTTCAGCTGGCTCGGCCTCTACCCGCACACTGGGCGGACGCATCAGCTGCGGGTGCATTGCGCGGCGATCGGCAACCCCATCCTGGGTGACGTGGCGTATGGCGGGGAGTCTGGTATGGAGACGGTGAACGGGCGGCTGCATCTGCATGCGCGCGCGTTGGTTTTACCGCATCCGGCCGGGGGCGAGCTTTCGGTCAGCGCGCCGCTTCCGGCGCATATGGCGGAGACTTTCCAGCAGCTTGGCTTTGTCGCGCCGACCCCGGAGACTGCCCGCTGGAAGGAGTGAGCCAGTAGTCCGGCTTCCCGTATTGACGGGCGGCTACCGCCGGTCGCGCTGCTCGCGCTCGAAATGGCGGTAATATTTCCCGGTCACGAGGTCCGTTTGCACGACGACCGCGACAT